>SUWV01000032.1 GCA_015061315.1 Lentimicrobiaceae bacterium
GTCGTAGTATCCTAAGAAGTTTTCGCCGTTGATTTTCTTACCTGTCAAGACGTTGCCGCTGATGATACGTACGTTTTCTGAAGAGATATTTTCATACAATCCCGACATATCGGCGCCTATTCTTGTTCTGTAATACATAGGCTCTTTCACTTCTGAACCAGTGAAAGCCACTACTCTACTGCTGTCGTAAACGCCGTTAAGGAAGAGGTTTCCTATAGCGATGAGGTTTTGAGCGTAGGTGTACCACACTGTCTCGCCTTTGTTTATTGGCGACAAGACGTTAAGCTGAGTACTTACGTTACCTGCAGGATGTGGACCTTGGAACTCTGTGATTGTGACATTCTTTGCAGAGAAATTTAATGATGCGAGAGCTTGTTGTGTCTCTGAAGAATTGACGTTAAGATAAACCATGCCGTTTGTCAGTTTGGCGAGAGCCTCGACGCCGGCTTTGATAGCTGCCATTTGGTCTTTGACGATGAAGTTATTGTCTGGAGCCAAAGGAGCTGTATCGAACATCGACACTGCTATGCATTTAGGTTCATCTTGTGTTTTGGCTATAGTAGAATATGGGCGTTGACGAAGCATTGTCCATGTTCCGCTTTGAACTAATTTCTCCACTATCTCGTTACGAGAGAGTTTTGAAGGATCAGCCTTACCGAAGTCGATAGTTTCAAATGTACCGTCCGATTCGACAATGACTTGAAGAATGACGCGTTTTTCACCACGAACGATAGCTTTCACTTTTCCTGAGGCAGGTGATGTGAAGAATACGCTTTCGTTATTCTTGTCGTGGAACAAAACGGTACCGACTTTTACATCATCACCTTCAGCGACGTGCATCTTTGGCACTACGCCGATAAAATCGTGAGGCTTTAAAGCAAAAAACTGAGGCTCGTAATTCTTAACCTCTTTCTTTGCTTCGCCTACAAGGTGAATATCAATACCTTTCTTTATTTTTATCATAAAAAGTAGTTTTTTTTAAATCAAATAAAAAGAATGATTTAGAACTATACTTTTAAAAACGACAAAAGGATGATACCAAAAGGTACCATCCGTTTTGAGATTTATCTTAAATTAGAGGATGATTTTCTCTATTGCCATAGCGTCGTTGATTTGTTCTTCTGTCAACAAACCGTGTTCTCTGATGAGAACGACAACACCTTTACCTGTTTCGAGAGCTTCCTTAGCGAGTTTTGAACATGTCTTATAGCCCAAAACTGGAACTAAAGCTGTGATTGTACCGATGCTGTTATCAACCATTTCACGGCAGTGTTCTTTATTAGCTGTGATACCGTCGATACAGAGCTTACGTAATACGTCGAAACCGTTCTTTAACAACTCGATTGATTCTAACAAGCTATAAACCATAACAGGTTCCATAACGTTGAGCTCTAACTGAGCGTTGTTAGCGCCGAGCATAACACATGTATCGTTACCGATAACGCGGTAGCAGATTTGGTTTACTACTTCAGGGATAACTGGGTTCACTTTACCTGGCATGATTGATGAACCTGGTTGCATCTTAGGAAGGTTGATTTCGTTAAGACCGCAACGAGGACCTGAGCTCATTAAACGTAAGTCGTTACATACTTTACATAAGTTTGTACATAATGTTCTCAATGCGTTTGAATAAACTAACATTGAAGAAGCGTCTGATGTAGCTTCAACTAAGTCTTCTGACAAGTTGATATCCCATTTTGTGAGGTCGCGCAATGCTTTAACGCAAGCTTCTCTATATTCTAATGTTGAGCAGATACCTGTACCGATAGCTGTTGCACCCATATTGACATACAAGAACTCTTTTGAGTCATGGATGAGGTGTTCTTTTTCGTTTCTCAATGATTGAGCGAAAGCGTGGAATGAAAGACCTAATGTCATAGGAACAGCGTCTTGGAGCTGTGTACGACCCATCTTGATAACGTCTTTAAATTCTCTTGCTTTTCTTTCTAATGAAGAAATGAGGAGATCCAAGTGGCTGATCATTTCCAAGTGGTCAGCGTAGATAGCCAAACGTGTTGCACATGGATATGCGTCGTTTGTTGATTGTGATGCGTTAACGTGGTCGTTTGGTGAGCAGTACTCATATTGACCTGGTTGGTAACCCATATATTCCAAAGCGCGGTTAGCGATAACTTCGTTAGCATTCATGTTTGTTGAAGTACCAGCACCACCTTGGATAACGTCAACTGGGAATTGATCGTTTAATTTGCCGTCGATAACATCTTGGCAAGCTTTAGCAATACCTTCATAAATTTCTTTGCTGATTTTGCCTGTTTCATAGTTGGCAATAGCAGCACCCAATTTGATAACGCCTAAATATTTAACGACGTTTGGATAACGGTTGATGCCGATACCTGTGATTGGGAAGTTTTCAAGTGCTCTTGCTGTTTGAACGCCATAGTAGCATTCCATTGGAATCTCACGTGTACCGATAAGGTCAGATTCTGTACGTGTTTTTTTTGTTGCCATTTCTTCTTGATTTTTTATTTCTTGTTCTGTAATTTCTACAACTTTTTGTTCTTTATTCTTTGCCATGATTTATTTTTTTTAACGGGTGCAAATATACTATATTTTTTCAGTATTGGATATTTTTTTATCTATTTTTTTATAGTTTTTTTTGTTAAAAAAAATCTAAATAAAATTACTGGTTTTCAATAATTTTACTTTCCTTGTTATATAATTTCTGTGTCAGCAAAGCTAATGAAACTGCCAAATTCTCGTGTTTTATTATTATGCCATCTGGCACCTCGAGATGTACTGGCGCGAAATTCCATATAACTTTAATTCCAGCAGAAATCATTATGTCGCAGACTTCCTGTGCCGATTCCTTAGGGACTGTTATTATACCTATTTTAATATTAAGACGTTCCACTATAGGCGTCAGCTTGTCGATATGGAGTATCGGCTTGTCGTTGACCTTAGCTCCTACAAGTTCCACCGAGTTATCGAAGCCTGCCACTATGTTTAACTTATAATCGGCGAAACCTTGGTAGCTCAACAAGGTGCGGCCCAAACGACCCGCACCTACTAACACTACTTCATCTAAATTGTTGAATCCCAAAACCTCTTCTATATCAGTTATCAACGACTCTATCTCAAAGCCCATCCTCGGTTTCCCCGACTGACGACTTACGCATGCCAAGTCCTTCCTCACCTGAATGTTATTAAGCTTCAAGCTCTTCGCTATGACCGTCGATGAGATGTATTTATAATCTTCCTTCCTCTTCTCAAGCAAGAAGTTATAATACAATGGCAATCGGCTCAAGACTGTCTTGATAACTTTGATAGGTTCTGTTTGAGGCTCTGTCATTCTTTTGTTGTCATTTCATAAAGTTTAACAGAATTGTATACGGTTTTCTCTTTTGCTTCATTACCGTATTTGTCTACGTCGACGATATTACGTGGGCTGTGTGTGATACAGAGCGGTCCATTCAAGCAGCCGCCTTCACATGCCATACCTTCGAAGAAGTTTTCTGTTGCCTTACCGAATTTAAGTTTCATCAAGTTTGCTCTACATTCATCGATGCCGCTCATCACTATAGGTCTGAGTCCTTCAACGTTGAGATCCTTAGCTACATCGATGAGACCTTGTACGATACCGCCCGACTTAGCGAAGATTCTTCCGTAGAATGATGCGTTGTCTAATACAGTATCTTCACATTCTGTAGTGTCGATGCCACGTGCATCCAAGAATGCTTGTAACTCTTCAAACGACATCACGCAGTCGATAGCACCGCCTGTCTTTTCCAATTTAAATTCAAATTTCTTTGAAGCACATGGTCCGATGAAGATACACTTAGCTGTCGGATCTGATTTCTTTATCATCTGTGCTGTCAAAATCATTGGTGATACTGAGTGTGAGATATATTGTGTCAATTCAGGGAAGTTCTTCTCAATGAATGCCACGTATGAAGGACAACATGATGTCGTCATCAAACCTTTCTCTTTCCATTCCAATGCTTCATTATATAAAGTGATGTCGGCGCCGAGAGCTGCTTCCACAACTTGATGGAAACCAAGCTTCTGAATTGCAGTAACAACTTGTGTTGGGCGACCGAAACGGCATTGGCTTACGATAGCAGGAGCTATGACAGCATATACCTTGTATTTAGTGTTGTTCTCTGAACCTTTCAACATGTCGATGATGTCGAGAACGTATGACTTATCTGTAATAGCGCCGAAAGGACATTTATAAACACATGCTCCACATGAGATACATTTGTTGTTGTCGATCTTGGCTTTCTTGTTCTCGTCGATAGAAATAGCTTTGACCTTACAGCTTACCATACAAGGACGATGTTGCATGATGATTGCTGAATAAGGACATGCCTTTGAGCACTTGCCACATTCGATACATTTTTCTTTATCTACGACAGCATGATGATTTACAATTGAGATTGCGCCTTTAGGACACACATCTTGACAAGCATGAACCATACAACCGCGACATGCTGGTGTCACCATGACGCCTTCTGCTGGACATTCGTCGCAAGCGATGTCGATGACTTCAACAGGATTAGGATTATTTCTATCACCACCCATTGCCAACTTGATTCTATCTTGGATGATAGTTCTTTCTTTATAGATACAGCAACGGATTTGAGGTTTAGGACCTGGGCATATCACCTTAGGGATTTCGTAATATGCATCTTCCAAACCGCCTTCGTAAGCACGGCGGATAACTTCTTTCAAAACGTTGTATTTTACAACTTGAACGTTTGTGTCAAAAACTCTTTGATTTGTACTCATATCTTAAAATTAATCATAATTCAATGTTACTGTTTTTCCCATAGCGCGCATGTTTGACGCTAATTTCTCTACAAGTTTCATCTTCATGGTAATGTCGATAGGCAAGCCTTGATGTGCCACATTGACGCTCTGTCCCACGAAGAATTTTATATGTGTAGCTTCTTCAAAAAGCATGTTTGCCAAGAGAGAAGCTCCATCTTGTTTTACAAATGTCTTTGGTGTTAAATCGTTGATAGATATATATTTCTCTGATAGTTCAAGAAGTCGTCTCAGAGTAAGGACACCTTCAGTGGTGAGGTCGACGCCTTCTATGAAACCTATCGGCGGCACGTCTTTATCAGGGAAGTCGAAACTCGTGCGAAGCGGCTTGTTGAGATAACGTGCCACTATCTGCGAACTCGTTCCTCCGCAGACTATAGTCTTGTCGGCTCCGTCGAGAAACTGCTCGACATAGAAGTTGTCTTTTTCCTTATCGACAGGAGGTCCTACCATGATATTGACATTGAGGCGAGGACGAATCTTCACCGCTGCCACTGTAGTGTCGTCACCAGGTTTATCCAAATACAAATCGTTACATGCCGATGTGAGGATACATGCCACGGCTCTTGCCGACATCGTCGACTTGATATTTCTATCTAGATAATCCATAATCTGACGACGTTCCCAGCCGAAGTTGAGTATCTGTCCTATGCCTGCGTGAATGGTGCCGTCAGACATCACCATGATGACATCGTTTTCTTCTAAGTTCAATTCCGACTTATAGACGGGCTTCTCGTAAATCTCAAGCTTCTCTCTTTCAAAGTCGATACATTTGCCTTTGTGATAATAGATAGCTTGCGGGTTATCGAACTCATAGAGGAAGCCTTTGCCTTCGTTATTGACATGTATCAAAGAGAATGTCGAATATGCCACGCCTCTCACCTGACATACAGGAAGCGTCTGTATCAATGTCTCGACGCATTCGTCTATGTTGATGCCGTTAGCTGCCATCGTACATAAAATCTTGGAGGTAAGAGTTGAAAGTATGTTAGCTTTCACTCCGCTGCCGAGACCGTCAGCGAGCACCAATGTGGTATATTCGCCATCGACTATGCTGACGACATTATCGCCGCACAACTCCTCGCCGAATTTATTCACTGAGGTACATCCATATTCCAAGCATAACTCCATCACTTAACTCCTTTCCCGTTATTTTCTTCAGAAAGTGTCTTCTTCAGTTTAAGCAAGGCGACCTTAGTCTCCGCCGTCGTCTCTCCAAGAAGAGAAGCAATCTCCTGTGCCACACGCATCTGCTTCTTGATAACCTCATCGGTAGTCTTCAAAGTCTCCATCTTCACCTTATTAATTTCATTGTCATAATTAACTTGGTTAGAGACGTCGATAAAGATACCGAACAACATATTCTGTTCCTTGAGATATGTTATCAAGACATCGACATATTTACCTGTCGTTGGCACAAACATCTTCTCTACCTTGACATTACGTTTCTCGTTATAAGCTATTATAAAATCTACGAGGTTAAAGAAGTCCTTAGCATGACGACCTTGGACGCTAGTATCATTGATACCGAGCAATTCTCTACCTTTATTATTAATGTCTTGGATATAGAAGTCAGAGTCGAGCAAGATGATGCCGTTAGGGCTATGCTGTATGATTTCATACGACAACGACTCAGCGCGTTCACGCATATAAGGGAGACATATCTCAGCGTCGGTGTAGCCGTTATACACAGCCCATGCCTTGTCGCGACAAGTGGCATAACCGCAGGCTCCGCAGTTAAGTTCGTCTTCTTCGCTATGTTTACCTATCTTTGCCAAGATAGATTTTATCTCGCGTTCCGGAGGTGGCATGCTGTTGTTTCTGATACGAGGATACAACTTATTAAGGTCGATGCCGTATTCTTCATATTGATGAGGAGCCAAGGTCCTAATGTCGTTCTTGTAATATTTCAACACTTCAGAAGTAGCTTTGATACTACCGCCTTTTATATTGACACTTAGGCTACAAGGACCGTTTACGCAGCCATCTTTACAGATATTCATTTCAAGAAACACATTCTCGAGATTGTCGATATTCTGAAGAGCATCAACGCAACGATCAGGTCCGTCGACGGCCATATAATCGTAGCCTTTTGGAAGTTCAGGGAACGATTTAAGGATGCCGTGACTTATAGGATAAGCCTTTGACAGACAAGCTGTAGTTCTTTTATTTTCCAATGAGATATTGATAATCTCATCAAGGACTATATTCCTCTCGTGGAACAGTTCCTGCATGTCGTCGAATGTCAAGACACCATCGATGATGCCACTTTCCATTGCCTCGCGTTTCTTAGCGATACAAGGTCCGATGAAGATGATTTTAGCGTCAGGATGCTGTTTTCTTAACATCTTGGCATGAGCTATCATCGGAGAATCGACAGGAGCTAAATATTGTAATGCCTTTGGATAATATGCTTGTATGAGGCGACATACAGCAGGACATGCCGAGGTGATGAAATTCTTGAACTGTTTCGATTCCAACAAAGTCTTATATTGCTGAGTAACGAGTTCAGCGCCGTAAGCCGTCTCTTCTGCATCGAAGAAGCCAAGTTTTGCCAAAGCGATTTTAAAGACGTTGAAGTCACTCAAGCCGAAGCTCGAAATGAAAGACGGAGCCACACTCGCGATGACTTTAGCGCCGCTGTTCAAGATCTGCTTTATATCTTCAAGCGAGCTGTGAACTATCTTGGCGTTCTGCGGACATATCAAGGTACAATGACCACACAAGATACAGCGGCTTTCGATGATACGCGCCTGATGGTCTTTCACCTCGATAGCTTTGACAGGACATTCACGCACACACTTGTAGCAGTCCTTACACTTAGCATTTTTAAATTCTAAATAATCCGCCATGATTTTAAAGATTAAAACAAACCGACGAAATTATACCCGATTATAAACCTAACAAAGGATAGACTTCTTTAGCGAAGAGTTCTTCAGCATTATCTTTGTTTACGTTATGGATAAAGAGACAATCTTCTCCAAGTTTTTGAACTGTAGGCTCATCGAAACCTTCTGTTTTAACAGTTACACCTTTGGCACAGAAACCGAGACAGAAACTTGCCTGAAGATCGACTATGTCCTCAACATCATACTTTTTCAATATTTCCTTAAAGGCTTCAATAACATCGTATGAACCTTTCAAATGGCATGAGCTGCCAACGCAAACTTTAAGAGTTGTCATAACGTAATTTTTTATAACTTATTGATAAATAATCTAAAATAAACAAGGATAAAAATTATTCAAAAAAATATCGAACAATTTTCACCTTACAATTCAGAGCAACAAATTTAGTATTTATTTTATGGAAAACAAGCAGAAAATGAAAATATTTTTTTGGATGTTAGCTATTGCCATCGAAGACGCATCAATTACATTATGTCATGAGACGCACCAATTACACCGTGTTTATTTTCAAAGGTGTAATATGTCACGTCTCTATATTCATTGTCAATTGTCAATTGTCAATTGTCAATTGTTAATTGTTAATTGTCAATTAGTATCTTTTCCATGCAGACTTTCTGCACTGTCATTCCCATGCTTTCGTAAAATGCCTGCGCTCCAGGATTCTTCGCCCACACATTCAATGTGATGTTGAAACACTTCTCTTCCTTAGCGAATTGAAACACATGTTCATACAACTTCTTCCCCACTCCATGACGACGATAATTCTCGTCAACGCAGATGTCGTCGATGTAAAGACTTTTGTCGGGACGAAGATTATCGCACCGACTCAAATCCTGAATCACACAGAAAGCATATCCTTTGATGTCGTCATTTTCTTCACATACGAAAACCGGCGTGGTATCATCGTTAATAATTTTTAACAAATCCTCTTCATTATATTTTCTTTTACCTTTTATAAAAAAGTCGGGACGACCATCAGCGTGGACGTCATTCACTTGCGAGAGAAGCTCCAAGATGCGGGGAATATCGTTATGTGTTGCTTTTCTAATCATGAGTTTCAATTCACAATGTATAATTCATAATGCATAATTATTGAAGGCAAAGATAATGTTTTTTACACTAACTTCAGGAAGTAAACTGTACCAGATTCTGAGTATCTCCAAAAAATATCGTCACATTTAAGAATGATTGACTGATATTATTTATACCTGTCAGTTATATTTAAAGACATGACACTTCGACAGGCTCAGTGTACAAGCTATCTCATCATTCATTGTACATTCTTCATTATACATTCTTCATTGCTAAAAAGGACTAAAAAGAACTTTTGATTTTAGCTTTTGTATGATTTACTTTGCATAAAAATCAAAAATAAAAAAAAATGAAGATACCAGGATTAACATTCTCACTGAAGCGTGCTGTAGGAGTAAGCGCAGCAAAAAATAAAATAGCAAAGAAAACAGGATTACCTACCACGAAACAAGGATTAGAACGTAAAGTAGGAGATGCTGTTATCAGTGCAATTACAGGTAAAAATAAAAAACGCAAATAATATGAAAAGATTATACATTATCATCTTCTTGTTCTTATTATCAACAAGTTGTAACAATAATAAAGTAAAGTTATCAAAAGAAGAACTGACTCGTTACAATACCACCATACAACAACTTGAGGAATTAGAGACCCTTTATGACAAAGCCGTAAACAGCAAAAACGGCAAGTCATTAGCCGATTTGGTGGAGATATCACAATCTATATCATACGAATATAACGACGAAGGTATGAATCAGGCTACAATTCAACATTGCGACTCTTTGAAAAACAGAATCGCTGAATTAAAAATGAACTGTAAGGAACTTTATGAACAAGTGACTATCACTTCAGGAAAGATAGATTTGATAAATATCAACAACGAGTTTACGGAAGGAACAGCAACATATCCAGTCTATCTAAATCAAGGCGAGTTGTTGTTTTATAAGATAAAGATGGAGACAGCATCTACAATAAAGATTTACAATTATGACGCGCGAAGGATAGTTAAGCAATACAGCAATCGACAGAATGTAAACGATTCTTTAAGGATTAATTATTCTGGAATATATCTGATAGAGTTCATTCCTAACGGGAAGCAGTATTTCTCTATAGATGTCGCATGTCGTCCTTGTAATGCAAAGGACATATATTCACGTCCTGAAATCAGTTCAGAGATAGTAAGTTGTAACAAAGGAGATTTCGGCTATAAGGCAGCTGAAGGAGTGAAGATGTACAATTGCTTCGACGAGGTCAGAAAGTTTACATTAAGGGGACAGCTTAAAGCAGCTTTTTCTGGAGCCTCGACTGCATTGGTAGCAGTTAAGGTACCAGCAAACGCTACTGACATACTTTATTCTTTACGAATTGCTACAAGCGAACAGGACCGTTCTTCTGACGGTAATTTCTACGACGACCTGACATATTCTTACAACAAAATAAAATTCCTCGGCTTGCCAATATATGAAAGGGAAAAGAGCTACGGATTACTGAAGACATTGCTCGACGACAATCGTCCGCTACGTGAAGAAGATGCCTATTGCAATATGTATGTCTTCAGGAATCAGACGCAGGCGAAACAATTTCAAGACGGGACAAAAAAAGCATCAGAGTTGAATTACGATGTAGATTATTCCACACTCGGCACACAATCATGCAACGGCAGAATACCTGTCAATGGGCAAAAAACCATATATCTCGCCTTTGAAAACGAAAGAATAAGATATACAAACTATCTCTGGGTAGAGGCTGTAGCAATAATACCCACAACAGAATATCATAGAATAGAATATATAAAAAAATAATAACTTAATCTTATAAAATCATGGAAGCAAACACAAATCAAGGAATTACAACAAACGAACAATTTGAAAGATTAATTGACTTTGCTCTAAAAGACGGAATCTTGACAGACAAAGAAAGAGAAGTGATAATGAAGAAAGCTCAGTCTTTGGGAATTGATGTTGACGAAGCAGAATTAATATTGGAAGCTAAGCTTATGGACCTAAATAATGGCGAGAATAAAGCTCACAACACTGAACACAATTATGAGACATCTACAATAGGTAATTATCAAAAAGAATATAACAGAATAAAAAATCAAAATTTCAAACCTATACAAGAAGTAGTTTTCTTAACAGGAAGAAGAACTAAGTATGACAATGACGACCGTGAAGAATATACAAGAATTGAGACTAAAAGAATTAAGAATGAATGCTATGCGTTTATCGACTCTATTTACCCTAATAATGAAATTGAAACTATTGATGCATTAGACTTTTTATCACATTTTCTACCATCTCCATCAATAGAAGTATTGTTGCCAAAAGAATATAATTACTATAGGGATTATGAATATAATTACGATGATTATGAATATAATTACGATAGGGATTATACCGTCAGAGCCGTATCAAAGATAAAAACAATAATCAAGGAAAGTGAAGAAAAGTTTTCTAGTGTGGCTTCAGTTATGAACAAAGTGAAAGTTGTTAAGGATAGGTTAAAATCATTATCGAATATTCTTGAATTAAAGTTGGAAGAATCTAAAGAACGACTCGCCAATTCTGATAATGATTTCGAGAAAGAAAAATTGGATTTCGAGAAGGCATTTAGACCATTTCGAATTAGGAGATGTGTAATTTGGGCTATCTTTGTGATCAGTTTTGTACCAGCTTGGATCTTTGTTGACGGATGGGGCTGGTCTGTGTTGATAAACATACTGACATTAGGATTATGGTTCCTCTTCCTGGTAATTTGGGGAGAATCTTTATACCATGATTATAAAGAATTTAAAGAGGAGCATAAACCAACTAAAGGTAAAAAACTTGACAAAGAGTTCCAACTTGAGGCAACCATCTATGCATGTAATAAAGAATTGCCTTTATTTAAATTGTAAAAAGCACATAACAGCAAGAATATGCTAAAAGATTAGAGACCGCCTTGTCAGACGGTCTCTAATGTTAACACTCAACTTTCTTACTTTAAGGTTCTCTTGTGGGCTTGTAGATCAGCAATATCACCCTTTAACGAAGCAATCTTATCTTTTAGCCCCATTGAATAAGGTGTGTTTTTAGGAGCTTTTGAAAGACTTACTTTTGTATATTCTATCTCTCTCTTCTTTTTTGCGATTTCCTTATCGCATTCTGCTTTTGTTGATGGCATTCCCATAATAAATTATTTTTTAAAATTATGCCTACTCTTTAATAGGATTTTCGGCTTGTTCCTTTTTTATTTCCTGTTAATTCTTTTAAATATTTTAGATTTATGTAATCTCTCACTTGAAATCCAGAGGTAATGGTAATTCTTGGAAGAATAATATTTTATGAATCCTATACTGCGGTTAAACCTCATCGCTATGTCGTTGTCTAATTCACAGTTGGTCCTTACCTTAATTCCGTTGTCAAGCAAGACGTCGATAAGCAAGATATACGCATTGTAATTCAACAATGTATTACCCGAGATCCAACCTCCGCCGTGTAATGAGACCTTCTTGCTTTTCTCATCTTCTATGTAAGCGTATATAAACCCAAATGGTTGATTCGTTTTCAGATTATATGCCACATAACATTGTCCGCAGTCGTAATTGAGGAACTTGTTTAAGCGATGAATGTCAGATATATCTGAAAATATTCTCTTCCATTCAGCTTCACCGAAAGAATCCATCAGCGTCTCGTCTGAACGGAGCTTCCACTCTACGAGTTCGTTCCTTGCGTCAATATTTGCTAATAAATCTTTTAACATGGTTTTAGGATATTATTCAAAGTTATATCCAAGACTTCTTATTTTATTTTCAAAATTTCTATAAAAACGATCTGGCCAATATCCCCAAACTACGACATTGCCTTCATTTGTAGGTATTTGTTCATCTTCTTTCGTGTAATAGTTTCCTCCTGCAATATCTTGAGAATTGAGAACTTTCATAGCATTTTCAATGCTATCGACAAAATATACGTGTTTCTTTTTGTACATTGCATTGGTATCGAATGTCTTTCTTAATTCCTCAATTGTGATGTCACGATGATTTTCTATATAGTCTTTTACAATAGCATGACACAAGCGTCCTCTTCCTTTGTACTCTTTATCTTTAAAAGAAAAATTCTGAATAGTTTTGCTTGCACTTGTTTTTAACAATTCTTTTAAATTTTCATCGCTCTCATCACAATATAAGAATATCATACGCAGAAGCTGATTGTTGGATTCCCAGAAAGATTTAAGCAATGATTCACAATTATCATCTTCAATTATCTTCTTAATATCATTCAATTCATCTTCAAAGATATTTTTCAATAAATCGTTATTGCTATATTTCGCAACCAAAGAAGCATCTAACAGTTTTTTATATTTGTCTAACAAATTGGAAAAAATTTCTTTGTTCTTTTTCGAAACAGCTAATATTGTTTCAAGGTCGCTCTCTTTGCCTTTATCGTCGATTTGCTTTTTGGCTTGACCTAAATTTATGATATAATCTTCCAATATTATTTTAGTGTCAGAGTCTATTTCCATGTTTAATAATGGCTCGATGACATGTTCTAAAATATCTTGGTAAGTGATTATGAAATAGTTGGTAATTTCGTCTTTTTCACTTTCTGGATAAGGCGTCAGATAAATTGGAATTTTAACACTTTCGTCGTATTCCTTGTCTGCCCAAACCTTATAAGTTTTGGTCTGATCATCGTGATGCTTTGAATCAACTTTGTTCTCTATAATGACAACAACATCCTTTTTGAAATCTTTTTTGAATATGCCAAACTTAGCGAAAATGTCGATTCTTCCTTTGTTCTTGTCACTTTCAACAACTTTTTCTGTCTCTATATGAAAGTTCTGTATTTCGTAATCTCCAATCAAAAGGATATTTAGAATGTCCTCGCTAATAATATTATCGTTATCTGTATTTACCAGCATTCGCAATATCTTTTTCAAAGGTTCTTCGCCAAAATTATGGCTACCATTTATATCGAAGAGCCATTTGAGGAAAGCACTATGAGAAAGTTCCCTTCGTTCAATATTTAGGATATTGAAGATCGTTGTTCTGTTGTAATATGAATTCAATCTTTGAAAATCAGGGTCGTTGTAAAACTCAATTATTTGGTTTCTCATATTATTCTATTTTTTAATTAGAAATGTCTTCAAATCTCTCCTATAAGTATTTATGCAAAAGTCGAGTTTTGTTAATTATATACAAAGAGACTGACTAAAAAGTCAAGATTTCGGCTCATGATGAATATTTATTTGCATCCTTATCTGAGAATTATTTTAAACATTTAATTCTCTATAAGACAAAAATACTTTTTAGTCAACCTCTTGTCTTGAAATGAATATGATCTAATTATTTATGCTTTCAATGTGAATAAGGGAATATATTTTCGAGCATCAATTATTTTCTCTTCTGCAGGACGTTTAATAAAATAATCAAAATCAACCCAATTCAATAAAACTAGAATAGGCCATCCTACTATATTTCCACTAACAAGAAGTATTAGAAATCCTCTCACAATCTGCCCAAAAAGTTTGGCTTCACTACCATTTCCCCAAATCCATCTTCCAACGAAAAACGCTGCTAATAATGCAACTACCACAATAATTATCATAGCAATCACCAAGAGTGTTTTTAGAAGTTTATATTTTTTCAACTTTCTTACATATTTCTTTTCCAACTTCACTTGATCTTTATATAACTTAACAATATTATTAAATTGATTTTTAATAGATTCTATTTTTCTCTTAATACATTCACTATCACCATATTTTTCCTTTATCTCTTCAATAATATCTTTAATTTTAGATATTGCCGCTGTTTCGTACTCATTAATTTTTTTTGCTTTATTTGGAAGCAGTAGTATCAGAAAATCTAATACCATTAACACATCAGACTCATTATTAACAGAAATACCATCAATAAGTCTTGTTATCTTTGATATGATAAGTTCTTCTAACTCCTTAGGAAGAGCATCTGCATCATCTGGATACATTTTCACCAGAATTTCTATTGTACCTATTGCATCTGGCAGATTTTGAGGATTGACTGTGCTAAAAATAGAGTTCAGTATTGCTTTTCCATTACTTACTAATATAGGACTGACATATCCATATAGATTATCTTTTTTGCTACATAATCTAAAAATGAAATTCAGCATTGTCATTTGCTCAGTTTTGTCCTTATATTCAATAGATTTAAAATAATCATTGATTTTTTTTGCTTTTATCTCTTTTTTCTTTATTTCATACTCTTCTTTCTCTTTATCACTAATATTAACCTTATTCTTCCTAAACTTCATGACTTCATGAATAGAATAATCTTCGTCTGCAATCCTGTTATATTTAGTTTCGTAAGTGGAATATTCTGTAAATATTTCATCTTGTCTATAAGTATTTTTTGTGTTTATATTTATTTTAACTTTATTGTTCAAATCAAAAAGCTTAGCCTCCAATATCATCTCAGCTTCATCAGTATCAATTCCTAAAGTCTGAGCTTTCTTCATTATCACTTCTCTTTCTTTGTCCGTCAAGATTCCATCTGTCAAAGCAAGGTCAATTATTCTTTCAAATTGTTCATTGGCAGAAATTGCTGGATTATTTTCTGTTATTTCCATAATGTTTTATTTTAAAAGGTTAATAATTGTCTCGTATTTAATGAAGTCGTTATCATGTTTTGTTACTTTTAATTCCATAAACCACTTCCTCAATTACCCGTCAAAGGTAAATCATACGAAACAAATAAAAAAAGTTCTTTTTAGTCCTTTTTAATGAATAATGTATAATGAGGTGATAGTCGGCTACTGAGCCTGTCGAAGTGACGGTGTTTTTAGAGATAGTCAATCGCTTCTTACAGCGACAATAAAGGCATATTATCGTCTAATCCTCAAAAAAAAAATGTGTCAGTGCCAAAAGTCTGAGTTATTTTCATTATCTTTGCAACAAATAAAATGTTATTTGTTATTTAAAATATAAGCTATAATGAATAATATATTATCATTTAACATAAGCACTCCGAATGATATTTCTTCGCAGATAGCATCAAGAGTCAAAGCACGTCGTTTGGAATTGAATCTGACGCAGGAAGGTTTGTCGACAAGAGCAGGTTTGAAATTCGCCACCTACAGACGTTTCGAGCAGACTGGCGAAATTTCATTGCATGGTTTGTTGCAAATCGCTTTCGCTCTCAACGCACTGTCCGACTTCGACATCTTATTTTCACAACGACAATATCAATCTATCGACGAAGTATTGAATGAACAGAAAAAAATCAGAAAGAGAGGAAAGAAAAATGAATAGCATCAATCAGATAGAGGTCATTTATCACAATCGCTTGGTCGGGCGTTTAGCTTTGACAAAAGATAATTTGTGTGCTTTCGAATATTCCGCAGAATGGCAGAACTCAGGTTTTTCCATCTCGCCTTTCGAGTTGCCTTTAAGAAGCGGTGTATTCATCGCCAAGTCACGTCCTTTCGACGGCGGTTTCGGAGTATTCGACGACTGCCTCCCCGATGGCTGGGGACTATTGATTCTCGACAGATACCTGCAACAGAATGGCATCAATCCTCGTACTTTGTCATTGCTCGACCGTCTCGCATTGGTCGGTTCTACAGGTCGCGGAGCATTAGAATTTCGCCCCGACAAAAGCGTTACATCCGAACAAGATTATTCCGACTTTGAGGAATTGGCTTTGGAGGCTGAACGCATCCTCAGTAGCGACGATTATGCTGGTAAGGGCATAGATGAATTTCAATATCGCGGAGGGTCTCCTGGCGGCGCTCGTCCTAAAATATTTACGCGTCACGAAAACAAAGAATGGTTAGTCAAGTTCAGAGCAAAACACGACCCCAAAAATATAGGTACCTTAGAGTACGAATATTCTTTGCTTGCCAAAAAATGTGGGATTGAAATGCCTGAGACTCGTCTCTTCGAAGACAAATATTTCGGCGTTGAACGCTTCGACAGAATTAAGGACGAGAAGTTACATGTAGTCAGCGTTGCAGGACTCATCGGTGCCGACTACAGACTGCCGAGTATCGACTATTATCATATCTTTCAGATTTGCACCGCCTTGACACATAATATTGCAGAACTATGGAAAGTATATCGTCTGATGGTTTTCAACTTCTTGATTAGCAACAAAGACGATCACGCCAAGAATTTCGCATTTATCTATCGTGACGGAGAGTGGCATCTCGCTCCAGCATACGATCTGTTGCCAAGCGATGGGATAAATGGTTTCCATACTACTTCTATTAACGACAGTATCAGGCCTACAAAAAATGACATCATCGACCTTGCCGTAAAAAACGGACTTAATAAGAAAGAAGCTGAATTAATCTTTGAGAGAATGTTTGATAAAATGAATAATGTATGATTAACATTTGCACTTTGCAGGTGCAAAAATTCATCATAATTGCACTTTGAAAGTGCAATATTAATTGATGCAGTTATGATATCAACTTTTCGTCAATAAGTTTTCAAATTTTCAGATTCTCAAGTTTTCAGATTTAAAAACAACTACCTCTTCTCAACCACTTGCAAGCCGCCGTTTTTTCCAACGACGAACATGGCGTATGTCTCGCCGTCTCTCGTCAAATCATCTAAGTAAAGAGGCTGACCTTCAATAAAGAAAGCTGTGACAAAAGTATCGTTCTCTATAACCTTACTGTTTTTAGATTCAAGGACTTTGAAGACATTGTCGCCAAGATATTCCACTAAACATTCTCTATCGGGATTCCATGTATAATATATCTTATCACCAGGTTTTAAGTTTTTGGTATAGATACATTTCTGCATTATCTCCTCAGATTGTTCGTTAGGATCGATGACGTTTTCTCTCACAAAATCGTCCCAGTCGTTATAACCGACAAACCTCGCCAAGATAGAAAGCGTATGGAAACGAGTAGTATCGTAACCTTCAATATATCCCCAAATACGCTTGAGCGTAGTCTCTGAAATTGTCTCGCCACATCTCTCGAAAATAACACCAGAAAGATATACGAAATCTGCAGGCGTCTTGATTTTACGAGGAATTGAATCTTCAACCATTTGCTTCAACTTAATAATTTCAGGACTTGTACTCATATCTGTATTTATTTGTTTTTGCAAATATAAACGCTTTTTTCCGAACTAATTTAGTTCTATTTAGTCCTTATTGGTTCTTTTTATAAGTCTCTGAGTCCCCGAGTCACCAAGTCGCCAAGTCAAAAAAAATAGACAAACTCAGAGACTCAGAGACTCGGTGACTTGGTGACTTAAAAAACCTTATCTTTGCACAAAAAGATTCTACATGGACAATAACGATATTTCGAGTTCTGGTTTTGTAATTCAGGAAAATAATTCTGAGATGATTTCTTCTTTTCATAGCATAAAAGAGATTGAGACTAAAGGATATAGCTGTCTTTATACCGCAACTAAGTTTGGCAAGAAAGTTATTTTAAAAGGTCTTAAACCGGAATTTAAAAAAGAACGATTTTATCAGGATTTACTGAAAAAAGAATTTGAAATATCTTATTTTTTAGATCACCCCAACATCGTAAAGATCATCGACTTCCAGAATATTCTAAACATTGGAGACTGCATCGTGATGGAATATGTGGAAGGCATGACGTTGAGGGAATTTGTTGAAAGTCAACGAGACAACGAGACAACAAGTAGAGACGTAACACATTACACCGATGAAAATAAACACGATGTAATTGGTGCGTCTTCCAAAGTCGCGAGATCGCGAGGTCGCAGAGACAAGAGAGTTTATGATAAGATTTTCAATGAGTTGCTTGACGCGATGGAGTATTTTCATTCTAAACAAATCATTCATCGTGACTTAAAACCTGACAACATTCTTATCACAAACAACGGCAACAATGTAAAAATCATCGACTTCGGACTTTCAGATGCCGACGATTACGTCATTCTAAAACAAGCCGCCGGCACTCGTAAGTACGCCGCTCCAGAACAACTAATTCCCAATAACACAATAGATTGCAGAGCCGACATTTACTCATTGGGAATAATATTAAAAAACAACTTCCCAAAGTCATACCATAAAATTGCCGAGAAATGCGCTCAACAGGATAAAGAGAAACGCTTTTCTTCTGTAGGTGACATCAGAAATTTTATTAAGAGAAAGAAAATCACTAAGACAACAGCAGCGGTTTCTTTAATCTTACTTCTACTTTTCGCCTTGTCGTTTGCCGTTACAAAACATTACATTTCAAGTGGAACTTATAGTTTGAAAGAGAAAAAAATATTAACAGAATCCACTCAATATATTGATTCACAAATAGAAATTATTAAGAATAAAATTAAAGAAGGTCCGACTTCAAGTCTCGACAAATACAATGAAGTTGCTATGACTTATTATGAACTCATGACTTTAGATCATAAGAAATGGCTCGACAATATTCCGAACGACATTCCTTTTTACAACGATTTCATGACACATTGGAACACATATCTAAACAATAAGTCTATGGATATTTTCCAATCATATTTAGATTGGATCGAAGAATCTTCCACCTTAATTTTCAATAGTTTAGAATCAGGAGAAGAGTTAGTTCCAGATTCGGAGATTCCGGTGAAGGTGAAGATAATTAAAGTGGAAGATAATTAACAATTGACATTTTACAATTAACAGTTATAAAATGAAGAGATATATTATTCTTTGCATAATAGCACTGTTATCAACGACACTATATAGCCAACAGCCAACAATATCTCAGCGACTTGGTGACTTGGAGACTCAGAGACTTATCAAAGTCGCCTGCATCGGCAACAGCGTAACTTACGGATACGGACATGAAAATCCAGATTCAACTTCATATCCTTCTCAGCTTGCTATAATGTTAGGCGATGATTTTGAAGTAGGTAACTTCGGAAAGTCAGGAGCGACGCTTTTACGAAAAGGACATCGACCTTATAATGAACAGGAAGAATATCAGAAAGCCTTGGTATTCGTTCCTGACATCGCCATCATACATTTAGGATTAAACGACACCGACCCTCGTAACTGGAAATATTACAAAAGAGAATTCATTTCCGACTATGTTGCTCTTATTGAAGCATTTGAGAAAGTCAATCCTGATGTCGAGATTTATATCTGCCGAATGACACCGATTTTCCATTGGCATCATCGTTTTAAAAAAGGAACTCGCGACTGGTATTGGGAAATTCAAGAGACGATAGAAAATATCGCCGAGAATATCGCGGAAGTAAAACTCATTGATTTACAAGAGACTTTATATCATCGTCCCGACTTAATGCCAGACGCATTACATCCAAATCCAGAAGGCGCAAAACTTATTGCACAACACGTATATTCCGCCATCACCGGCGACTTCGGAGGATTATCAATTTCAAGAATTTATAGCGACAATATGATAATTCAACGCAACAAACCATTTGTTGTTAAAGGATTAGCCAATGCAGGAGAAGAAATTTCCGTCAGTCTTGACAAACAAAAAATTAAAACAGAAGCAGGTGACGACGGCAGATGGGAAGTCACATTCAATGCACTTAAAGTCGATGGCAAGAATCATAAACTTACAATTAAAAGCAAGGATAAAACATTAAGTTTCAAGAATATCGTCGTTGGTGAAGTAATACTTTGTTCAGGAAACAAAATGTCAAAAGATGAAATTCAAAAGACAAAAGATTTTGACCATAGTCCTAATAATGACATTCGTTTGCATTATATGGATTCAGATATTTCTTCTTCATGGGTTAAAATCGAAGACATACGTCCGTATGTCTCTACGGGAGAGACGTTATACGACATAGGTATAAAAATTTCCGACTCTTTGCAGATGCCGGTAGGATTGATTTACAACGTTGTAGAAGGAGCACCTATTGAATCTTTCATCGACAGAAAGACCTTGGAATGGCACCCTACATTAATCAATGTTTTATACGAATGGAGAAACACCGACAACACAAAAGACCATTTAGAAGTTTACGAACCGTCATATCAATATCAATGCGGCATCAAACCTTTGGGGTCATTTCAAATCAATTCTGTCATTTGGTTTGAAAGTAACTCTGACTCTGACAATGATTTGGATTCCGTAAAGAAATCAGCATTGATTGAAAGTTGGAAGAAAGTGTTTGGTGAGATTAGTTTTATCAAGATGTAAACTCGCCCATAAATCGTTATGACTTACAGGCGAGACATTTACCAAGTTCTAAACTAACATTATTTTATATAATCTCGAAGAGCTTCGATATAATTTTCCATCGCCGTGATGCCTGTCTCAGTGATACGGCATATCGTCCTCGGTTTCTTATTTTCGAACAATTTCTCTATCTCGATATATTTAGCTTCCGACAGTTTCTCCAACTGAACGCTAAGATTACCAGAAGAAGCTTCCGTTTCTGTTTTAATATACACAAAATCAGCCTCTTCGACATTAAGCAAAATCGACATTATAGCCAATCGCAATTCAGAATGCAGCAGCGGATCTAATTTCTTAAACATAACTATTCCTTTCTCGACTGCAAATTTAAGATAATTCCAGGTATCAGCAAGGTGATGAGAGACGCTATGCTAATCAATAAAGTCGTGTCGGCACCATCAAGGAAACCAAATGCGATTGGAGAACCTAAACCATTGATTATTCCAGCTATTACAATCCATAAGTTCTTCACTAAAAGTCCTGTTATCATAGCTGAAAATCCTAACAAGATTCCTATTATAGGAACTAAAAAAACAGATGATAAATAAATATTTAAGTTAAAATTCTCGCTAAAGATAAAACAAGACACCGCACTCAAACCGATAGCGAAGATGCCGTACGAAATCCACACATAACCAATAATTTCGCCAAGGAAATTCTTGGTCTTGACTTTCTTCTCTTTTTTCTTGTCGATAATAGAAAATACTATCCAAATGATTATAGTACTGAACCACAGGAAATTCCATGCAGGATTATCTGTCAATTTCCATACAAACCAAACAACAAGAGAGAGTAATAAGATAGACATTCCCCATATTATTAATGGAGTTCCAGCGTTCTTTTCAAATTCGCGTCTGCTTCTACGAACAGCCTCGCTTATTATTTGCAGACTCTTTTCAGGATTTAATTCATTTGATTCCATTTTAGATTCGTTTAATTAGTTTTACAATGTCTTAAAAATCCTCTCTATCAGCAATCCGGATTTGCCGATGAAAGGAAATGTCTCGCGAAGACTTTGCAAATATAAACAAGTTTATATTATAAACCAAATTAATTTTCAATTATTTGTAAAAAATATTTGGGCAACAGATCCTGTATAAATTATTTATGAAGCAAAAATTGGAGATAATTATCTGGAGTTATTACATGAAATTCCTGTTCTCCGTATGCCTTTGTAAATGACTTGGGCACAGTAACATTAGTTTTCTTCGGATTCCATTTCATCTCAAACAAGGTAAATTTTCCGTTGCTTTCTTCCACATAATCAATTTCATGCTGCTCAGTAGTCCGCCAGAAATAAGTATTGCAGTAATTTCTGTTATAGTGATTAAATTTGAGACGTTCACTGATAAAGAAATTCTCCCACAAAGCCCCGACATCATTTCTCATACTTAAAGGATTAAAATTCTGAATTATTGAGTTTCTGATACCATTGTCATAAAAGTAAATCTTTTTAGATTTTTTAAGTTCATTACGAAGATTTCTACTCAAAGCCGGCATTCTAAATACAATATAACACTTCTCAAGTAAGTCGATATATTTTTCGACAGTCTTAGAATCAGTTCCGATCGTTTGTGAAATCTCACTAAATGAAATCTCGCTTCCCACTTGAAGTGCCAAGGCGACCAACAATTTCTCAATTATAGCAGGTTTACGAATTCCTTCTAAGGAAAGTAAATCCTGATACATATAACTTCCGGAAAGATTCATCAATATGTCATGTGGATTTTCCATATTATTAACCACATCAGGGTAAGACCCAAAGATCATACGATTTTCCAAAGACTGCACAGCTCCCAACAGACCCGTATCATTGAAGATTTCCTCAGTCGATATAGGATAAAGATGATATTCAAATTTTCGTCCTGTAAGAGGTTCATTCAACTGACCTTGAAGTTGAAAAGAAGAAGAACCACTCACTAAGAGTTGAACATCAGGCATATTGTCGGTAATAAGTTTCAATGTCAATCCAATTCCCATAATTCTCTGAGCTTCATCAACAACTACGATCTTACTATTACCTATCAACTGCTTTAATGTATTGAGATTCGCATTTTGCAACAATTGTCTCACACTCGGATCATCGCAATTTAAACTAAGAACATTCTCCTTGTTTTCTGTAATTTGCCTAAATAAGGTACTCTTTCCAACCTGACGAGCCCCGATTATAATTATAGCCTTACCTTTAAACAGCTTATCTTCAATAACATCATGAAGTCTTCTTCTTATAAATTTCATAATTAATGATTTTATAAACATTGCAAAAATACAATAATTTCGGAATATAATCCAAAATTATTGCCATTATTTCGGAATATAACCCAAAATTATAGAAATCAGATATATCACATTAAATATGTCGGTACATTTTTTCTACTAGTACCCAATGCGTTAGGGATTGGAGTGTCAACGAACCATATGCCACATCTTATGACCTAAGAAATCCTTTTCTTCAACTCTTTCAAAACCAAGGGATTTATAAAGTCGCTCCGCTTTAGGATTTTCGAAATCAACCAAAAGTCCTAAAGGCTTGTTATACTTTTCAGAAGCAATTTCTTTCAAAGCAAGGATCAGCTTCGCTCCTACCCCACAGCCTCTATATTCTGGTAAAACTCCGAGACTATCAAGATAATACTCAGAAGCATCAGTCTCATCTTCAGTAATTTTCAGTTCTTCACCTCTATATTTAGAAATCACTTTCAGAGTCGCCTCACGAAGTATTTGTAAGTCAGCTCCATTGTAAGCGACGGCAGCGCCAGCTTTTACACCATCAACCTCAGCTATAAGAACGTTATTATAAGTATATTGCGAAGCTTCCATGGAAGCCAACTCCTTTAAAACCAAATCGTAATTCTCACCACAATAATATGTTGCGATGTCATCGCCTATTGCCATCGCCACGACTTCCGCTATCAGAGAAACGTCGTCTTTAGTAGCCATTCTAATTTTAATATCTTTCATAAAAAATCATTCAACAACTTCAACATAAAAACTTACCGGACGGAAACCGTCGTTACAGGAAAGCATAGCAGAATGCGGATTCTTCATCCATCCGTCGAAAAAGTTACCGCCGCCTTCAGCGAGTTCCTTGACGAAAGGAAGCAAGGTCTCCCACGCGCTATCACACAGTCCCTCTGGTTTCTGAGCATTATTAACAATGAAAGTCTGCCCAAGTTTTAAATCGCAGGCATGCTCTATCGGATTTTCATATTGCGCCATAAGGTCGTCATAACGAGCCATGCGCATCACAGTAATATTAAGAGTTTTCATATTAGATTATAAATACATTAAATCCAATTACTTCTTTATCGTGAAAGTACGATCAGGATAATTATTGCGACCTAAAAAACACTTTTCTCTCACCTCTCCTACCGATAATTTTAGCACGATTAAAACGATAAAAACCGCAATAAGAAAAAAAGAAATTTTCAGTATTAAAACAATAAGATTCATTATCACAGAATTTTAAAGATCTTCCATTGCGGCTGAACGGACTGCATCAGTATTAATTTTATCAAAATACTTTAACAATACAAAATATTCTCCGTAATCTCCTTTTTCTAATGACAACTGTATATCACCATTTTCAGTTTCAAATATTGTATACCAAGTACAATTATCTGTTATCAAGTTAATCCATTTTTCTTGATCTGTTTGAGGGTTACCATATCCCTGAAATTTCTCTACTACATCTGACGGTTCTCCGTATTTTTCAGTCAACATAGATTTAAGATGTTCATAATCTCCTTCAAGAGAACTCCAATCTTCACGTGCAGGAAATACAACACCTATGGTATTGACAACATTCACAGACTTAAGGGTAGAGACCCCAATCAAACAACCTCTATATCCAGCAAACTCACCTTCCAACAACGCCACACCATCGTCAGTCCCAATAAGTTGAAAACCAGCCTGTTTCATCTTTAAGACATACTCACTCAAAGTACCATCAATAGGGACTCCTTTAAATTTAAGATGCTCTGTTGTTTGAGCAAATGACGATAATGCAATGATTATCATAAATATCAAAAATAAAAATGATTTTTTCATAGCGTTTCCGTTTTACCTACAAATATACAAAATCATCTTGTACAAAAATCGTCCTTCCTCAAATTTTCAGAGAAAGGACGATGGTAAAAAAATAATTATTTTAATAGAGTTTACCTCTTATCCATAATACCATACCGTTCCCACTTCTCTTGCGGAAAATTCATCTTAATAATCTTGCGATAGTTCATAGCAAGATCCTTAACTTCAGATAGTTTCTCGTTTG
>SUWV01000033.1 GCA_015061315.1 Lentimicrobiaceae bacterium
ATATTCACAGAAGCTATCCGTGCTAATCAGTGCCAATCAGTGGGAGATTTCTGTTCTTTTAAGTCAACAAGTAGAGACGTGACACATTACACCGATGAGAATAAAAGAGATGTAATTGGTGCGTCTTGTATGGCTCGTAGTCTTGTAGTCTCGTAGTCTTGTAGTCTTATTCAAGATTCTCCACCACAATCTCTGCTATGTCCTTTACTGCTATAGGCGACTTTCTCGCAAAAGTCTTCTGACATAATGGACATGCTGTCACTATCTCTTCTGGATTGTTATGCATTAAATCTTTGACAGAATTTGTTGTTATCTCGTCACGCTCTTCTAAGGTCATGGTAAGACTGCCGATGCTACCTCCGCAACAAACCGACATGTCCTTGTCAGACTTAGCCGCTGTCAACAGACCTATATTGTCGATGATATTACGTGGCTCGTCATAAACTTTAAAGGCTCGTCCTAACTCACATGGGTCGTGATATACATATCGCTTGTCGCTTCTGTCAATATGTATCTTCTCCTTCTCAATCAGTTCGTTGATATATTGGGTGTGATGTAAGATCTCTATTCCTTCAAGATTATATTCTTCTTTGAAAACCTTATAACAGATAGGGCAGGAGAGAACTAATCTCTTGGCACCTGAGTTTTTAATCAATTCTGTGTTTTTCTCTATCAAGGCTTGAGCTTCTTTCTTCTTTCCTGTCAACATCATAGGACGTCCGCAGCAGATACTGCCGTTCATATCTAAGAACTCGTAATCTTCTTTAGCTTCTTTAAATATCTTCACCATAGAACGAGTAATCTTCGGCGTGAGATGCGACATGCAACCAGCAAAGTAAACTGTTTTAGAATCTGAAAATCTGAAAACCTGAGAATCTGAACTTGTTGTCTCGTTGTCTCGTTGTCTCGTTGACTCGTTGACTTGTTGACTCCCTAAATACCCGAAATCGGATTTCATTCTATAGGAGATGTTCGCGCGTTGTGCAATCTTGATATTCAATGAGTCGATGCCGAGAGGACAGACCTCGATACATTTGCCGCACATCAGACAGATCTCTGTCATCTTCCTGACTTCTCTCTTATTCTTTCTTCGGATATTACGCATGAAATAGACAGCTGTCTTTTTGTAGTTGTTATTTTTGCTGTCGCTCATAGGGCAGACGTCGATGCAAAGTCCGCAGCTTGGGCATGAATAAATCTCGGCGAGAGCGTAGCCCTTACGAGGTGCAGTTGTCTTAAGTCCGGCGTTGCGAAGTAATATCAACAAGGCTTCGGCAGGAATGTGCATATATCTCGTGAAAGGTAGCACGAACATGAAGATAGCCAAGTCGATGGAATATAACCACCAGAAGACCATGCTTAATGTCTCGTTATAATTGCCGCCGAATAACAAATCGAAGCCTAAGAATTTTGTGAGGAAGGAACCGCCAGCGAAGCCTGCTACCGATGACTCTGCCAAGAAACGTAGCGGAAATATCGTCCATAAAGCTATACGTACCAAGTCTTCTTTGATACCGAATTTCGTCACACGTTTCATACCTACTTTCTTCGGTTTCTTCTTCTTAACGACAGCGATGACTATACCGCTTATTATCATAAGTAAGAAGAAATCCATCAAGAAGCTAAAGATATGAGCTTTAAGAGTTAAGCCTTCGATGGCGAAATAACGGAAGAAAATTGGAAGGTATAAGTTCGACATTAACTTCTGCATGAAAGGCATCTCTACACCTCGTAATGGAGAGAATGCCACTGTCTCAAAATGCCCTATGATGATGATCATAAACCAGCCGAAGGCTATGGCGGAGTGCATGTAACCGATGAGCGGCTTGCGTTTCCATATCTTGACATGGAAGAGACAATCGCCGAAAAGGTCTTTGATGTTTTTCCATAATGTCTTAGGCGTGATGAGCGAGAGTCCGAATTTACGTCTGTCTTCCTTAGGCAGCTGCCATATTATACGTATCATTCCGATGAAACAATACAAGAGTACGAATGTAGTTCCTATCACAAAGGGCAGGACAAATGGGTCGAATGTAGGTCTCATATATTTTGTTCGTTATAGATTCTTGTTATTGACAGTAATATATTTCTCGTATTGATGCCGCGGCTGCATACCAACATACACTTGCCGCACATCATGCATTTCTTCACTTTCTGCAGGGCTTCTTTCTCTTTGCCTCTTTGTAACATCAAGATTATCTGGCGAAAACTTACATCGGTGAAGTTGCCTGCCGTGCATGTCGCCGTACATAATCCGCACGACATACAAGTCTTGATGTCGGGATTTAACGCCTCTAATTTGTTAAATAATTTTAAGTCGACATCATCCATCTGGATATGCGAACTCTTTGATATGCTGAAACCGAAATCGATCATAGTTTACAATTTACAATTAACAATTAACAGTTAATAATGACTTTCACCTTTCACCCTTTAATCCTTTCACCCTTTCCTCCTTTCACCAAGTCGCCAAGGTAGCCTAACTCGTAGTCTCGTAGTCTTGTTGACTTGTAGTCTCTACGAATTTAAATATCTATAAACTTCTACCGCAGCTGAGCGTGCTTCCGCTAAAGTATCTGGCAATGTCTTAGGTGAGGTGCAGGCTCCTGCTACGAAGACACCCTTTTCTTTAGTCTTGTTGAGGCCTATGAAAGTGTCGCCATTTTCTATGAAGCCATCGTGGTTGCTTTTGATGTTGAGCATATTCTGAATCCTTTCCACGCCTTCGGCTTTCTCCATGCCGCACATCAAGACAAGCAAATCCAAGGTCATCTTCATCGGAGTCCCGAGTAATGTGTCTTCGGCTTTTATCACCAATCTGCCTTCTATGTTCTCTGAAACTTCGCAGACACGTCCTCTCACACATTTGATGTCGAACTCTTTCTGTGCTTTGAGATATAAGTCCTCGTAGCCTTTGCCGAACATTCGTAGGTCCATATAAAAACAGTAGACATCGGCATCAGGAAATTCTTCTTTTATCTCGCAGGCTTGTTTTAAAGCTGTGGCACAGCATACTTTAGAGCAATATGTGTTATTGACTTTCACATCGCGAGAGCCTACACAATGTACAAAACCGATGCGCTTTGGCTCTTTGATACGCTCGTCGTTATGTGTTTTGAAATAATGTTCTAACTCAGCATTGGTGATGACATTATTGTAAATTCCGTAGCCATATTCTTGTTTTTTCTCTGCCTTAAAGAGATCAAAGCCAGTGCAGAGTACGACGGCGGAAACATCGTAAGTCTTGTTATTAGTGAGAGTTACGTGAAATATCTCGCCTTCTTTTTCTATGCTCGAGATACGGGAGTTTAACTTTATCTCCACATCTTTGACTTGTTCTTTAAGTCTTTCAAGTAGTTTGTTAGCTTCTTCACTCGATGGGAAAAGTCGGTCCCATTGTGCGAGATGTCCGCCTATTTTGTCATTTCTCTCAATAATTATAGGTCTAAGACCGAGGCTTTTCAGCTGATAAGCTGTCTCTAATCCTGCTGGACCTGCTCCTATTATTAATACTGCATGTTCTTTCATAGTCTTATTCTGTTAGTCATCATAGTCGTACGGCGATGCCATACGTTGTATCTGTATAAGCCTTTCAGGCTATTCGGTAATTATTATTTTATTTTGATGTTGATAGGATTTTCTGGTGTTCCTAAGTCTTTGTTATTGATGCCTTTATATTTTGCCTTAGGGTCATATTCTATTCCCATCTTATCCAATAACGGCTCTATCGCGACTTGATGCATCTGCAATCCTAAGTCCCATGGGTCGTAGCCCATCACCAAACCTGCCACTTCTTCGTAGGTCAAGGCTGGAATGCCGTAGCCGTTTTTGCCGTAGGTCTTGCCGGTCTGCTCCGCGATGACATATTGCCATCTGTCTAAGAAATAAGGACATCCCGGACAATTGGTGATTATTAAGTCGGGCTCGTATGGCTCCATCGACTCGAATTTCTTGTAGGTGTTCGACATGGAATAGCCTCTGTTAGCCTGCACGAAATACTGACGGAAACCGAATCCGCAACATTGACGGCGTTCTGGATAGTCGACGACTTCACCGCCCCAAGCTTCTATCATTCCTGCTAAGACATGCGGATATTCTGCTCCGCCAAATCCTTTCGACGGAAACATCTTTGCATAATGACAACCAATATGTTCCACTACTTTCAAAGGCTTGCCTGTCTTGGCATTGACGAGTTTGAACTTGGCTTGTTTAGCTATCTCATGACGGAATTTATAAATGATGTCGCTGGAATGTGCGAGGTATTTTGGCTTGGCAAATTCTTTCTTGCAAGAGTCCCAAAGATATTGACGTATCTTGGCTTCTAACTCAGGGAACTCGTGCCATGTCTCTAAAGTCTCTGTATAACAGCCGAATGAGGTGATGCATGAGCAGACGTAGTTTTCGTAGCCGCTTTCGTGCATCAAGGCAAACTGACGTGCGATGATAGTCATGGCTGTTTCCTGAGGAATGCTATCGCTGTGATATGCAATGCCTCCGCATGTGGTGTGATACGGATTCTCGTAAAAGTCCTTGCCTAATTTATTTCTCGTTATATCTAAAAATGTGACTTCTGATGCTGGGAAGAACGACTGACGAATGCAGCTTCTTACATAATAATAATGATCATCAGGAATATCTTTTTGATAATCAGCCCAAATTTTTTGTTTTCCTTCTACTATCATGATTATCCGTTGTTAAGATGTTTTTCACTATTGTTGGTTGTATAAACTTTTTTGAAATATTCTTCGTCGGAGAGATTTTCCTTTTGTGCCTGAAGATGAGCGTCGTTGATGACTTTATTCATCAAGTCGGTGGCGCCTGTCACGTCGAAGATATTTTTCAATTGGTCTAAGCTCTCTTGTGGTATCTTACGCAGTCCGCCTGGACCATCGCCGTCTAAGTTGGACCCCATACGTTTATGTACGTCATCTAAATGTTCATTGATCCACTTGCCGACGGTACCAAATTCTTTATGTGTTTCGTAGTCGAAGTTACGAGGATAGATGCAATAGCCGTGATTTAAAATATTGCTGCATAAGTCCTTGACGACAACATATTGTTGTTTTCCTTTCTCCGATTCTAAATAATAACCAGTCTCCATCGCGAGTTTGCGGAGCGCCATTATTATCAAACCGGGAGCATTGCCGCGAGGACAACGTGTCACGCACGACATACATTCGCCGCAGTACCAGATAGTATCGCTTTTCAATAATTGTTCAAGCTCGTCTTCATCCTTACGCTGAACAATATTTACAATATTCTTAGGATTATATTTGTAAAACTCGGCTGCTGGACAAACCGCAGTACACACTCCGCAATTCATACAAGCCTTGAGTCCTTCCTTCACACGGTAGTCTTCCTGCAACCTCTCAAAAAGATGTCCTTTATATATATTATCTGACATGTTTTAATAATTAAGTAAAATAATATATAGTAAAAATGTTTACTAATTTTATAGATGCAAAAGTAATAAAAAAAACAGAAAAAGAGTCTTAATGTTTATAAATTTCAATGAAAATATTCAAATAATCTCATAAGAATAAAGTTCATTGTCCATTAACTTCACAACTTCCTCAACATCAATCTCCATCATGCAACGGAAGTGTTTCTTAGGACATTCCTTAAATCCTAATTTGCTGCATGGACGACATTTAACATCCTTACATTCAACAATATGACATTTCTCCTTTTCCTTTGGAAGATATGGATACATGCCTAATTCGGGCACTGTGTTTCCCCAAACAGAAACGATGTTTTTATGAAAAGCCGCCGCAATGTGCATCAAGCCTGTGTCGTTTGTCAATACAGAGTCCGCGTTTTTCACTATAGATGCCGACTGCTCAAGATTTATCTTGCCAACTAAATTTAAAATCTGAGAATTTTTGGAACCCTCGTTGTCTTGTTGTCTTGTTGTCTCGTTGACTCCATAAATAATCTCTTCCGCTCTTTCAATATCATCGGGACCGCCGAGAAGCACGACAGCTTTGTTAATTTTTTTTATGATTTCAACGATTTTTACAGAAGGTAAAATCTTGGTCTTATATGTTCCGCCTATCACAAAAGCATAATAGCCTTTCTGGAAATTCTCTGGCAGCTGACTTATATCGTAATTGTTTTTTTCAGATATAAAAAAGTCTAAACCTTGATAATCATTCTTTACACCTAATTTCTCAACAGCCTTGAAATATCTATCGACGATATGAATATCTGGCATGATGTTTATTTTAAATGTCGATAATAAAAACTTCCTGAAATTAAGTTTCGGGAACGAAGCATGAAGACGACCTAAGGCGCGTGTCACTCTCACACTGCGTTTGTTTTTCTGTAAATCAACAACATAATCATAATGCTCTATCTTTAACTCCTCGATATTTCTCTTCAGAGAATCATCAAATTCATATACCTTATTAATATATGGGTTTGTCTTGTACAGATTACTGAATTTCTTTTTCGTCAAGACATGAATCTCAACCTCTTGAAGCTGATTCTTCAAACAACGAATTACTGGAGTCGTGAGGACAATATCGCCGATGGAGCTAAATCTTATTACAAGTATTTTCTTCATAATTATGAATTATGCATTATGAATTATGAATTAATTTCTCATCTCTGAAGATAATTTCTACTGTCTCGTCGTAAATGTCTAAGTTATTTATCTTCTTGATTTTACGCCATATATTTTGAGGGTTCTCAAAGGAATTCATCAGATAAGACCAAAGTTCTTTCATGCAGCCTATTATCTTAGGACTTCCTCCTGCATTACGCAGTCTTTCGAGATAAAGCGAGACGATGAAATGATGTAGTTTCTTTTTCCTTTCCTCGTAGTCGAAGGTTTTACCTTTTATCTCATCGGCGAGGAACGGATTGGTTAGCAAGCCTCTGCCGAGCATAAACATCGAGACTGATGGCAGTTTTTCGCTTATTCTCTTATAATCTTCAACAGAGAAAATGTCGCCGTTATAAACCAAAGGACGTTTTATCAGCGGTGCTATCTCGGCAAATCTTTCCACGTCGGCATTGCCTGTATAAAGCTGCTTGCCGATACGAGGGTGTATTATGATTTCACTGAAAGGATAAGCGTTGAAGCTGTCGATAAGTTCTTCTATCTCAGTATCTTTAAAATATCCGAGACGACATTTGAGGCTGAATTTTATTTCTATATTGTTAAAGACTTTATCAAAAATCTCTTTCACTTTCTGAGGTTCTGCCATGAGACCGCAGCCTCTTGTCTTGTTGGCGACTCTCGGAAAAGGACAGCCCATATTGAGGTTTATCTCCTTGTAACCCATCGACTGACATTGCTGCGCGAAACGTATTATCTCGTCAGCATCGTTGCCGAGAATCTGTGGCGTTAAAGTGTTGACATCGTTGTAATTAATATCAATTTCCTTTACCTTGAGGCTTCTGCTGTTTTCCTTATGTATGCCTGTAAAAAAAGGAGTGTAGAATTTGTCGATACCGCTGAAATATTCTTTGAAAAGATTTCTGTATACAGCGTCGGTGATGCCTTGGAAAGGCGCTAAACTCAAGGTAATCATCTCTTTATCATTATTGATTTTACAAAACTAAAACAAAGTAATAAGACTGCTATTAAAGAGGCTATTCTATAAAGGTAATCGCCATGTTGCGAATAGAACGTAATTTCGTCATTGACATTCAAAGTATTACGTAAAGCTATGGGCTCCCAATAATTGCTTTGTTCAATAACGTCGCCTCTTTGATTTATGAAACCCGAAATGCCGGTGTTGGCAGAACGTGCTATGCTGCGTCGATTTTCAATGGCTCTCAGCTTCGACATCTCGAAGTGCTGCCTATGTCCTTGCGTGTCGCCCCACCAGCCATCGTTGGTGATGACAAATATCAGATTGGCTCCTTCTCTCACAAACTCAGTGACATAGCCACCAAACACCGATTCGTAACAAATCAATGGAGCCACATTGTATTTTTTAGACTCCAAGTCACCAAGTCTCCGAGTCGCCGAGTCTTTGACCCTCGTTGACTTGTTGTCTCGTTGACTTGTTGACTTGTTGTCTCGTTGCCTCTCATAAGAGAAAACCGTCGCTTTGTCTTCCGACTTCAAAGTTCCTACTGTGCCTCCTAAGTCGATGGCAAGATTTTTTATCGGTCGTAGAAACCACCACGAGGGCATCATCTCCACGCCTGGTGTTAATTTAGATTTCTGATGTATCTGAATATCAGAAGTGTCGTTGATTGACAATGCCGAGTTATATGCGTAATAATATTCATCGGCATCATAAAACTTACGAGCCGCGAAATCTTTTCTGTCCGACGCCATTCCGTAGGTGCTCGCTCCAATGACATACGTTATATTGTTGTTTCTCGAAAATAGCTTCAGCTCTCTTATCGAGTAATAGCTGCCTAATCTTTCTATCCATACATTTTCTTGTATTGATGACTCAGGACTTACCACAAATCGCGTCTTGTCTGTTATCAATGGCTCGGCAACTATGAAATTACGATTTAGATTCTCTGCAGCCGATATTGTAAATTCTTCATTATAAGGATCAATGTTAGGCTGAACTACAACAATTTCAACATCTTCGCCCTTCTCTTCGTAAGAATTATACATTATCTTACTTATGATTATCGGAACAAAAACTATGGCGAGGAAATACACCACAGAAACAACTCGTTGACTTGTTGACTTGTTGACTTGTTGCCTTATCGATATAATTACATTATAAAACAATAAGTTAGCCAGAAGTACCCAAACCGTTCCACCAGCGATGCCAGTAAACTCATACCATTGTACCCAAGTGTGATTATGGGAAAACACGTTTCCGATATTGAGCCAAGGCCAGTTGAGTTGCCAGTTAAGATGCAGGTTTTCAAATGCTAAGAAGAATAATATCAGGAGGAAATATCCTTTTTTGTTGTTGAAGATTTTTTTTCTTGTGAAATGATAGAGCCAGAATGTCGTTGCCATGAAAGTGCTGTTAAGCAATATCATAGCGATGGAACCTGCGGGCGTGCTATTCCAGACCCACCATGTCGTCAAGGCATTCCATACCAAAAATGTCAGAAACGAAAGTCCGAAAACACTGCCAACTTTTTGACTTGTTGTCTCGTTGACCTGTTGACTTCCTATTTTATCTTGAAGGAAGATGAGAGGGACGAAAGCTATGAATATCAGAGGTGTAAATCCGTTAGTTGGCCACGAGGCTGCAATGAGCAAGCCGCTCAATAATGCCAATGAAATTCTGCTAATACGTTTCATCATTTCATTTTGAAATAGTTATAAATCTTAAAGCTGTCATCGAGGAATATCAAAGAGGCGTTACCGTTACGTTCTATCTGATTTATGCTTTCTTCAAAAAGCTCTGATATAAGGTCGATGTTGTTGTTTGAAATGAAAGGTGCGAAGTTTCTTAAAAAGTTTTTCTCATCTTCAGGAAGTAATACGTTATCAGCCAAACCGTTGTTGATAAACAGCGCGTTATGGAATATTTTAAGTCCGTAGGCCAAAAACTCCTTTTGTTTCTCTCTTCCTAAAGATTTGATATCGTTAGCGATGAAGTCGATGAGCTCTGGTGCATTAAATTTGAAACAATAGCGCATCCATTTCTGGAAGTTATTGAAATACAGATTCTCATCGTCTTGATTATTAATGTAATATTGAGCAAGTAGCCAATTGCCGTCCGACAATATCGCTGCTTTATTGGCGTTTTCTATACAGCAGTTATATCTCTTTCTCAGAGCGTCTGCTACCTCGTCATTTCTGAGCTTAGGAATCTTCATCAAGGCAGTACGCGAGCGTATCGTCATGAGCAGCTCCTCTTGATTTTCAGATACTAACAGGAATAAGGTTTTCTCTGGTGGTTCTTCTAAAAGCTTAAGTAACTTATTAGATGCTTCAATATTAAGTCTTTCCGCCATCCATATTACCGCGACCTTGTATTCAGCTTCGTAAGATTTAAGGTTGAGTTTTCTTATTATCGAGGCGGCGTCGCGCACATTGATGATGCCTTGTTTGTTTTCTACTTCAAGGGCGTTATACCAATTCGATGTACTCGCATAACAGTCGCACGACTCTAAATAAGTGCGCCATTCCGTTAGATATAAATTCGACTCGGGTTCTTTTTTGACGGACTTATTTGTGGTGTTGGGGAAAATAAAATGTAAGTCGGGATGTGCTAAGGCGTTGTATTTCTTACATGAAGGACATTGTCCGCAACTGTCGTTTTCTTGTTTGTTCGTGCAATTGATATATTGAGCGTAGGCGATTGCCAATGCGAGCTTGCCTGTGCCTTCCGGACCTAAGAAAAGCTGCGCATGGGCAACACGATTTTCCTTTACGCTCTGTATGAGTTTCTTCTTAATATCTTCTTGACCGATAATCTGAGAAAACAACATGATTCAATTAACAATGTAGAATTAACAATGTAGAATTAACAATTTATAACAGTTCATTCTACATTGTACATTATAAATTATTCATTACCTTCAATCCATTGTGTCACTTCTTCTAACTGAAGAGCTGGCACGTCCATCTTGTTTTTCTTACGTAAGCCGTTTAGTTTCTCGCGTAATGCTGCTGGCTTCTCAGCTTTCAACATATCGACAGAAGTGTAACCTGCTTTGATAAGAACTTGTGCCCAGACCTCTGGAACGCCGATAGCCATAAAGTCTTGTTCTGTAGCTACTTTCTTTACTTTTTCAGGACGCATGGTAGGGAAGAAGAGAACTTCTTGTATCGCGAGCTGACCAGTGAGTAACATCACCAATCTGTCGATGCCGATACCCATTCCTGATGTTGGAGGCATACCATATTCCATAGCACGCAAGAAGTCTTGGTCGATGAACATAGCTTCGTTGTCGCCGCGTTCTGAGAGTTTCATCTGTTCTTCGAAACGAGCGCGTTGGTCGATAGGGTCGTTCAACTCGGTATAAGCGTTAGCTAACTCCTTGCCATTGACCATGAGCTCGAAGCGTTCTGTAAGATCTGGATTGTCGCGATGACGTTTGCAAAGTGGCGACATCTCAACGGGATAGTCGGTGATGAAAGTAGGTTGGATATATGTGCCTTCGCATTTCTCGCCGAAGATCTCGTCAATCAACTTACCCTTACCCATGGTGTCGTCGATTTCTATATTGAGTTGTTTACAAACCTCACGAAGTTGTGCCTCGTCCATGCCAGTGATGTCGATGCCTGTCTTTTCCTTGATGGAGTCGATCATGGAGATACGTTTGAAAGGACGTTTGAAACAAATTTCGTTGTCGCCAACTTTCACTGTATCGGTGCCGAAGACTTCTGTCACGACGCGTTCGATCATTCTCTCTGTGAAGTCCATCATCCAGAGATAGTCTTTGTAAGCGACGTAGATTTCCATACATGTGAACTCAGGGTTATGAGTGCGGTCCATGCCTTCGTTACGGAAGTTACGTGAGAACTCATAGACGCCGTCGAAGCCACCGACGATGAGACGTTTGAGGTAAAGCTCGTTAGCGATACGCATATACATCGGGATGTCTAAGGCGTTATGATGTGTGATGAAAGGACGAGCTGTTGCACCGCCAGGGATAGATTGTAAGATAGGGGTCTCTACTTCAAGATAGCCGTTTTCGTTGAAGAAGTTACGCATCGAGTTGATGATCTTGGTACGAGCGATGAAGATGTTTTTTACATTATCATTGACTACCAAGTCGACGTAACGCATACGATAACGTTGTTCTGGATCGGTGAAAGCGTCATATACGACACCGTCTTTTTCTTTAACGATTGGAAGTGGACGTAACGACTTGCTGAGTACTGTCAGTTCTTTGACATGGATAGAGACTTCGCCAGCCTGTGTGCGGAAAACGAAACCTTTGACGCCGATGAAGTCGCCGATGTCGAGGAGACGTTTGAATACTACGTTATATAAAGTCTTATCTTCGCCAGGGCAGATCTCGTCGCGTTTGATATAAATCTGAACACGACCGTGAGCGTCTTGCAACTCGCAGAATGATGCTGCACCCATGATACGACGGCTCATGATACGACCGCCGATGCTCACATTCTCAAATTTAGATAAGTCGTTGTCGTCGAATTCTTCAGCAATCTGTGCTGTATTGACATTGACTTCAAAAGCTGCCTGTGGATAAGGATTAATACCTAATTTGTATAACTCATTCAAAGAGTTCCTTCTAATTTGTTCTTGTTCGCTTAACATAATATATTGGAATTACTTAATTGCCTTTTAAACTTGCAAATATAAGAAAAAAGTCAATAAGACAATAGGACAATAAGTCAATAAGTTTTTTAGAGGGGGAAGTACATTTTTTTACACATAGTCTTATTGACTCATAGTCTTATAGACTTTCACCGCCATTGGTATTGCTAACATGAATGTGAATACGTCGGCTATTGCCTGTGTCATCTCAACGCCTTGTAAACCAAGAAACAATGGCGCGATATATAATATTGGCAGGAAGAAAATTCCCTGGCGGCACATCGACAGTATTGTTGCCGGGACTGTCTTCCTAAGATTTTGCAGTAACATATTGGTTGCTGTCGACAGTCCGATAAGAGGGAAAGAGACACATTGCCACCTCAAGACTCTCGTTCCTATCGCGATGAGTTCAGGGTCTTCGTTACGGAAGAAGCTGATGATATTGGGCGCGAAGATAAATCCTAATATCGCGGAGAAAAGCAAGAATACCGTCATGATGCTGATGGTGAAAGTGTACGACTCTCTCACGCGTGCATATAATTTGGCTCCATAGTTGAAACCGCATATCGGCTGGAATCCCTGACCTATTCCTAACACTATTGAGAAGGCAAACATCATACAACGCGACACTATTGAGAAGGCTGCTATCGTGGCGGCTTCATGACCTTGTGTCGCATATATCGCAGCAGAGTGGTTGAGACAAATCGTTGAGATACATGCCAATGCCTGACGACATAATGAAGGAAGACCTCCGTCTAATATCTGTTTGTAATGTTCTAAGGTAGGGGAGAAGTTTTTTAATTTAATATGAACGTTGCCTTTCATTCTCGTGCCTATCAACAAGATGATCCAGCTGATGAACTGACTTATCAAGGTGGCGAGCGAGGCTCCTGTCACGCCCATCTCGAAGCCATAGATCAAGATGGCGTCTAATATTATGTTGAGCACGGCTCCCGATGTGATTCCAATCATGGCATAACGCGCGTTGCCTTGCAGTCTTAACTGGTTGTTTAATGTCAGCGCCGACATCATAAAAGGCGTTCCTATCAAGATATAAAAAAGATAATCGTTTGATTGTGAGATGATGTCGGGCGTAGCACCTATGGCACGCGACAGTGGCGTCAGGAATATCAATCCTAAGATACCAGCGATGGCACCGAAGATGAAAGGCGACAGAAATCCAGTGGCTGCCATTTTCTCGGCATCGGAATAGTTACGTGCGCCGAGAGCCTGCGAGATGAAGTTGCCCGAGCCGTGACCGAAGAAAAATCCGAAGGCGTTGATGAAGGTCATATACGCGAACGACACCCCCACCGCCGCCGTAGCCTCAGTGCTGATATGTCCCACAAAGGCAGCGTCGATGATATTATAAAGCGAGGTGACCAACATACTGATGATAGTCGGGCCCGACATCTTGAGAACTAACTTCTTGACAGGAGTCTGTGTCATCAAGAGGTAACGCTCGTTGCGTTTACGCTCGTCTTCTTCCGGGTTATATCTTCGATGGTGATGTTGCACTTCTATGTTATTATTTTTTAACGATAGGCATCTCTCTCATGGCAAAAGGCTTAGGCGAAATTGCCAGAACCGGCGCGATTTGAAAACGCTTGAAGTCGTTACGATATACCATTCTCACGACTTTATTGACAACGGCTTCGTCATAGCCTTGTGCTATAATGTCTTCTGCACTTTTCGAGAGTTCTATATGTTGATATAAAATAGCATCTAAGACAGGATAATCAGGAAGACTGTCGGTGTCTTTCTGATCTGGACGCAGCTCTGCTGATGGCGGCTTGTTGATAGTGTGCCAAGGAATTATCTCTTTGTCGCGATTGATATATCGGCAAAGCTCAAAGGCTTCTGTCTTATAGAGGTCGCCTATGACAGAGAGGCTTCCGCATAAGTCACCGTATAAGGTGCCGTAGCCGACAGATGCCTCGCTCTTATTGCTGGTGTTCAGTAAGATGCTACCGAATTTATTTGAGATAGCCATCACTATAACACCTCGACTTCTTGCTTGAAGGTTTTCTTCTGTCACATCGAACGGCATGTCTTTGAAGATTGGTTTTAACGTCTCTTCAAAAGTGTCGAAGGCAGGTTTTATCGGGACGATATGATAAGGACATCCGAGATTTTCTGCCGAGGCGATGGCGTCTGTCACAGAATGATCTGTTGAATATTGCGATGGCATCAAGATTCCCATGACGTTTTCTGGACCTAAGGCTTTGGCTGCTAATGCTATCACGAGAGCTGAGTCTAATCCGCCCGACAATCCTAAGACGGCTTTCTTAAATCCTTGTTTGCGGAAGAAGTCGCGAATGCCGAGAACGAGAGCGTCGTGTATGAGCTGCATCTTTTCTGGAATGACTTGATTGTCTCCTCTCTTCATGGAGATGAAAAGCTCGCAGTCGAAGGTAGAAATTTCTTCTTCAAAGAATGGCATGCTTTTGATGACGTAGCCCATATAGCCAAAGACCATGGAGCCGCCGTCGTAGATGAGGTTGGCGTTAGCTCCAACTTGATTGACGTAAATCAATGGTATCTCGTGTTTTAAGGCTGTCATGCGAAGTGTCTCTCTTCTCTTGGCAGCACGCTGGTAGTCGAAGCGGTCGGCTGAGAGATTGACGATAATCTCAGGCTTTTCTTCAAAGTCATCGACGCGGTTTGTCATGAGAAATTCGTCATCACTGAAATTATATAAATCTTCGCCTATGGTGACGGCAACTTTCATACAGCCGAGTTGTAAGATATTGGTCTCGTCGGCTGGCTCGAAATAATTTGACAATCCGACATTTTTCTTTTTGAAGACTTGTCGTTTGCCTTGATGTAAGAATATCGCTGCATTGAAAAGAGGCTTGCCTTTGCCCGAGGTGTTTCTCACAGGCGCGCCTATTAACAAAGGTATGGTGTCGCAGCGTTCTGCAATCTCATCGATGGCTTTCTCACAGCGTTCGATGAAGTCGGAGTAGTTTAATAAGTTATAAGGAGGAAAACCGCAGATCGATAATTCCGAGAATATTACTAAGGAAGAGCCTTTCGACTGTTGAGCGGCGGCGATGATTTTTTCTTTGTTGCCTTCGATGTCGCCAACGACGAAATTTATCTGAGCTAAAGTTATCTTCATAATTTATATTAGCATTAGAACATAAAACCAATTTCCAAACATAAATTGTTCAGAAGAACATTTTGTTCATAGTTTGCACCGTATATGTTCGCAAAATTGTTATTGAAAACCAAGGCTGCCACGATGCAACTGGATTTATGAACATAATATTCCACACCTAATTTCACAATGAGAGCATGACGCATTTTGTTATAGTCGTCGGTCATTGTTACTTCATGCCCATTAGCGTCGAAGTTTTTCTCATTAGTATTTAATAGAAAACCAAGACCATAACTGACGTTACCTAATATTCTGATGTCACCGATTTTTTCGGTACGCATCGTCAAGCCCAAAGGTATTTCTAAATATTGATTTTTTATTTTGCGGGTTATATGTGCTTCATTTTTTGCTGTGAAAGAATATTCATTGTTCATGAATTTTATGTTAAATCCTGTTGAGATACCATAGTTCTCCACGAAATAAACGTTGCCGACGAAACCCCAGTTGAACGACATCTTTGTCTTGCCATCATAAAGATGGTCGGAGTTGAGTTTAGACCAACCTATTCCTGGCTCGATTTTTAATCCGAACTGAAATGGTTTAAACTGCGCTGAAGCACTGATTGTCATGGCAATGATAAATGCAATTGTAAGTAATAATTTTTTCATAATTGATGGAAAATTTTAAACGACCAAGATACGATATTTTTTAGTTTTATTTTATTAAATTTTTGTAATTTTTTTTCTTATCTTTGTTCAAATTTAAAAATGTATCAAAATGAAAAAAGTATTCTTATTATTTGCTGCGCTTTTTATTGCAACAGTTGCAAATGCGCAAATCTCTCCAATTACTTTCGGACCTAAAGTGGGTTATCAGACAACAAAATTGTCGGTAGATGAGGCTAACATCAAATCAGATTTCAAAGGCAATATGACATTCGGTGTCTTCGCTCGTCTTACAATTAAAAACGTAATCGTTCAACCTGAACTTTTATACTTTAAATCAGGTAAGGTTATTGAAACAAGTCTATTTGAAAGTTCATCAGGTATTTTGCCAAATATTAAACCTACATTGACTATCAACCAAAGTAATTTCGCACTTCCTGTCTTGATTGGTTATCAATTTATAGATATACCTATTATTAAGATGAGAGCTAATGTGGGTCCAGTTTTCTATTTTGCAGTAGGCAAGACTGAATATTCTTCAAATCTTACAGGCGATACAAAAACCAAGGTGCAAGAATCACCAAACGAAGACATGACAATGGGTGCCGCTTTGAACCTCGGTATCGACATCTGGAAACTTACCTTAGATGTAAACTATAGCCTTGGTTTGACCGATGCATTCGATGATGAAATCAATGTGCCAGGCTTAGGCGAGGTAGAAATCGGTGATGACACAAAACAAAATATCTTCACTGTGACATTAGGATTTAAGATTTTATAATTATGACTAAAGGCTAAAGACAAAAGGCTAAAGCGTTTTTATGCTTTAGTCTTTTTTTTGTTCTTACATCTTTAATTCTAATAATTATTTTATTACCTTTGAGAATTGAAAAATAAGTTGTGATTAAATAAAAAATATATGAACGTCAATAATATAGACAAGAATCTTTTTGTAAGGAATCGCAATAATTTCTCTGAGAGACTTGCGAAAAATTCCATGGCGGTGTTTTGTGCCAATGAAGAGATGCCTCGTAACGGTGACCAATTCTATCCTTACCGTCAGCAGTCGGATTTCTTCTATCTCACTGGCATCGACCGTGACTGCGCATACCTTATTATATATCCCGACCACCCGAATCCAGAGATGCGCGAGATTTTATTCGTGGAACCTTATAGTGAGAATAAAGTTATCTGGCGCGGAGAAATGATAGACGCTCAAGAAGCAGCCGAAATATCGGGCGCAAAAAACGTGATGTATTCAGATAAATTCGATTCTGTGTTGCAAGACCTCGCTCTTTCTTGCGAGACGATTTATCTCAACACTTACGAATATCCTAAATATGAGTGTCCTGTCGTTACCATCCAACAGAGATTTCTCGACGACATAAAATCAAAATTCCCTCTGCATAAATTCGAGCGTAGCGCACCTATATTAAATAAGTTGCGTATGATTAAGTCGCAAGAGGAAATCGAGATTACGAAGCAAGCCTGTGATATCACAGCGGAAGCTTTTCGCAGATGTCTTAAGACAGTGAAACCTAACCTTTATGAATATCAGGTTCAAGCTGAGATAGAATACACCTTTAAATATAATGGAGCTAACGGCAATGCTTATCATCCTATCGTCGCTGCTGGCAAAAACGCCTGCTGTCTTCATTACTCGGCAAATAATAAGATCTTGAACGACGGCGACTTGATACTTTTCGACATAGGCTGCGAATATAAAAATTACTCCTCTGATTTAAGTCGTACCATTCCTATCAACGGCAAATTTACGCCAAGACAGAAAGACTGTTATAACGCTGTCCTTCGCGTCATGAAAGAGATTACTAAATTATATAAGGTAGGCGGAACCATCGACGAGATTAACAGAACAACTTATAAGTTGATGGAAGAAGAGATGATAAAACTCGGACTTTTCACGGCACAAGATGTTGCAAATCAAGATCCTGATTTTCCATTATATCGTAAATACCTCATGCACGGAATGTCACATCATATCGGATTAGATGTTCACGACAGCGTCGATAAATACGAACCTTTCAAACCAGGAATGATACTCACCTGCGAGCCAGGACTTTACATCAGAGAAGAAGGCATCGGCATCAGAATTGAGAACGACTTGCTCATTACCGAAGGCGAGCCGATAAATCTCTTCGAAGGACTTCCTATCGAGGTGGAGGAGATTGAATTAACAATGAACAATTAAAAATTAACAATTAAAAATTAACAAATGGACAAAGACTGTTGACGGTAGTCTGTAGTCCGTTGACTTAAAAACTCAAACAACATGAAAAAGACTTTATCATTTTTTGTTCTCATGATTTTCATGGGATTAGGTTTTGCAGCAAAGGCTCAGAACATTCAAGTTATGTATGATTTTGGCGGTGAACGTAAATATGTCACCACGACTCTTGAAATGTACAAACCCGACAAATGGGGTAACACTTTCTTTTTTGTAGATATTTATCATGACGGAAAGAAACATCATGACAATCTTCCTGGAATGAATAATTATGGTCCTATGGGAATGTATATGGAGATTGAGAGAGGTTTGAATTTCTGGCAAAACACGAAACTCAAAGACTTGAGCGCACACGTTGAATATACCGGCGGTCTTGGCGTTATTCCTCCTGGCATCGGCTATAACATCAATAACGCATGGATGTTCGGTGCAGAATATTGCTTCCATTCAGAAGATTACAGAAACACCTTGACTGTTTATGCCATGTATAAGACAATCGCAAAAGTTGAGCAGAGTGTTCCGTTGCAGTTCTCTATCGTTTGGGGAATGCAAGATTTGTTCAATGTGAAAGGTTTGAGATTTAACGGCTTCGCTGATTTCTGGTGGCAAGATAACACTTGGGTTGGAGAGAATCTTATTCCATTTACAACAGGTTACGTCTTCATTTCAGAACCACAGTTATGGTATAATGTAGGACAATTCTTCAACTGCGACAATCTTAACATCGGTGGTGAAGTGGAGTTTTCATATAACTTCGGCGGCTTGAGTCAAGGACAGAAATTCTACGTCAATCCATGTCTTGGTGTGAAGTGGAATTTTTAATAGTTGACAGTTAATAGTTGACAATTTACAATTAACAATTGTAGGGATGTGGCTTGCCGCATCCAATAATCTAAGCGTGTCAACGACGTAGAATGTTAATAATCTGTCGTTGATGCGCTTAGATAAAAAATAATAACCAATAAAATCAAAATCATGGAATCGAATCTTATTTATGTAAAGACTGCGGATTTATTTGCTGATGCGCAGCAGATTATTGAGGCGACAAAAGAGTACGCCTATCGTTCGGTAAACATTGCTATGTTACAGAGAAACTGGTATTTGGGGAAACGTATCAGTGAAGAAATCTTGAATGGAGAAGATAGGGCGGAGTATAGTGCAGAAACGATAATTACCCTATCAAAACAACTTACAGATATTTATGGTAAAGGATTTAGCAAAAATAACTTATACCGTAATTTGCAGTTTTATAGATTGTTTCCTCAGATTTTCCCGACAGTGATGGGAAAATCTGAATTGTTGACGTGGTCTCATTATGATATTTTATTCACAGTTGGTGATGATGAAGCTCGTAATTGGTATGCTCATGAGGCATTTGCGGAAAGTTGGAGCGTCAGAACACTGCGACGTAATATTGCATCTCAATATTATTTCAGGTTGTTGCAATCTCAAAATAAACAGACTGTTATTGATGAGATGAAGGATAAAACAGCAGAGTTTCAAAAGGATAAATTGGAGTTTATTAAAAATCCTGTCGTGGCGGAGTTTTTAGAATTGGCGCCTAATTTTGAATTTAACGAAACAAAGTTGGAGTCAAGTATCATTACTCATTTACAGAACTTCATGATGGAAATTGGAAAAGGCTTTGCTTTTGTAGCTCGTCAACAGCATATTCATACAGATATGGGCGATTATTTCATAGACCTCGTCTTTTACAATTATATCCTAAAATGTTTTATGCTTGTTGATTTGAAAACATCACAGATTTCTCATCAAGATGTCGGACAAATGGATATGTATGTAAGAATGTATGACAAGCTTAAAAGAACAGAAGGCGATAATCCAACAATAGGATTGATTTTATGTTCTCAAACGAGTGAAGATATGGCACGTTATTCAATTCTTAATGAGAACAAGCAGATTTTCCAAGCGAAATATTTAACATTTCTTCCTACAGAAAATGAATTAAAAAGAGAAATTGAACGACAAAAAACATTATTTTTGTTGCAACAAGAAAAATGATAATAATTAAATTAACAATAACATTATTTTTGCAAAAGATTTTTAACAAAATATAAATTAAGAAACAGAAAGTGATTTAAACTGACATAGAAATATTTTATAGCGATTGAAGCTATTCTTGAACTCAAATTTCCACATCAGCCTTCGGGCATCCCATCAAGAATAAGTTTCCAAGTCGTCGTATATTCTACGGCGTGGATAACTTGTTAGATGGGAGGGCGTGGAAACCCTGAGTTCAAGCAAGGATTATTTCCACGTCGTTTTTTATACTTAAAAATATGGCTGTGTTGAACTTACATATCGGACGACTTATCAAAACCGTTTTTGAGCGAAGCGGCATGACGGTATCTGAGTTTGCACGGCAGCTCAACTGCGAGAGAACCAATATTTACACAATCTTCAAAAGAAGAACCATCGACGTGGAATTGTTGATTAATATCTCCAAAATATTGAAATATAATTTCTTTGAAGATATTTTAAAAGAAACCGACCTTAATGTAAAAACCACCCACGATATAAATATCAGATTACAGGATTGTCCTGATGAGAAGATTATTATTCTTAAAGAATTTTTAGAGAAGATATGATTTTTTCTCACGAAAGCGTGAATTATTGTCACGGTTTGAAGTGGGTTTAATAATCATAATTATACGACTTTTGCAAAAAAATAATAGAAAAATTAATGTAATCAAAACCGAAGAACTCGATGGGATATAACTGAGTATGGGAAAAAATGAGAAAAATTTGTTTTATTTTAACAGTCATGGTCGGTGTTTTATTTACATCATGTGTTCTTCCTCAAAAAGCTAGAATTATACCTGTTGCTACAAATACTATTAGTTCTGTGAGCTTCAGTGAATTAAATCTTGCGAGAGAAGATTATAATATTCTTAAGACAATCGAAGTTTCATCTTTGGTTACAGTAGAATATGCAAATGATAATTCTGTAAAAATCTCAGACGACAGTGGCTACACAATTGAGATAACATACGACGCTGTTGGAAATCCTTTAATGACAACATCATCAGGAGTGTTGAGAGCCGGTTTCTTAACAAATGACTATGATAAAATCAGTTACGACAATCCGGAAGCTATAGCAAGAGCGACAGCTTTTAGCAGATTGGTTAGTGTAGCAAAAGAACAAGGCGGTGATGCTTTGATAGAACCAATTGTTTCAACTAATTTAGAAGAACAATCAGGTAAAGGAAGCAAGAGAACAATTGTATATAGTACAACCGCATCAGCAAAAGTAATTGTAATAAAAACAGATAAATAATCAATAATAATTCAAAGTTATGATAAGAGTAATGTATCTCCTATCGTCAATGTTGTTGTTTGTTAGTATGGTCTCATGCGGTTCCTTGTCATATACTCCAACTCCGACACCAACACCAACACCTGCTCCAGAACCTACTATCAATCTTGCATTGACAGAAATGCCTCAAAGCAGTAAGTTTGTCAATTTAGATTATGGTATCAAACTCAACGTAAAAGATGAGAGAGCAAGTCATAAACAAAGCGTTCTGTATAAACATGACAACCATTTGACATCTAAACCTGTCGTCAAAGTTTATCCTGATGTGAAATCATTTGTTTCAGAAAGCATGAGACGTTATATGAGAACTATGGGATTTAATCTTGATGCCGACATCTCGACAGATTATCTCTTGGATGTTAGAATTAATGAATATAATGTCAGTTATTTAAGTGGTATTGGATGGTCTGGTACAGTAAGCATGACAATATCCGTATACGATAGCAACAATCAGCTTGTGTATCCTAATGTTGAAATTGTAGGTAGAGAGGTAATGTCTGCTTCCGGTAGTAATTATACGTATGCTACACAAGTTATCAATGCGGCTTATGTCAATGCTCTTGAAGATATCGACTGGGATAAAATTGCTTATTTCTTGAAAAGAGCCGATTCTCCGGCACAAGAAAAGAACAAACAAGTCACTGGCGATGGCAGCACTTCTTTAGAACATACTATACTCAGTTGGGAAGTGACATCTCGTCCTGCTGGTGCCGATGTCTACTGGAGAATCATCTCATCAACTCCTGATGTGAAGAACACAAACAAAAACTATAAGTCAACGACTCCATACGAATCAACAGAGTCGTTCGATATCAAAGGGTTGACTTATAACAATTCAGGCGATGTCCAGATAGAAATCACTTGTGAAAAACCTGGTTATCTGCCACAAAAGAAAGTCTTTAATCTAAGAGCTGCTATTGACCAAAAATCAATCAATGCTCATTTCACATTGGTTAAAGACGAATAAAAATCTTTAAACATTTGGAACAAAATGTAGGGCGTATTCAGATATGCTCTACATTTTTTTATTGTAACTATAAATATTCGCGTCATTTTTTGACGTGAATAGCAATTGCAAATAAAACATTTTATTAAACCAAAATATTAATTCTAACAACAAAAATTATTATCTTTGTTGCAATGAAAAAATTAAATCTCACGTAAAGACGCACGGCCGTGCGTCTCTACAAGAGAAACGAATAAAATTAAGCTCATAGCAAAAGAATAATAATTAATGTGGACAAAGGCTGTTGACTGTAGTCTGTTGTCCGTTGACTTAAAAAATAATACTATGTTTGCAAAAGAAATCTTCGCGAGCCGTCGTGCCGCTTTATTGAAATCAGGGCTTAAAGGTATAGCTTTCTTCCCTGCTAATGACGAGGCTTCCCTCAACTATCCAGATAACACCTACCGCTATCGTCAAGATAGTAACTTCGCTTATTTCTTCGGTCTCGATACTCCCGACATGGTCGGCGTCATCGACTTCGAGTCGGGCGAGGAGATATTGTTCGGTAGAGAAATAAATATAGACGATATTATTTGGTGCGGCAACCTCCCATCGCTTACTGAGCAAGGCGATATGATAGCCGTCAAACAAACCCGCGACATCAACGGTTTCGGCGAATATCTCCGCGACGCTGTCAATAAAGGAAGACAAATCCATATCCTTCCTCCTTATCGCGGCGACATGAAAATAAAACTCGCTAAATGGTTTAACACCGACATCGACAATCTTTCTAAATATGTAAGTCAGGAGCTTATCACAGAAGTCGTTAAGCTTCGTGAGATTAAATCTGATGTCGAGATTGAAGATATGGAAAAGGCTGCTAATACCGCATATTTCATGCACACCACAGCGATGAAGATGTGTAAGCCAGGTGTTATAGAACAGGAAATAGCTGGCGCAGTGGAAGGCATCGCTATCTCTAACGGCTACGGCGTTTCTTTCCCTGTGATATTGAGCGTCGATGGTCAGACCTTGCATAACCACAATCATAACAACGTGCTTCAAGAAGGTAGAATGGTGGTATGCGACGCTGGCGCTGAGACAAAGAATTATTACGCTTCCGACTTCACTCGTACCATTCCTGTAGGCGGTAAGTTCAACTCACGTCAGAGCGATATTTACAACATCGTGTTGAAAGCCAATATGGAAGTCATCAACAACACTCGTCCTTTCAACAGATATTTCGACATGCACGTCTTGGCGTGTCGCACTATCATCGAAGGCTTGAATGCTGTCGGCTTGATGAAAGGTAATGTCGATGACGCTCTCGCTGCTGGCGCACATTATCTATTTATGCCTCACGGCTTAGGCCACGCTCTCGGCATGGACGTTCACGACATGGAAGGTCTCGGTGAGAATAACGTAGGTTACGACGCAGAAACTCCACGTGCAACAAAAGAAGGCTTCAGAGGTTTACGCTGTGGCAAGGTTCTCAAACCTGGAATGGTCGTCACCGATGAGCCGGGAATCTATTTCATTCCTACTTTGATTGACATTTGGAAAGCTGAAGGTAAACATAAAGAATTCATCAACTACGATAAAGTTGAGACTTGTAAAGACTTCGGTGGAATCAGAATTGAAGATGACTTGTTAGTCACCAACGATGGCGTAAGAGTTCTCGGTCGCCCGATACCAAAGACAGTGGCAGAAGTTGAAGCCTGCTGCGCTGAAGGTAGAGAATGGATGAGAATACCGGGAGTTATATAAATTAACAGTTAACAATTAACAATTGACAATTAATATATGTAGGGACGTGGCTTGCTGCGTCCCTTATATTCATATCTTGTTTCTTTAATTCAAAATTTATGAAGACGCTATTTAAGATATTTTCGTTTATAATTTTATTTGTGATGGCTTCGTGTTCGTCGCCTGATTTTTCATTAGAAGGTCGTTGGGTTGTTGATGAGTTGAATTTCGATTTCGATGAGAGACGCAATACGCCGGAGATGATTTCTCAGATAGGGCAGGAGGAGAGTAAAGACGAGCTGATATTCAGAAATGATAGCATCGTTTATATCAAAATGCTTACTTACGAAGGCAACTATCGTTATGCAATAAATGAAAAATCGGAGATAACATTCGAGGACGCTACTTCCGATAATAATAAATTAGGTATCTTAAAAAATAATAAAATCTATTCGGAGCAAAACACCGTCATTGGAAAGATGCGAATTGTTTTTGTAAAATCTGAAAACCTGAAAATCTGGAAACCTGAAAATTTTCTCAGATTTTATGAGACGCACCAATTACATATTGTTAATTATGGTAATGTTGCCAAAAATAGTTGGTAATTGAACGAAAAAAAGACAGGTAAGGGGCATACAAAACAGCCCAAGTTACCTGTCTTTTTTTCCATCCTCATTTTTAAAATACAAATACCATTTTAGATA
>SUWV01000034.1 GCA_015061315.1 Lentimicrobiaceae bacterium
AAATAGTCATAAAAGTACTGTCGTTGGCTCTATATGTATAATCCGCCATAATGTTATGGGTCGTATAATAGAAAGGGAAATTCATGCTCTGCTTACGTTCCACCATTCTGTTCTCATTGATGTATTTGTCAGTCATCTCGTAAGGAACATCGTCGTAGTTACGGTGACTTATATTATATTGCAGCATGATTTCGGATTTACCTCTGTTGTATGTTCCCATCACATAACCGTCGGCGAAACCTGTAGTGAAAGCCGTCTTGCCATTAGCGACGATTGAACCGCCGTCTTCAACCTCTTTCAAAACAATATTTATAACACCTGATGCGCCACGATCCATATAACGTACTCCAGGATTGTTGCTGTATTCTATGCGTTTAATCTTGTCTGAACTGACATTGATAAATCTCTGATATGAAACTTCTTTGCCGTTGATTTGATAGACAGGAGTTCCGCCGTCAATTGTGATTGTCTCTTTCGCAACATTGACATCCAATCCCGGAAGCTGCTGCATATTAAGAAAGTTCAATCCTCTACCAGAACTCTCAACTTCAGTAGGATCCGGGAGAATCACATAATGTTGTGGTGTTTCTTCAATGCGTGAACCTTCTATTGTAACCGCATCCAACATCTCAGAGGTACGAGGCATCTTCAATTCTCCGAGGTCGGCAGGACGGCAATATATCGAAAGACGTTCATAACCTATGGCAGAAGTCATAAGAATGTATTTTCCGTCTTCAACATTAAGGATAAAGTTACCGTTTTCATCGGAAGAAGTGCCAGCTATGATACTGTCGTTGTCAGCCATCTTCAGAGAGATGTTAGCGAATTGAACAGGTTTCTTTTCCTCGTCAACGAGACGAGCTTTCAGTTCTTTCATCTCATTCTGCGCGAATGATGTCATAGCTAAAAAGCTGAATAATAATGTAAAGATTCGTTTCATAGTAGTATTTTTTTAATCAATAATTTATTTATTTTCAATTTTAATTTTCTCTCGCAGAGACACAGAGAATCGCAGAGTTGTAACATTGCTTCTTCGCGTACTTTGCGCTTTTGTGTGAGATCATCCTCGATTATCAAACGAAAGATTTTTCTTTACGCTGCACAGAGTTTAAAACTATTCCCATTTCTTTTTCCATTTCTCATTCATCATTTCATCTTCAGTTCTTACAAATTCGCCATTTTCAAGATAATAGATATGAAATTTTTTCTTGTATTTATTGCCAAAAAGTTCTTTGTAAAATTTATCTTCCAATTTATTTTCAACATTTATCATACAATCACTGATATTCATTGAAAATATCGGATTCTTAACATTATCTATTTCGGCAAAAGCTGCTGTATATTCGTTTGTAATGACATATAATTCGATATTATTCTCATTACAATATGATTGTACAAATGTTACGTAACACGATTGTATCACCAATGCCATTGCAAATAATAAGATTAATTTTTTCATAGTTATAATATTATTTTGGTTAATACATTTATTTGTTTAATAGTCCTATAAAATTATTTACAACGTCTACTCGCAGGCATTCGTGTCAACATTTTTGACACTTTTGAAATAGAAACATTTCTCATTACTATATTCATAATTTTAACATTTTATTTTTAAATGTACATAAACAATACCAAATACATTACACACTGTTTATTAGCAAGTTACAGTTTTGAATAAAAATAAAGTGTCAAAAAATTGGACAGTGAGTGTCAAAAAATTGGACAGTGAGGTGTTAAGAATTATTAACTTTATTTCTCTTGAATTAATGAAATTGTTGTTGTAGTTTTGCAAAACCAAACAATTGAAATTATGGAATCTACTGACAATTTAAGGAATTTCATCTATACCGTTCGTGGTGTCAAGGTGATGCTTGATGCAGATCTTGCTAAAATTTACGGTTATACTACAAAAGCATTTAACCAACAAGTAAAAAACAATATAGAAAAATTTGATACTGATTTTAGGTTCCAACTTACTAAAGAAGAATACCATGAAATTTCAAGGTCAAAATTTTTGACCTTTGAATTAGAAGAAACTAATTGTATTTCAGACAATAGCAACGATGACAGAAACTTGAAGTCAAAATTTTTGACTTCAAATTGGGGCGGTATAAGAAAACTTCCATTCGTTTTTACCGAGCAAGGAATATATATGCTGATGACTGTTTTGAAAGGCGAGCTCGCAACAAAACAAAGCAAGGCATTGATAAGGACTTTTAAAGAGATGAAGGACTTTTTCGTTGACAACAGCGGTCTTCTGATAGGGAATCGCGAATTGATGAAACTTGCGATTCAAACTTCACAAAACACAGCTGATATTGCAGAGATAAAAGAGACTATGGTCACTAAAAATGAACTCACAAAAGTGATTCATGACTTCACAGATCTCAATATTAGAAGTGAATATCTGATCCTTAACGGAGAAAAAATCGAAGCGAACTTGGCTTATAACAATATTTACAAAACTGCCATGCGAAGTATTTTTTTGATTGACAATTACATCGGAATCAGAACTCTTGTTTTGTTAAAAGAGATAGAAAACCATATTCCCATAACAATTTTCTCAGACAATTTAAAACGAGGTTTGCATTATAGCGAATACAACGATTTCCGCAAGCAATATCCTAATGTCAATATTTCATTACGTCATACTTGCGGAATATATCATGATAGATACATTGTATTAGATTATAATTCTGATAGTGAACGAATTTATCATTGTGGAGCGTCATCTAAGGATGCGGGAAATAAGATTACAACCATCTCAGAAGTAAGTGACCGTCAGGTCTATCATCCTATTGTTGATACATTGTTGAAGAATCCGTCATTAGCATTGGAATAATTGTTTTAAATTCAAACTTAGAATTTAAACTTACTGTACCGACAACCGACAGTCGCATATTAAATCTCATCATAATTGAAAAATAGTTGTATTTTTATACATAGATATAGAGAAGTTTTATAACTTTGTTTTCACATTAAAATCTCTAACTATGAAAAGACCTGTCGTCAAAATCGTTCCGACTATTGGAGAGAAAATCGTTGAGCTTTTAGGATTGTTAACCGTAATATGTATGGTAATATTTCCGTATGTTATATATGACAAACTTCCTGAAATCATTCCTACTCATATGAATATACTCGGTGAGATTGACGGATACGGAAATAAAGATAGTTTTACTCTATTGCCTTTTTTCGGCTTGATTGTCTATATCGGAATAAGTATCTTGCAGAAATATCCACATGCCTTTAACTACCCTGTTGAAGTCAACGAGGAGAATTATCTCCAACTATACGCTTTAGGAATAAAATGTTTAAGATACATAAAAATAATACTAACACTAACTATTGCATACATCACATATCATTTTGCTTGTAACGCATTCGGAATAAAAGTAAGTATAATTCCAGTAACTTTCTTAACGTTAGGAGTTTTCATCACCTTGATATACTACATTATTAAAATGTCTAAATGTAAATAAAACATATTTCACTTTTTTTCACAAATCATTAACTGCAAATCAAATAGATGCGTTAATTGTTAATTGTAAAATCCTTCCAAACTTTCATATCAAATATCAACAACTTTAAATCATAAGCAAAATAAAGTATCAAAAAATTAGACAGTTGAGTATATTTAGTATCAAAAATCCTAACAACATCAATCATCAACAAATCAATATATTACATAAATATCTTTACAACTGCTAAAAATAAACAGCATTTTTTCAAGAATCTGCAATATTTTTCCAGCAATTTTATTTTTTTTGCAACAAAACAATTGAAACATACTGTACTGACAACCGACAGTCACCTTAACTGCAAATCAAATATACGCGTCAATTACACCTCTTTCATTCTCTTTGGTGTAATTGACGCGTCTCTACCAATTGTAAATTGTAAACAGTTAATTGTTAATTGAAATGCTCGGATTCTCATTCGCTGCTTTCCACGAGCGTAGCGAGACGGTGGCGACGGTTATTATCGTTATTGTCAGAACAGCAACTACATAAACCCAGACCGACATCTCGGTGCGATAGACAAACTGCTGCATCCATCTGTCGATGATGTAATAACTTATCGGTATCGCTACCGCGGAACATATCGCTACGATGTAAAGATATTTCTTGTTGAACATCTTCAATATTCCAACTGCCGACGCTCCATGTATGCGACGTATTCCTATCTCGCGACGTTTGTACTGCGTCTCGAACAACACCAAACCGAAGACTCCTATGATGGAAATCATTATGGAAAGGAATGAAAACAACGTTACTAAAGTCGAGAGCTTGTCTTCCATCTGATATTGCAACGCAAGTTGTTCGTCGATGAATTTCAGTTCATAAGACTCTATATAAGCGTTAGGCGCAAACTCTTCGATAATACCTTTCACATATTTGTTAAGTTCTTTATAGTCGGTGCCGGCAGCTGCTCGTATGTGAGCCTCGTTAGGATGACGCCATCCGTTTGAGCCGAAGACCAAGAATGCGAAAGGCTCTATCTCATATTGCAGAGGTTTGAAGTTAAAATTCTCACAGATTCCGACAACAGGAGTTGGCGTATCTGCATGACCTCCCATTTTTGTGTCTATATCAATTCCGAATCTATCAGCAGCTTCTCTATTGAAAATGAAAGCACCACCCTCCAAACGTTCGTCCGATGGCACGAAGTCACGGCCATCTTCAACCTTGATTCCCATCATCTGCAAGAAATTCCAGGAGACAGGGAAAACACTAAAAGTTATATTTTGATTGTTATAATAACGGCTCCATCCCATAAAACCTTCACCTACAATAAATCCATCGCCATACGCCACATCTACTATATTTGGATTCTGCATCAGTTTGTCGGTAAAAGCATCGCGTCCTGTATAATCCAAATCGCCGCCGTAACCCAAAATAGCTCTCGGAACATTAATGCTATATAGTTGCTCATCATTAAATCCCATCTCATAATGAAGCATATATTTATGTTGCTTTTGAATGAATAAAGAACAAATTATCAACGAGATAGAAATCACGTACTGTATTCCGACCAAAGAATAACGTAATATCTTTCCCGATTTCGTGGCATGAAAAGAGCCTTTCAATACCAAGGACGGATTGAATTTGGTGATATAAAAAGCAGGATACAAACTCATTATCGCAGCAAATATCATCAGGAAGAGAATCATAGAAAGTGCCAACTGCCAATTTTCTTTTAATGCTACAGACGCAGATATATATTCCGACAAAGGAGTATTTGCGAAAGTGAAGACAATTACCATCGCACCTAAGATGGATAATAATGTAAGTCCCAATGTTTCAAACATTATGTTAAGACGTAGCTTTGATGTCGGCGCACCAAAGACTTTGTAAGTGTTGATTGCTTTGATGCGAACAGGTATCAGTGCGAAGAAGAAATTGATGAAATTGATGAAAGAGATTACGAGGATAAGGACAGCTATAGCTATCAGACTATATGTCGTCGAAAGATTTCCTTGACGGGGCGAATATGAAAGCTCATCGAAATAAATTGCAGGCAAAGGATTTAGACGAGGAGTAAATCTCTTTATCTCGCTTTCTACGTCTTCCTCTGTATTACCCATATTTAGAAAATATTCAACCATCTGACTCCTTAACTTTGATTCTATATCAACAGGTGTGGCATCTTCGTTTAATCTCACATAATAAGGGTAACCCCATTCGCTCGGATCAGAATCTTCCTGAGGCTCCATACAAACCCAGCCTTCGCATATTGCAAGATTGCTTGGTTTTGGAAAATTCTTGAAAACACCGACTATATCACATGTCTTGTCGCTTTCAAGTCCGCGACCTACGGTAAGTACATCGCCTACTTTCAAATCAAATTTCTCAGCTGTTTCCTCTGAGATAATCATAGATGAGATGGTAAAGTTTTCCAATCCGCCTTCAATAAATTCAAAATGGAAGACTTCAAGACCTTCCAACTCAGCCTCGACTGTTTTAATCTTGAGATTATCAATGGTATGATTACGTTTTATGGAATAGTTATTACCACTCCAGGCGTATGTTTCTATCGTACCTCCCGCTTCTATCTCAGGAATACCTTCACATATATCATCAGGTAACTGCCTGTTCCAAGTGTGCATATACTTGCCTTCCTGCCACCAATTAGGTATTTCAAGTCTGTAGATATTTTCCGAATTAGGTATCACCTTGTCGTATGAGAAATCATATTTTACCTGAACCATAATAAGATAGATGGCAGCGAAAGCCACCGACATTCCCACGACATTCAACAATGACGATGTCGTATAGCGACGTAATAACGTGATGAAGTTTTTGATATACATATTTTCTTTAGTTTAAAGTTTAAGGTTTAAAGTTTAAAGTAGTTTTAAAGTTGTAAGTTGTAAGTTTAAAAGTTTATTTTTATGTCAACGGACAACAGTCAACAGTCAACAGACTTTGTCCACTTTCTAATCCAACTTTAAACCTTAAGCCTTAAACCTTAAACCCAATTATTTATTTTGTTTCCATTTTCATTTTTCTCGCTGAGACGCAGAGAATCGCAGAGTTTGTTTCTTCGCCTTTGCGTACCTTGCGCCTTTGCGAGAGATTTATTCTCATATTTTCAGTGCGTCTTTATCACAATTTTCAGTCACACGTCCGTGTGCCTCTACGGGAAATCTTACCATAATTGTTAATTGTACATTGTAAACTGTTAATTGTTATTTTATCACTTCCACCGGGTTTTCATTCGCGGTTTTATATGATGAAATGATATTGATACCATAGACTATCATCATAACCAAGAGTGCGCCGGATACAAAGAGCCACCACGACAGATGTGCCGTAAGGTCGGAATTGGTTTTCAAGATATCTAAATAATAACGTCCTCCGACAACTGCCGCCATCACTCCTACTATCACAGCTGGCAAAACCACATACGAAAGTCTCAAACTTAATATCTTAAGCACTTCCATAGGTGTCGCGCCGCATACCTTACGAATGGCGACTTCCTTACGTCGCGACTGCATCTCGTTGCCGATATATCCTATCAAACCGATGAGCGATATTATCAAGGTCACCAATGCAGCTATCAACACCGTGTTACGCAAATGACGCAGGTGATAGTAATTGTCTCTCATCCTTTCACTAAATGTGAAAAAGCTATATTGCCAGTCGGAAGTATAATATGCGTCGATGACTTCTTTTATCGTCTTCATATTTTCCTGCGAGAAGTCTGTCATGCGGATATTAAACCAGAATGTGTTGACTGCATCTTCACTCAGATATGCGTTGAAAGGATGTATCACTATAGGCTGCACCCAACCATCGCCCATCTGATAGTCAGCCACCACGCCGACAATCTCGTAAGTACCGCCATCGCCCTTACGGAAAGTCTTTCCCAAAGGACTGTCTTCCCAACCATATTGTTTCACGAAAGTCTCATTGACGAGCACTTTATTCACAGCGTCGCTTGATTGATAGTTACGACCTTCCACAATCTTCATCTGCATAGTCGGTATATAATGTTCGTCGGCTATCTCCCAACGGCAGGAGAAAAGCAGATTACCTTGTGCGTCGTAGATAGGATTGCCAGAATAGCCCCACATTGGGAATCCCAAGGAGATACCTACATCTTCCACGCATGTCTGCTTCAAAAGTTCCTCACGGATAGTCAGCTGTGTCGATGTTGTTCCTGGAATGGCTACTGTCATAATCTTATCATATTGATAACCATGATCTGCTGTAAGGACATAATTCGACTGACGCGCCGTGATTCCGAGAAAAATGACGATGCCTGTAGTACAAGCCACCTGCACAAACAGAAGCGTCTTCTTCCACCACGTACGATTTTCCTTGCCTCCTCGAAAAGCATATTGTAACTTAACGGAAGAAAATATCGCAGCAGGAATGAGAGCCGCAACGAGAAAAGCAGCGAGACAAACCAAAGCCGGAATCCAGATACGCTCTATGGCGAACAAGACCTTAACATCATAAAAAAGCAGTGAGATTTCTTTGCTGAGACATAAGATGATGAATACCGACAACACTAAAGCCGCGAGCATAATCCATAAAGTCTCGACAAGAAGCATCTTAAAGACATCAATACGTTTCGCACCATTGCAACGTAGCATCGCGATGGTTTTACTTCTCTCCGACAAAGACGATATAGTGAGCAGCACATAGTTAAGACACGCCATCAGCATCGCAACGAGACCGATTGTTCCCATCAGCAAGGAAATCTGTTTTACGTTAGATTTGAAGAATGTTGTCTTATCCAAAGGTACGAAGGAAAAACTGACTTGCCAGTCCTTGACATAATCGTGATATGAAGGATAACGTTTCACGAACTCGTCCATCTGAGCCTCCACTTCCGCGATATCGTTTCCCTCACGTATTTTTATAAAGGTAGGATAAAGGTCTGAGCCAGTCCAGATATAATCTTCCGTATCATAATTCATGTAGCGAAGCATATCGAAGTTACCGATGGTATTATTTACAGGCGGAGTCTTGAAAACGCCAGCCACAACATATCTCTTCTTTGAGGTTGAAGACGTTTCTATCACTTTGCCGAGAGGATCGTCATTATCGAACAGCAGTTCCGCCAATCGTTTAGAGATGAGCACCTCGTTGGCAGCGCGACCTTCTGGCGAAAGCACACGGCTAACATCGCCACTGATAACGCCGAAGTCTAACACCTTGAAGAAATCGCTGTTGACATAGAGCATCCCCACATCGTATAAGTTTCCCTTATGATTTATCTGAAGGAGAGCGTCGGTATAATGAGCGGCAGCTTCAATCTGCGGGATGTCGTTTGCCATATTAGGAGCGAGAGGCAATACCATCTGGAAGTCAGCCTCGTTGCCGCTGAATTGCGGGGATATAGTCCACACCTGATAGACGCGTTCTTTGTCGGGGAAGAATCTGTTGTACGACAACTTCAATCCAACAAAAGAAAAGATGAGAAGAGCCACAATCAATCCCAACGAAAGAGAGACGACACGCGTGATAGAGTTGTTACCATGTTTCCAAAGATACCGTAATGAATAATTTGTTATCATATTTCTTTAGTTTAATGTTTAATGTTTTCTCCTGTAGAGACGCACGGACGTGCGTCTTCTAAAAAATCTACAAGAGATTCCACCATAATTGTAAATTGTTAATTGTAAACTGTTAATTGTTAATCAGTTCTTTTCCATTATAATATTCTACCATTCTGTATTCTATGACGTATTGAAGTCGTGAGCGCAGGCAGTCGGATTTGGCTTGCAGCAATGTTGTTGATGCTGTCTGCAAATCTATCGCCGTCACAAGTCCTTTCTCGAATTTAGCAGCGATGCCATCGTATGCAAGTTGCGCTGCTTCTAACTTCTTCTGTCCGAGGACATATTGTTTTGCGTAGCCTTGCATCTGCTGGTACGACTGCGTCACCTCGCTCTCCACGGCGTTACGAACCGCAATCTGATCAAGCTCGGCATTACGCCATGCGTTACGAGCCACTCGCGACGACGTCCTTCTCTCCAAACCCGAGAAAATCGGAATGGAAAGTCCCACCTGAATATAAGAACCCATGTTATTCTTAAACTGATTTAAGAAAGAATCGTATGCCGCCTGATTTTCCATATTGACGAAATAACTCGTGTTATATCCGCCGTAAAGATATAAGGAAGGGAAATAATAGCCTTTGGTTCTTTGATAATTAAGTTTTGAATATGAAGTGTTTAACTCAGCCGAAACGACCTTGACATTATTATTCAAGGCATGATTCACGACTTCCTCCATCGGAGTGAGCATACTGACAAATTCAACATCAATTTCTTCAACGATTTCAAGTTCTTGGTCTTGAGGGAAGTTCATCAATTCGCGCAGACGAATCTTGGCAAGAGCGAGATTATTCTGTTGTTCCGTAAGAAGATAATCGTAATTGGCTTCCTGCGACTCCACTTCCGCCACGTCGGCAGCACTCTTACGTCCGACCTCATAAAGTTTCTTAACTTCTTTTAACATAAGACGACTGTCTTCAAGTTGCTGCGTCGCGATTTCCGTCGTACCTATATAATATAAAACATCGACGTAAGCTTTCATCGTCTGCATCGCAATCTCGTCGCGTGAGATCTGAAGTTCGTTATATCCACGTTCGCGAGCTACTTTAGCAGCACGTAAAGTATTGATTCCTTGCAATCCCGTGAACAAAGGCATGGAACCCGATATTCCGTATGAGTTACTGAAAGTCGAGACGTTGGTGTAGTTGTTAGTCTCCGGGTCGATGGAACGTCCGAAGTTACTCGCTCCCGACACGCTTGCGGATAGCGACGGAAACAAAGAAGCCACCGACGAATTATATTCCTGCTCTGCGTTGTCTAAATCGTTGATTTTCTTTCCTACCGAAGTAGAATGTTCCACCGCATACGCCATGCAGTCGTCCAAACTCATTGGCAGCGACTGCGCGGCAAGCGACAGTGTCAAAAAATTTGACAGTAGTATAACGAAAAAAGTTCTTACAAAACACTTCGTTTTATTGAGACGCATCAACGATTCATTGTTTATTTTCTTTGGTATCGTTGGTACGTCTCTACTTGGAGACTCGGTGACTTGGAGACTCGGTGACTTTAAATTATTCCTCATTACTTTAACATTTTGTTTTATATCTGTGCCAAAGTTATGCCAAAGTAATTAGATAATTATATATCAATAAGTTAAAAATTTAACACAAAAACAAAGTGTCAAAAAATTGGACAGTGAGTGTCAAAAAATTGGACAGTAAAGCCAGAAGACTTAAAAAAACTCGTTATCTATAGCATTATAATCGTCAGCCATGCACTGTTGCAAGAATAATTTATAACATTATGATTTTGTTAATAATTATTATGATAAAATCCGTAAAAAAAACATCTATTTAAAACAAAATTTATAAATATTTTGTTATTTTTGTAATCTAATATTTGTTTATATGAAGATAATACTATCGACCGATTTCACTGATGAAAACAAGGTGCTTCTACCCTACGCTATTGATTTTTTAAAAGACGCTGGCGGCGAGATAATTATATTTCATGCTTATATGGACAACGTCTTTATTGGCAGCAACAGCTATCCTGGCAACATGGATGCCGATAATTATTTCACAACAGAAATTTTAGTTGAGTTAGAGAGAAATTCTCAGCTAAACATGAAGGAAAAGACCCAGTATCTCGTTGATTTAATTAAAGAAGAAGGCGCTGATAATATCACTGTGCGTCCTGTTTTGGTCAGTGGTGATCCTGAAGAAGGGCTGATAGAATTATCAAAAAAAGAAAAGCCAGACCTTATATTAATGGGGACTCGTGGCAAAGGCGGCAAACGTTTTTTGGAAGGCAGTTTGGTAAAAAGCGTCATGACAAAATGCGACGTGCCTATGCTCTTCATTCCTGAAGGCTACAGCTGGAGAGAAAGCAAAGAAGTGGTATACGCCACCGATTTCAGCGAATATGACATCTTGACTTTAGAAAGAATCTTCAATATCTTGAAACCTTACAAGCCTCATATTCATGTCATTCATTTTGTAGAAGACTCAGAAAATCCCAAAGAAGCTATTCAGATGGAACAACTTGAGCAGGCTTTCCTTGAGAAAGATTTCGATGGTGAGATACATTTCCAACTCGTCCACACCGACAACGCGCCTCAGGCTCTCAAAATCTTTTGCGAGCGTAACGATATTAGCCTAAGCTCGTTCATAGCCTATCGCAAAGGCTTCTTCGACTTCATCTTCAGAGATAAATTGGATAAAGACGCCTTCTTGAACCTCAACATTCCAATGCTAACATTTAAGGATAATGAATAATTTACAATGTACAATGAACAATGTATAATGAATAATGTATAATGTGTGTAATGTTGAACGAGGATAAAAATTATGAAGAAGATCTTACTACTGTTATTTACTTTCTTAACTATAAACATTTACTCACAAGATTACATCACCAATTCGCGTGACATCAGCGACGATTCATGGACAATCTCAACCACCAATTCGCGTGACATTAGCGATGATTCGCGGACAATTTTTAACGGATACGATGGCGGAATGATGCTTCATCTTGGATACATATCCACTAATGTCAAACCACTTAACTACAAAGCTGAAGGTATCACAAAAGGTATCGGAGGCGCGATAAGATTTCATCTTGGCAAACATTATCGTATCGGCACAGAAGGTTATGTCTCAACAATGAGTCTCATGAACAACGGAAGTTACATGAAGACTTTTTGGGCAGGTTTGCTCAACGATTTCTATTGGCAGTTCGGAAAATTCATGCCATACGTCGGATTGACTGTCGGTGGCGGAGCATTAACAGACTGCTTCATATTTGAAGGCGACAATCACGATTGGGAACAAGAAACAAATGTAGTGATAAATAAAAATCCATTCGTAGCCATCGACCCAATAATAGGTTGCGACTATTGTCTCTCTGAGGCCATGCACATCACAGTGAAATTTGATTGTCTCTTCGGCTTCGGCAGCAACGACTTATACCTTCCTGTCGGACCTCGTGCCTACATCGGATTTATTTTCTTCCATTAAAATCGGGAGCCAAGATACAAAAAAAGAAGCGACTTACTCAGTCACTTCCGTTCCGCGGAGAAAGAGGGATTCGAACCCCCGGTACATTGCTGTACAACGGTTTTCAAGACCGCCGCATTCGACCGCTCTGCCATTTCTCCGCTGCAAAGATACAATTTTTTCTTTCCAAGCAAGAAATTTTACAAAATTTTATTTTTATTTACAAACAAAGGATTATCAACAATTTACAAAACCTCAAACAATTATTTTATACGAATAAAATTAAGATTCAAGATAAAAACAAGATAAAAAATATCACAAAGAGGTTAAAAAAATGAAAAATTTAGAATGTAAAATGTACAATTATTTTCAATTCCATTTCTCTTTTTTTGCGCAAAAAAGAGAAATGGAAATAGCGATGTAGTATAGTTGACTTTTTCCATATCTTTGCAACCTAAAAATCAACACCAATCATGAAAGAAATAAATCCCAAAGAAACGTCTCGCGCATCAGCATTTGAATTGTGGATGACATCACCAATGCCGATGGTGACTCTTACCAAGACCTTCAACATCTCTCGTCTTTGCAAGATAAGCAAGAAAAAATCCTTGAAATTAAATATGCTTCTTTGCTGGTGCATTGGCAAGGCCGCAAGTCAGATAAAAGAATTCTCCATGCTTCCCGTCGACGGAAAAATGTTTGAATACGACAGACTAGCGATTAATGTAATCGTCAACAATAAACAAGGCGGTATCAATTCCTGCGACATCAACTTCAGCAACGATTTGAATAAGTTCAACGAAGACTATATCTCTTTAACACAAAAAGTCGCCGACTCATGCGAAAGCATTTTCGAAGAAGACGCGATGATTGTAGGAACATCAGCCGTCGTGGCAACAGAACTCGACTGTATTGTAAACCAATACACCGACAAATTCCTCAACCCAATGGTAATGTGGGGAAAATATCGTAAAAAATGGTTTAAAACGACATTACCTATTTCATTTCAATTCCACCACGTCCAAATGGATGGCGGTCAAGCAGCTCAGTTTTTAGACTTGTTGCAAAAAGAGATTCTTGGTATTTAGAGCTATTAGCCATCAGCTGTCAGCCATCAGTTTTTTATGCTGATAGCTGAATACTGACAGCTCATATATCATTTCTTCAAAGAAAACTCAAACCTCAATCCGCCTTCGGCTCGGTTTGTCACACTGACATTTCCACCATGGAACTGAACGGCATGTTTAACGATAGCGAGTCCTAATCCTGTGCCTCCCATCTGACGAGAACGTCCCTTATCCACACGATAGAACCTCTCAAAAAGTCGAGGTAGCTGTTCTTCATCAACGCCACGACCATCGTCTTCAAAACGAATATAACATTCAGCGTCATTGTTCTTAATCAAACTGATATATATATTCTTACCTCCAGAATAAGCGATAGCATTTTCGGTAAGATTCCTGAAAACAGAGCCTATCAGCGAGGTGTTGCCGTCTATCACAACCTGCTCATTAAAATCTATATTCAATGTCATGCGTTCTTCTTCTGGCATAATTTCCAACTCATCAGCGATTTCATTGATAATATTATTTATCACAACAGGCTCCTTGCTAATCAGCTGGCTGCCATCTTCCAATCTCGTAATCAACGACACATCGTTAAGAAGTCGGCGCAGACGTTCATTATTAGCGTAACATCTCTCGATAAGTTCCATTTTCTTATCTTCACTGAGATTGATACCCGACAACAATGTCTCGAGACAAACCTGCATCGACGCGACAGGAGTCTTCAGCTCATGATTTATATTGTTAGTAAGCTGACGTTTCAGTCGCGACTTCTCCTGTTCAGCTTCATAATAATTCACGCGTTCGATAGTCATGCCTATATGGCGCGTTATAAAATAAGCGACGACACTCATAAAAGAACTTATTACGATCATAATTGTCAGAAACGTCCAGTCAGCTTTCAGCAATTCTTGCAAGGATGATGAATAAGGAATGGCGGTACGAACAATGACACGTTCGCCTTTCGTCGCTGAATAGAAATACTCGCGTCCGTCACTCGCCGACTGTCGTCCTATATGATAGCTAGAACCATTTTTCATAGCCTGAACCACTTCCGGTCTCTCACGATGATTGTCGAGAGAATCTATTGATAAAATATTATCATAAACGACAGCACCCGACAAAGTGATGATGGTAACTCTAAGCTCATCAAAGGGCTTGTTATGCGTCATTATATACTCTTCGTATGACAATCCCTCCTCCACCACTTCAAGCAGATGACGATTATAAAGCTGTAGCTGCGCGCTCAGAAAATCCGATTTATATTGTTGCTCGCGCATATATTGAAATCCAATGAAACAGAAGACGACACTCCATAAGAAGACAATTATCACTATGAAGAGTCGTTTGTGATACGATAATTTAATCACGGAAGCCATAGCCAAATCCTGAACGTGTTACAATATAAGAACCATAATTACCTATCTTTGAACGTAGACGCGTGATGTTCACGTCGATAGTTCTGTCGAGAACCACAACCTCATCGCTCCACACTCGACTCAGTATCTGCTCACGCGAACATATCTTGCCGCGATGTGAAATAAGATAAGCCAACAATTCAAATTCTTTGCGAGCGAGTTTCACCTCCTCGCCATCTACAATACAACGTTTAAACTCCAAGTCGAGATGCAATCCATCGACTTTCAAGATATTAGATTTCTCCATCGATGTTACATTATTCTTATGAGACGACGTCCTGCGCAAGACGCTCTTCACTCGAGCTATCACATTACGAACAGTATAAGGTTTCATGATATAGTCGTCAGCACCGAGATTTAACCCCATAATCATATCGTCCTCCGTGTCGCGAGCCGTACAGAATATAATAGGAATATCGGCAGTCGTGACATCCGACTTCAGCATCTTAGCCATCTTGATACCGCTTATCTCACCCATCATAATATCGAGGAGAATAAGCGAATAAGATTTCAGGTCGTAAGTCAGAGCCTGTTCCGCGCTGAAAGCGATATCAACGTCATAGCCTTCATTTTCAAGATTGAGTTTCAAGACTTCGCATAAAGTCTCTTCATCATCGACTATTAAAATACGTTCTGTTGTCATACCTTATATTATTGTAGCGCAAAGTTATTGATAAAAAATGAAATTAACGACAGATGAAACAACATTTAATAAAAATGTAATATTTTGTCATAGCGATTTAACCGAAGCCTATTTGTTTTGAAACATTTATGTAACATCTCCTCTATACTTTTGCCGTATCAAAATTTCAAAAAAATGACAATGAAAAAACATTTAATCTTAGCAGGCATGTTAGCTTGCTTCGGTATCTCAGCCAAGGCGCAGGATACCAAAATCGAAGAGCCTAAAGGCAAAGCTATAATCCAAATGTTCGAGAACTTCCACAGTGGTTTCTGCGATAACAAGAACGACATCGGCTTTGAACTTGAACGCGCTTATCTTGGCTACGAATACAATCTCGGAAAGAGTCTTTCTGTTAAAGGCGTGATGGACATCGGCAAATCGTCTGACGTCAGCGACCTTCATCGCGTGGCTTATATGAAGAATGCCTTGATTCAGTGGAAGACCGGAGACCTCATACTCAACGGCGGTTTGATTTCAACAACACAATTTAATTTTCAGGAGAAATTCTGGGGTTATCGTTACGTCATGAAATCTTTCCAAGACGAATATAAATTCGGTAGCAGCGCCGACTTGGGTATCTCAGCAGCATACAAATTCACCGATTGGCTGTCAGCCGACGCTATCATCGTCAACGGCGAAGGTTATAAGAAGATACAAGGCAACGATGGTTTCAACTACGGCTTAGGCGTGACTCTCACTCCTTTAAAAGGATTCCAGATTCGTCTGTACGGCGGCCTCAACCAGAAAGGCGACGAGACAAAGAAAGACATCGCTAACATAGCAGCTTTCATGGGTTACAAATGCGACAGATTCAGAGTTGGCGCAGAATATAACTACATGACAAACACATCTAACAACGATAATGCAGATCAGAACGGTTATTCTATATTCGGTTCTGTCAAGGTCGCAAAATTCGCCGACATCTACGCTCGTTTCGACGACCTTAATTCAGAAAACGATTGGAACATATCAAAAGACGAACAAGCAGCTATTCTCGGTGCACAGTTCAAGTTAGGCAAATATGTCAAGATAGCTCCCAACTTCAGGATGAGCATCCCTAAAGATGGCAGCGACAATAGTTACTACGCTTATATCAATTGTTACTTCGGATTATAAATAAATGTTTAACAATAAATAAATTATGTATAATATGAAAAAGATTTTCCTTTCAATCATCACAGTCATCGTCGCTCTTTCTATGGTATCATGCGGCGGCAGCTCAAACACCAACGGTCGTAAGTCACAAGAGCTATCAGGTTCTGGAGCTACATTCCCATTACCTTATTATAATGTCATCTTCGAACAATTTTCCGAGCTCAATGGCGACGCTGTAGCATACGGTGGCATCGGTTCCGGTGGCGGAATAAGAAACTTGCGTGACGGCATCGTAGACTTCGCCGCCTCCGACGCCTTCCTCTCCGACAAGGAAATTAGCGAAATGAATGCTGTAATACACGTCCCTACCTGCATGGGAGCTGTCGTTCTCGCCTATAACTTAGACGGCGTCGACGAGCTGAATCTGTCCGGTGATGTCATCGCCAACATCTTCGCAGGTAAAATAACAAAGTGGAACGACAGTCGCATCGCTGAGTTGAACCCTAACGTCACACTTCCAGACGAGACTATAATTCCAGCATACCGTTCCGACGGATCAGGAACTACTTTCGTCTTCACCGATTATCTCTCTAAAGTCAGCGAGATGTGGGCTAATAACTTCGGAACAGGCAAGTCGGTCAACTTCCCTGTAGGACAAGCAGCCAAAGGTAATCCGGGCGTAGCAGGCGTTATCGCTAACACCAAAAACTCCATCGGATATATCGGTTCGGAATATGCCTTCGCACAGAAGATACCATACGCCACGATACAAAACATCAACGGCGAGTTAGTAAAGCCTTCCTCAGAAAGCATCTCTGCCGCAGCATCAGGCGTCATTCCAAACGACACTCGCTGCTCGATAACAAACTCAGATGCCAAAGGAGCTTATCCAATCTCAACCTTCACTTGGATCGTTGTGTATAAAGAACAGAACTATTCCGACAGAAGCAAGGAACAAGCCATCGCCACCATCGACCTCCTCAAATACATACTCTCCGATGAGGCACAGAAAATAACATCTGAAGTACACTACGCTCCTCTTCCAGCAAAAGCAAAAGAGTTAAGCCTTAACAACTTAAAAAGCATCACCTACGACGGAGTAGCATTGAGCGAAACAAATATCTCAGAAAAAAGCAAATAATAATTCGTCAAAAAGATGAACGACAAGATTTATAAAACGATATTGTTTTTGGTAGCTGCAATAATTCCCCTCGTATGCGGAGGCATCATCTACGCTCTCGTCACCGACGCATACGAGGCTTTTGAGCATTTCGGTTTCTTCCGATTTCTCACCTCAAAAGAATGGAGTTATACCGAAGGTGCAGAACAATATGGAGCATTGCCTTTCATCACGGGAACGCTGATGACTACATTGTTGGCTCTCATATTCTGCATACCATTTTCGTTACCTGTAGCATTATTCGTCGGAGAATATTTCAAGGGAACGAAAATAGCTGCCATATTAAGTACCGTCACTGATTTGTTAGCGGGCATACCTTCCATCATATATGGCTTATGGGGGTTCTACACCTTACGACCAATCATAATGGAGTTAGGCATATCATCGCAAGGCTCCGGAATATTGACAGCCTCATTAGTCTTGGCAATTATGATTGTGCCTTACGCAGCATCCTTGAGTGCCGAATTTATCAAGATGGTTCCCAACGATTTGAAAGAAGGAGCCTACAGTCTCGGTGCCACACGCGCTGAAGTAGTGCGAAAGATTGTGTTTCCCGTGGCAGGTTCCGGAATATTCTCTTCATATATCTTGGCGATAGGTCGTGCTCTCGGCGAGACGATGACCGTCACCATGCTCATCGGCAACACCAATAACGTCCCCGACTCCATCACCTCGACAGGCAACTCCATGGCTTCTATCATCGCCAACCAATTCGGAGAAGCCGACGACTTACGTCTCTCATCGCTGATAGCCATAGGACTTATATTATTCCTCATCACTGCGATAATAAATATGATAGGTAAAATTATGATCAAACGCGCTCGTATTTCTTAAAGTTATGACACATTCAAAAATAAAAAAACGTCTAATCATCGACAGGCTGATGCTGTGGACGATATGTATCCTCGCCGCACTCACGGCGGTTCCGTTGTTCGCCATCATTGGAGAAGTGCTGTTTCGCGGCTACGACCAACTCTCGTGGTCTTTCTTCACCGAGCCTACGCCCACTGCTTACAAAGCCATGAAAGCCATAGAAGCAGGAGAGCCAATACCAGGAGGTATCGCCAACGGTATCATCGGCACCATGATAATACTCGGCATGGCGGTAGTCTTCGCCGTACCTATCGGCATCTTATGCGGAGCTTTCCTCGCTGAAAACTCCAAGAATCGTTTCGCCATTATAGTGAGCTATCTCACCGACTTATTACAAGGCACGCCGTCCGTCATCATAGGCATCATCACTTATATCTGGGTCGTCGTCCCGATGAAAGGATACTCCGCCATTGCAGGTAGCGTCGCGCTTTTCATTATGATGTTGCCGCTCATCATACGTTCTACAGAAGAGACGCTGAAGATACTACCAGCCTCGCTTAAAGAAGCAGGCTTGGCACTCGGAGGCAACAGCGCGCGAGTGATGTTAAAAGTACAGCTCCCTGCAGCTTTCGGAGGTATCTTCACAGGAGTGCTCCTCGCCATCTCACGCGTCATCGGAGAGACAGCGCCGCTGATGTTCACCGCCTTAGGTTGCTCTCTCATACGATGGTCTATCGACAAACCAATATCAGCAGTACCTTTATTAATATGGGAGTTCTTCAACGACCCTTATCTTCAAGACCTTATCTGGGGCGCGTCGTTATTCCTTTTATTATTCGTATTAACATTAAATATCACAGCTAAATATCTTGCAAAAAAATGGAATCAATAAAACCTATACTCGAATTTAAAAAGACTTGCGTGTCATATACCAGGCAGACGATGGCAGTAAAATATGTGTCGGCAGCCATCGAAAGAAAAACCATCACCGCTATCATGGGACCTTCGGGATGCGGCAAATCGACATTGTTACGCGCCGTCAACCTGATGCACAACCTTTATCCTAACATACGTGTCGATGGCGAGATACTGCTTAATGGCAACGACATTCTTACTATGGAACCTATTGATGTACGTCGCAGAGTTGGAATGGTATTCCAGCGTCCAGCACCTTTCCCGACGATGAGCATTTACGATAATGTCCTATCGGGATTCACCTTAAACGGCATACGACTATCCAAAGACGAGAAAGACTCTACGGTAGAACGCTGCCTGAAAAATGTAGCGCTCTGGGACGAGGTGAAAGACGTGCTGAACAAGAAAGGCACCTTCCTCTCCGGAGGACAGCAGCAGCGGCTTTGTATTGCACGCGCCTTGGCGATGCAGCCCGACATCCTGCTGATGGATGAGCCCACCTCCGCCCTCGACCCTATAGCAACGAAACATATAGAAGAATTGCTGTTAGAACTTCAGAAAGAAGTCACGATATTGATTGTCACGCACAATATGGGACAAGCCAAACGTATATCATCGAAATCGATGTTCATGTATCTCGGCGAGTTAGTAGAATACGGCGACACTGAAGTCATGTTTTCAAATCCTAATGACGAGCGCACAAAAGCATATCTGACAGGAAAGATGGGATAAAAAAATAAGTGCAAATCAAGCAGTTAGATTTGCACTTATAAACCTGCGGAGAGGGAGGCTCCAGAACTTACGAAATCATAGAAAATCATAAAATTTCAATTCGTTGTAAATTAAGCGTTTATAAAATTGTTAAATTCATTGAAACTCATAGGGAGCATTTTGATATATGAAAAATTGGGTGTAATTTTGGGTGTAACTTTTTAACGCACCCAATTTATGAACATTAAAAGAAACATCATTTTTGCCTTGGAGAGCCGTAAGAAAAACGGTGTTCCCGTCAT
>SUWV01000005.1 GCA_015061315.1 Lentimicrobiaceae bacterium
TTGAGATTATCAATAGTTTCCATATATTTCGATTATTTGGTTTTGCAAAACTACAACAACAATTTCATTAATTCAAGAGAAATAAAGTTAATAATTCTTAACACATCACTGTCCAATTTTTTGACACTCACTGTCCAATTTTTTGACACTCACTGTCCAATTTTTTGACACTTTATTTTTGCTTGAAATTTTAAATCGTTGATATTTAATGATATTTATAGTTAAATATTCTTGTTGTATTCTTCGTATTCAGAAATCCATTCTTTCAATTTTTCTTTTAAAAGTTTCTTGTCAGGAAGACATAAAGCATATTGTTGCGCATAAATGTTTGCATCTTTAGGCAAGGTTAATTTGACTAATGAATCGCTCTTTGTCTTACATAAAAGAATCCCAATTGTAGGTCTTTCGTGCTCTTGCTTTATATACCTGTCAAAATAGTTTACATACATCTGCATTTGTCCTAAATCTTGATGAGTCAATTTATCTGTTTTTAAGTCAATTAAAACATAACATTGTAGCAATCTGTTATAGAATACAAGATCAACGTAGAAATTGTCTTCATCAAAGGTAAAGCGTTTCTGTCTTGATTCAAAAAGAAAACCTTTGCCTAATTCAAGTAGGAACATTTGTAATTTGTTGATGATGATTTCTTCAAGTTTATTTTCTGAATATGAAGAATCTGGCTTTAGACCAAGAAATTCTAATGTGAGAGGATTTTTTAGTAGATCTGTGGGTTTCTCAATTGTTTGACCTTCGTTAGCTAATCTTAAAACCTCATCTTTATTACGACTCAGAGCTAATCTTTCATATAGACTGCTTGAAACTTGACGTTGTAGTTGTCTTACGCTCCAATTTTGGTTAAATGTCTCTATTTCGTAAAAGTGTCTTTCTTCATGATTATCGATTCTCATTAAAATAAGGTAATGAGACCATGAAAGATTAAAGTTAGGAATTGTTGGATTATTAGTAAGTGAATCCCCGATTTCGTAAACGGTGTTTACGATTTTTGAATATACACTATAAAACTTTCTGCAAAGTGTCAGAGATTCTACAGACCATCCGTTACCATATTTGTCTGTCAGTTTATCTGATAAGATTCTTAATGTTTGTTTACCGTATGATGCTCTGTATTTACCATCTAATTCATTTTCTATGATGAATTTGCCGATGCCGTATTTGCAATATACTTCCGTAGTACTTATGGTTTTAGAAGCACTTTCTCTCGCTTTTTCGATAAGGGTTGAAATATTCTCATACAAAGTATCTATCCTTTGTAATTCATCAGGATTGCTAATATTTTTCATAAAGATTGTGTTAAAAGTTCTCTGCGCAAAACTACAACAACAATTTCATTAATTCAAGAGAAATAAAGTTAATAATTCTTAACACCTCACTGTCCAATTTTTTGACACCTCACTGTCCAATTTTTTGACACTTTATTTTTGCTTGAAATTTTAAATCGTTGATATTTAATGATATAAAATTTTGGCACGATTTTACAATTGACAGTTTACAATTAACAATGTACAATTATGGAGGAATCTCCCGTAGATATTTTTAGAAGACGCACGTCCGTGCGTCTCTACAGGAGAAATAAAAAAAGAAAATTAAAAATGAAATATTAACTCGTTGACTTGTAGACTCGTTGTCTCGTTGACTTAAAACTTAAATAGGTATGTTAAAAGTAGAAAATTTAAAGAAGAGTTTCTTCACGGAAGAGATTGAAACCATCGCGTTGAATGGCGTTTCATTAGAAGTTAATGAAGGTGAATTTGTGGCTGTCATGGGACCTTCGGGTTGCGGCAAATCCACCTTGTTGAACATCTTAGGATTGTTGGATAATCCTTCGTCGGGCAGTTACACTCTGCTCGGTCAGGAGGTCGGCAATCTCAGAGAGAAAGACAGGACGATGTTTCGTAAAGGTAATATCGGTTTTGTGTTTCAGTCGTTTAACCTTATCGACGAGCTGACTGTCTCCGAGAATGTGGAGCTGCCTCTCATCTATATGGGTGTGAAGTCGGACGAACGTAAGGAGCGTGTCAACAAGATTTTAGATAGGATGAACATCTCGCATCGTTGCGACCATTTCCCACAACAGCTCTCTGGCGGACAGCAGCAACGTGTGGCGATAGCGCGAGCCTTGGTGTCGAATCCTAAGCTCATCCTCGCCGACGAACCTACAGGTAACTTGGATTCCAAGAACGGACAGGAGGTGATGATGCTCTTGCAAGAACTCAACAGAGAAGGCACCACCATCATCATGGTGACACACTCGCAACACGACGCCTCATACGCCACACGACAAATCTGCCTCTTCGACGGAACCATAGTGAAAGACATCGCGAATAGAATGTAATTGACAATTGACAGTTTACAATTGACAATTATGGTAAAATCTCCCATAGATATTTTTAGAAGACGCACGTCCGTGCGTCTCTACAGGAGAAATAAAAATTGAAAATAAATATTAACTCGTTGACTTGTAGACTCGTTGTCTCGTTGACTTTAAACTCGAATCGGTATGTTCTGGAAAAACTTCATCACATTGTTAAGGCGTTATACAGCCTCCTCGCTGCTGAATATCATCGGGATGTCGGTGGCTTTCGCTTCGGTGTATCTGCTGATGGTACAAGTTACTAACGACTTGTCGTATAACAAGAAGACCCCTGATGCCGACTTGATATACCGTTTGGAACATCCGAATCCATCTACGGAAGGGAACTGGTACGCTGTGTGGAATAACGATTTCCCGTTTAGATTGTGTGACGCGATACCAGAAGTGGAGAGTCGTGGAGCTACATGGCTTTTGTCTCAAGACGCTGAGTTTTCATACAAAGAGAATGATGAGATAAGAAATATAAATCTCAATTTGTCACGAAGTGATGAAGAAGCATTCAAGGTATTCGGCTTTGACCTTATCGCAGGAGCTGTCGAAGGTATGGGACCTCGCGACATTGTACTCAAGGAAAGCATCGCTAATCGCTACGGATTAGAAGTGGGCGAGCTTCTATATTTTGGTCGAGGTACTAAAGAAGGTATGGAATTTAACGTCGTGGGAATATATAGTGATTTCCCTAAACCTTCAGATATTGCGACAGCCGATTGTTTTATACTTCTGCCGGAAATTGGTAAAACGGAAAAAATGTGGTCATATAACTTATATGTAAGACTTTATCCCAATGCCGATGCAGAAGAAGTGACAACTAAGATGCGGGAAAATCTTTTGGATATGTGCCGTAAAGAAGGACTGTCGGAAGAGGAGACAAATGAAATGTTGTCTGTTTTTGAGCCTCGCCTAAATCCTCTAACTCGTCTGTATTTTGCGACAGAATGTGAAGGTGATATGAATAAAAAAGGTAATGCCACAACGACTTACACCTTGTTGGCTATAGCTATTCTGATCCTGGCAATCGCATTTATCAATTTCGTTAATTTCTTTTTCGCACTTATTCCTGTAAGAATCAGAACTGTCAATAACCTGAAGATATTCGGTGCGCCGACGATAAGGCTGAGGTTTAACTTCCTTTTCGAGACATTAGGTCTTATAACATTGTCCATTCTCGGCGCGGCGATTATCGTAGTGGCTTTCGCCGATACCTCGCTAATCAATTACATATCAACATCTGTAAGAGTCGTCGATAATTGGAGGCTGATTATATCTTTGATAGCTGTTTTATTCGTCTTAGGATTATTGGTCAGCATTTATCCTGCCTGGTACATCACACGGTTCTCGCCGGCGATGGTGATGAAAGGTTCGTTTCATGCCACCAAATCGGGAAGAGTGCTGAGGTATATGCTCGTCGGAATACAATATGTCATCTCCTTGACTTTGATTATAGTCGCGATGTTCTTACATCGTCAGCATCATTTTATGATGAACAACGATATGGGAATTAATAAGGAGCAGCTATATTGCATCGCTACTGATGATATGATGAATGTTGAGAAATATAACACCTTAGCCGACATGCTAAAGCAGAATCCTATGGTGGAAAATGTTACGTGTACCGATCATTTTTTCGTAACTCTGCAACATTCAATGTGGAATGCTGGTGTTATAGAAGGTCAGAATGTTTATGTGGAAGGAATACGTGTAGGATGGAATTTCTTTGATTTTATGGGGATTGAGATTACGGAAGGACGTAATTTTACTATGTCAGATACTGTTGCTGTGATAGTGAATGAAAAAGGGCGTGAGGTGTTGCAACTCGATCTTGAGAAAGCACATTCATATTCAGGTTTTATGAAGCATCTTGTAGGTTTCTCCGAAGATTATTCCGCCTTGCCGATGCAATATGAAAACAGACCCTTATGCTTCTTGTTGGATAAGAAATTACCGCATATAAATATGATTTATGTCAGGATAAGTCAAGGTGTTTCCATGAAAGAAGCCCGCGATTATATTGTAAATACTCTCATGGAATATAAATCATCGAATGATAGAAGCAGATACGAAGAAAAAGTTTATCACGTAGATCATTTCCTTGAATATTATTATCAGTCGGAGAGAAAACTTTCCATTTTGATAACGATATTTACCTGTATTTCGATATTGATTTCTTTGATGGGAGTTTTCGGTTTGGTTTTATTTGAGACACAATATCGTCGTAGAGAGATCGCCATACGACGTGTCAACGGAGCCACGGTAAAAGATATTTTAAAAATGTTCAACGTACAATTCCTGAAAGTAGTAGCAGTATGTTCAGTGATAGCAATACCATTGAGTTATTATATCGTTGACAAATATCTCATGAGTTTCGCAAATAGGATTGCGCTCTCGGCATGGGTCTTTGTATTGTCGGTCGTGATAATATTGCTTCTTACAATATTCGTCGTCACGACAAGGTCATGGAAAGCGGCCAACGAAAATCCAATTGACGCGATAAATTAACAATTGACAGTTTACAATTAACAATTAACAGTTTACAATTGACAGTTTACAATTAACAATTATGGTAGAATCTCTTGTAGAGGCACACGGACGTGTGACTGAAAAAATGTGATAAAGACGAATGTCCGTGCATCTTTACAGGAGAAATGAAAAATGAAAAAATAATAATGTGGACAAAGTCTGTTGTCTGTTGACTGTTGTCCGTTGACTTAAAAATGACAAAATGAAAATCGCATTTAAAAATTTCTTGATGACCTTGAAGCGGTATAAAGTGGCTTCGTTTCTTAACATCGCGGGATTGACTCTCGCTTTCGCGGCCTTCTACGTCATAGTCTCTCAAGTGATTTATTCTCTTACCTACAACCGCTCGCTCAAAGACTCGGAGCGCATTTTTAATGTGGCGTTTTGGAGCAAATCTTCAGAAAATTGGTCCGCTAATAGTCCGAATCCTATATCTTACGAAGTCGCCGACATTATGCCTGAAGTGGAATCTATAGCATCAATGAAACTTGGATATTCTCATAAGAATGTGTACTCTAAAGTGAATGGACATGATTTTGAAAAGTTTTATTGGCGTGTGATAGATTGTAATTTTTCAATTGTAGATGTCATTGATTTTAATATCGTTACTGGTAACATCGAGGATTTTAATGTCGAGGACGCTGTCATCATCTCACGTTCTGCTGCGGAAAAGATGAATGTGACGACAGGCGATATGATTTATATGGAAAACTTTGACAACGGCAAACCGGAGCTACCTTTGACTATAGCGGCTATATTTGAGGATTTTGACAGAAACACGATTTTTGACGGCTATGATGTTTTTCTCAACGATGAACGTAGAGACGGAATGACAAATAATAATCATAATTATGCTGTGTTTGTGAAACTTACATATGAGAGCTACGTCGAGAAATTTACCGATTTGTGGGTGGAGAAATATAATGAGTGGGGTTATGAGATTATGCAAGAATATATAACGCAATTTGGTGATGATAATAATGTTGCTATGTTGCAAGAAGAGTTTGAGAAGACTAAGGACGTCAGTCCCATCAATATGATTTCCTTAAACAAAATGTATTTTCAGGAAAATTATGATCCGTCAATCATAGTTCATAAAAACACATTGAGCGCGACCTTCGTAATGATAGCCATCGCTCTTATAATAGTCATTGTTGCTTTTATCAATTTCGTCAATTTCTTCATGGCTCTCGTGCCTGTCAGGATGAAAGCTGTTAATATCTGCAAGGTTTTCGGCGCAGGGCAGGGAACTTTACGCTGGAACTTCGTCTTTGAAGCTATAGGTCTTGTTTTCATTGCCTTATTGTTTGCGTTGTATATCGTCTTCGCATTGAAGGATTCGTTTATCTCAAATTACGTTACTTGTTCTCTTGCTTTCTCCGAAAATATAGCAACAATAATAATTGTCGTGGCGATAGCGATTCTGATAGCTGTCGTGGCCGCTGTTTATCCTGCTTTTTACATCACTAAGTTCAACGCTTCCATGGCGGTGAAAAGCGGATTCGCATATTCCAAGTCGGGACGTAATCTTCGTTCAATACTCATCTCTACGCAGTTTATAGTGTCTATGACTTTGATTATCATCACTGCTGTCTTCTTCCTTCAATATCGTTTTATGCTTAATTACGATATTGGTATTGACAAAGAAAATGTCTTGGCGATTTTTCCCTACGATTTCCCTGCGAAGAGCGGAGAGACTTTGATACAGAAATTAGAAGCCAATCCTCAGGTTAAAGAAGTCACTGCGACAATGTCGTCGTTTGTCGGTATTCCTTCATCAATAAATGGATACACAAAAGATGACGGTAGTTATTATGATGTGAATATTTGGTATGTTCGATGGAATCTAATAGATTTTTTTAAGATACCGGTTCTTGAAGGTGAGGGCTTTACGCCTAATTCTAACGGTAGGGATATGCTGATAAATTCTTGTCTGAGCGATAATGTAGATATGAAAATCGGTGATAAATTAGATGGCTGGAATACGAAAGGAATAATGGCGAATGTGCATAATATGTCTTTGCAAGGCGGACATGTCAATACCGCATATCTTTGTTATAATGATTATTATAGCGGATATTATCTTCGTATGCAGGATAATGCAGATGTGGAAGAGATGAAAGAATTTATAAAAACAACGGTTAAGGAAATTGCGCCTTTTTCAGATGTTATTGAGGTTAATACATTTGATGAGCATGTCGGATTTTACTATTATGACATAAAGAAACAAGTTATGATTATCGCGGTTTTCGCCTTGATAGCCATTGTCATTTCCTTAATGGGAATATTCGGCATCGTTCTTTTCGAGACACAGCATCGTCGTCGTGAGATAGGAATCCGTAAGGTTTATGGTGCCACGACGGAGAATGTCATCAATATGTTTGCGAGACGTTATGCTGTCATAGTAGGAATATGTTTCGTGGTGGCAGTTCCGATTGCATGGTTCGTTTCCTCAAGATGGTTGGAGCAGTTCGCCAACAGAATCGCGATGCCGTTATGGGTTTACGCCTTGGTGTTGATTGTCGTACTTGTCGTTACTATGACGATAGTGATATTACGCTCATGGAAAGCGGCTAACGAAAATCCAATTGACGCGATAAATTAACAATTAACAATTGACAATTGACAATTAACAATTATTAAGGAATCTCCCGTAGAGGCACACGGATGTGTGACTGAAAAATAAACGAAAATTCATAATGCATAATCGTTTTAATTATGAATTGTTAAGAATATATCTGTGGCAAAAAAAACTTTGGACGTTCACAAAATATCATGTAACTTTTTCTTATCTTTACAAAAAAAATATTCTATGCCCAAAAAAGGAAAACTTCTTGTCGTTGACGATAACCTTAATATTCTATCGGCTGTTAAGATGCTGATGGAGAACTGTTTCGAGAAAGTGATAACTCTTTCTTCTCCTAAGTCGCTCGTTACGACAATACAGAGCGAGTCGCCTGACGTGCTTCTCTTGGATATGAACTTCCATGCTGGAATCAACAACGGAAACGAGGGTATCTACTGGCTTAACGAGGTGAACTCGAAATTTCCTAAGATAAAAGTCGTCCTTTTCACAGCTTACGCTGATATCGATCTCGCAGTGCGCGCCATGAAAGACGGTGCCTTCGACTTCATAGTGAAACCTTGGAATAACGAGAAACTTATCGAGACTTTGCTCAACGCTTATAACGAAGGTAAGATGAAAAAACGTTCCTTGCATAATAAGGCGACGTCGCAGCATATTCAGATGTTTTGGGGCGACTCTCCAGAGATGCAACGCATAAGAAACATCGTGGAACGTGTCGCCGCTACAGATGCTAACATCTTGATTACTGGCGAAAACGGTACAGGTAAGGAGGTGCTGGCTCGTGAGATTCATTCTCTTTCCTCGCAATGTAATAGGGAGATGATAAGCATTAACATGGGCGCAATACCGGAGTCGCTGTTTGAAAGCGAGCTCTTCGGTCATAAGAAAGGCGCTTTCACCGACGCTCATTCCGACAGGATAGGTAAGATGGAAGCTGCCAACAACTCTACGCTCTTCATGGACGAGATCGGTAATATGCCGCTACATCTTCAAGCTAAGCTTCTTACGGCTCTTCAAAACAGAAGCATAACACGTCTCGGAACTAACGAGCCTGTCAATATCGACATCAGACTTATCACCGCGACAAACTGTAATCTTTTTGAGATGGCGGAGCGAAATGAGTTCCGTCAGGATCTGTTGTTCAGAATAAATACGATACATATCAATATACCGCCTCTGCGCGAAAGAAAAGAGGATATTGTGCCTCTCGCTGAGCTGTTTCTTAAAAAATATTCAGAAAAATATCAGAAGGAAAATCTCACGATTTCTGACTCGGCAAAGGAAAGACTGACTAACCATCGATGGGACGGCAACGTGAGAGAGCTTCAGCATACGATGGAAAAAGCAGTGATAATGTGTGACGGTAATGTTGTTGAACCTGAACATCTTGGATTATATGCTTCTGTAAATGTCTCGTCGTCAAAGAAAGACGTTACCTTCGAAAATTCAGAACGTAATCTGATTGTGGAAGCCATGGATTCTTGTAACGGCAATATTTCTCTTGTGGCTCAGAAACTCGGCATCAGTCGACAGACACTTTATAACAAGATTAAGCGTTACGGTTTATGAGAAAAAACAAAATTCCATATCGCCGTATAATGTGTTTCGTCATCCTCTTGGTGATAACGAGCATAGCGACTGGTATTTTGCTGACAATCAAAGCGTGGATGTTTCTTGTCATAACGGTTCCATTGTTGGTATTTTCAATATCACGACTTATTAATGTTTATAAAAGCGTTATCGGCAGACTCGATTTCATCATCAGAGCTGTGCGAAACGACGATTATTCTTTTCGTTTTACTGAAAATCCTGATTATACGGAGAATGCTTTCGTCAATTATTCCCTTAACGAGATAAAAACTGTGATGGACGAGAAGAAGCTTCTCATGCGTGAAGATGAAAAGAATTTTGAGCTTATCATGGAATGCGCCAACATTGGTATCATGCTTTTGATGGAAAACGGCAATATCGTTCATTCTAATTCTAAGATGTTGGAAATATTTTCCTTGCATAGGATAAGTCATATCGAGCATCTGAGAAATCATTCTGAGGACTTGGTTGAAACATTAAAAAATATTAAGCCTTCTGAGCAGAAAAGTGTTAAATACTATACTGAAATAGGTGAGACGAATCTCGTCTTGAGCTGTTCTGAGATACATTATAAAGGAAATGATCTTAGAGTTGTTACCGTAGGAAATATCAACAAGGAACTCGATAATCAGGAAGTTGAAGTATGGGAAAAACTGACGCGCATTCTCACTCACGAGATTATGAATTCTTTGGCGCCGATTACTTCCATTAGCAACACTTTGATAGACAATATCAATGATTCTGAGAAAGTAGGTGAGGGACTTGAGATAATTCATTCCACCAGCGACCGGCTGATGCAATTTGTCAATTCATTCCGTCAGGTGACACGTGTTCCTACGCCGCAGAAAACGCCATTCTCTCTCAAAGAGTTGATTGATGATGCAGTCGCTTTGATTGACTTCGGTAAAATCAAAATAAATATTAACATAAATCCGGAAGATACTTTGCTTTATGCAGACAGAAGTCAGATGTCGCAAGTCATCGTTAATCTTTTGAAGAATGCTATAGAGTCGTGTGATAACAACACTGATGACAAAGATTATAGTGTTGAAGTACAATCGCATATAGATTCAGAAGAAAGGATACATATCGAAGTGAGTAACAACGGAGGCAAGATTTCTGAAGAGATCGCTGAGAATATCTTTACGCCATTCTTTACCACGAAACGAGATGGCTCTGGAATAGGTCTTGCACTCTCGCGTCAGATAATTCGTCTTCACGGCGGAACCATACATCTCTCCAAAAATACAGAAGAGAAAGTCGCTTTCATGATAATTGTGGAATAAACTTGATAGAATATGAAATACGAACTACTTAACAAAAGAGCTTGGACTATTGCATTGATATTCATTATTTTTGTTGGATTGTTAATTCAATATCCTTATATGAATGAATTTCCTTCTTTCATTCACGCGTGGTCGCAAGCCGATAGATATTCTATAGCAATAGGATTCATTAACAACGATTTTGATTTGTTTCACCCTGAGACATTGATATATAACAAGCAATTCCCACATCGGTGGAATTACGCATTCGACAGTACAATCACTTCTGTCGATTTTCCTATATTAGAATATATCGTTGCTATCATAATGAAAATTACGGGAATAACTTCGCCATGGATTTTCAGGACATGTACGTTATTGGTCGCTTTGTTGGGAATGTTCTTTCTATACAAACTTTCATTCTTGATAACGGAAGATTGGATTAAGTCGTTGCTTGTCATTATGATTGCGATGACATCTCCTGTTTATGCTTATTATTTCAATGGGTTTATTCCTGGAATACCTGCGTTGACGTTCGCGATAATAGCATTGTATTGTTATGTGAAATATTTAAATGATGGTAAGATAACGACTTTCTGTTTTTCATTATTATTCATAACGTTATCTGTGCTGACGCGCATGTCGTTTGCTGTTGTTTGGGTCGCATTATTGGGATTTGAGTTTTTAAGGATTTTAAGAAAAGAAACTACTTTTCTCGATAAGTTGTTGCCTGTTGCAATTTCAATAATCGTATTTTTATCATATTATTTTTGGAACAAACATCTGGCTGCTGAACATGGAACCTTGTTCTTGGGGAAATTACTTCCGGCTAATGATTGGGCTGATTTTTGGGATAGGATGAGAGCGGCGAAAGAAAATTGGCAATATCATTATTTTGGAAAAATACATTATCGTTTGTTTTTGATGATTCTTGTTTCTTCAATATTGTATCTTATTTACAAGAAAATCAGATTTAAAGATGTTGAAAACACACATGATAAGAAGTCGTTGTCGTTGTGGATTTTTGTAGCTGTCGTGTTATTAGGATATGTTTTATTTACAATCGCGATGGCGAAGCAGTTTAAGGATCATGATTATTATTTCATTGACACATATTTTCTTCCTTTATTGTTGCTGTTTATTTTAGTTTTTAAAACTTTGCCTCGAGTTGAAAATTATAAATCAGGAATTATCACCTTCGTTATATTAATAATTCCTGTTGTGATGATGATAATGAATGTCAATGAAATGCAGAAAAAGAGACGGACAATTGATAAGGGAAGAGCGTCGGAACGTACTATCAAGAATTACCAAGGCTCAGAACAATATCTTGATTCGTTGGGAGTTTCAAAAGAAGCAAAGATTTTTTCCTTGTGGTCTTATCCTCAGAATACGCCTTTTATTTTGATGAACAGAAAAGGTTTTACGGAGATGTGGGATAGAAAAGAAGGTGTTGATGCAAAGATGTCGTTTGATTTTGATTATCTTATTGTTGAAAATGAGTTATATGAGAAAGAAAAACACACTTGGAAATATGTCTTCGATGATTTGGAATATTATTCCGATAATGGCAAAATTATGATTTTTGTCAAAAAAGAAAATGACAATGTAAATAAAAATTAACTTTCATTTGTTTTATATGATGAAGAATAATATTTATCTTTGTAAAGTTTCTTTATGTTTAAGATTTAAATTATAAGAATATGTTAATACAACTTTTATTTGTCCTTGTCTGTATCATTGTCGGTGCACGTATCGGTGGCGTCGGTTTGGGTGTTATGGGAGGTTTAGGTGTTGCCATCCTCACTTTTGTCTTTGGTCTTCAGCCTACTTCACCACCTATTGATGTTATGTTGATGATCGCTGCTGTCATCTCAGCGGCTGGCGCGATGCAAGCTGCCGGCGGTCTCGATTTTCTCGTCGGAGTGGCTGAGAAGATATTGAGGAAACATCCTCAGAATGTCACGCTTCTTGCTCCGTTAGTTACATATTCTTTCACATTTTTAGCAGGAACAGGTCACGTTGCATATTCGGTGTTGCCTGTTATCGCAGAGGTGGCGCGTGAGACTAAGATACGTCCAGAACGTCCGCTTGGCATCGCAGTCATCGCTTCTCAACAGGCTATCACAGCCTCGCCAATATCGGCTGCTACTGTGGCATTGCTCGGACTTCTCGCAGGTTTCGACATCACACTCTTCGACATACTTAAGATAACAATACCAGCAACATTGATAGGCGTCCTCGTCGGAGCTTTCGCTTCTATGAAAGTGGGTAAAGAACTCGTCGATGATCCAGAATATCAAAGACGACTCGCAAATGGCGAACTCGATGATCATCATGTTGAGGTAAGTGAGATAAAAAATCAATTCGGCGCTAAATTGTCGGTGATACTTTTCATAGCAGCTACAGTGCTAATAGTTCTCTTCGGTTCTATTCCTTCTATGCGTCCTACTTTCGACGGACAATCTCTCGGAATGCCTTCTATCATCGAGATATTGATGCTTACAACAGCTGCTGTCATCTTATTAGCTACTAAGACTTCAGGAGCTAAAGCAGCTCAGGGCAGCGTCTTCTCCGCTGGTATGCAGGCAGTCATCGCCATCTTCGGCGTCGCTTGGATGGGCGATACCTTTATCAATGGTAATATCGCGCAGCTTACGTCTTCCATCGAAGGTATTGTGACAGAGATGCCTTGGCTCTTTGGTATAGCTCTCTTCGTGATGTCTATTCTCCTTTATAGTCAGGCTGCTACGGTGCGAGCCATCATGCCGCTCGGTGTAGCTCTCGGTCTTAACCCAATGTTGTTGATAGCATTGTTCCCTGCAGTGAACGGCTACTTCTTCATTCCTAATTATCCTACTGTAGTAGCAGCTATTAACTTCGACAGAACAGGAACGACAAAAATCGGCAAGTACATTCTCAACCATTCTTTCATGATGCCAGGATTGGTGGCGACAATAGTTGGAATAGGAGTGGGGTTGTTGTTGATACAGATATTTTAAAGACAACAAGTCAACTAGACAACAAGGCAACGAGTGAAGGTGTCGTAATGTTAATGCGGCATCTTCATTTTTTTATTTTAATGATTTTATTAATTTTACAATACCAGAGGATATTTTTCTTAAATCACCTTGGAGTTTTACCCTTTCCTCGTAAGTGCAGATGTTAAAATCTTCACATAGATATAGCATTGATCTTACTTCAGAACAACTGCCTTTGGATATATTAAGATGATTGATATATTTTGCATCAGATCCTGATTCTGAACCTTCTGCAATATTATTCATAATACTCAATACAGCTCTTTGAATTTGATCTTTAAATGAATAATCTTTACAATTTTTCATTAGGTTATAAATCTCATTTACTATAACTCGAGATTCATTCCATACATATAAATTTTCGATACTTCTGTTCATAATTTTGATTTTAAAGTTTAACAAAATATAAGTGTACTATTATCAACTCGTTGCCTCGTTGTCCTGTTGTCTTGTAGTCTTGTAGTCTTGTTGACTTAAAATATCACTCCCACTAAGATCGCAATCACTACTTTAATTCCTTTTGAAACGAAGAAGGCTTTGCGTGATTCTGCTAACAAAGGCAATGCTCCGTGTCCGTCTTGAACGATGCAGTTGGCAAGGAAGATTCCTAATGGTAAGTCGCCGTTAGCGAATAATATAAGGAAGATTAAATGCGGTCCCGACTGCGGAATGAGACCTATTAATATAGCAACTAATAAAACTATAAACGGCTTGGAATCTATAATCTCATGTATATTGACGAAATTATTGATTATTGTCAAACATAATATCACGCCGAAAGTCCAGAGAAATATCTTAGGAAGATGAACTTTGATGACATGCTGCCAAAGATGCTCTTCCAAAAAATGTTCTTCAGCAACGACAACAATTATCAAAATCGTAACAAATAAGACTATCAAGATAATACGAATCCAATCAGCCTCTCCACCATGACTATGATTGTGATTGTGGCTATGACAATCTACTTGTTGACTTGTAGTCTCGTTGACTTGTTGACTATGACTATGATTATGACAATCAACTTGTTGACTTGTAGTCTCGTTGACTTGTAGACTATGATTATGACTATGACAATCATCTTGGTGACTTGGCGACTCGGCGACTTGGTGACTCTCCAAAGAATGTATTACACTCTCTTCCGTCTGTCCTCCCATCAATAAATTAAGGTGATGAGAGCCGTCGATGACGCCGCTTAGAACCATAATCAAAACACCGAGACTCATGGTGATGAGCAAGGCTCTTACAAAACTGATGTTCTTGATATTGGACTTTACGCTATGTTCATGATGATGAGTGTGACTGCACGATTCATTTTCGTGTATAGGAAATGACATTTCTTTGTGCAAGCCGATGAATTTATTTTTCATCGTAAGTTGTAGAATTACAGCCACGATTATTGATAATACAATCAGTATTAAATTTATAAGTAAAGCTTTTTCTGGAAATAAGGAGAACATGAAAAAGGCTTCATCGCCAGTTGTAGAAATCAAGGCTGCCATCAAAGCTGGGAAGTTAAGAACTCGGTGAACGTACAGTGAGACAACAGTATACGTCCCGAGACAACCTGGGATAATGCCCATTATTATTGCAAATAAAATCTGAAGCCAAGGCTTGCTCTGTAATTTGTTCGACCACAATCCACCCGTCCTGACATTGATAAATTCAATTACCATCATCATTCCTAATACCAATGTCGTAATTATAAGTGTCTGCTGTAGAATAATATAAAATGTATTTAATGTCATGTTTTTTTTTGTTTTAAAAGATTTACAAAGATAAGAAAAAATAGTCAATAAGTCTACAAGTCAACTGGTCTACAAGTGAAACGTACCAATTATATCAATAACAATTTAGTCAGTAGACTGTAGACAGTAGACTTTAGACTTATAAATAATTGTTAAATATTAAACAAAATCGCTTTGCAGATGTTTTGCATAATGAATTGTAAAAACAACAAATTATGAAAAAGTTTACATCATTAAAGAAAATCCTCGTATTGACAGCATTTGTCGGTTTACTTGGAAATTATGCCTTCGCTCAGTTTTCGTTAAGCGGAGAAGTCAGACCTCGTATGGAATATCTTCACGGATATTCGACATTAACAGATAAAGACTCTGATCCTGCGGGATTTGCATCGCAGAGAACCAGAATCAATTTCAATTATTCTAACGACCGTGTCAAGATGGGCGTATCTGTGCAAGATGTCTTTATTTGGGGTAGCCAGCCTCAGCTGTTTTCTACATCAAATAATGTAAGTGTTCATCAGGCATGGGGACAATATTTCTTAACGCCTTCACTTTCATTGAAGTTAGGTCGTCAGGAACTCGTATATGACGATGAAAGAATTTTCGGAGCTTCTAACTGGGATCAGCAGGGTAGGAGCCATGACGTGGCCTTGTTGCGTTATGATGGAGTGCTGAAAATTGATGTCGGTGCCGCTTTCAATCAAAATCAACAACACCTCAACGGAGCTTATTATAACTTGAACAACTACAAAATGATGCAGTTCGTTTGGTTAAATACTGACATTGTTGATAATCTTAATCTTAGTCTTTTATTCTTAAATAATGGCTATCAATATGACTATAGATTGTTTGAAAATGGAACAAATCATTCCATGACTAAAAATATCTTCAACCAGACTTTCGGTGGTCGTATGATGCTTACTCCAGGTGATTTTAACTTCCACGCATCTGCTTATTACACAATGGGTAAAGATGCTAAAGACAGAGACCTCTCTGCATTTTATGTAGGTTTGGGCTTGGATTATGAACTCGCCGACAACTGGGATCTCGGTATCGGTTGGGAACATCTTTCGGGTACTGACCAAAAGGATATGATAGAAAATCCAGATACCTACAAGAATAAATCCTTCAATCCTTTCTATGGCAGCTCGCATAAATTCAACGGCTTCATGGATTATTTCAATGCCAATGATAACTGGTCTAATTCTGTGGGACTTAACGACTTATTCGCTTCAGTTCAATTCTCAAAAAGAAAATTTGAAGTCAATCTTACTGGACACGCTTTCTTGACAGCAGCTTCAGTCATCAAAAATGGTAATGTTAATGAGACTATGGAACCTTATCTCGGAACAGAATTGGATTTGACTATGGCTTATAAATTATCTAAAAACTCTAACGTAGTACTCGGTTATAGTCAAATGTTTGGCTCAGAAACACTTGAAACTCTCAAAGGTGGCAATAAAGACGCTTTCAACAACTACGCTTATCTCATGTTTACTTTCAAACCTGTTTTCTTAAAATAAACTAATAAATTACTGCTATTTTACTGAAGTAGAGGGAATTTTTCTCTCTACTTTTTTATTGTTATATCGAAAAAAAACTTTAGACATTAGACTTCAGACTTTAGACTTTCATTATATTTGCAAAAAAAATATTCATGACAAAAGATACATGTTTTTACGTCGGTAAAATAGTTAAGACTCATGGACTTAAAGGTGAGGTGACTCTGCGTATCGACAATGAGCAATTTGATGAGATAGGAGAATTAAACTATTTTCTTCTCGATATTAACGATAAGTTGATTCCATATTTTGTGGAAAATATTACCTTTCATTCTAATAAATCGTTTGTGCTTTTCCAAGATTTGAAAACATTGGAAGCTGCAAATCAACTCGTTGGAATTTCAGCCTATCTTCCTTTAGACTTACTTCCAGAAAAAGACGGTAACGATTTCTATTCTCATGAAGTAGTTGATTTCCTTGTTATTGATGAAGAAAAAGGTGAACTCGGTAAGGTTCAGGAAATAATAGAATATCCAACACAATCATTGATACAAATCGTAATCAATGGTAAAGAAGTTTTGATACCAATTCACGACGATATTATTCAAGATGTGAATAGGGAAGAGAAGAAGATTTATATCAAAGCTCCTAATGGCTTGATTGATATGTATTTGGAAAATTGATTTATGGATTGTCGTCCTTTTTTCTTTAAGCGATTTGGTATGTTTCATCATCGTTCTACGATGCGTATCGGGACTGATGCAGTCTTGTTTGCTCAATGGGTCGATGTGAAACCTTCTGATTGTGCGTTAGATATTGGAACAGGTAGCGGTGTCATTCCCTTGATTCTTTCGCAGAAAGGAATAGGTTCTGTTGATGCAGTAGAGTTAGATAAAGATTCATATGAAGAAGCAAAACAGAATTTCGAGATTTCTGTGTGGAATGAAAAGTTAAAAGTCATTAACACAGATGTAAGGATATTTGCTGATGATGTTAATGAAAATTATGATTTGATAGTCTCAAATCCTCCTTTTTATGCCAGCGACGTAAAGCCTATCAAAGAGAAAAAAGTGATGGCACGTCATGTCTCTACATTAAGTTTCAACGATCTTTTGATTTCTGCCAAGAAAATGATGAAAGGCGACGCTCGTTTTGCTGTGGTATTGCCGTTTTATGAGTCGCGTTTGTTCATAAAAGAAGCAGAAGGCTTGGGATTTCATCTTCAGAAAGAAATGCAGATAATTCCTATCGAAGGTAAAGACGCTAACAGAGTTAATATGCAGTTCGTTTTAAATGAAGTTGATGAGGTTGAGACAGAATTATTTACGATAAGAAATAAAGATTATTCCTATACGGAAGATTATAAAATTTTCCTTAAAGATTATTATTTAGATTTTTAATAAAATTTATTACAAGATTTAACGTTTGATGAACTTGAATTTTGTATTTTTGTAAAAGATTTTTAACATTATGAAAAAGATATTAAATATAGTAGCATTTGTTTTATTATTAACAATGGTGTCGTGTTCACCTTCACCAGTGGGAACATGGATTGAGACAACAGGAGGCTCGGAGGAAATAGGCTTCAATCTCAATAAAGATGCTTCTGCAAGTTCAATAAATATGGGTTATGTTGATTTTAATCAATGGGAAAAAAATGGTGACCTGCTGATTTTGAAAGGTGATTATTTGGGCTCTAACAAAAGAGAATTTTCAGATACAATGAAAATAGAATCAATAACTAAAACAGAATTGACGCTTTCCCAAGGCGGTTATTCAGTAACTTACATCAAGAAATAATTAAATAATAAATATATGAGTAAATTAGTCGTCGTTGCTCTCGGCGGTAATGCCTTATTGAGAAGCAACCAAAAAGGTACTTATCAGGAACAGATTGCTAATGTTACAGAAACATGTCAAGCTTTGACTGATATTTTAAAAAGAGGTAATCGCTTGATTATCGGTCACGGTAACGGTCCTCAGGTAGGTAACGTTATGTTACAGCACGAAGCTGGCTTGAAAACTTTCGACTTGCCTTCAATGCCAATGGATTACTGTGTTTCAGAGACACAAGGTTCTATAGGTTATCTTATCGAATTAGGATTTAAAAAAGTTCTTGCACAAGAAAAGATTAACAGAAATGTTGTTACTTTGGTGACACAAGTAGTTGTTGATGAGAACGATCCTATGTTCCAAAATCCAACTAAGCCTGTAGGTCCTTATTACACACATGAGGAAGCTGAAGAGTTTGCTGAACAGACAGGCGCTATCTTCCGTGAAGACCCAAGAGGTCGTGGATGGCGTAAAGTCGTTCCATCACCACAGCCAATAAAAATTAACAATATAGAAATCGTTAAGACTTTGACTGACGCTGGTCATATCGTCGTGACTGTTGGTGGCGGCGGTATTCCTGTCGTTGAGAAAAACGGTGTTGTGGAAGGTGTTGAAGCTGTTATCGATAAAGACCTCGCTTCATCATTGGCTGCTATTCAAGCTGGTGCTGACGAATTTTATATCTTGACAGACGTGCCTCAGGCATATATCAATTTCAAGAAGGAAAACCAACAGGCTCTTGGCAGAATCTCTATAACAGAAGCTAAGAAACATCTTGCTGACGGTCAGTTTACTGAAGGTAGCATGGCTCCTAAGATGCGCGCCGCTATCAAATTTGTTGAAGCAACAGGTAAAGAAGCTGTTATCACTGACGCTACAACATTGTCGGACGAAAACGGCGGAACAAGAATTTATGCTGAATAATTTTTTGTTTTCTTATATAGAATAAGGTGTGATACATATCACACCTTATTTTTTTTATGCTCCTAAGAAATCGTCGTTCATCCTTGATGAGACTACTTTCGTCGTGAACTGTTCAAAGTTACTGTTAGGCATTATGTTAGTGTTGCCTCCTCCTTCAATATCGCCGTATGTTTCAACGACATCTTCAAACTTAGCATATTGTCCGACAAATTTCAATGTCACATCGCCGAGCTTACCGTTACGGTGTTTTGCGATACTGATGACGGCTTTGCCTTTTGCCGAGTCGCCGTTTTCGTCTTCTGATAGTCCGTAATATTCAGGACGATATATGAACAATACCATATCGGCGTCTTGTTCTATAGCTCCAGATTCACGCAAGTCGGATAGGATAGGCTTCTTAGAGCCTGGACGTGTCTCGACGCTACGGCTTAACTGTGACAAGGCTAAAACAGGAACGTTCAATTCTTTAGCTAAACTCTTTAATGAACGGCTGATAGTACTGATTTCCTGCTCACGAGTTCCTCCCTTGTCGCCTTTGGCTGTCATTAACTGAAGATAGTCGATGAATATCATCTGAATATCATGTTGTTGCTTGAGACGGCGGCATTTAGCTCTGAGGTCGAAGATTGATAATTGTGCGGTGTCGTCTATAAATATTTTTGCATTTACTAATGGCGATACCATTGTATTAAGTTGCTGCCATTCGTATTCTGCGAGATTTCCTGTTCTCAATTTATCTGCTGTCAAAGATGTCTCGGTGGAGATGAGACGTGTAACTAATTGTACTGACGACATTTCCAAAGAGAAGAAGGCTATTGGCTTGTTGAAGTCGACGGCAGCGTTACGAGCTAAGTTCAAAGCGAATGCCGTTTTACCCATACTTGGACGCGCTGCTAATATGATAAGGTCTGATTTCTGCCATCCTTGTGTGATGCGGTCTAATTCAGTATAGCCGGAAGGTACGCCTCTTAAACTTGCTCCGTCATTACGAGCCTTCTCAATATCTGCAATCGCCATGCTGACCAAATCAGGCATCTGGTCGTGACTGCGTTTTAGATTGTTCTCACTGATTTGGAATAACTTGTTCTCGGCTTTATCTAATAAATCGAAAATATCAGTGGTGTCTTCGTATGCGTCTTTAATAATCTCAGAAGAAATTACTATGAGCTGACGCTGGATGTATTTCTGTAAGATGATACGTGCGTGATATTCAATGTTTGCTGAACTTACCACGCGATTTGTCAATTGTGAAATATAATAAGGACCGCCAACGATTTCCAAATTACCAGAACTTTTCAGTTGGTTTGTAACAGTCAAAATATCAATTGGCTCTGATTTTCCAAATAAATCTTTTATTGCGGTGAATATCAGCTGATGAGCTTCTTTGTAGAAGACCTCAGGTGTCAACATGTCTATCACAGCATTGACGGCTCCTTTTTCAAGCATCATCGCTCCAAGTACGACTTCTTCTAAGTCGATGGCTTGCGGTGGAACTCTGCCTTGATTTGCTAAAATCTCATTAGGAATGCTGGCGGCTCTTGTCCTGCCAAATCCTGTTCTCGTATAATTTGTATGCTCATTATTCATGCTTCAAAATTACAACAAAAAATTGCATGTTGATTAAATGTTGATAACTTTTATTGCTTGTGTAAAGTGTACTAAATCAATGATTTATTTTAACAGGAATTTATATGCCTTTTGAAGATATTTGTTCTCTTCTTCCATGTCTTGACCAACCAAAATACGTTCTAACTCATTGTCGCTTGTGGCATTAAGTATAATTCTGCTGTGTTCAAAAATGCTTTCAGATGGAAATAGTCCTTCGTAGATTGTCTTCAAAGAAAAATCATATTTTGTCTTTTTGTAGAAGAAATCTGAATTTTTTAAAACATCTTTTAGGTTAATTATTTTAAACAAAACTTCTTTCGACTCTATGATGTTGTAGCGTTGCATCATGAGGTTTATATTTTGTGGTGAGAAGTAAACGACTTTCTCATAACGTTTAAGTTCTTCTGTTAAAATTTTTAAACCTTCTTCCATCTTAGAATAATCGTCGAAGCAATTCCATTCTTTTGTTTCGCCACTTTCGTTTGATAATATTGAGAATGCGGAAATTATCTCCTGATATGGTTTATGCCCGTCTAATAATGGTATGGCAGGGCTGTAAAACAATATGTTAAGAAAGGCGACAGATTCTGTTCTCTTGCCGATAAGGTCGTAGAATTTTTTATAATTGATATAGAAGGTGTCTTGTTCTAAGGCATCGAGCTGATACATCTCAGTCGATAGAGGATCTAAAAATCTTTTGAAACCTTTGTTGTTTTGTATTCCGCTGTTATATAATGAGAACAGGTCTTTGTCGCTGAATGCCGTAGTGTGCAAGAAACTGTTGTCTTCGACTTTCTTCCAGCAATGTCCGAGGAATTCGCATTTGTAAGGGGTAAAGCACTGAGTTCCAATATTAACTCGTGGAGCGTTGCTGAGATTAACGATGTCTTTAAATTTATTAACATTCTCGTCAATAATATCTAATTGTTGTTCTGCATATTCTTTTACTGATTTAAAGACAAAGAGTTCGTTGATGTCAATTTCTCCGTTTTTAACATAATTTTCATTAACATACATCAGTTGCATGTCGCTGATAGGTACTTTGCATCCATTTAAAACATAATATTGAAGAGCTGCGTCTTTGTAGTAAGTGTCGCTTAAAGACAGTGAGCTTTTCACTTCTATGGCGCGCCATTTTTCTTCGTCACGAACTAAGATGTCGAGCATGATTAGAGTATCGTTATAAATGAAAATCGCTTCATACATCACATTGATATTCGGGTCGTTGAGATTTTTCATTGTCTGCTCGAACATCTTTCCAAACTGACTCGGAGATGCTGGTGTCATGTTTACGCCATTTGGAAAATAAGTCCTTGCCAAGACGCCTACATCTGTGCCTCTTTTGAATTTCGCTCTTTGTGCAATGCTAAGCTTGTCGCGAAGATATGGATGTTTCTTGTACATATAGAGCGATTTAGGACATTGTTCTCCTTTTATATATGTAGATTTTGAAAGTATATGCATGTTAATTATTTTTAACAGTGTTAATAATATTCTTCTTATACAATAATGTCATTACGCTTCCTCTTGCAATCATAAAACCTAAGAATGCTAACCATAAGCCGTGATTGCCGAATTTTGGCGTTAAGATATACCATAAAGGAAGGAAGATGAAAATAGTAGATATTATCATGGTGTTTCTTATTGCTTTAGAAGCTGTTGCACCGATATAAATACCGTCCCATATAAAAGCAGCAAATGTTATTAGCGGTATTATAGTCATGTAAATGTAATATGGCTGAATTTCTGTTAAAATTTCAGTGTTGTCGGATATTATTCTCACGAATGTCTCTGGGAATAATGCGTAAAGTATTGAAAATGGTATGCTTATGGCAAATCCCCACAATAGGAGAAGTCGTATGACTTTCTGAAGGTTCGCTTTGTCGTTAGAGCCTACAAACTTACCGACGAGTGCTTCGCCAGCGTATGCGAAACCGTCGGTAAAATATGAGAATATATAAAACGATTGTAATAAAATCATGTTGATAGCTAATATGTTATCGCCTAACTTCGCAGATTGATTTGTGAAGAAAGCGATGCTTATAATAAGTAGGAAACTGCGAATCATGAAGTCGGTATTGACTTTAAAGAAGCGTTTTATTTTTTCTATGTTAAATAAAATTTGAAAATTAATTTTAACAAAATAAGATTTGTAATTTTTTATTAACAGTACTATTGCTAAGGTGAGCCCGCAATATTGAGCTAAGACAGTTCCTAATGCGACGCCGTTTACGTCCTGTTTTAAAATTATTACAAAGAGGAAGCTAAGGATGATATTCATCACATTAATTAATATAGCGATGAACATCGGTATTTTGGTGTTTTGCATTCCTACGAACCAGCCATTTAGACAATAGAGGAGAATGTTTGCTGGCGCTGCCCATATTCTTACATAAAAATATGTTATTGCTAAAGATTTTACTTCATCGCTGCCATCGAGTAACAGACTGCTTATTTTTGCAATGGGAATTTGAAGTATTAATATTAATAGTATGATTGGTATTCCGATGCAGACAGAGCGATATAAGGAGTAAATTATTTCGGTTTTATCGTCGTTGCCCAATGACTGAGCGGTAAATCCTGTCGTGCCAGCACGTAAAAAACTGAAGAAAGAATATAGAACACTGAATATAGTACCTCCGAGAGCTATAGCTCCGATATATATCGCAGAGCCTAAATGTCCCATTAAAATCATATCAACTAAACCTAATAATGGTATCGTTATGTTGCTGATAATGTTGGGAATTGCTAATTTTAAAATTGATTTATTCACCTTGATTTCTTTTTTTACAAAAATAATGAAATAGATTTTTTCGACCTAATATTTTTATAAAATTATTCACAATATATTCCACAACAAACTGTGGAGTATTGTAGAAAAATTCCACATCTCCACATGTTGTAGATTCAAAAAAAATTATTAAATTTGCAAAGTCTAAAGTGATTATCAGCAAATTGAAAGAATAATGACGATTTGTTTTCTTTGGTATGAATTTAGATTAAATAATATTGAATTGAACACTAACTTAATTAAAACTTAAAATAATGAAAAAAACTTTAACAATTTTATCAGTAGCATTAGTAGCTTTAATGTTAAGCTCATGCGTAGAGAAGTCAAAGAAGTATCAACAATTATTAGCAGAGAAAGACGCTGTCGTTCTTGAAAACCAAAACATTGAAAAAGAATATAATGCAGCTCTTGGTATTATCAGCGACGTTGAAAATAGTCTTAGTGCAATTCGCGATGCAGAAGGTTTGATGTTAATCAAAGGTGAAAACAATACACAAAGAGATCAACTCAACTCAGAATTGATTCAAATCAAAGAACAAATGGCTGAAAATCGTGCAAAATTAGATTCTTTGTCAAACGTTCTTGAAAAATCAAATAAAGATAGATCATATCTCCGCAACACTGTAAAGAAATTACAGGCTCAATTAGCTGAAAAAGAAGCTACAATCGTTGCAATGCAAGAACAACTTGCACAAAAAGATGAAGAAATCGCTGGTTTGAACACACAAGTTTCAAACTTGAACGAAGACCTCACAAAAGTTACAGCTGAAAAAGACGAACAAAGCCGTATCATCGCTGACCAAATCACAGAAATCAACACTGTATACTATGTTGGCGCAACAAAGAAAGCTTTGAAAGCTAACGGTATCTTAACTTCAAAATATATCTTGAGACAAGAAGTTCCAGCTGAAACTTTCACAAAAGCTGACAAACGTGAACTCAAAGAAATCGTTTTCGAAACAAAGAAAGCTAAGGTTCTCTCAGCTCACCCAACAGAATCATACACAATCGTATCGAAAGATAATCAATCAGTATTACAAATTACCAACCCAGAATTATTCTGGAGTGTAACCAAATATTTGGTCGTCGTTACCAAATAATTTTTCTGCTCGTTTTCAATATTATGAGAATCCGGTATCGCCAGATATCGGATTTTCTTTTTTTATTTACTTGTTGCTTACTTTTGCTTTGAAATATTCATTAAATTTGCATTTAGTATTTTGCAGCGATGATGAGAAGAATTTTAATACTTGAAGACGATGTTACCTTCGGAACAATGTTGAAGACATGGTTCACCAAGAACTTATGGGATGTTGTCTTGACTTCCAAGGTAGAACAAGCAAAATTGGAATTTTCGGATAATGACTTTGACTTGATTCTTAGCGATTTGAGGCTCCCAGATGGCGATGGCATCATGTTCCTAACTTGGCTAAGAGAAAATAAAATATCAACTCCTTTTATCATCATGACAAGCTATTCCGATGTTCAGACTGCTGTACTGGCAATGAAATTGGGTGCTTACGATTATCTGCAAAAACCAATAAATCCAACAATCTTACAGCAAAAAATAGAATCGGCTTTGTCTCCAACAGTTCAGACACTAACTAAAGAGGTGAAGAAAGAGTCAAAGAAAAATACAGTTCCTACACAAAATAAGGTCGTTAAAGGCAAGAGTTATGTCATGCAGTCTTTATATTCTCATATTGATTTGGTGGCACCTACCAAGATGTCGGTACTTATTCTCGGCGAGAGCGGCACAGGTAAAGAATATATAGCACGCATGATACATGAGAAAAGTAATAGAAAGTCAGCCCCATTTATTGCTGTTGACTGCGGAAGCCTCTCTATGGAGTTAGCTCCGTCCGAACTCTTCGGCCATAAGAAAGGTTCTTTTACCTCTGCAATTTCCGATAAGACAGGTGTCTTTGTTGAAGCTAATGGAGGAACGGTCTTCTTAGATGAGGTCGGTAATCTCTCGTACGAGGTGCAGAAACAACTTTTAAGAGCTTTGCAGGAACAGAAGGTGAGACCGGTAGGCTCTGCCTCCGACATCAAAGTCGATGTGAGAATTATAGCCGCCACGAATGAAGATTTGGAAAAAGCTATAGAAGAAGGTCGCTTCCGTCAGGACTTATATCATCGTATTAATGAGTTTTCTGTCGATGTGCCACCGCTAAGAAAACGCTTGGAAGATATTGAAGAGTTCGCTTATCATTTTGTTGAACAAGCTAATGAGGAACTCGGAAAGAATGTCGAGACTATCTCTGCCGATGTGATTGAGGCTCTCAAACAACAAAGTTGGCTCGGTAATCTTCGTGAGTTACGTAATGTTATCAGACGCTCTGTATTATTCGCTCAAGATAATGTGTTGAGAAAAGAGAACTTGCCGGAATTTCTGAAAGAAACTAAAAAACAAGTTGCTCCGGTATATGTTAAAGAAGATACTGTCGATTTCAGCTTAAACAATAAAGCTAATGAAAAAGAACAGATCCTCGCAGCCTTGAAAGAAGCTCGCGGTAATAAGACCATCGCGGCTAAACTGCTGCAAATAGACAGAAAGACTTTGTATAATAAAATGCACTTATACGATATTGAACTTTAATCAATTGATGTCGTACTTGTCTGAAAGATAAGTGATAAACTCATCAACTTTATCCATGAATCCTATTGATTCTTCTTTCCATTCAGGAAATGAACTCTCGTTGTCGTTTCTTAGTCCGTCCATTTTTTGTAAGAAATCAGCAGCTTCTTTCTGATTCAATTGAACGAACATAGGTAACATCTTATGACACAAATCTACTGCTACTTTGAATTTATTGTCGTTGATGGCTTCATTGAAAGTCATGAGGTTGTTAGAAGTACTTTCGACAAAAGACATTAAAATATTTTCGATGGCATCATCATCGTAATCGAGCATAGAACATAAGTCAGGAAAGTCGTCTTTATATTTTGATATGCTCTTGTCTTTGTTATCGATAGGGCAGTCGTTATGTAAAAGTAATGCCAAATCTTTAATGGAAAAAGGTTTTCTTAAATAATCATCGAAGCCTTTTGATATAGCGACATCTTTGTTATATTCTGAACGTGCCGTCATCAGGACGACATACTTGTTATCGTTAATCTCCTTAATTTTTCTTAACACTTCGAGTCCGTTAAAAGCTCCCATCTCGCGGTCTGTCAGTATTAAATCGTAATTGTTAATATTTTTTAAGTAATTGTCAAATTCTATTGATGACTGACAGATATTGCAATTGCTTCCTAACTTATTTATCATGGATTCTATTACAGTCAGCAGTGTCTTGTCGTCGTCTATAACTAAAATATTGTATGATTTGTTTTGTTTAATATCTTGAATGTCAATGGTAGTATTTCCCTCTATCTCATTATTATTGCTTAGTTTGACGGGAATGACGACTTTGAAATTACTTCCTTTATGCAACTCTGATTTTACTTCAATAGTGCCGTTTAGTAAATCGACGAGACCTTTCACTACAAAGAGTCCGAATCCGTTTCCTTCGATAAGGCTTTCGTTGTTGTCAATACGAGAGAATGGCTTAAAAATTTCTTCTAATTTGTCCTGAGGGATACCGATACCTTCATCGCTTATATTGAAAATAATATCATTATCGTTGTTAGTGATGTTGAAGATTATCTTGCCTTTGTTAGAGTATTTAATGGCGTTTGACAGCAAATTGCTAAGTATCTGTTTTATTTTAAGAGCATCGGAAGTGATATATGTGTTGTCGTTTATGTTATTTTCATAGATAAACGACAGTTGTTTTTCTTTTGCCAAAGGCTTGAACATATCGCGTATGTCGTTGCATAATTTATTTATGTTGAAATCTGACAATATGATAGATTCTTTGCCTTGATCAATGCGCGAGTAATTTAACAGATTTGTCAGAAGTGAAAGTATCAGTTCAGAGGAGTTCTTCATCGAGTTGATTTTATTCATCTCATCTTGTTTTTCGACATCCATCTGCATGAGTTCGAGGTAGCCGAGAATAGACGATAGGGGAGCCTTGATGTCGTGAGAAACGGAAAGTAGCAGCTTATGACGGCTCTCCATTATTTCTTCTGTACGTTTTTTAGCTTCTTCCGTTGCCTTGCGCGCGATGATAACTTTCTTGACATCATAGAAGATGAAGAAGATGAAAGTCAAAATTGTTAGTAGAGAGACACAGGCGATTATTATCGAGAAGTTGATGTTTCTGTTGATAATGATTTCGCTTTCTTGTATTTCTTTAATTACGGAGTCAAGAGTTTGTTTGTGAAGATTTATTAACAAATCGGAAATCTCTTTGCTGATTTCCTGGTCGGAAAGAGTTAGGTTGTTGTATTTCCTTTCAAAAGTTTCAATTTGTTTTATGTAATTTCTTCTGCCTTTATCGGTTGAAAGTTGTATCTCGTTTAACAAGTTATTGGTTTCGTTATTATTTTGTGAAATGGTGTCAATAGTTGTCTTCGATACAAGTACAATACTGTCTAATGAGTTGTCGGGTGAGAAGACATCGCCGAGGCGTTCGAAGAAGTTTTTCCTTTCGCTTTTATATATTATTGTGTCCTGAATACTTGTGCTGATAGTAGCTTTACTATTCTGTAACTGTTGATAATCATCTATGATTGAGTAGATCTCATCGTATGGATTAAAAGAATTTAACTGTTCACTTATTTCCTTTATGTTTCTTTCTTTTTTAGCAAGAAGTTGACTTATGTCATTTAAGATTTTTGTGTTAAAATTTTTATTGCAAATATTTATTAAAGAATCGTTGAGTTGAGAAATATCTGCTGTGATGATATTGAAATTAGTGAGATGGTTTTTGTTTCCAGAAGATATATATAAGTTAGCGTATGACTGAGCCTTATTGATTTTTTCAATGAGAGTGTTGGTGATGGTAAGAATCCTCTCGTTTTTTATAATGTTATCTCTTTGGCTGTTAATAGATTTTTTTGAACTTATGATGTAATATATCATACCGCCACACAACAGAATAGCGAGAAGGAATATTATGACTGCATTCTGCTTGACACGATTTTCATATTGACGGTTGATAATTTTCATAATCGCAAAGATAACAAAAAGTCTACGGTCTACAGTCTACGGTCTACGGATTTTTTTATCTAAAAATAAAAAATCTGAAAATCTAAAACTTTCTAAATTTTCAGATTCTCAGATTTTCAGATTTTCAGATTCTCAGTTTCTCAGTTTTTAAATAGTCTTATCTATTTTCCAGCTGAAAGCTCTTAGTCCGAGTTTCTCTGTCACTAAGTCGAGTTCATGAAGAGCATCGAGTATTTCATCAACGAATTCATCTTCTACGAAAGTCAATATAGCGTCGTTGAAAGTTGGCCATGTGTGTGAACCGTAATGTGGTTCGCCGCCTCTGCTGCCACGACCGCTTATCTCATTCCAGCGTGTGAATCCTTTTGTGTGATGTTGTTCTAATAACTCGATCACTTCTTCATAATATGCCTGATTATATGCTATGAATATTCCTGTCATGATAATTATTATTTTTTTAAGAGACGCATCAATGTTTGTATATATGTTGGTAACATTGATACGTCTCTACATTCTTAATTTTTAATTCTTAATTGCTTCTTTGCCTGACGTTTTTCTCTTCTTGAGATGAAGATAGCATAGAGGGTAGGGATGAGGACGAGGGTGATTAATGTTGATACTGTCAATCCCCATGATACTGTGATACCGAGTCCGTTCCACATTTCAGCACCTTCACCTGAGCCTAACGCCATAGGTATCATACCGAGAACTGTTGTCAAGGTTGTCATCAAGATTGGGCGCAGACGTTGTTGTGAAGCTGTTGTTACAGCTGTATTAACGTCCATACCTCTCTCACGACATAAGATGGCGTAGTCGATGAGCACGATACCGTTTTTAACAACGATACCGACCAAGATCAAGATACCGATCATTGCCATGACGTCTAATGCCATATTGTTTACAGCCAAGCCGATGAGAACGCCGACGATAGCGAATGGCACTGAGAACATGATGACGAATGGGTCGAGTAATGACTCAAATTGAGATGCCATCACAACGTATACCAAGATGATGATTAATATTAACAAGGTAAACAATCCAGAGAATGAGTCTTGTTGATTTTCATAGTCACCAGCGATTTTTACCATGAACTCAGTAGGTATTTCAGCATTTTCAATATGCTTTTGAGCTACCTCTACAGCTTCACTCAATGCGTATCCTTTAGCAACAACACCTGTTACTGTCACAACACGTTCACGGTCTTTACGTTCGATTTTAGGAGGTGTCATACCTTCAACCACTTGTGCTACGTCTTTTACTCTGATGCTTTGTCCTTGTGAACCATAGAGTATGATGTTTTCAATGTCTTCTATGCTTTGACGGAACTCAGGAGCGTATCGGACGCGGATGTTATATTCATCGCCGTCTTCACGGAAGAATGTCATCACAGAACCGTTGATACGGTTTCTTACCATTGTAGAAGCTGTTGTAACATCAATGCCGTTAAGTCTCAATTTCTCTCTGTCGAAATCCACATAGTATTCTGGAGTGTAATCGTCGCGGCTGACGAGGACTTGTGAGAACTGAGGTGTGTTGAGAAGGCTGTCTCTCAAACCGAAAGCTATTCTGTCGGAGTTTTGGAAATCGTAGCCGTAAATCTCTAATTTAACTGTTGTAGCACCACCCATGCCGCCGCCTTCGCTGACGTTATATTTTTTGATGATGGTGTTGTTCTTTAAATCTTTACGGATATATTCTGCAATCTCCTGAGTGCTTCTCTCACGTTCGGTCTTTCTTCCTAAGTCGATATTCATTGAAATGATGTGAGTACCGTTGTTTTGCATAGAGGCGAAAGCGTTGTCTTCGTCTGCCATACCATAGTTGTAGTTGAGCATCTTAATCTCAGGAATCTCACTTCTATATTTTGTTGATAACTCATTGGCAAGTTGTCCTGTTATCTCTTCACCGGTACCGACAGGAAGCTCAATGCTTATTGATAAACGACCTTGGTCCATAGCAGGGAGGAAGCCTGACTTCATATTAGGAAGTGTGGTGACGCATGTTACAACGAAGATAAGCAATGCGATAAATACTACAGATTTACGATGTGTCACAGCCCAATTGATAAGACGACCGTAGCCGCGGCTGAGAGCATCGAGACCTTTATTAATAGGTGTGAATAAAACAGTGTGCCATCTGTGAGTTCTTGGGTTTTGTTTCAACATCCTTGAACACATCATAGGGACAAGTGTCAAAGCTGCTGAGGTTGATACTATCATGATGATACTTACGATCCAACCTAATTGTTTGAAGAAGATACCGATGATGCCGTCAACCATTGTCAGTGGCAAGAATACAGCGAGCATTGTCAAGGTAGAAGCAATAACTGAGATAGATACTTCTTGTGTTGCGTGAACGGCAGCTTCTTTAGGTTTCGCACCTTTGTCAATATGAGAGGTAATATTTTCCAAGACAACGATAGCATCGTCAACAACCATACCGATGGCGATAGTCAAAGCACTCATAGAGATGATGTTAAGAGTGTTGCCTGTCGCAAAGAGGTAAATCACCGAAGCTACTAAGGAGATAGGAATTGAAAGAACGATGATGATAGTTGCTCTCCATCTTCCTAAGAAAAGGAATACGACAGCCATAACTAACAAGAATGTTGTCAAAATGGTATCTTTTAATGAGTTGATGGTGTCGATGATGTTTGTTGAACCGTCGATGATGATATTTATATTAATATCTGAAGGAAGGTCTTTCTGAATCTTTTTAAGTTCCTTCTTTATACCTTTAACGACTTGTACAGTATTGGCATCGGTTTGCTTTTGAATGGTAATCATAGCGCCTTGTCTGCCATTACTATATACTTTTTGGAGACGTTCTTGTTCTCCGTCATTGACTTTTGCTACGTCTCTCAGATATACTGGAGCTCCATTAGGTGAAGTGCCGACCACTACGTCAAGCATCTCTTCTGCCGACTTAAATTCTTTTTCAACACGTACTGAATATGTGTTAGAACCGATGTCTATTGTTCCTGCAGGAGTGTTACGGTTTTCGTATGCTAATGTAGATGATATTGACTCAACAGTGATTCCGTATGCTGCCAATTTATCAGGGTCGACAAAGACTTGTATCTCACGTTTTGGAGCACCAGATACTGATATAGTACCTACGCCATTGACACGTGCTAAAGGCGTTGCTACCTTGTCATCTAATATCTTGTCTAAGCTGCTGAGGCTTTCTTCCGCCGTTGCCGACAAAAGCATGATAGGCATATCTTCCATGCTGAATTTGAAAATGGTAGGGATGCTGACGGCGTCGGGGAGTGCCTGCGTTACCATATCTAATTTGTCGCGGACGTCGTTTGTCGCTTCGTTGATGTCAATGCCGTATTCAAATTCCAAGGCGATGACAGAGATGTTTTCTTTCGATGTCGATGAAAGATGTTTGAGGTTACTAACGCTGTTGAGTGCGTTTTCCAATGGCTTGGAAACGTTAGTCTCGATGTCGGCAGCACTCGCGCCAGAATATGATGTCACAACTAAGATGGTGTTTTCTCCCATGTCGGGGAATAGGTTGGTCGACAATTTTGTCAGTGAGAATACACCTAAGATAGCTACTGTTACGAAGATAAGAGCTACTGTGACAGGTTTATTAACTGATGTTCTGTATAAACTCATGTTTCAATTTATTTTACTACTTCAACTTCAATGTTGTTTTTAAGTCTTGTTTGTCCTGTTGTCACAACGATGTCGCCGTCGTTCAAGCCGCTGATGACTTCGTATTTTTTACCCATTCTGGTACCGAGTTTCACAGGAGTGTAAGTGACAGTGTTGTCTTCATTTAACACATAGACATATTTGTCGTCGGCACCGACTTGTTTGAGGACTGCATTATCAGGAATTACGACGCGATAGTTATCACCATAATTCATTGTCACACGTGTGAACATACCTGGACGTAATTTCTCATCTTTGTTATCAACTATGACTTCTACAGGGAATGTGTGAGAACGAGGGTCGATGGTTGGATATACCAAATTGACTTTGCCCTTGAATGTTTCGTTAGGGAAGGCGTCGGCTGACAATTCTACTTCCATTCCTTTTTTGACTTTAGAATAATTGCTTTCGCTTACATTGATTAACATCTTAACAGGTGTGATGTCTTGTACTACGAAAAGAGGCTGTGCCATAGCGTACATGTCGCCTTCGTCGTAGTTACGTGCTGTGATGATACCGCTGATAGGACTTGTTAAGATTGTATTTTCCAATAAGTTGGCATAGCTCTTCTTTGACACCTCGTATGCAAGTGTTATCGCCTCGAAGTTAGATTGTGATGCTGCGCCGATCTCATATAATTCTTTTGTACGACCATATTCTATAGAGTCGTTTGTAACTTGTAACTTTACTTTTTCAAGGTTTATAGCATCCATTGTTGCAAGTCTTTGACCTTTCTTGACATGATCGCCGACTTCGACTAATATTTCGTTGATACGTGATGCCGATTGCGGAGTGATATTATTGATGATGTCTGCTTCTACTGTAGTAGGATAGGTGCTTAATTGTGGAACGTTCTCTGCATGAACTGTTACTACTGTTACCTTAGGAGCTTCTTCAACAACAACAGTCTGTTGTTCTGCTGGCTTTTGTCCGCATGAAGCCATCATCAATGCTGATGAAAGAATTAATAAAGATTTTACTTGTCTCATTTTATTATTATTTTTATTGTTTTTCTACTTCTTGTTTTTCTTCTGTGATATATTCTACGCCCATGAGTTCCTCGATGGAAGCCTTGTTGATCATGAATTGATATATAGCCTGACTCATGGTGAGTTGTGCCTGAGTGAGTGCTAACTGCGCATCATTTAATTCAACTAAAGTGGCTTTACCTACTTCGTACATCTTTTCAGAAATGTCGTAACTCTTTTGTGCCATCTCTAATGTAGCTTCTGCTGCCGTAAATCTTTTCACGCTTGTGTTCATCTGGTCGCGATAATTTTCCAAGGCGATGTTTAAGTTACGTTCTGTATCTTCAATGTTAAGCCTTAAGATGTCTTGAGTCTTTTTATATTGACGTATGTTGTTTCTCTTTGAAAAACCGTCGAAGATAGGAATATTGAGACTTAATGCTACCACTGAATATGGATTCCAGCTCATGTCGAAGGTGTTACCCATAGCATTGTAGTTATAAGCGAATGAAGCCGAGAGGGTAGGTATATATTGGAATTTGGTCATCTTTATGGTTTGCGATAACATCTCGTCTTGTAATCTCAATTGTAATAAATTGGTGTTGTTCTCAAAACTTACTGTGTCGCTGGCTGCCAATGTCATCACTGTCAGTTCTTCTGTGTAATCTTTTAACTCGCCTTCTACGTCGAGCTCGGTGTTGAGGTCGATGCCCATGATGGCTTTGAGCTGCCATATCGCTAATTCTACTGAACTCTCTGCGTTGAAGACCTCTGGCTCGGCATTGTTGACATTTACCTTAGCTCTTAAATATTCAAATTCTGAAGCCTTACCGACATTGTATTTTTTCTCTACATCTTCAAAATTCTTCTGAGCATTGTCGTATACCTCTTTATATACGTTATATGCTTCCTTGGCGAGAAGCACGGCGTAAAACGATTGCTTTACCTGTGATACTAATGAAATTTTTGAGGAGCGTGCTTGTTCAATTGCGAGTTCTACATCTAAGGCTGATAACTTCAGACTTTGCCATAATTGTGCGTTGACGAGTGGCATTGCAGCTGAGACTCCTGCCGATACGTTGTTGGAAGTACCTACTTCAATTTCTAATGGGTCGCCCATGCCCATGTCCATCACCATGACTTGTTTCTTCAATGTCCTCTGATAATTACCGGTAGCGCTGATGTTAGGATACAATGCTGAATAAGCTCCTTTCTTCGCGTAACCAGTCTTTTCGATGGTCATGTCGGCAATTTTAATCGTGTTGCTTTCCGATAACGCAATCTCTATTGCCTCTTCTAATGTGATTTTCTCTTGCGCATGTATCGTAAAACTACAGATACATAATAAAATGGTTAGTAGTAAATGATTGGTTTTAAACATTTTTAAATATTTTAATAATTATTTTTTTACGAAAAATAGTTTGCTTTTTAGGACGTGCAAAAAAACAAAATATTATTGAATTTTTTACAAAAAAAATGCCTAATTTTTTAAAAAATAACGTTGTTTCAACGAATGCTTATTTTTGTAGGTCAAACCTCTAAAATGTAACAAGGAACTTGTATTTTAACAAATGTCAGCACTTCGTTGTTCATCGTTTTTTATTTGAAAAAAAATCGTATTTTTACCACCCGAATTTTTTATGTAAACGGATATATGAAAGCTAGGATTATTGGATTGTTTTTGTTGTTTGAAGCCTTGTTTATGCTGATAACATCATTAGTAGCTCTGTTCTATTTCTACAGATGTGGCGATGGTGATGTCCTCGCATTGACAGTCTCAACGATCATTACTGCCATTTCTGGTTTTATTTTAATATCTGCAGGAAGAAAGTCTGGTAAGTCAAACCGACAGGAGATAGAAAATTTTGAAGTTAAAGATTCTTTCGTTATAGTTACAATAACCTGGTTTTTATTTGCCTTATTCGGAATGTTGCCGTTCCTTCTTAATGGTACAGTAGATTCTGTTACCGATGCTTTCTTTGAAGCTATGTCGGGTTTTACTACAACGGGAGCGACGCTTTTGAATAACATCGATGAGCAGCCTCATGGTATATTATTCTGGAGAAGTATGATGCAATGGTTGGGTGGCTTGGGTATCATCGTCTTGTTCCTCGCCGTAATGCCAGCCTTGAATCGTAACTCTAATAAAGTCATGATGTTCTCTGCAGAGATGTCGGGAATAGGTGTGAAAAAACTTCATCCTAAAATGATGATGACTGCACGCAAACTTTTGGGAATATATGTGATACTTACAATATTATGTGCTTTCATGTATGGACTCGGTCCTATGAGTATTTTCGATGCTATCTGTCATGCTATGACAACATTGTCGAGTGGTGGCTTTAGTACTCATCAATCTAGTATCAGTTATTTTAACTCTTCTTACGTAGAGTATGTGGCTTCGATTTTTATGTTCGCTTCGGGTGTCAACTTCTCACTTTACTATTTCCTCTTTACAGGTCAATGGAAATTGTTTAGAGAAAACGAAGAACTAAGATGGTATTTAGGCGCTGTCATACTCATGATGTCGATATTCATAGCTTTGTTCTATTTTGCTCCTGAAGTAAATACGGTTTTGACTAAAGAAGAATCTTATCCCGTCGGCTTTGAAAACAGATTCAGAACCTCTCTGTTCCATGTCACCTCAATCATAACATCTACAGGCTTCCAAGCTACTGACTACGACTACGATTTATGGGGCGGATTGTTCCTTATCCCTACTTTTATCATGATGGCGAGTGGCGCATGTGCGGGTTCTACAAGTGGCGGTATTAAAATTATCAGAGAGATTATCTCTATAAAATCTATTAACAATATCTTCAGAAGATTGCTTCACCCTAATGCTTTGTTTAGCGTCAAAGTGTCTAATGAGGTCATCGATGATGATAAAACAAGAAGAGTAATCAATTTCTTGATAATTTTTATCTTGCTTTATGTGTTGGGTGTGCTGTTTTTTATTGTCAGTGGCAGCCCTTTGGAAGAGGCTATGTTTAACTGTATCTCAGCCTTGGGAAATAGCGGGCCAGGAACAGGTAGCACCGGACCTTCAGCGTCTTTCTCCGAAATGTCGGATATGGGCAAATGGACAATGTCGATATTGATGTTGGTAGGTCGTCTCGAAATATACACCGTACTCGTGACAGTCCTCGTTATCTTCCGCGGTAAAAAATATTAAACATTGATATTTTTTCTTCATTTAGTGATTTTTTTACAGAGATACCGATAACTTATTCTATCTTTGTGAAAAATCATAATATCAATAATGAAAGATAATTTCAAGTTGTTTACGTTAATAAAAGAGAACTGGAAGCTAATAGCCGCCTGGATCGCTGTATTTTTGTTTTTCTTTCTGTCGTTCTGGGCTGGTTGGGCAGTCTCCTTCTCTCATGCTCTTTTGCTTACGATATGCCTTTTGCTTGCAAGTAAAATAGAATCAAAATATATTATCCGATTGTTGAAATGTGGTAATATTTTCCTCTTCTTTGTTGTCAATGTCTTTTTTGTATTGATAATGTCATCGCTGACAACATATTTAGAGTCGTATATGTTGATTATTATGAGTAAACATTTTTCTATCAGTACGCCTCAACTTGACGGAGCTAAATTTTTTATCTTTCCTTTGCTGATAAGAATGGTGTTGTTTACGGCTACTGTCGCCATATCCGTTATCTCAGCTATGCAACGTACTGAAAGAGAAAACCAAAGAGTTACCAACGAACTTAAAAGCGAGAAACTTGATATGGAGTTGCGTCTGCTTAAATCTCAGATGACACCTCATTTCCTCTTTAATGCCTTGAATAATATTTATTCTCTCGTTTATACTAAAGATGAAAATGCTCCTCAAAGTGTCTTGAAACTTTCTGATATGATGCGTTATGTTATGGTCGATTGTCAGGGCGATGAGATTTCTTTGGACAAAGAGGTGAAATATATTGACGCATTTATTGATTTTCAACAGATGGGCATGGAGAATAACTCGAATGTGATCTTTGAGAAAAACATCAAAAACCATAACTTTATGATTCCTCCTATGATACTTCAGCCTTTGGTAGAAAATAGCTTTAAACATAGCCGCGTTGTAAATGACCCTAACGGCTTCGTCCATTTTTATTTGCTTCAAGAGAATAACGACTTGATATTCATAGCGCGAAATTCTATTAAGGAAATGTCGGTTTCTATAGCCGATGAAAATAAAAAGCCTCGCTCTGGAATAGGATTGGAGAATGTTAAAAATAGATTGGAATTGTATTACCTAAACAAATATTTTTTTGAGGCAAAACAAGAAGGTAGCACTTATGTGGTGACAATAAAAATAGGAGATATAATAAATGAAAAGAAAGTTTAATGTCCTCATCGTCGATGATGAGTTTCTCGCGAGAAAGCTGTTGTCGGAATATGTTTCTAAAGTCGATTTCCTTCAACTCATTGACACATGCTCTGATGCGACTAAGGCTATGGAAGTTATTAATGAAGAACATATTGATATTCTTTTGCTTGATATTCAGATGCCTGACATTTCCGGCATGGAAATGCTGAAATTGATGAATAATAAACCAGCCGTTATTCTCACTACTGCATATTCCGAATATGCCGTCGATGCCTTCGCTCTCGGCGTAGTCGATTATCTCCTGAAACCTTTCGACTATGCTCGCTTCCTGCAAGCTGTCAATAAGGCTGTAAACACGATTTCTACCGACACTCAGTCTGATGCCGTCAACGATTATTTGATGGTAAAAGCTGATTATAAATTATATAAGGTGAATTTCGATGATCTGCTTTTTATTGAAGGCCAGCATGAATACGTCACTTTTCATACAAAGACAAAACGTATAACAGCTTTATACTCACTGAAAAATTTGGAAGATACACTGCCTAAAGACAGATTTGTGCGTACTCATAAGTCGTTTATTGTGTCTATAAAAAATATAGAAGATATTGACAAGGTGAATGTTACCGTCGCTGGTAATAAAATACCTGTCGGCGCAAGCTACAGAGAAGCCTTGATTGAGAGACTGTCGTAAAGGGTTAAAGGGTTAAAGGATTAAAGGGTTAAAGGGTTAAAGGATTTCTATACCACCTTTACCACCTTTACTCCTTTACCACCTTTACCTCCTTTTCATATCTCCAAAACATGAACCTTCTCCAAGGTGTTGCTTGATGGTCGTTGGTAGATTTTTAAGTCGAACATTGTGACGACAGCGAAGACATGGTCGAAAATATCACTTTGAATATTCTCATACGAAATCCATTCTTTGTTAGAACTGAAAGCGTAGATCTGAATAGGAATACCGTATTCTGTAGGAGCTAACTGTCTGACCATAAATGTCATATCTTTGTTGATATAAGGACAATCTTTTATATATTCATGAAGATATGCTCTGAAAATACCAATATTAGTCTGTCTCCTGCCATTGACTAAGTTAGAGTCGTCAATTTTATTTTTCTTATTATATTCTTCAATTTCCTTTTCCTTTTCTTCAATATATTTCGTGACGAGTTGAAATTTTTTGAAACGCTCTAACATTTCAGGAGTGCAGAACTTAACTGTATCTGCATCAATAACAAAGGAACGTGCTATACGTCTTCCTCCTGAATTTTCCATCCCTCGCCAGTTTGTGAAAGAGTCGGAAATCAGAGTGTAGGTAGGTATTGTAGTTATTGTCTTGTCCCAATTTTGAACTTTAACAGTGGTAAGTCCTATTTCTAATACTTCACCATCGGCTTTGCTTTTTTCCATCACAATCCAGTCTCCTATACGTAGCATGTCATTGACAGTGAGTTGAAGCCCGCCGACAAAACCTAAAATAGGATCTTTAAAAACTAACATCAATACAGCGGAAAGTGTACCTAATCCTATTAAGATATTAGATAGCTGCTTCTGCGTTAATATTGCTACAACTAACAGTAAACAAACGAGATAGATTATGATTTTTAGTACTTGTATGAAGCCTTTTATTGGTTTGCTTTTGGATACTTCGTATGTGTCATAAATATCGTTTAAAGTCGAAAGAACAGCATCTAACACTCTGCTGTAAATAAATACTTCATAAATCTTGGTTACGATGATTATCGTTGATGCGAGTACTGGATATGATGGTAATGCGCTCGTGGCGAAATTTCTAACGATATAAGCAGGAATAATTAGACATAACCTACTGAAAACGTTGTTCTTCAATAAGATGTCGTCTCTTTGGGAATTAGTCTTTTTTATGAATACATAAACTGTTTTTTTTACAATATATATAACGATGAGATATACTATGATGGCAATCAGAAAGAGAATTATTACGCTGATTGTCTCGGATAAAAATCCTGATATTCTTTCGTTTAGTCCGAGTTTTGAGAAGAGCTCGTTTAATAATGTGATGAGTTTTCCAAACATAATCAATTGTTTGCTAATAATATGTTAAGACTTAATGGATTTATTTCTACTATGATGTCTTTGCTCATAGGCACAGCTTCGCCGTCGATGTTAGCGACTTCGTCTTTTTTACGAGTTACTTGTATTTTCTTTGCCTTATAAATATCAATGAAGTTACTCTTGTCGATTTGTTTTGCTAAGAAATATGTCGCTACTATAGGAACTTCTAATATATTCGGTTTTTTGAAGACACAAACGTCGAGGAGGCCGTCCTGCACGCTGGCTTTAGGAGAAATCTCTGCATTATATCCGAATTGACTTGAATTAGCGAAGGTTACAAAAAATGGCTTGCATTCTATTGTCGTATTATCGTCTAAAATAAGTGTGTATTCTTTCTGTTTATAATTAGGATATTTCTCCGTGATAAGTTTGGCGTATGTGATAAACCCTCTGTTTTCATCTTTGGCAAAATAATCAGCTATAAGTGCATCGAAACCAATGCCGGCGATACTTATAAACGGAATGCCGTTCATGGTGGCAGTGTCTATTTTATAAACCTTACCTTTGTTAATCACCTCATTTATATGACGTTCTATCTTGAACGGAAGTTCTAAATGTCGTGCCAATCCATTGCCAGAGCCTAATGGAACTATAATTAAAATCTGTCTTTTACCAATAAGACATTTTGCAACTTCATTGATAGTGCCATCGCCACCAACAGCAGCAATATAATCGTATTCTTCTTCTATGGCTTTGACAGCCAACTCGGTAGCATGACCCGCATATTCCGTGAAAACAATGTTATATTCATATTGCTCTTTGTCAATATGTTTATCAACAAGTTTTGGAAAATTATTCTTGTTATGATGTCCTGAGATAGGATTTATAATAAAAATTATTTTCTTTTTCATTCTGTATAATATAACTTGTTATTAATCATTCTGTTGTTGTATTGTTGTAACCTTAGTTTAAACTGTTCGTTTAATTCATTCCATTCCGTTGAATTATTGTTGTATATATTGTTTCTCAATAGTTTATCATTTTTAATATCATATATTCTTTGTATATTGTTACCATCTGATTGTAAAAGGTATCTTCCATCAGAGAATGAATATACATTATTAATATAGTTGATATACGTTTGTTCTTGTATGCTGTCAAATAGATTTCTGCCAAAACTAAATACCTTATCATCGATATTTAGTGCGCTTAATATTGAAATGCCAATGTCAGTATGTTGTGCTATCTCATCAACTTCTTTTGTTTCAATGATTTGAGGTGCGAAGAATGCTATCGGAACTCTGTATGTCCCGTATATGTTTTTATATTCTTCATGTTTATGTTCCGGATTGACATGATCTGCCGTTATGACAAAAATTGTATTTTCAAACCATTCATAATCAGCGACTGTAGCGAAGAAATTTTTTAAAGAATAATCTACATAACTTACGGTCTTTTCAAAAGGAGTAGTATCTGTTGTGTCCTTGATTATGTAATAGTCTGGTAATGAATAAGGATGATGCGACGACAATGTAAATATTGTGGCGGCGAAAGGTCCTTCGAACTTATCTAATTCTTTGGCGGCAAATTGTAAGAACTCATTGTCGTAAATTCCCCATGTCCCATCGAAGTCTTTATCGTTGTTATATTCGTTTCTTCCATAATAATTATCAAAACCACTTGATTTTGAGGTGATATTGAAGCTCATTGTGCCATTGTTGCCGCCGTGGAAAAAGGCTGTTGTGTAGCCTTTGTCTTTTAATGTTTTGCCGAAACCATCAAGTCTGTTTATCGCGTAGCGTGACGAAGGATAATCGGTCGACATAAGTGATGGCAAGCCACATAGAATCGAAGGGAGCGCTTCTATTGAACGCCGCCCGTTGGCTAATCCATTGAACGTCAGACTTTCATTAAGTAACGAGTCTAAAAACGGAGTTAAGCTTTTTTCGTAATTATCATTATAATATCCTATCATTTCTTGTCCAAAACTTTCCAAAATTATCAACACTAAATTACAATCTTTTGTTTCATTTTTAATGAATCTGTTGGCTGTTAATTTGTTATGCGTTGGACTATATAACGAATCTATTATAGCATCGTCATAAAAATCTATTTTCTTTAGCTCTGCAGATGAGGCGCTCATCAGAATACTGAATGGAGTGTTGATGACCATAGGTGTGTTCTTTGCACTCGTATATTCAGTGGCTGTAAGTAAATTTATTGGCTTTAATTGAAAGCCGCCTCTTATGCCGATGATGGACATTACTATCAGTAATGCTAAGCTAACAGATTGATTTATATACCATGATTTCTTTTTGTATGAATGTGTCTCTTTTAATTTTGTCTTCTTTGTAATAAAGATTATTATAAAGAAGAATATGAAGAATATCAAGAACATATACCAAAAATCACTTACGAAACTCATTATCAGGCTTGCTTGGTTTTCATCACTTCCTTTAATGAATGTAAACAATTCTGATGTCATTCTTTTGTCGAGATAGCGATAGTAAATTACGTCAATAAGATTTAAAGCTATTGCTATTGAGTTACTTATGATAAAGATGCAGTCAATGACCTTTTTGTAATTGTTCTTATATTTTATTTTTAAAGGAATGCCGTATCCAATAATAAGTGGTATGTTAAAAATTATTAAGGTATGAATGTCGAATCTGAATCCACATACATATAACTTAATAAGTTCCTTTACACTTAAATCATCAAAACTATTTGTGTTGAATAAATATATCAACCATCTACTGAACGAAAGAAGTAATAGTATGATACATAATCTTATAAGTATCATTTTCCATAAAATTACTTCCTTGTTTTTTAACATTTTGAATACGAAAATTTAACGAAATATAATACGCAAAGATAATAAAATAAAGTTGGATATTGTCTGTTAAAAGTGAATTTATTATTAAATTTGTAGAAATAATGTTTAACTGTAATTTATGGTAAAAATGAGATATATAACACTGATAATCATTATATTGTTTTCTAACTACATATTTTCGCAGAATGAGTCTTTTCCTCAATATCCTAATCCTGTGAAAATTCCTATTTCTCTTTCTGCTACCTTTGCTGAACTCAGAGCTAATGCTTTTCATGCTGGTGTCGATATAAGGACGCAAGGTGTTGAAGGTCACGAGGTTTTTGCTGTGGCTGATGGTTATGTTAGTAGGATAGGAGTGTCGCCTTACGGTTATGGTAAAGTGCTTTATATAACTCATAATGATGGTTTTACTTCTGTTTATGCTCATCTGTCAAAATTTAATAAGTCAATTACGAAATTCGTTAAAGAAAAACAATATGAGGAAAAATCATTCACTCAGAATATCATCTTAAAAGAAAATCAATTTCCTATTAAACGTGGTGATTTCCTTGGTTTTACTGGTAATAGTGGCAGTTCTGGCGGACCGCATCTTCATTATGAAATTCGTTATACTAATACTCAGGAACCTGTGAACCCTCTTTATTTTGGTTTGAAAGTCAAAGATACCAAAAAGCCTTCTATCAAAGGTTTTGCGATTTACCCTTTGGAAAATTCAATCGTTAATAATCAGGATTCGCCTCTTTATCTTGAGGTTATAAATGATAATGCGAATTACATTCTTGAAGATAAGATGTTTGAAGTTAATGGCGATATTGCTTTTGGTATTAATGTATATGATCAGGCTGATGGCTCAAATAACAAAAACGGTCCTTATTCAATAGAGTTATTTGCAAATGATAGGTTGATATTCAGTATTTTATCTGATAAATATTCTTATTCTGAAACGCGTTACATCAATAGTTTGATTGATTATCCTTACTATATTAATAATAATGAACGTTTTATAAGAACTGAAATAGACGAGTTTAATAAACTGAAATTATATGATAAAAGAGATGGTGTTGTCTCAGTAAATCAGGGAGATACGATAGATCTTAAATATGTTATTAAAGACTATAGTAATAACATTTCGGTTTTGAATTTTACATTGATAGGTGTAGAAAAAACAGATGTCATTCAGTGTGATTATACTTCTCCTTTGAGCTATAATATTATTGACGGAAAATCTCTTGATATTGATTTAGACGGATTTAACGTTAAGATTCCAGACTTTGCATTTTATCGTGATGTAACATTATTGATTTCTAAGATAGATAGCATTGATAATGTTTTTTCTAATTATGCGTATCAGATTGGTAATGAAGAAATAGCTTTACATAAAAGAATTTCAATCTCAATTAAACCTAAAGATGAGTATATCGATGACACATTATTGTATGTTGCACGGCTTGGTAAAGACGGAGAGTTAATATACGTTGGTAATAAATATAATGGTGAATATATTGAGGCGAATACCAATGTCTTAGGAATATATCTCATAGCAAAAGATTCTGTATCACCGTCAATAACACCTGTCAATTTTAACTCAAATTCTTCTATTACAGATAATTGGTCGTTACGAGTTGAGATTGAAGACAAGGAAACAGGAGTTTGTAGATACGATATGTATGTTAATGACGATTGGGTTCTTGCAGATTATGATGCAAAAAACAATTTATTGGTATATCAAATAGACCATCATATAAAACAAGGAAATAACACCTTGAAGATTGTTGTTTCTGATATGCTTGGTAATGAGACAGTTTATACTACCGTTCTTCATAGATAGGCACGTATTGATAAGCGCCTGCATCTGGATGATTGCCTCTGTCAACTCCGTCTAAATCAAACTGTAAAGCTCCTGTGGCATATTCAGGATTTCCTAATCCAATAGCAGGTGATAATGTATCTAAGTGATAATTGGAGACTTTATCGACGAATTTAGGATTTACGTTAAAGAGACATTCTTTGTAATTAATATCATTATATCTTTTTGTTCTAAGTATTGTGTTGTTGAAGATATATGTGGTATCAGGTCCAGAATAAAATTCAGTGTCAAACTCATCTTCTTGATTACCATACATTATGCAGTTGTTCATCTCGCAATGGAAGTCGTAAGCATACTGATTGCCATCAAAAGGATTTTGATATACGTTATTGAAAAATAGGGCAGGAGTGGTTCTCGTTGATTTGTTCCAATAATTAGCTATAGTTCCTTGATTGAAAATATATTGTCCGCCGCCTGTGAGAGCTACTGCATAATTGCCGCAGTTCGATACTACGAAGTTTGATGCTCTTACGTTATATAAGTTTGTGTATAATCCTATACCAGTGTGGTTGTCAACGACAGTGTTGTGAATATCGAGGAATGCTCTATTAGCTTTTTCAAAACACTGAGCTTGTATTCCTATGAAGCCGTTTTTGATGATAGCATTTTTAATGGAATGACCGTGACCTTCGCGAGCTTCCATCAACCATATTCTATCCCATTGTCCTGGCATGTCGGTATAGAAATCTTCCAATCTATCTCCTTGAAAAACAACAGGGTTTTCTGGCGTTCCTTCGACTCGTAATTGTCCTTCGCTATAAGCCCATAAGCCGCTGCCATCATGAAAATGAATCTGTGTTCCTGGTTCAATGACTAATGTGCCATACGAATTTATTAAAGCGTAACCATATACGACGTATGGTCTCTCTGCCGTCCAGTGAACTTCTTGAAGACTGTCGGCGATGATTTTGAATTTTGGAAAGCCATTAATATATTGGTCTGCAACTATATAATTTGCATTCTGCCCGTATGCGGTGAGATTGACAATTTGTCTGTTGTCGTTAGTTTCAAATATCAGCTTGTCTTCAACGAAAAATGGATTATTCAGGTCGTTGGGGTTTATTGTCACTCTGACAAATACATAAATACTGTCTTTGGCATATATCTCAATATCGGAGAATTTATGACCAGATTGTCCATCGACATTAATGCTGAACTGTGAGAGATTACCACTTTCTAAGCGAATCGAACTTATTTTTAAATTCTCATCGTTGCTATTATATATCATAAGTTGTCGAGTTGAGGAGCCTATTGATGTGAAGACGGTGTCGAAAGTGACAGTATCAGTTGAAAATGAAATCTTTAATGACTTGTCGTCACTGAAATTTGTTGGTTTTCTACATGCTGTGAAACCAATCAATATAGCTACTATTACAATCCCGACGTACTTATGCATATATATTATCGTAATGATATTTTATTACGTTAGTTTGAGATCTATTATTGTGTTATTGTTTTGGAAAATTCTTCCCATGATGTTGTAAGGTAAGCATTTGAACCAATGAACTTTAATATTGGCAGAAAATCTTTTGCTTCAGCATAACCGGGAACGATTGTTAATAATTGATTGTTTTCGTTCATGAATACGTATGAAGGATACGACATCTTACCTTGAAGTAGCGCTTGTGCTAATTCGTGAGTTCCTTTTCTTGGTCCGTTTGAGCCTTTGTTTACGAAAGTATTTCCCATAAATTCAATTGGTTCTGTTTGTTCTGCATTGAATTTCACAGCATAGAAATTCTCGTTCATATAATCGACTACGTCTTTGTCGAGGAATGTTGTCTGATCCATTTTTGTGCACCAGCCACACCAGTCTGTATAAACGTCGATGAAGATTTTTTTAGGGGTGGTTTCGTTGAGCTTGATAGCTTCTTCAAAACTCATCCAATTGATTTTCTTCGTTTCTGTATTTTGTGCAAAGATGTTATTAGCAATGATTATTGTAAGTGTCAATAATATAAGTTTAGCCTTTTTCATAATTAATCGTATTTATATTTTGCTCTTTCTATTTCTTTCTTATTGTCTTTATCTTTAAGGTTATCGCGTTTGTCGTAGAAGTGTTTACCTTTTGCTAATGCGACGGTTACTTTTGCCAATCCATTATCGTTGATAAACATTTCTGTAGGGACTATAGTAAATCCTTTTTCGTTAGATTTGGTTTTTAGCTTGTTAAGCTCTCTTCGTGTGAGAAGAAGTTTTCTTTCGCGTTTTGGGTCGTGGTTGTTGTAAGTTCCATGAGAATATTCTGCGATGTGCATGCCAATGACAAATAACTCATTGTTTTTAAAGGTACAGTACGAATCAGCGAGGCTGGCTTTGCCATCTCTGATACTTTTGATTTCTGTTCCCGTCAGCACTATACCAGCTGTGAAAGTATCTATTACGAAATATTCGAACGACACTCTCTTGTTTTTGATTCGGATTTTATTTTGTGTTTTTTCTTTTGCCATAATCTTTCTAATTAGAAATTAGGAGTTAGGAATTGTTCACAACTCCATAACTCCATAACTTCTGAACTCCTAATTATTTCACGTCGCCAAGTATTATTGGCATGCCGTCATTTCCACCGATGATAACGACTTTAGAGTTTGGAGATTCTGCGAGTTTTAAGGTCGCTTCAATACCTTTGTCGCGGAGAATCTTGTCGGTGATACTTGCACTTACGATGCTGTTAGCCTTAGCTTTACCTTCTGCTTCTACGCGTTGACGTTCTGCTTCTTGTGCTGCTTTGTCAAGTTTGAACTCATATTCAAGAGCTTCTTGTTCTTGTTTTAACTTACTCTCAATAGCCGACTTGATGGTTGGTGGCAAGGTGACAGAACGAATAAGAACCTGGTTTAATTGAACATATTTCTCGTCTAAAAGTTTTTTTGTCTCTTCAAAGATTTCCTCTTGGATAGCGTCGCGTTTGGTTGAATAAATCTGTTCTGGTGTGTAACGACCAACTACGCTTCTTGCTGCTGAACGCATCGCTGGAATTACTATCCTATTAAGGTAGTTGGTTCCTATCTGAGCATGGAGCACTCCAAGGTCTTCCCATTTTGGTTGATACCAAGTAGAAAATTCTATCTTAATTTCCAAACCGTTAGATGATAATGCACTCATCTCTTCTGATGTCTCCTGCTGACGTGTCTCATAAACATACATGGTGTTCCATGGTGCTATGAAATGGAAGCCTTCTTCGTATGTTCTCTCAGTGTCAACACCGCCGCCAAATAGACGGAACAATACTCCACCGTGACCTGCAGGGATAGTGACGGTAATACGACTCCAGAAAACTATTAATAAAAGGACAATGATACCTATAACTAAAAAAGGTGTGTACTTCTTTAACTCATTGTTGTTGCGATTGTTTGATTGTTGTGAATATTCCATATTACTGCTATTTTAATTAATGTTACAAAGATATGATTTTTTTCTGAAAAAAACTTGTATTTGATACCTAATATTTATTGTCTAAATATTCCATACAATTTGTAATTTGGCATCACCGCGCCAACTGCCATTAATTGTCTCTAATCCAGAGCCTATTTCATTTCTGTCGTCATAAAATGTAAATCCTATCTTACATGATATTTGTATCTTCTCAATAAGTTTTATCTTTCCTACGAGATAAGTACGGATCCCTTTCCCTGACAAACCTCCAACAGCAAAAGCATATAAAACATCGCTTTCGTATGCATAGACGCTTCCTTTTTCTGCATTGAATAATTCGTATCTGAATGATAAATTATATGCTTTTTCTGGAGGATTATATATGATGTCTTGATATATAAGATATGTGCTATTCCTGCCGTCTTCATGATTGTTAAAGTGATATTCTATTCTGTTTTTTAGTGTTAGCTTGTCGAATAAATTGTAACTAATATGAAAACGAATCATGTTGTTTTTCTCCTCGATTAAATATCTATGGAAAACTTCAGTGTTGGCTGTGTTTTTCATCTTATTCTTGTTCCTATATTCAATGAACATCAATGTGTTTTTATTTGGCTGATAATTTATCTGCGCATCATATTCATGACCGTGACTTGGTGCGTGAACAGTATTTTTTAACCAATCTGATCTGTAGAAATCTATGCTTGTGACAAGTTTCCAATTTGCTGCAAGTGAAAATACGCTGCTGAAATACAAGCCTTTTTCGTTCCTTGTATTACTTCCTGCAGAATATGAATTGCTGTAAAAACATTGGTAATCTTTGGCATAGTTACGATATAGAATCGTTAGTTCTATATATCCTGTCGGTTGAATTGTTGTCCCCAATAATCCTGCAAAAGCTTTGTTGTCGCTCATGGCAGCTTCACCATAAATAAAGATTCTATTTGCAATATAATAAAAATCTATGCCTTGATTTATTATGTTTCTTCCTCTGAAATAGAATGAGTTGTAGATGTTGCCATCAGGATGTAGGTCTGCACTCAAATCTGTTTTGTGAATGGTGTATCCAAACTGAAAACTTGATTTTTCATAACTTAAATTCAAGCCGTATAATTGTTGCCTTATAACTCTTCTGTCTAACATTTCGTTGTAAGTGCGATGTAATCCGCTTTGTTGTAGGCTCGAAACTTTTAAAGGTGTGTCGTTAAGTGTGTCGTAGCTTATTATGTTAGCATCGCTATTTTTGTTTGAATAAAAGAAACTTAGTTCAAAGTTTTTTAAGTTCAATGTGCCTGCAATTCCTCTTAAATAATGTGTTTCATTAGCCGATTTACTAGCTGCTATTTTTCTGTTTCTTCTCAGCAGATTTCCTCCTTTTGCTACGAAAGCCATTCCGGAGCCCATTGTCAACCCTTGGCCAAAGGAGAGTCTATAATCTCCAATGGCAAGAGTTTTCAAAAACCAAAAATTAATGAAACAAAGATGAAATGAAAACATGTCGAAACCGGAATAACATCTGCCATCAAGAAGTCTTCTGATAGAATCATTAAGCTTGTTTTTAAAGATATATTCACCAGGATCTTTCTCCATGACAAAGCCGGCTTCGATTTTATTTTTATAAGTGTAATTGTATCTGAGATATATTTTTTGAGGACTTCCTAAATATACGGAGTTCGGCTTTTGATATAAGAGCGAGTCTTCTATGTCAAAATATCCTTTTTTCTTGTTAAGACATTGACTTACTTCCATAAGTATTTTACTTTTGCCGTATTTTAAATCTCTGATTTTTAGTTTATCTTTTTTACTTTCAAAACATATTACATCTTTTATGATTTCGACGCTGATACTATCCATATTCTCGACCTCATAAAGCTCTTCCATGAATTGAATGTCACCGTAATTTCTTCTGTATGCTTTGATGCTTTCAAGTTGGAACATACTGATTAATCTCAATTCAGCAAGTATATTTATATCATCGCTATTTATGTCGATAGGATTCTCTATTATATTCCAATATGATTCTAAAAGTTCAGAATAATCAGTAGACTCTTCCTCCATGACTTCCGACATCTTCTCAATATGCTCAATTATCAAGTCGTTGCTTATCTGAGCATAAATGTTAAGACATAAGATGTTAAAAATCAATATAAGTAATAATTGTCTCATAATGTATCCTCCTATGCTATTTGTTTTATTATGAAGACAAAACTACAACTCAATGATGCTCCTAATCTTTGGTTCATTTGGGCGCTGACATCAACAACAAAGCGATTGTAATCATAGCCGATGCCGAATGTGAATAACTCAGGATTTAATTGAAATCCGCTTCTGACAAACACCTTATTATATATGCAATATTCTATGCCGAATCGGTATGAGAAGTTGTATTCAAAGTTTTCTTCTATTTCGCTTGTTATTAAGAATTCTTTATTGACATAATAAGAAAACCCCAATCTCATTATTATTGGTATTTTATCTCTCTCAAGAGTGTTTAACTTTACGTTTATTGGATTGAAGACGTAAGCGCCTAAACACAATGATTCACTTATATTATACTGCATTCCGATTTCAAATGTAGTGACAGATTTGTTTTTGTAATTACCCGAAAATTTAAAAAATAAATAGTCTAATTTGAGACCTATTCTCAGATTTGGTCCGAAACTTCTTGCACAAGAGATGCCTATAATGTTTTCATTATAATGTTTGTAACCAAATTGAGAAGCTGTGATAGCAATAGAGCCTATATTTAATGGTAATATCAAACCGATATTTTTATGTCCGAGTTCTTTAAGCATAAATTTATTATGGTATGATATGCCAGCTGTTATATGTTCTTGCGAGGCGAAACCTGCTGGATTGTTGAAACACGACCAGAAATCGTTTAATGCGACGGAACAATTAGATAGTGATAATGTTCTTCCTCCTACGGCTTGCATTATATCGTATGCCATAAGATTTGTTGAAGATAAAACAATGAATAACCATATTAAAAATAAACGTTTCATAACGGTTGTTGGTATAAAAGGTTTCGTTGCAAAAGTATAAAAAATATTTTACGGTTTGAAATAAAATGTATCTTTGTAGTATGTTAAAATTCATTAGGTAGTATGTTAAAATTTATTAGGTAGTATTAAATTTAAAGTTATGGAATATTTAATTTATTTAGTAGCAGTTATTTGTATTATTATTGGAGTTGTTGGTGACGTAGTGCCAGGATTGCCGGGCGTACCTATCAGTTATGCAGCGATGCTATTGCTGTATTTTTTTACAGATATAACATACTCTGTTTCTACACTTGTTATCTATGGAATAGTATGTCTTCTGATAACTGTTTTGGATTATTTTGTCCCGATTTGGGGAACTAAGAAGTTTGGAGGTACCAAAGCTGGAGTGAAGGGAAGCACCATAGGATTAATAATAGGTGTGATTGTTTTACCTTTGTTGGGAGTTGTTCTCGGACCTTTTGGTATTATCGGAATCATTGCTGGGCCATTTGTTGGAGCGTATATAGGAGAGAAGATGAGCGGTGTTGACGATACACTAGCATGGCGTTCTGCCTTCGGTTCTTTTGTAGGTTTCGTGGCTGGAACATTATTGAAGGTGGTTTATTCCTTAGTCGTTGGTTTTGTGGTGATAAAGGATATTATTGTCTCGTTTTTTTAAAGACTCAGAGATACAAAGATGTTTTAACTCTGAGTCTTTGTATTTATAAACACTACATCTCTTCCACAACTCTCTTCTTCCATGAGTCGGGGTAGCCGGCTTGCTTAGGTTTTGCAGGATAGCCGTGTCCGTTGTCGATGAACCTGCCGTTTTCTTCTTGCTTGATGTTGCTGTCGAGATATTTTACCAACAAGAAGTTATCTAATTCTTTCCAACGTCTTACGGTGTTTTGCCCCGATTTTGAAGAGTAGTCTGTTAAGAATGCGATGGCTTCTTCTTTAGAGTTGTTTAAAAGTTCGATGGCTTTCTTGTCAACGTCTTTAACTTCATTCTGATATTGAGTCTCTAATTCTTTCTGTACTTTCTGTATGTCGCCTATGACTCTGTTATAGAAAAGGTATTTGAAATGAGCCACTCTGTTGAATACCCAGAAAGCCGCGTTGTCGGAATACGTTATCATATTGCCGTTACCTTGTCTAAATTCCTCAGGTACTTCTGTTATTGAGCAATAGAAAGGAGTATAGACTGTTGAGTTAGTGTCATCGACGCCGAACCATATAATACCGCCTACTTCGTTTGGTAACCAATTTCTTGTCTGTGCTATGAAAGAGAAACCAGTCTGTTGTGTGACGGTACTTCTTTCGTGGAAATATTCCTTGCCCTCATATTCCCAGTAGAGCGGTGTCCATCTGTATGGCGAGCCGAATGGATCAGCGCCTGCTCCTTGTGACTTGTCTAACTCAGTGTTTTGAAAATGATTACGCATGAAATACATCATGTCGTCTAAGGAGATCTTGCGGTTAGGTTTCACATAAAGAGGCATTCTTGGATTGTCTAAGTTCTTTCCCGTAGCGTAATCCCAGTATTGATCCATGTCGTCGCAAATGTCGTTAAACATCATCCATACGCGGAGGTCGCAGATGCGGGCGGCTGCAAAATCTACTGGAGCGAAAGCCGCGCTGAAGTCGAAGTCGGCGTCTTTGCCGTTAAAGTAATTCTTCCTTCTTGCGAAGTCGATGATGTCGTGTTTATAAATGACTTCCACATCTTGATTGTAGAGTTTTTTCCAGTCTTTGTCGGTGATAGATTTCTTGCCGTCGCGCAGAGGGAATGTGGTGATACGAGCTGCGTTGGCGTGGCCTGAGACGTAGCCGTCAGGTATTCTTATCGCGACCCATACTGCGCCTTTGTCGGCATTGACGGTGTCGTTCAGTTTCTTGTCGTACTTAGGCGTGTAGCCTTTGCCTATTATCTCCATATACCACACCTCGTTGGCGTCAGAGATGGAGAATGTCTCGCCGTCGCTGCCGTAGCCGTATTGTTCTACCAAGTCGGCGATTATTTTTATTGCCTCGCGTGCCGAGGTGCTACGTTCTAATGCCATGAACATGAGGCTGCCATAGTCGATGATGCCTGTCGGGTCGATGAGCTCGGTGCGACCTCCGAAAGTCGTTTCTCCAAGAGCGACCTGGTTTTCGTTGATATAACCAACCACCTGATAAGTGTGAGTAGGCTGAGGTACGTAGCCTCTGATGGCGTTGGTGCCGCGGTCGTAGATGGTCCTCATATCGCCAGGACTCCAGTCGGCAGCGGGAGTGAAGTAGAGCTCGCCATATCTGATGTGCGAGTCGGCAGCGTAGGTGATGAAGTTGGAGCCATCGACGGAGGCGCCTTTGGTCACTAAGAAGTTAGTACAGCCATAAGAGTCGATGGTAAATAATGACATTAAAAAAATGAGTGATAATAATTTGATGTTTCTCATAATTGTGAAATTTTCTTTTACGCAAAGATAATATTTTTAGTCAGAAAATTTTATCTTTGTAGCAAATAATAAACGATGAAATATCAATCTATTCCTTTGGCTGAGCGTCTGCGTCCGACTTCGTTGGATCAGTATATAGGACAGGAACATCTTGTAGGTGAGAATGCTGTGTTACGTCGTGCTATTGAGAGCGGTCGCATTCATTCCATGATATTCTGGGGACCTCCAGGAGTGGGTAAGACGACATTGGCTTCTATCATCTCCAAACAAGTGAAGAGACAGTTTTATGTGCTGAGTGCTGTCAGCAGCGGCGTGAAAGAAGTGCGTGAGGTGTTCGACAGAGCGCGTATGGCTCCGGATACGCCGATACTCTTTATTGATGAGATTCATAGGTTTAGCAAGTCACAGCAGGATTCACTTCTTAATGCTGTCGAGAAAGGTCTTGTGATATTAATAGGTGCTACTACAGAAAATCCGAGTTTTGAGGTAATATCACCATTGTTATCGCGATGTCAGGTTTATGTGTTGAAGTCGTTGGAGAAAAATGACTTGGATAAGCTTTTGGATAACGCTGTTTCAGTCTTGGAAAAAGATTACGATAAGAAGATAGAGCTTCAGGAGAAAGAAGCCTTGATGCATATCAGCGGTGGCGATGCTCGTAAGCTGCTTAATGCTATAGATTTAGTCGTTGGAATGATATATGAAGCTAATCCTGAAGCTGAGATTTTAACGATTACCAATGATGTCACTACTCAGTATATCCAGAGTAATCTGTTGAAATACGATAGATTAGGGGAGATGCACTATGACATCATCTCTGCTTTTATCAAGTCGATGCGTGGCTCTGATCCTAATGCGGCTGTCTATTATTTGGCTCGTATGTTGGAAACTGGCGAAGATCCGCTTTTCATCGCTCGCCGTATGTTGATTCTCGCCTCGGAAGATATTGGCAACGCTAACCCTAACGCTTTGTTATTAGCTAACACTTGTTTCGATGCAGTGAATAAGATTGGTTATCCTGAGAGTAGGATAATACTTTCACAGACTGCCATTTATCTTGCATCCTCGCCTAAGAGTAACGCTTCTTATATGGCTATCAACACCGCTCAGGAGGTCGTTCGTAAGACAGGTAATCTCAGCGTGCCTATGCACTTACGTAACGCCCCGACTAAGCTGATGAAGGATATCGGTTATAGCGATGGGTATAAATACGCTCACGATTATCAAGGTAATTTCGTGGAACAGGAATTCCTACCGCAAGAGATTTCTGGTACTCGTTTCTATTCGCCTCAGAATAATCCTCGTGAGAACGAGATGCGAAACTCTCTGAGAAATAAATGGAAAGAGAAATACGGATATTGATTTAATTGACAATTGACAATTAACAATTAACAATTGACAATGTATATTGAATAATTGGGGATATAATCCTGTAGAGGTGCTCGGATGTGTGGCTTGAAATTGAGATTATAAATTGTCGTTATTTTGTAATTCTTTCCAGATCTCAACGACTTGTGGAAATAGCATCTGTTTTCCATCATTAGTGATGACGAAATCTGATTTCTGGATTTTCGTTTCTTCGTCCCATTGCAGTCGCATTCTTGAGCGGACGTTCTCTTCGTTGCAGTTGTCGCGGAGCATGGCACGTTGAAGTCTGACATTTTCTGGCGCGGAGACGAATATGATCTTATCGAATTGACTTTCAAATTTCTTCTCAAAAAGAATAGCCGACTCGAATAGAACGAAATCGGAGTTCTGACGCTTGCACCATCTGTCGAAGGTTTCGTTTAACTTAGGGTATAAAATTGTCTCTATGAATTGCAGCGCCTTAGGATTTTGAAAGAGATGATAGGAGAGGAGTTTCCTGTTAAGACTGCCGTCATGGAAATACACCTCGTCTTTGAAATAATCGACGATTTGTTTTCTTATTTCAGGAAGTAAATATAACATCTTAGTCTCTTCGTCAGAATAGAAAGTGTTGATGCCAAGATGGTTGAAGATTTTGCAGACCAAACTTTTACCGCTGCCGATATTTCCGGTGATACCTATTCTCTTAATTTCCATTTTCTTCTATGATGATAAACTCGACTTCTTTAGGCTCTATGCTTATAATCTTAGTATTGTTTGGATAATCAGTGAGATATATAGGAAGGAAATTGTTGCTTGCTGAGATGTCGGCAGTGTCGATATTGACTTTAAAAGAATTCTCTTTAATGATATTGTAATCTGTTAGAGATACTATATATTTGATTTTCACCTTATCGGGGAAAAGTCTTAATTTCTTTTTAGAATTATTGACGATAGGCACATTAGCGACAGCTTCAGTATATTTCTCAACGAATATCTTGACGTTTACTTTCTTGCAATCGGCATTGAGAGTCTCATCGAGTTTTAGCGGAATATTGGTATCGATATTTTGGTTTACGTTTCTTAACGATAATTTCTCAGTGTGAACATTATCTATTGATGCTATTTTGTTCTTTGGTCCATAAATAGTTACGTGGTCTGGAGTTAGCTTTATCTTTCCCAATCTGTTATATTGTTTCTCGTAAGTCAGGTCGACGTTAGGAATGACTTTAACTCTCACAGAATCTAATTGTTCGATGTTAAGTATTATTCTGTTTTCGTCGAAAGAAACTTCATTAGGTTCGATGGTTAGGAAATTGGCGACTTTCTCCTTTGCGTAGCTACTGCTGAAAGAGTAGGTGCTTTCGCTGTTTTTATGCAAAGGCACCTCCTCTAAAGATATATCGACTGTGCGTCTTGACTTAGGTTTAAAATAATAATGTAACAATTCAAAGCCGCTTGTCGATAATGTTACTTTTATTTTCTGCGTTCCGTTGGTTAAGATCATGTTTGAGGGAGCGTCTTTCATGTTTATGGTAAGAGGTTCTGTGACAGTATAGTTTGTCGATAATTTTATAATTAACCACAGCAGAGCTGCTATGAAGACGAATGTCATCATAGTGCTAAATTGTTGAAATGTCTGCGATTTGTTTTTCTTTCTTACCATCTTATGAAATAAAATTATGCTGCGCCTCCAACTTGACTTGCGTTAGGAATGATAGCAGATTTCTCAAATTCTATCTTTGTGTTGTGATCAACGCTGACAACAACAGTGTGTTCTCTTACTTCATCAACTTTACCGTGGATGCCACCTATAGTAACGATTTTGTCGCCTTTTTGTAAGCTTTCACGGAATTTCTGTTGTTCCTTAGCTCTCTTGTTTTGAGGACGGATAAAGAATAACCAGAAGATTACGAAGAGTAATACAATCATTAAAATTCCTGACCATGAGGATTGTTGTTGAGGTGCTTGAAGCAAAAACATGTTTAAAATGTTCATAATTACTTAATTTAAAATGTGTTAATATTTTCTACTTGTGCTTTAATTCTCAATATTGTTTCAGAAGGATTAGTGTTGGCTTTCACCACTAAGCGCTTGTTTTGAAAACCTTTGTGACCTTTGCTGTCGTAAGTTATTGTTATTTTTCCTTCTCCGCCTGGCTTGATAGGTTCGTTGGAATAATCGGGTGAAGTACAACCGCATGTCTTTTCTATGTTGGTTATTATCAATGGAGCATCGCCTACATTCTTGAATTTGAAAGTGTAGCTCACTTGTTCGCCTTGTAATATCTTGCCGAAATCGTGTTCTGTCTTTTCAAATTTAATTGCAGGGACGTTATTTCCTTTTCTTACGCCATCAGCTGAACTCGGATTGTTTACCAAACTTGTATCTAATTTGCTTTCCTTTGTCTCACACGACACCAAACCCACGATTATTAATAATGATAATATGATTCTTTTCATTGTTGTTTTTATTCTTTAACGTTTTATATTAACTATTGTTTTAATTCCTCATTCTTTCAATAAGACGTGTCAATAATATATCATTTATTTTTTATCGGTATTATCGACGCGTCTCTACAATTCTTCATTCTTCATTCTTCATTATACATTATATCACCTTCCGCTGCCGAAAATTGTCACAGAACCTTGGTAACGATGATTTTCGTGTTCTCCGACACATTCTAACACATAGAAATATGTTCCGTCAGGTAATTTGCCTCCGTCCCAGTCGTTTTGATAATCTGATGATTTATATACTATTCTTCCCCATCTGTTAAAGACTGTCAGTTGGGTTCTTATGTAATAGTCTCTCAGAGGATTATAGGAGTCATATTCAAATCCTCTTGTTGTCTCGTTTTCATTTTCGTTGTTACTGCCTGCGGTAGGATCATTGTCGATGATGAAGAAATCGTTGATACCGTCGCCGTTAGGAGTGAAGACGTTAGGAATTTTCAACTTGACAGGAAGGACTATCATGTTGGTAGAGAATGTGGTGTCGCAACCGTAAGCTGCTGATTTTACGTTTAATTCTACTCTGAAAGGACTTCCAGACTTTGATGTCTGTGCATATACGTTTGTAGGTTCTTCCAAGATAGAAGTGCTTGTGATTTCGCTTGGTTTGTCAGGATTGTCGAAAAATGCCCATGACCAAGAGTTATATTCTATGGAATCGACGTCGCCCTCGAAGCTGAAAGTGACGTAAGGGTTTTGGATATAAGCAGTGTCTTTAGGATCTGAGATGATTTCTAAAACTGGGTTAGGGTAGGCTCTCGGAGTAAATGAAGCTGTGCGGACGCAGGTATCGCCTTCAGCAGTAACGCCAGTGACATCTACATGATATTCTTTCCAAGCTTTCAATCCGATAGCTTCTTGCGGGTTGTTAGGGTTGGTCCATATATTCTCGTTATTCGACCACCATTCATATGTGAATGAAGTATATTTATCTCCAGAAGCAGTTGCTATGACTCTTGCATTTTGTCCGTTTTCTGCATTGTTGTTACTGCAAGTCAGTTGAGTCTGTTCAAATTCAATCTCGAAAGTCTCAAGCATATCGATGGTGATTTCGTCCTCGCATTCTTCCTGTGTTTGAACGTTAAAGACTTTAACGCCATATTTAACACCGTTTTCTGTTATCTCGGCAGTAAGGTGAAAATTTGTCTCGCCACTGATGTCGATTCCGTTCTTGCTCCATTGATAAGTGCAATTCGGATTGGCGTCAACACTCATGTTTATCTCTTCCCCGTAGCATACAGGAAAACTGACCCAATCATCGACCTTAATCTTACAATTTATTTGTGCTTCTACTCCGACTATATTGAAGACAAGCAACAATAGGACAATTATTTTTGATATATTTTTATTCATCAGTATGATATGCTTTTTGATTTCTGCAAAGATAAGAAAAAAACGTGTAATAATAATGTGAAACTCTATCTTTTATTGTATAATGATTAAGAAAAAAATCCTTTGATTTGTTATAAATAAGGAAGCAAAGACTTGAACAATCTACTTGTTGTCTCGTTGTCTCATTGTCTTTATAATGACAAAATGTCATTTATTTTTAAATGGAAATAATTTTGATATAGAAGAGGCGAGCTTATAATTAGCAGCCGTTGTGCGTTAGGGATTGGAGCGGCATCCTTTGCGAGCGTAGTTTACGGAGCGAGCAAAGATAGAGCGGAAAGCCCGACGGCGTAGCCGGAACGCCCAAAAACAAAAGATTATACAAACAACCAAAAAATATAAAAAATGAATAACAATCAATCGTACAAATCAAACCAAAATTACGAATCATTGAATCGTTATGCACGAAATCTCAATGAGTTAGCATCGTCGGGAAAGTTAGATCCCGTCATTGGACGCGATGATGAGATAAGGCGAGTTTTGCAGATACTCTCGCGACGTACCAAAAACAATCCTATATTAATAGGTGAGCCAGGAGTGGGAAAGACGGCAATAGCAGAAGGACTTGCGCAAAGAATAATTCATGGCGATGTGCCTGAAAATCTTAAGTCTAAGAAAGTATATTCTTTGGATATGGGCGCACTGATAGCAGGCGCGAAATATCAAGGCGAGTTTGAAGAACGACTGAAAAACGTTGTGAAAGAAGTGGTTGAAAGCGAAGGCGAGATAGTGCTTTTCATTGATGAGATACACACATTAGTCGGAGCAGGCGCGACATCAGGCGCGATGGACGCCGCTAACATACTGAAGCCGGCACTTGCGCGAGGAGAGCTGCAAGCCGTAGGGGCCACGACGCTAAACGAATATCAGAAGTATTTTGAGAAAGACAAGGCTTTAGAACGTCGTTTTCAGATAGTTATGGTCGATGAGCCTTCAGAAGAAGACGCCATCTCTATCATGAGAGGACTTAAAGAAAAATATGAGAACCATCATCAGGTGAGGATTTTAGACGAAGCAATAATAGCTGCTGTTGACCTTTCAATACGTTATATATCAAATCGTTTCCTCCCAGATAAAGCTATCGACCTCGTTGATGAAGCCGCATCGCGACTGAGATTGCAAATAAATTCTTTGCCAGAAGAACTTGAAAATATACAACGTAAGATTCGCCAGCTTGAGATTGAACGCGAGGCTATTAAACGCGAGAACGATAAGAAGAAGGTGAAGGAGCTTACAAAAGTGATTGAGGAACTCAGCAACGAACGTGATAAGATTAAGTCGCGTTGGGAGTCGGAGCGAGGCTTCATAGAGAAGATACAGAATGAGAAGAAGAATATAGAACGTTATCGTTATGAGGCAGAGACGGCTGAACGAGAAGGCAATTACGGACTTGTGGCAGAGCTGCGTTATGGTAAGATTCCAAATGCCGAGAAAGCCATAGAGCTTGCGAAAGAAGAGCTGAAGAAAGCTCAGGGCGACAATCCGCTTATTGAAGAAGTCGTTAATGCAGAAGATATTGCGGAGATCGTCTCACGATGGACGGGCATCCCTGTGAATAAGATGATGCAGAGCGAGCGCGAGAAACTACTCAATTTGGAAAAGGAATTACATAAACGTGTCGTGGGACAAGATGAGGCTATCGTGGCTGTGTCGGACGCGATACGTAGGAGCAGGGCAGGACTTCAGGATTCGCATCGTCCGATAGGTTCGTTTATCTTCTTGGGAACGACGGGAGTCGGTAAGACAGAGTTAGCTAAAGCATTGGCGGAGTTTCTCTTCGATGACGAGAATAATATGGTGCGTATTGATATGTCGGAATATCAGGAACGTCACTCCGTTTCGAGATTGATAGGAGCGCCTCCAGGTTATGTCGGCTACGATGAAAGCGGTCAGCTGACAGAAGCAGTGCGTCGTAAGCCTTATTCAGTAGTCCTTCTCGATGAGATAGAAAAGGCACATCAAGATGTTTATAATATTCTGCTTCAGATATTAGACGACGGCAGATTGACCGACAACAAAGGACGTCTCGTAGATTTTAAAAATACTATCATTATCATGACGTCCAACATAGGGGCGATGGCGATACAGGAGATGATTAGTAAGAACACTGAAGCCGATACTGACTTCGATGAGATGCGTAATAAGGTGATGGAGATATTACGTCAGTTTATGAAGCCAGAGTTCTTGAATCGTATCGACGACATCATTATGTTTACGCCATTGTCGAAGGAGCAGATTATCAATGTGGTGGCTATGCAGTTCCATTCTTTGAAGAAGATGTTGAAGAGAAACGACATCGAGATTGAGATGACGACAGAAGCCATGAAACATATTGCTGAGACGAGTTATGATGTCCGTTACGGTGCGCGACCTGTGAAGCGCATGATGCAACGCGAACTGATTAACGACTTGTCGAAGATGATATTATCTGATAAAGTGAATAAGGATAAGCCGATAATTGTCGATTGTGAAGGGGAGAAGATAGTGTTTAGGAATTAACAATTGACAGTTAACAATTAACAATTAACAATTAACAATTAACAATTGAGATAAGGGCGTGGTTTTATAGCTGCGTCCTTTTTGTTTATTTACTTATAAATTTTCCTTAATAAAGACTTTCGTGCATTTTCGTGGATATTCGTGGACATTCGCGCCCTTTCGTGGACATTCGTGGATATTCGCGTCTTTTAGTGGACATTCGTGGACAAAAAAATCCGCCGAATTTCTCCGACGGATTTTCATTTATTTCAATTTATGCAAAATATACTCTCTAATCTGTTCTTTGTTGACATTATATTTCGGTTCTAATGTCGAGAAATTGTCATCTTGAATAAATTGTCCGCCTAACAGCATTGCAATGATATTCTTCGTGGTTAGACGATGCCTTGATAATTTGAGCGCTTTTTCAATGCCTTTGTGAATAGAATGTCCTTCTTGCAAAATACTATAGATGTCGTAGTAGTCGCGGAATTTCATCCTACGCAACATGACTTCCATTTTCATTGCCATAATTGATTCTATATCGGCCAAGCGTATATTGCCAAGATATTCTATAGGTGATGATACTGGAGAATAGTTGTCACTTACAAAAAAAGACAGTTTTACACCTTTAACCAAAAATTCAACTTGGTCAAATCCAAGCATATTGAAGTTTTCTATTTCTCCAATCTTTTCCTCAATTTCTTTTTCTATCAAATTCCATTTGACTTCAGGTTTTTCTGTTTTAGATGTGCGCCACGTCATAAAGTCAAGATCTTCGCTTTTACGATGACCTATTTGTATGGCAAGTGCTGTGCCTCCACATAAGATATATGGCTTTATACATTCTAACTGAGACACTTGTTCTATAATAGCTTCAATCTTACTCGTTAATCCCTGTCTCATATGATGATTTTTTTAGTAAATTATTGATATGTTTTTTTTCGACCTTGGCTAAATATTTTTCAGGTTCTTTGATTCCGAAATAATACATAGCAATCATCACGTTAAGCATCTGCATATATTCTCCCTGTATTGCCATTCGTTCTTGCCATATTTGTTGAATTTGTTTGCGAGGAAAAAGTTCAAACATTAGGTCTATATCATTCATATCAAGTATAGTGAAACATTTTTCGATTAGTTCTTCGTCCGGTATGTTATCAAAAGATTTAATATCATACGACCAAAATGCGTTCTTGTTCATTAGCGTCTCGCATAAGTGATTTCGTATATGTCGTTTCCGTCTTTGAATGGCTTGCATTGATTGAATCTTCATAAGTTCACCGTCTGCTAACGAAAAATAGGATTCTAATTTCATGGCAAGTTGTAGCGACATTTCACGTTTACCGTTAATTACACAGCTGAGCAACTGACGCGAAACTTTTATATCGCGAGCTACAATAGATTGTGACTTACCTACATGGAATATTAATTCGTTTATATATTGTCCTACATCATAATTCATAATGGTAATATTATGTCAACAAATTTGTTTACAAATATAATGTTTTTTTGCATAACAATGTTTATTCATATAATTATTTTATGAAAAAATAACGATAGGGAATAAAAATATTTGCGTCTTTTCGCGTCTTTTCGCGTCCTTTCGCGTCCTTTCGTGGACAAAAAAAAATCCGCCGAATTTCTCCGACGGATTTTCTTTTGTTATCAAGATTTAGAATCTCAAGCTTCTGCTTCTGTTGTTTCTTCAGCTGCTGGAGCTTCTTCTGTAGCTGCTTCTGCGTTTTCTGCTGCTTCAGCGGCTGCTGCTTCTGCTCTTCTCTTTGCTAACTCAGCGATACGTGCTTCGTTAACTTTAGCTTCTGCTTCTAATCTTTCTTTTTGAGCAGCTCTCTTTTGTTCTGCGTTTACTCTTACGAATTCAGCTGCCTTTGCTTCTTTTTCTTTCATCCAGTTTTGGAACTTGACTTCTGCTTGTTCAGCTGTCATAGCGCCTTTCTTAACGCCAACCAATAAGTGTTTCTTTAACAAAACGCCTTTTTGTGAAAGGATTGAACGTACTGTGTCGGTTGGTTGAGCACCTTTGTTTAACCAGTCTAATGCTTTGTCAAAGTTGATGTTGATTTGAGCTGGTTGTGCTACTGGATTGTAAGTACCGATTTTTTCAATGAAACGACCATCACGTGGTGCACGAGCGTCTGCAATTACAATATGATAGAAAGGTTGACCTTTTTTACCATGTCTTTGTAATCTCATTTTTGCTGACATAATTTCTTCTTTTTAATTGATTAATAATAAATTATTTAAATTTAAACCTACCCGAGGTTTGCGAGTGCAAAGATAATAAAATAATCTTTACGAAAAACAGTCTGTATGAAATTATTTTTCAATTAATTAATCTTTAACTCATCAACGAAAATCCAAGCAGGGTAGCCGTAGCCTGAATGTCCTTCTGGACACATAAATGGCTCAATAACAACATTGACGTATCTTGCATTTGTCTTATCAAAGTCGACATTGAAATTCATGACGCCGTCTTCTGCTATTGTCTCAATTGGAAATTCTTGATAATGTATCTCCTTAAATTCTTTTCCGTCATCTGAAACTGAAATCTTAACCGACTTAGCATTGAAAATCCAGTCGCCTTTGGTGAGATTGTTGTTGAATTTCAAATTGCTTATCTCTTGATTTTCTTGTAAATCAATTGTTGCATCTAAGTTTTCTCCAAAGAATGCAATCCAGCGTCCTGTCTTGTAGTTCTTTCCTCCTGACAATCCGTCAATCAATGTCTGTGCGCCTTCAAAACGATAGTTCTCATGTGGTTCATTCTTCAAACTTATTGGCTTCATCGACGATTTGCTGAGTTCGATGTCTGTTTTGAATTCCTTGCCTACACTTGTCTTTCTTTTTACGATAGCTCTTAACTTTGCACTTTCTGTAAGTTTAAGTGGTTCAGTGTATTTTGTTCCGTTTGTCAATGGATCTGTTCCGTCTAAGGTGTACAGAATATCTCCTTCACCGAACTTCGACATCGTGATATCAATACATTTTGCTTCAACATTAGGAACAATATCAACATCAATATCGAAGATGTGTTTTGCATAATTCCAACCCTTAAGGTCATATAGCTGAACCATTTTGTATGCGCGTTCGCGGAAGTCTTCGTAATCTTTTTGTTCTGGTAAAACCCATTGTACCTCAGTCAAAGCATCCATTCTTGGAAGAACTCTGTAAAACGCTGTGTTCATGTCTTTTATGTACTCAACCCAGAGGTTTGCCTGTGCGCCCAAGATATGTTTCGCTTCTTCTTCTGTCAATTCTGAAGGGATTGGCTCAAATTCATAGACTCTGCTAACAGGAATGTAGCCGCCTATCGCGATAGGCTCGTCGTCGGTGTTATCTGTCTGATAATAATCGAAGTAGAGGTGAGAACATGGTGTCATTATCACATCGTGATGTTGTTTTGCTCCTTCTCGACCGCCGTCAACGCTTCTCCAACTCATGACAGTGACCTTAGGTCCGAGTCCGCCTTCCAACACCTCGTCCCAGCCGATGACTTTACGTCCGTGATCTTCAACGAATTTCTCCATTCTTGTCATGACATAACTTTGGAGATAATTCTCTGCTGTGAAATGATCGTCGTCTTTTAATCCCAATTCTTTAATCTTAGCCTGGCATTTTGGACATTGTTCCCAGCGTGTCTTAGGGCATTCATCGCCGCCGATGTGAATGTATTCGCTTGGAAATATGTCCATCACTTCTGCTAAGACATCTTCCAAGAAACGCATTGCATCTTCGTTACCAGCGCAGATAACGTCTTCAGAAACACCCCATTGCTTCCATACTTCATAAGGTCCGCCTGTGCAGCCAAATTCAGGATATGTGGCTAAAGCTGCCAACTGATGTCCTGGTAAGTCGATTTCTGGAATTATTGTGATATGACGTTCTTCTGCGTATTTTACCAAGTCGCGGAGTTCATCTTGTGTGTAGAAACCACCGTGACGTATGGTGTCGTAAGTCTCAGTCTTGCCGATTTTTGTTCCTGAGCGCCAAGCTCCTACTTTTGTCAACTCTGGATATTTCTTGATTTCAATGCGCCATCCTTGGTCGTCAGTGATGTGGAGGTGGAACTTATTCATGTTGTGTAATGCCATAACGTCGATAAATTCTTTGATGGAATCTAAGTCAAAAATGTGACGGCTTACGTCCAGCATCATGCCTCTATGACCGAAACGTGGATAGTCGTAGATTTCGCCTGCTGGCATGCTGATTTTTTCTCCTTCTGCATCGAAAGGAAGACTCTTTCTTAATGTCTGAATGGCATAAAATACACTTGAAGTATTACTTCCGATAACTTTTATATTTTCTTGATTTATAATAATCTTATATGCATCATTTTCTGTAAACAAAGATGGGTCGATGATTAAGTTGATAGCATTGTTTTTGACTTCATCTGTTTCTTCTACCTTTAACGAATATCCTAAAATTTCATTAAGATATTCCGATAAAAATGATGCTTCTTTTGATAGTTCTGATTGTGTTTTTGGATATGCAATTACGACATTTTTAGAGAGGGTAAATGGACTTTCTGTCGTGTTTTCAGTGATTTCCTTTGGTAATGGAATTACGCGATAGTCGGCTTGTTGAAGTTCGCCAGAACATGACATTAAAGTCATCGCGATGATGCTTGCAGTGATGATGTTTTTTAGTCTCATTTTCATATTTATTTTGAACAAATTTTTAGTTCGCGAAATTAAGAAAATAAGGCGAATTATTCAAGATTTATTTTTAACTTTACAGCAAAATTATACGTTATGAAACTGAATCGTTATCTATCTTATTTTCTGATTATTATATCTTTTGCAGTTGTACTTAATATGTTTTCATGCAGAACAAGTCACGACTTTCCAAAAGGCGTATCTAACTATATTTTTGAAAATAAATCTGACGGAAGAAAGTATTTTGTGAAGTTGGATTCTATCGCTGATTCTTATGCGGAAGGTAAGATGTATTTGATTCACAGAGACGTGTTTATGAAGGCAAAGCCTTTTGAGGCTGACTTACGTAGAAATAAATGTGAGATAAGCTTTTATGACTCAGAGACTTATAATTTAAAATTTAAGAAAGTGTCTCGTAATTCATATGAAGGCTTTTATACGGAGAATTCCTCGAATAAAAAAATGCCTTTTCTCTTATATCCTTATATCGAAGATGAATTTCAATTGTCTGATACTGACAGATATAAAAACGAAGTGTTTGAAGTTGAGAGGATTACGGATGTTAATTATGCGAAAGTAGATGGCTTTTGGTCGTCAATTCCTGATGATACAATCGACATTGCAAATGTTGTCAAGAACAATTGGTTTAATTATCTGAAGAAAAAGGAACTGAATCTTGATATGGATATTTATCTTCCTAAGAATGACACTCTTACGCAACGTCCTCTTATGATGTTTATTCATGGCGGCGCTTTCTTTATCGGCGACAAGGCTACTGTTCCTTACCAAAAGTGGTGTAATCATTTCGCTTCTTTGGGTTATGTCTGTGTTTCAATTAATTACAGAATGGGTTTTCGACCTAATCAAAAGGCGATAGAAAGGACTGCTTATCAAGCGACGCAAGATGCTCATGCTGCCATGCGTTATTTGATTTCTAAGAAGGATATTTATCGTATCGACCCTGACTTTCTGTTCGTTGGGGGTGCAAGTGCTGGCAGTATCACTGCAATAAATCTTGCTTATATGCGCAATAAAGATCGTCCTCAGTCGTCTTATTCTTCTTTCTTTATGGAAGATTTGGGTGATATTGAATCTTCTGGTAACACTATTGATAATGATTTTAAAATCAAGGCTATAGCTAATATGTGGGGAAGTATTTACGACTTGAATATTCTTAAAAATGAAAATGTCCCGATAATTTCGTTTCATGGTGATGTAGATGAAATTCTGCCTTACGGAAAGGGTTATCCTTTTAAGGCTATAGGCGAGTTTCAAAAGGTTTTCTTCGATGAAATGTATGGTTCTTCAGTTATCCATCAGAAAGCTAATGAGTTAGGTATTCGTTCTGTGCTGCATACTTTCCCTGGTCAAGGTCATACGCTTCATCTTGATGAAAATCGTAAGCTGAATGAGAATTTCTATACAATCCAAAATGAAATGGTGGATTTCTTTTATGATGAATTGGTCTCAAATCCTGCATATATTATTCAAAATAAAGATGATTTTCAATTATTTACAATTGATACTACTGATGTGGTTGTTGCAGATTGGAATGTAATAGGCGGAATTTCTATAGAGGAAAATAAAGGTGTGATTCGTGCTTCATGGTTTGATGATGAACCTGTACAAGAACTTAGAGTATCAGGTTATTATGCGAATGGGGCAGGTTTTGAAGATGTTTTTGTAATTAAAAATGTAAAAGAAAATGAAGGTAATTCATACGAGTGATTGGCATATTGGGCAGACTTTGCATCAATATTCACGTGATGAGGAACATAAATATTTCTTTAATCAATTGAAAGATATTATCTTAGAAGAGAAACCAGATGCTTTGATAGTGTCGGGCGACATCTTCCATTCTGCAACGCCGACTGTCGTTTCGCAGCGTCTTTATTATCATACTTTGGTTGAATTGTCGCAGTTATACGATGATTTGCAGATAATTGTGACTGCTGGTAATCATGATTCGCCTTCTCGTCTCGAGGCGCCTCATGAGCTCTGGGAGGCTTTTAATGTCACGGTGGTCGGTAATATCGACTTTTACAAAGAAAGCGAGGAGAACGAACTTACGTTCGATGCTTCTAAGGTCGAGATTCCTGTTAAGAGAAATGACGAAATCGTTGGTTGGATATTGGCGATTCCTTTCCTGAATGCTGGCAATTACCCTTCTTTAAAAGAAAATGACACCTATTCTAATCGCGTTTTTTCTTTTTATAATGACTTGAAGAATAACTTGAAGTTAAATTCTAAATTTACAGATAATCATGCTGTTGTTGCGATGGGTCATTTTATGATGAGTGGCGTTAATTCTAATTCCTACAACAAAATGATTGGCGGTTTGGAGTCGGTTGCGAAAGAGGATATTTTGTCGTTGAAAGAGATTGATTACTGGGCTTTGGGCCATGTTCATCATCCTCAGTTTGTAGGGGAAAATATGCGTTATTCTGGTTCGCCTTTCGCTCTTACCTTTAACGAGATTTATCCTCATTCTGTTACTGTCGTTGATATTGAAAATCATAATGTTGACATAAAAATTCGGGAGATAGAGCCTTTGGTTCCTGTCGTGGATTTTCCTTCTAAACCTAACTCTTATGATGATGCTCTTCCAGTTGACGATGTTCTTAGAAATATTGAGGAAGTTCTTGATAACGAGTGCTATGTACGACTTCATGTTAAATCGGAAATGGCTCTATCTGATGTGACTAACGCCAAGATAATGGATGTTTTTGAGGAAAGAAAGGCGAAATATTGTGGTGTTCAGGTCTATCTTCCTGAGACTAAAGCTGATAATTCTGAAAATACTATTCGTACCATTGATGAATTTAAGGCGATTTCCCCATTTGAATTGGGTTGTTCTGTCTTTAAAAAGAAGAATAATATGGAAATGCCTGACGAAATGAAAACGATGTTTAAAAATGTCTGCGACGAAATAATGAAAATTGAAAATTAAGAACAGAAAATTATAAATAAAGACTGTTGTCTGTAGTCCGTTGTCTGTTGACTTAAATAATTGATTATGAAGATTGAAAAGCTGATAATACAAAACCTTAATTCTATTGAAGAAGCTGAAATTGATTTTATAAATAGCGTCTTGGCTAATGAGCCTCTGTTTTTGATTTGCGGTGAGACGGGCTCTGGAAAGACTACTATTTTAGATGCGATAACTTTGGCTTTATACGACAAAGCTTCTCGTTATGAGAATGTTAGAAATAATGAGAAGACGGAAAACGGTAATAACAACACTAAGAATACTACCAATATTTTGCGTAAAGGCAAGACTGATGGTAAAGCTGAATTACATTTCTCGGTTAAAGATACTAATTATATAGCGACTTGGCTTGTACATAAAACTAAATCAAATACTTATACTACTTCTAACAGAAGGAAGTTGGAAGTCGTCGATGGTAATACGAGAGTCGTCTTATCGACTAAAATTGAGGAGGTTAATAAGAAAATCGAGGATCTTGTCGGGCTTTCCTACGATCAATTCATTCGTTCTGTGATGCTTGCGCAGGGCGAGTTTAGCACTTTTCTTAAATCAAAGAAAAATGAGCAGTCGGAGATACTTGAAATGCTGACTGGAACTGAAGTGTATTCAAAGATCGCTGATGCTGTCAAAAATAAAAAAGGTGAGGCTTTTTATAAGAAAAAAGAAGCTGAGACTTTGTATAATGGATTGAAAGATAATATTTTATCAAAGGATGAAGTCGATGAGTTAAATACACGGCAAGATGAATTGTCACGGCTTATTAATCAAAAAGATAATGATTTGAAGAAGATTGAGTCGTCAATTGCTTGGTGTAAGAAGAATAATGATTTACAAAGAGAATTTGATGAGGTTAAACGATTGTATGATAATGTTTTAGAACAAATTAATTCTCAAGAATATAAAGACAATAAGTCAGTCGTTGATGATTATTTCAGAACTCAGAAAGAAAGAGAAGCGATTAAGGAATTGCAGCGACTTGATTCAGAATTGCTGAAAATCAATGAGAATATTGAAGATGACATCAAACGTTTTATTAATCTTAAAGATTCTTGTTCTAAAGAAAATGATAATAAAGATAAACTTATTTCCCATTCTTATGAATTAAAACAATGGATTGATAATCATAAAGATAATGAAATAATATCTGATAATCTTAATTTGATTTTAAGTCTTCTTAATGATTTGTCTCAAATTTCTAATTTATTGATTACTAAAGATAAAGAGTTAAATGTTAATGAATTGAAGAAAAGTGAGATTACATCACAATTGCAGTCTCTTTCTCAGTCGTTTGAAAATGTTAAAAAATCAAAGGAAGAAGCTGAATCTAATCTTGAAAAATTGATCCAAAACTTCGATTCTGATGAGTATGAAAAGTTGATTGAAGAGCAGAAAAAGTTGAATGAAGACAGAAAATATTGTTCAGACAGAAATGCTAAATTGAATAATATAAGAATAGTTTTAGAGCAATATTTGATGTTAGATAAAAATATTAGAAATGAGAAAGATAAGTATGAAAATTTAAAGTTATCATTTAATCAAGAAAAGGCTAATCTTTTCTCTTTGAAAACGACTTTTGACGCAAAAAATGAGGAGTATCTGAGGCAGGAAAATATGGTCAAGGATTGGGCCAAGGAATATCGTTCTAAGTTGAAAGACGGCGAGCCTTGTCCTGTCTGCGGCAGTAAGGAGCATCATTATAAAGATGAGTCCGTCGTTCAGTCTTTGTTTGCAGTCATAAGGAATGAGTGGGAGAAATTGAAGGATTCATACGAAAAAGCCAAAGATAATCTTAACAAGACTGAGGCTGAGCTGAATACAATTTTAAGAAATATTAATGCAGAAGAGAAAAGATTGGAACTTCTGTTAAATAATCTTAACGTGCTTTGTAACGGAAATCCGATTTTTGAAATAGAGAAGCTTGATGTTAATATAAAGAAATACAATGACTTAATTCTTGAAGCAGATAAACGAATTAACGAGGTAAATGCCAAGTTGAACGAGTTTGCTCTTGTTAAGAAATCAATTGATGAGGCTCAAAAGAATAAGAAGTCTATTGACGAAAATTATATTTCCATCGAAAAATCGCTTTCTGCAAAACAGATTGAATATCAACAATTAGAACTTAATTTAAATACTATCAAGACAATTATCAACGAACAAAAGTTGAAATATACTGAGAAAGAAACAGATGTTAATAATTATCTGAAAATTGATAATTGGAAACAGACTTTCGCAGATTCTCAGAGTGATTTCATAAAATTAATTAACTATATCTCATCTGAATGGAAAAATAAGACAGAATCGCTTAAAAACACTGAAAATCAAATTGCTAATATTGTTGAAGTTCTTGCTCAATGTGAAAAACTTGAATCGAGTTTAAATGACATACTTCCAAAGAAATCTGTTGATGTTATAGAAGAGAGATATTTATTACAAGAGTTGGTTTCTTTATTTTCAGGTCTTTATGAAAAAAGTAAAGCGCGATTATCAGAAAAGAATAGGATAGAGGAAAACTTAAATTCAGTTAAGAAATTCGTCGATGACTTTGTTATTACTAATTTAGATATTAGTTTTGATCGTTTGAAATATCTTTCAGAAATATCAGATATTCAATATTTTGTAAAAAAGAACAAGGACTTAGATGATGAACTGATTAAGTCTAATAATACTTTAAAAATTAAGTCAGAAGAATTTAAATCGCATCAGAATAACGAAGCAAAGCTTAGTGAAGATGTCAGTTTGGAAGAGTTGGAGTTTGCTTCTGTTTCCTTAAATAATGAGAAGAAATCTGCTGAAGAGTCATTGTCGGAGGTTAAGATGCGATTGGCTCTTAACGCTCAAAATAATTCTGCTTCTATTGAATATCAAAAAGATATGGAAGAGAAAGATAGAGTTTATCATCTTTGGGAACAACTTGCCAAGGCTATTGGAACTACCGACAACGACAATTTCAGAGATGTGGCTCAAGCATATACGATGGGTATTTTGCTCGACAGGGCGAATTATTATATGAAGCAGCTTAGCAGTCGTTATCTTCTCTCGTGTTATCCTGATTCTCTTGCAATTATGGTCCAGGATATGGAGATGGGAGGCGAGTTGCGCGCGGCGAGTTCTCTCTCTGGAGGCGAGACATTCCTCGTTTCTTTGGCTCTCGCTCTCGGCTTGACATCGCTCAACGACGAACATTTTAATATGGATATGCTGTTTATTGACGAGGGTTTTGGAACTCTTGATAATGAGTCACTTGATATGGTTATGAATACCTTAGAAAACCTTCACAGCCTCGGCAGAAAAGTTGGAATTATTTCCCATGTCGATACTCTTAAAGAACGTATCCCTGCTAAGATTCAATTAGTTAGAAAAGGAAAATCAGCAAGCAAAGTGGAAATAATTAATAATTAACAATTAACAATTAACAATTAACAATTAACAATTAACAATTAACAATTAACAATTAACAATTAACAATTAACAATTAACTTGGTGACTTGGAGACTTAAAAATGAGTATTATGAATTACGTATTATTTTTTCTCGGTTTTATAATCGGTTCGTTATTAGTTGGTTTTATTCTGAAATCGAAGAATAGCAGTCTGAAGACTCAGATTGATTTCATGAAGGAACAAGAGCTTAAAAATGAGGAGATTAGAAGCAAACAGTTTGAAATGCAGATAAATGCGTTGAAATCTGAATTGCAAAATACGACGGAAAGGTTGTTGGCTCAAAGAGAGGAGTCTTTGGTGAAAGCTAATAATATTCGGTTGGATGCGGTGCTTAATCCTTTGAAAAACGAGATAGAAGGAATGCGTAAGTCGATGACTGACAATATAAAATCTTCTTCTGAAAACAAGGCGAGTCTGGAGAAAGCTATTGAAGAACTGATGAAACGTACTCAAGATATTGGTAATGATGCTAATAATCTCGCTAAGGCATTGAAAAACGAGACCAAGACTCAGGGTAATTGGGGTGAACTGATTTTGGAGAATATCTTGGAAAAATCTGGATTGACTGAAGGTGAACATTATGAAAAACAGACGACTCTTAGGGATTCTCGCGGTAATATGCTTTTTCATGATGAGACAGGCAAGCGTATGATACCAGATGTAGTGGTTCATTATCCTGATAATAAAGACGTTATCATCGACTCAAAAGTCTCTCTTACAGCATTTGTCGATTATTGTAACGCTGATAATGAAACAGATAAGTCATTGGCTATGAAGCGACATCTGCAAAGTATGAGAGCGCATTATAAGGAATTGCAGAAGAAAAATTACGCTTCGTATATCAAAGCTCCACGTGTGAGTTTAAATTATGTCATTATGTTCGTTCCTAACGAATCGGCGATGCAATTGGCTCTTTATGAGGATAATAGCTTATGGCGTGAGGCTTTTGAAAATGGAGTCTTTATCACGAGCGAGCAGAATTTATTAGCATTGTTACGTATGATACAGTTGGCGTGGACGCAGGTGAAACAGGCTCGTAACCAGCAGGAGATTTTTGAGGCAGTGCAGAAACTCTTGAACAGAGTAGATGAGTTTATGAAACGTTACGAGGAAATAGGGAAGAAGATTGATAGTCTGCAGAATAGCTACGAAGATACCAAGAAGAAACTATACACGGGAAACCAGAGTGTTGTCAAGGCGGCGAATAAGATAGCACAGATATCAGGGATAAAAAATGACGATATTAATCAACTGTCAGATTTTTAACACAATGAAACAACATAAAGTAAAATAGTTCTTGAAATTATTATTTTGCTTGATTATATTTGCAGTAAAATTTTCGTCATGAAGAAACTCATTTTATCTATATTTTTTTTGTCGTTATTTATTCATAATTCTCGTTCAGAAAATACTGAATATCTTGACTCTATTGGCAACTGTGTCATAGACTTATTTAAACAAGAGAAATATCTTGACTGCTACAATTTAGCCAAAGACTTGTATTCCTTGTCGAAAGAGGCGGACGACACGACATTAGTCTTTAACAGCTTGTATTATATGGGATTCTCCAACCAGCGAATGGGTAATATGGAGAAGGCTATCGATTATAATATGAAGGCTTACGAAGTGTCTCAATCGTTGCAGAGGTTGGATCTTCAAAGTTCTATCTTGAATAACATCGGCAATGTATATATGGTGAACGATGAGGATAGTGTCGCTGCTGTTTATTTTGAGAAAAGTATAATGATAGAGAAGAGGTTAGGAGAATCTCGGAGGTCGCAGCTGGCGGTTCGATTAGGTAATGTCTCAACAGCCTATATGAAGTTAGGGCGTTGTGAAGATGCCATTTCTGCCGCTGAAGAAGGCTTGAGAATTGATAAGGAAATTGGTCGCCCGAATAAGATCGCTATCCGTCTGAATCAGTTGGGTGATGTCTATATGGCTTGTGGTAGCCTCCAAGATGCGATACAATGCGAGAGAGAGGCTTATTCTTACTTTGAGAAAGCGGGAAGCAAATATGGAATATCGATAGTCCTACATTCTTTAGGTGAGATGTATGAACAAGATTGCAATATTGATTCGGCTCTCTATTATTTTCATAAATCATTGGAATGTGCGGAAATTATCGACAACAAACTTTTGATACAAGAAATATCTAAGTCATTGTATAATATATATAAAGACATCAATCCGCGACTTGCCATAGATTATTATGAGCAGTATGTGAATATCAAGGATTCCATCTTTAATGAAAAGAACCAGAAGATGTTAAATGACTTTCAAGTCAGATATAGCACACGAGAGAAAGACTTAGAAATAGAGCTGTATAAACGCGACAATCAATATAATGAGAATGTGCTTAAATTGACAATGTTGCTGATATTTCTACTAATAATCACAATAATTTTATTGATTAGGAACGGTCTATCAAGAAAGAGAAGGAATGCTGTTTTGTTGGAACTTAACAATATCAAAAACAGGTCAATATCTGTTTTGTCGCACGACTTGAAGAATCCTGTCATTGCCCAGAAAATGGTGTTGAATCATCTGTATGAAAATTATGATGAAATAAGTGACGACGATATGAAGATGTATATTGCGGCATTGACTGATTCTGTAAATTCCTTGGAAGAGCTGCTCGTCAATATGCTTGAGTGGACGAAATTCGAGATGAAGAGGATGGATTATAAGCCGATTAATTTCGATATAAGGGATATTTGCTTCAACGAGGTTGTGCCTTTGTTCAGTACCATAGCGCAGAAAAAGCAGATTACGATCAGAGAGTGTGATGTTAAGTTGGATAGCTATATTGTTTATTCCGACATCAGGATGATTTCTGCTGTGTTGAGAAATCTTGTTAGTAACGCCTTGAAGTTCAGTTCTGATGGTAAAGAGGTGGTGATATGTTTTAATGACTTAGGCGATAAAATAAAGGTCGTTGTAAAGGATTATGGTGTCGGGCTTCCGGAAGATAAGGTGAAGTTGTTGTTGTCGGGTAAGTCGTTTACCACTTTGGGAACTAATGGTGAACAAGGTAGTGGTATTGGTATGGATCTAATAAACAAGATGCTGCATCAGTGTAATAGCGAATTGAATATCAAGAGTGTAGTAGGAGAGGGTAGCGAATTTTCTTTTGAATTAAAAAAAATAAACGATGATAAATGTAATTGTTGTTGACGACCATCCTTTGATGAGATTAGGTATAAGGTCTTCTCTCCAAAAGTTTGTTGATGAAATTAAAGTCGTTGGTGAAGCCTCGACTGCCGATGAATTGTTTCAAATTTTGCCGGATTTAGATGTCGATGTCGTCTTGCTCGACATACAGATGCCTGGAATGTCGTGCGAGGAAGCGGTGAAGAAACTGAAGTCGGAACGTAGTGATATTAAGGTGATAATAGTTTCGTCTAATTATGAAGAGGAGACAATCTTCCGATTGGTCGAGTCTGGTATAGACGGTTTCGTTCCTAAGATGTCTAAGGTTGAAGAGATAAGGAATGCCATTTCTGAGGTCTATTTAGGAAGTAAATATTATGGCGTTGATATGACGAAGATTATCAAAGCGGTCAATGATTCAAAGCGACTTTGCTCTTTGTCGGTTTCTGATTTCAGCGATAGGGAGAAAGAGGTGATGCAGCTATGTTGCGACGGACTGTTTTCAAAAGAAATAGCATTAAGACTTAACATCAGCCCTCGCACGGTAGAGATGCATAAGTCCAACATATTTAAAAAACTTGGTATCAATAGTACTATAGAGCTGCTGAAATGGGCGATTAGTCATGGTGTGGTGAAACTGTAATTGAAAATTGAAAACTGAAAGTTGGGGTGGAGACGCATTAATGTGACATGCTATAACGCACATTGACACGTCTCTTTTTATTTAGTGGAGTTGGTACGGACTTGGTACGGAGGAGGTATTATGAATCTGGTACAATATGTTTAGAGTTTGACGGTCAAATAGCCGAACAAATATTCGTCAAATGACAGAACAAATATTCGTCAAATAGCAGGATATTTTTATTAAGTACTTGTTTTATTATAAGATTAGTTTTATTTTTGCAGTATAAAAAATGATTTATAATGAAGACAATATACAAACAAAGAATAGCAGATAGACTTCTAGTACGTAAATTATCAGGAAAAGGAGCTGTGGTGATTGAAGGCGCTAAGTGGTGTGGTAAAACGACGACGGCGGAGCAGGTCGCTAAAAGTGTTTTATATATGTCAGAGACAGGTAAGACTGAACAAAACAAACAATTGGCAAGAATAAATCCATCTTTATTACTCAAAGGAGATACTCCTCGGTTAATAGATGAATGGCAGGTTGCTCCTATTTTGTGGGACAATATACGGTTTGAAGCTGATCATAGTTCCGAATTGGGTTTGTATATTTTAACAGGATCTTCTCTACCTGCTGACATGAGTGAGGTGGTTCATAGTGGCACCGGTCGTATTGGTTGGTTGAAAATGCGTCCGATGTCTCTTTGGGAATCCGACGATTCCTCAGGTGAAGTATCCTTGGCAGAACTCTTTAAAACGCCAGATTTTATAAGTGGAATATCTTCAATAGATCTTGAAAAGATGGCGTATCTATCATGTCGTGGCGGCTGGCCGTTAGCAGTAAATATGAATGATGAAATTGCTTTAGACCAAGCTTTTGACTATATTGAAGCCGTTGAGAAACGCGACATCTCTATGTCTGATGGCATAAACAGAGACCCTACAAGAACTCATAGATTATTGCGCAGCTATGCTCGACATCAAGGTTCTCAGGCATCATACGGAACAATAAAGGCAGATCTGATTACAAATGAATCGGATACATTTAGTGAGGATACGATAGCATCTTATATAAACGCTTTGAAAAAGATATTCGTTATAGAAGATTCAGAAGCATGGAATCCTAATCTTCGCTCTAAATCGGCGATAAGAACTTCCGACACAAGATATTTTACCGACCCTTCTATCGCTACTGCGGCATTAGGTTTGGGACCGTCGGATCTTATCAATGACTTGAATACTTTCGGACTTGTGTTTGAGACTTTATGTATAAGAGACCTGAGAGTATATGCAGAAGCGTTGTATGGCAAGGTTTATCATTTTAGGGATAGAAATGGATTGGAATGTGATGCCGTGATACATCTGAGAGATGGTTCGTATGGACTCGTCGAAGTAAAGTTAGGAGGTGACGATTTGATTAATGATGGCGTTAAAACACTTAAATCTCTTGAAAGTAAAATAGACACTGATCGTATGAAGAAACCGTCTTTTTTAATGGTATTGACAGCAGTCGGTTCGTATGCCTATCGTCGAGAAGACGGAGTTTATGTCGTTCCAATAGGATGTTTGAAAGATTAGACTCTGACATTGGCTATTTAACTGATAACTTCTAATTTTGTTATTGATAATTCTGTCTTTTTCATTAGCCTTCTACCTTCATTAATATACGTAAAATTACGTATTGACTTAGTTTTTCTCATAATATAAATTTGTGTATTAAAACGTGAATTGGATTACTATGAGAAAATTTTACTTTGTTACAAAGATACTATTATTGGTTCTGTTTTTACAATTTGCTGTAAATCAGGATTTATATGCTCAAAAAGATTCGTTCTTTACTTATAATAATAACGAATATTACAGAAATGTGGATGACATCACGGCTCCTGGTTTGCCGTATTCCCACGGATTGAGTGAAGATTATCAGTTGGAGGCTCCTCTTGGAAACGGATTGTTGGCTCTTTCATTGTTAGGTGCCGGCTATCTCGTAAAGAAGTCTCGTAAAAATAGAAACAAAAAGAACAATATAAAGATTATAATTTTAGGAATGATGATTCTGGGTCATGGCTTTTCTGCTGAGGCTCAGAATTTTTATTTTCCAAAACCAGCGGATAATTTCGACGGGAATAATATGACAGTTTATGGTCAGCTGAAGATAGACGGAGAATTTGCTGACGAAAATATCGAGATTGGCGCGTTCTGTGGTGATGAAGTCAGAGGCAGAGCTTTCATAATAAAACAGGGAAGCACGTATCTTTTCTTTTTGACATTATATGGCAATACAAACGATGTGATAAATCTTAAGTTTTACGACCATAGTGTAGAAACAGAATTGAATGTTGGTGGCGACTATAGCATAACTTTCTCTTCTTCAAGTACGGACCTTAATGCAGGTGCCGTTAATTATTATACGATAAAGTATAAGTTTATAGGAACAGACAAAGACTGGAATAAGGTCTCTAATTGGCAGCTCGTTTGTGATTCGTGGGCTGAACCTCAGAACGCTACCCAACTTCCGTCTTCAAATCCTAAGATGATTGACGACATTATCGTAGCTGCAAATCTAGATGCGACATCAGATTATATTGTTAAAGACCTTGAAATAATTAGTGAAAAAGTCTTGACAATAGCACCTTCTGCATCTCTCGAAATAATTGGCGATATCGCAAATGATGATGTAAATGCTTTGGTGGTCAATTCCGATATTAATGGAACCGGCTCTCTGATTCATAATGATGATAATGTCGTTGCAAAAGTGAATTGCTACTTCGACAACAGCAGCGTCACTCGCGAATGGAACGCCGACTGGCATTTCATCTCTTCTCCTGTCGCAAATCAGACGATAGAGAGTTTTATCCCGACAGAAGAAAACTACGACTTCTATTCATGGTCGGAATTTAACTCTACATGGTATAATCAAAAGAAAGATGATTCTCAAACTAATGAGTTTTACACTGATAACGGATTTGACTTCGCAAAGGGAAGAGGTTATCTCGTAGCTTACGAAAACGAAGGCTATAAGAAATTTTCCGGGACTTTGAACAACGGCGATGTAACATATCCGCTCTCTTGCAGTACCGACGGCGAATTCGTTACAGAAAAATATACAGGTTTCAACCTCCTCGGAAATCCTTATCCGAGTTATATCGACTGGGAAGCGGAAGGATGGACACGCGATAATCTTCAGTTGCAGACGATATGGATCTATGACGATGACGTAAATAACTACATCACTTATACACTCGGTGGCGTTGCTACAAACGGCGGCTCACAATACATCGCACCTTGTCAGGCTTTCTTCGTGAAGGCAGCCTCAGCAGGAAATATCATCATGACTAACGATATAAGAACTAATGAGAAATCTTCTTTCAGAAAAAATGATAATGAAAATATCTTCAAGGTAAGAGTTAATGGAGTTTCAGGACAAGATGAAATAGCGGTAGTGAAAGGCGATAATGACGATGTCTTCAAGATGTTCAGTTTGAATGACGACGCTCCGTCTCTATATATTAATAAAGGTGTAGGAGATTATAGTGTGGTTTATATTGATGATGAAAACACTTTGCCTTTGAGTTTTGAAGGCGGTTTCGCGAAATATACCATCTCCTTGAGTGAATGCGGAAATGCCTTCGATGAGATTATCCTTGAAGATAGAATGACAGGCGAGAAAGTAAATCTAATGACAGAGTCGTATTCATTTATCTATAACGACAATGACAGAAAAGACAGATTTGTACTTACATTTGACAATAGCCAACAGACAACGGACAACGATTATTTTGCATATATAAATAATGGCGAGATTATTATAAATGACATAAACGGCGATGCTCAGATTGAAATTTACGATCTGATGGGACGTCGCGTTTATGAAAATGCAGATGCTGTAAGTAATGTTTCTACATACGGATACAGTTCAGGCGTATATATCATCCGTAAGATTGATGATGAAGGAATTAAGACACAAAAAATTTTATTGAATAATTAGTTAAAGTTTAAGGTTTAAAGTTTAAGGTGAAATCCCTTTAGACTTTAGACCTTAGCCTTTAGCCAAAACATAAAGCTTATGAAAAGAATTTTACTATTAGCGCTAAGTTTGGTTTTAATAACAACGGCTAATCTTAAATCACAGAATGTTAATCCTAATACAGAGATTATAATAGCTGAGGGGACAAATTCGCATAGCAGTATCCCGACGAACACCTATTATAATTACAGTTATACCCAGCAGATATATCTCGCTTCTGAGATGGGTGGCGCTTCTGTCATAGACAAAATTTATTTCCAATATACATATTCAACTCCTATTACGAGGAACATTGATATTTATATGGGAAATACTGAGAAAGCATCTTTTGCGTCGGGAACGGATTATGTGACTGTTGGAGATATGTCGTTGGTGTTCAGCGGAGAGATTGCTTTTAACAATACGGAAGAATGGTTTGAGATAGAATTGGACGATCCTTTTGTATATGACGGAATATCGAATCTTGTAGTGACTTTTGACGATAATACAGGCTCATATCAATATAATGCTTCTAAATTCAAATATCATAATACCTCAGATAACAAATCATTGTATGTATCATCTGATGGAACAAACTATGATCCTTCTAATCCTGTAAGTGGAAGTCTGTTAACAACTCGTAATAATATAAAGTTCTCGAATATATGTGTCACGGAAGATTGTTGTTTTCCTCCTATATTTGTAATTACGGAAGTTCATGCAAAGCAGATTACATTTACCTTTGAAGTTGATGATGATAATGCGGACTTGATTTTTGAATATAAGAGAAAGACCGACGACGTCTATACTGTTATAGAAAACGTTACATCAAGTCCATTCACTTTGACAGGATTGACACCTTCCACACAATATGACATAAGAGCGAAGGCTTTATGTAGTGAGACTTCGGAAAGTGTTTATGTAAACAAATCGTTTGTAACGCCGTCTGTCAATCTTCCAATAGTTTATGTTGATGCTGATGCCGACGGCTTGAGAGACGGTTCTTCATGGGAGAACGCTCTTGATGATTTAAACTCTGCGCTTTTTATTGCTGAAAAGATAAAGCAAGACCATGAAGCTTATCCTGATATCTGGGTGGCAGCTGGAACATATTACGGCGACGGCACTTCGACAAACGCTTTCAGAATGGCGGAAGGCGTTAACGTTTATGGCGGCTTCGCTGGAACGGAGACGAGTTTGCAACAAAGAGATTATGAAACCAACATTACGATTCTTGACGGACAAGGCACACAGAGGGTCTTGTGTCAGGACAATTCGTTTACCGAATCTACCGCGACGGTATGGGACGGCATCACGATTCAGAACGGTGGCGGAGCATATAATGGTATAGGAGCTTATATTCAGGAATATGGAACCTTAAGAAATTGTACGATAAAGAATAACGGCAGAGAGTTTACGTCGTCGGGAAGTGTCTATGGTGGCGGTGTTTACCTCGTTGGCGGAAGATTGGAACAATGTAAGATACACGACAACCTCCTCAAGAATACAAGCAGTAATTATAACTACGGAGCAGGTGTATATATGACAAATGGTTATATAACAGACTGTGAGATTTATAATAACGAAGTTCATAATACATATTCATATTCGTATGCTAACTATGCCGGCGTTTATGTCGATAACAACAGTAATACGAAGAAGGCAGTGGTAGAAAACTGCTACGTTCATGATAACTATAGTCAAGGCTATGGCGGCGGTATGTATTTAGATGGTTATAATAGTAGTAATCATGTTGAGGCCATAAATTGTAGGATAGAGAATAATGAAGCGGGACAATCTGCTGGCGGTGTACGTGCAAGTTCATACGTAACACTCGTTGGATGTAATATTTCCAATAACACGAGTAAAGATTATGGATCCGGCTTGTATATGTCAAATTATGTAAATGTCATCAATTGTAATATCGTTAACAACAAGATGACGAATACTAATAATAATGGCGCAGGTATTTATGGTTCTTCATCCGCAAATATTTACAATACTGTAATTTGGGGTAACAAGAAAGCTGATGTTTCAGATAATGTTTATTTCAGCGGCAACGCCAATGTCGTCGTCTCTCATTCAGCTATAGAAGGTGGTTATACAGGAATTGGCAATATCAATCTCTCGTCGTCAAATACAGGTGACGGAATACATCCTAAGTTCGTGAATCCTACAGAAGGTGCGGGAAAGGATTATTACAATGGCGACTGGAGTTTACAAGAAGGTTCGGCATTAATTAATAAAGGTGTAATAGAAGGATTACCGATTGCACTTACAGAAACTGATATTGCAGGCAACGTCCGTGTTCAGAAAGAGAAAGTCGATATTGGAGCTATAGAGTCGTCATACGAGAGTACGATGAAGATAGTCCCAGATGCTAACAATATAATCTATGTTACCGAAAGCGGAGCTGGATTTAAGGACGGTTCTTCATGGGAAAACGCTACACCTTATTTAAGTATGGCTTTGTCGGAAGCGAGTGTGATGAATCCATTACCAGAAATATGGGTGGCAGCTGGAACATATTACGGCGACGGCATTTCGACAAACGCTTTCAGAATGGCGGAAGGCGTTAACGTTTATGGCGGCTTCGCTGGAACGGAGACGAGTCTGCAACAAAGAGATTATGAAACCAACATTACGATTCTTGACGGACAAGGCTCACAGAGAGTGTTATATCAGGATAAGGTCTATACGGAATCTACCGCTACGGTATGGGACGGCATCACGATTCAAAACGGTGGAGGAGCATATAATGGAGCAGGAGCTTATATTCAGGAATATGGAACCTTAAGAAATTGTACGATAAAGAATAACGGCAGAGAGTTTGCGTCGTCGGGACTTGTCTATGGAGGCGGTGTTTATCTCGTTGGCGGAAGATTGGAACAATGTAAGATACACGACAACCTTCTTAAGAATACAAGAAGTAATTATATCTACGGAGCCGGTGTCTATATGACAAACGGTTATATAACAGACTGTGAGATTTATAATAACGAAGTTCATAATACATATTCGTCTTCGTATGCTAACTGCGCTGGCGTTTATGTCGAGAACTACAGTAATACGAAGAAGGCGGTGGTAGAAAACTGCTACGTTCATGATAACTATAGTCACAGCAATGCTGGCGGTATGTATCTTACGGGATATACTAATAATTATGTTGAGGTCATAAATTGTAGGATAGAGAATAATGAAGCGGAACAGAATGGCGGCGGTGTGTACATGAACTCATACGCAACCCTTGTAGGATGTGTTATTTCTAACAATAATGCAAATATGGGTGCTGGTGTCAGTTTGTCATATCATAACAATATCATTAACTGTAATATTGTAAATAACAAAACGAAGACTGCTAATTATAATGGCGCAGGTATTGATGGTTCTTCGTATGCTAATATATACAACTGTGTAATTTGGGGTAACAAGAAAGCTGATGTTTCAGATAATGTTTATTTCAGCGGCAACACCAATGTCGTCGTCTCTCATTCGGCTATAGAAGGTGGTTATACAGGAATTGGCAATATCAATCTTTTTTCGTCAAATACAGGTGACGGAATACATCCTAAGTTCGTGAATTCTACAGAAGGTGCGGGAAAAGATTATTACAATGGCGACTGGAGTTTGCAGGAAGGTTCCGCATTAATTAATAAAGGTGTAATAGAAGGATTGCCGATTACACTTACAGAAACTGATATTGCAGGCAACGTCCGTGTTCAGAAAGAGAAAGTCGATATTGGAGCTATAGAGTCGTCATACGAGAGTACGATGAAGATAGTCCCAGATGCTAATAATATAATATATGTTACCGAAAGCGGAGCTGGATCGAAGAACGGTTCTTCATGGGAAAACGCTACACCTTATTTGAGTATGGCGTTGTCGGAAGCGAGTGTGATGAATCCATTACCAGAAATATGGGTGGCAGCTGGAACATATTACGGCGACGGCACTTCGACAAACGCTTTCAGAATGGTGGAAGGTGTTAACGTTTATGGCGGCTTTGCAGGAACAGAGACCACATTGGAACAGAGAGACTATGAAGCCAATGTCACTATATTAGACGGACAAGGCACACAGAGAGTGTTATATCAGGATAAGGTCTATACGGAATCTACCGCAACGGTATGGGACGGCATCACGATTCAGAACGGTGGCGGAGCATATAATGGAGCAGGAGCTTATATTCAGGAATATGGAACTTTAAGAAACTGTGTTATAAAAAATAACGGCAGAGAGTTTACGTCATCGGGAAGTGTCTATGGCGGCGGTGTTTACCTCGTTGGCGGAAGATTGGAACAATGTAAGATACACGACAACCTCCTCAGGAATACAAGCAACGGTAATATCTGCGGAGCCGGTGTCTATATGACAAACGGTTATATAACAGATTGCGAGATTTATAATAACGAAGTTAATAATACATATTCATATTCGTATGCTAACTGCGCCGGCGTTTATGTAAGTAACAATAGTTCTACGAAAAAGTCAGTGATAGAAGACTGTTACATTCACGACAACTACAGTCACAGCAATGCTGGCGGTATGTGTTTAGATGGTTATAATGACAGTAATCATGTGGAAGTCATAAACAGTAGGATAGAGAATAACTATTCGGAACGATATGGAGGAGGTGTATATGTTATTGAAAACGCAACTTTCATAGGATGTAATATTTCTAACAATACGGCTAATGAGAGCGGTGCTGGTATGCATACCTCATATCGTGTAAATATCATCAACTGTAATATTGTAAATAACCATATTAACTCAAACTATCAGTATTATAACGGTTCTGGTATTTATGGTTCTTCATATACAAATGTTTACAACAGCATAATCTGGGGCAATAAGAAAGGTGAATCGACAGCAGATCAGATTTTTTTCAATGGTAATACAGATGTTGTCGTTTCCTATTCCGCTATCGAGGGCGGTTATGCAGGTACGGGCAATATAAGTCTTTCGTCAGAAAATGACGGGGAATCTGCTGATATTATGTATCCTAAGTTCGTGTCGCCAACAGCAGGCGCAGGAAAGGATTATTATAATGGTGACTGGAGTTTGCAGGAAGGTTCGGCATGTATCAACAACGGAACCAATGATGTGACGGTCGTTGTGTTGCCAGAGACCGACTTGGCAGGTAATGAGAGAATCCAGAAAAACACTATCGATGTTGGTGCGTACGAATCTCCTTACGGAGCGACAGTCATCACTCCTGGTGACAATAACGTCATCTATGTCGCGACGGAAGCATCTGGTTTAGAAGACGGAACTTCATGGGAAAACGCTACTTCTAATTTACAGCTCGCCATCAACCGTGCTGCCGCCTACGACTTCAACCCTCAGGTGTGGGTTAAAGCAGGTACTTACACAAGTACTGCGGAATCTAATAACTTCCTGACGATGGCTGAAGGCGTAGAAGTATATGGCGGTTTCGCCGGAACAGAGACGAGTTTAGAACAGAGAGACATCTCCGCAAACAAAACAATTCTCGATGGAGGTAACTCAAAACGCGTCATATATCAGAACGATGATTTCACCTCAGAGACGATAACGATATTCGACGGTTTCGTGATTCAAAACGGTAACATCAATGAAAACGGCGCCGGTGTTTATATGAGAGACTACTCCGTGCTCCGTAACTGTATAGTGAGAAACAATACAGGTAATAGAGGCTCAGCTGTTTATACTTACGGATACGCCAATATCATCAACTGCTTGATAGTTGATAACATCTCAACATATAATTCTACTAATGCCTCTTCGGTATTTCTCCTCGACAGTACTTTGTTCGTAAACAATACCGTCGTCAATAATACAAGTGTCGCCGGCACTGGCGGTGTTTATGTCGATAATTCAAAAGTAAGAATCTATAACAGCATCCTTTGGGGTAATAAGAAAGGTGAGGAAATCAATAATATTGAAGGACAGGTTCCGGATATGAGATTTACAGCTGTTGAAGGCGGCTACGCTGGAATAGGTAATATTCCTCTCGCTTCAGAAAATACAGGTAATGCCGGTTATTATCCTTGTTTTAATGATATAGAAAACGATGACTATTCCTTGACGGCTAACTCTATATGTATCAATAAAGGATCTTCGGCTTTGATGTCATTTTCGTCGATAGATTTGGCGAATACTGAACGTATCAAACAAGGAACTATAGATATGGGAGCTTACGAATCTGATCATACTCCTGTGATAAATATAGTTCCAGGTAACAATAATGTCATTTATGTTGCTACAAACGCTTCTGGTAAGAAAGACGGTTCTTCGTGGTCTGACGCGACATCAGATATTCATCTCGCAGTAAATCTCGCCAATACGTTTAACCCTCCGGCGGATGTATGGGTCAAAGCCGGAACATATTACGGACTTCTTTATACAGAAAACGCCTTCGAGATGATACCAGGTGTTAAGGTATATGGCGGCTTCGCGGGAACAGAGTCATCGTTAAATGAACGCGACTTTAGAAACAATGTCACCATCCTCGACGCTAACAACACACGTCGTGTCTTGAATCAAGCGTATAATTTCACGTCCAAGACTTTAGCGGAATGGAACGGCTTTACTATCAGAAACGGTAATACCGAAGATTATAAGTCGGATTATGAAGGCGCGGGTGTCAGAATGAGAACCTACTCCAATATCAAGAACTCCACTATCATTAATAACAACTCAAAAGGCGACGGAGCTATTTACGTTCAAGGTGAGAATAATAACGCATACGACACCATAGCTAACTGTATAATACAGTCGAACTATTCTCGTTACGCCGGTGGTATTTACGCAAGCTACTATGTTTATATAGTAAATAGTTTGATAACGAATAACAGTTCCACTTATGAAGGCGGTGGCTTGTATGTGACGAATAATGTAAAACTTATTAATAATACTATCGCTAATAACGCTTCCGAGAGAGGAACGGGCGGTCTGTATGTATATTCTTCTTCAAACTCTCTTATCAGAAACAATATCATCTGGGGAAATAAGAATAATGGTATCTCTGATCAGATTTATATTTCATACTCTTCCGGTGTGATGGAATATAACGCTATCGAAGGAGGCTATGAAGGAACAGGTAATATCACATTGGAAAGTGCGAACTCTGGTTTGGGATTACATCCTGAGTTCGTTAATCCTACTTCGGGAGCTGGCAGCGAGTATTCGGGAGGCGATTGGTCGTTGTCGCAGAACTCTATATGTATTAATAAAGGTACGACAGATAACATCACGCTTCCGATGACAGACCTCGCGGGTAATGAACGTGTTCAGCATGAGGTAGTCGACATGGGAGCTTATGAGTCGTCGGTGGAGTCATCGTTCGACATTGTTCCTGACGCTAACAATATCATTTATGTTAAAGTAAACGGAACCGGCGATGGTTCTTCATGGGCTGATGCGGCTTCAGACTTACAGTTCGCCATCACAAGAGCGGGAACCCTTTCTCCAAAACCAACGATATGGGTCGCTAAAGGAACATATCGTAGCAATGCTGACGGCGTGGCTTTCTGTATGTCGAAAGGCGTTAGTATCTATGGAGGTTTCGCTGGCGATGAGGCTTATAATTACGACTTGAGTCAGAGAGACTTCGTGACGAATGCTACTGTACTTGATGGTATGAATACGAGACGCGTTATCTTGCAAATGGAAAATTATAATGCGGAGACAGCGATAGTTATAGATGGTTTCACCATTAAGAACGGCTATGATGACAGCAGCGACGGTGGTGCGGCGGCGTATCTGAGAAACTATTCTACATTACGTAATTGTCAAATATATGACAACGTGTCGGAGAGATATGCAGGCGCGGTGAGAATAAGCGGTTCTAATTCCCTCATCGAAAACTGTGTCATAAGAAACAACAAACATTTAAGCAGCTCGTATGGTGGCGGTGGTGTCTATCTTTCAAGTGCCAAGATTATAAATTCCAAGATAACGGATAATGAATCCAATGGACAAGGTGGCGGTATCTACGCTTCTGGCGGTTCCGTCATCAACTGTCTCGTCAGTAACAACTGGGCTAAGATGTCGGGCGGTATCTATGGTTCGCCATCGTTGGTGCTGAATACCACAATAGTCAATAATGCTTCAGAACATGAATATGCCAATGACTATGCAGGACTGAATACGTGGTCTACAGAAATTGTGAACTGTATCGTCTGGGGCAACACTCATCAAGGTGAATATGCCGAGATTATGACGAGCGGCGGCAGCGTAAGTCACTCCGCTATTCATGGTGGTTATGAAGGAACGAATAACATAAACATAGAAATAGATAACGACGGAGATAATGAGAGCCTCAACTACATACGTTTCATCGATGCAGAACATGATGTCTATGAACTGACCGACAATTCCGTTGTAGTCGACGCAGGTCATAATGGTAATGATAACCTAACGGAATACGACCTTAACGGGAAAGAACGTGTCAAGGACGGAACTGTCGATATGGGAGCTTTCGAGCAACATTGTGTGAGATATAAGTATATCGCTAAGACGATGGGAATAGGACAGTCGATGTCGTTCTATGGCATGACTATCACGGAACCTGGACGTTATGAGAAACGCTGGTCTTTGGATGCGAGTTGTGATAGCTTGGTGGTTATGGACGTGAGAGTCAACAGCGCGATATTTTATGTGACGACGACGGGTGCCGGCTTGAAAGACGGTTCTTCTTGGGACAACGCCGCCGACAATATCAACACCGCCGTGATGAACGCATATAACTCCACGGGCTTCGATAACAAGCAGGTGTGGGTCGCGGCAGGAACGTATGCCGGTAACAACAGCGGTGTGACATTCCCGATGGTGGCTGGCGTTGAGGTTTATGGCGGATTTACAGGAACGGAGACTTTGTTCGCTCAACGTGATGTGGAAAACAACAAGACCATACTTACAGGAAACAGCTCGTACGGAGTTTTGGAAGCATCAATTCAATATCCAGCTACGGCGGAACTTCCTTCAAAATGGGACGGATTCTATATCAACTCCGGTCAGAAGATTGTCATTACAGAAAATAATATATTGCAAAATTCAGTGATAGCGATACTTGCGGAAGTCAACGGAGGACTGCTGCAAGACTGTACTTTCGATAATGTAAAAAACAACAACCCAGCTATCAAGGCAAATTCTTCCACTATAAAAAATTGTAGGTTCATCAATAACGATTTCGGCAATTCATGGCAGTCCCTTATCGTACTTGAAAACAGTACCCTCGATTCGTGTCAGGTATATGCTAACAGCATGGCTACTTCTATGATCAAGGCGACGAGAAGTAATATCGTCAACTCTAATATTTTTAACAATACTGTTAAACTGCATTCAAGTGATTTTGAAGGTGTCGTCAAGGCTTCAGACAATTCGACGATTTCTCATACTAACCTTTTGAATAATATGGTGACGTTTACGTATACTTCGATAACATCTCATTTTGATGGCGATGAAGATTATTATCATCAATATAAATATGCTGTCGTAGTTTTACGTTCGTCAACCTTGAAGAACAGTATCTTATGGAATAACGCCATTTCATCTTTCGATAATAACTTCATATCAAAAGACAAGAACTCAAACGTGGACTATTGCGCCATCGACGGAGCTTTGTATAATGGCGTAGGTAATATCCGTCTTACATCATATAACGAAGGCAACGATGTGTTCTCTCCATGTTTCGTGAATCCTATCTATGATATAGGTAATTTGATTAATCAGGATACTTACGATTGGAGTTTGAAGCAGAACTCCATCTGTTTAGGTCATGATGAAAACGGAGGTGCGATAGGGGCGATGCCATCTGACTATCAGAAGACTTTGAGCATAAATCCTACAGATAATGTCATCTATGTAAGCGCAGAAGGCTCCGGATTGAAAGACGGTTCGTCATGGAGCAATGCGACACCTTATTTACAATATGCAGTCGCTCAGGCAAATACCTTCAATCCTATTGCGGAAGTATGGGTTAAAGCAGGAACATATTTTGGTGACGGCATCGTAGGTAATAACGCTTTCAATATCGTTGAGAATGTGAAAGTCTATGGCGGTTTCGCAGGAACAGAGACGAGTGTAGAAGAAAGAGATTTGGAGAATAACAAGACCATCCTCGACGGACAGAATATGCAACGTGTGTTGTTCCAAGACGAACCTTTCGCTGATGGAGGAACGACATTATGGGACGGTTTCACTATTGCAAACGGAAGTCTCTCTCAAGCTGACTTTCACAGTCAGAATTCTGTTTATTGCAAGGTGTCGAATAATTGTGGAGGTGTAGGACTCTATCATCTCGTGGGTGCGGGAGCAGTGTTGCTCGACAATACTACCATCAGAAACATGATATTTGACAATAACAAGATTGAGATCGATGCTTCCATAGAAAGTCAATATTCCAACTCGATGATGGCCAATACTCTCGCCATGATAGGATCCGTTGCCGACAGTATCACCATCGTCAATGCTACAACGCCTTCATGCAACGCAACGCAATATAAAAACGCTTACCTGTATGCTGTCAGTTCAATGATTACGAATTCAACATTCAAGAATAACGCAGGTAAGATATTCGTATACAACACTGTCATAGACCATTGTGAAATATGTGACAACCAATCATTGGTTGAGATGCCAGAGAAAGAGAATTTCACCAATATGATTCTAGAACCTTTCGCATCTACAATCAAAAACAGTAAGATTCACGATAACAAAGGCGTGACGGTTTCAAGATATAAAATCAACGGAACACAATATTCCAACACCTTCATCAATACTTTATTCAACGGCAATGAAGGTTTAGCCATTGTGAATCACAGGAAGGAAAGCGGCGATAAATTCATCAATTGTAACATAGTAGGCAACAGTTCCACAAATACCTCAAGTAGTTATTTCATGATTAGCGGCGGCGACTTCCATAATACCGTAGTCTGGAATAACAGAAACGGTATTGGTGTCACTTTCGATTTCGACAGAAACAACCTTGATAAGTATTCATTTAACAACTGTGCCGTAGAACTCGGTCTTGGTGACGATGACGAAGTAATCGCTCTTTCTTCTAACAATGCGGGAACAAGTCAGGCATACGGATATCCTGAGTTCATCTCTCCTGAAGGCGGCGACTATGACCTTGCGGAAGGTTCTGCTCTTATCGACGCAGGTGACAACTCTGTAGTTACAGAAGAATACGACATACAAGGCAGAGAACGTATCGGTGAAGACATCGTTGATATAGGTGCCATTGAAAGCGGTTGCGTGCTCAAACGTGAATACGACGCTGTGACGATGTTGAGTCAATATCCGTTCTATGACCAATGGCTTACCGAACCTGGTACTTACATCTATCGTAAAGAAATCAAGAACAGCGAATGCGATAGTATCATAGTCCTTAACCTTACCTTCAAGAGAATAACATACGTTGATACGAGGGCTAAAGGACTCAACAACGGCAGTTCATGGGAAAATGCGTATATCGACCTTAAGATGGCATGCGACTCCATAAATACCGATGACGGGTATCTGAACGAGATCTGGGTCGCTAAGGGTAACTATAAAGGCGACGGAACTTCTGTCAATGCTTTCGTCTTGCAACCTAACGTACATCTCTATGGCGGTCTCACAGGTACCGAACTCGCAAATTATGATCTGTCGTTACGCGATATTGAAGCAAACGAAACAGTACTCGACGGAGGTTACATCCAACGTGTCGTTTATATGGAAAAAGACGCTACGGAAGAGACTCCGGTAATAATTGACGGCTTCACCATCATGAAAGGTTTCTCACGTCAAGATGTAAATGACGGAACGGCAATGGAACTCAAGAAATATTTCCATATAAGAAACTGCGTCATCACCGACAACAGAACATTTGGCGGCGTGAATGCGATAAATATCGTATCGGCGGATGTTAATAACTGTAACTTACGTCAATATATCAATACTTTTGAAAATTGTAAGATAACGGGCAACCAAGGCAAGGAGACGATACATTCTGAAAATACGGCGTTCATCAACTGTGAGATTACTGACAATGATGGCGTAGGTGTTGAGATATTGACATATACTAAATTAGAAAATTGTGAAATCTCCAACAACGGCTCACGCGCCTTGAAAGTGTTGTGGAGTGCGAAGAAGTTTACCGATGAGATGGGAATAGAGAGATACGCCTTTTCGCATCACGACGTGATAAACACCGTCATCAATAATAATGTCGGTGGCGTATATCTTGAGAATCCTAAGGAATTAGGTGGCCCGGGCGATGGATTCTATTATAATACCATCGTCTCCAACAACAAACTCAGCAATTCTAATGACCCTGACGGTGCTGCTTTCCGTAAGATATATGGTGACATACGATTATACAACTGTACCGTCATAAACAATACCGCCATGACATCAGGAGGTGCCATGTATGGTATCTATGATGAGATCGTCAATACGATATTCAACGGTAACAAGGCAAACTCTTCAATAGACAATTTCTCTGACTTCTATTATTATTATGAAGAATTTACTGGTGCTCTGTATAAGGATGTCGGATATTCCAACCTCCGTTATTGTGCCGTTGAAGGCGGTTATCCTGGAGAAGGCAACATCAACTTATGTTCCGATTTCCCGTTGGCGATGAACGGAAACATTCTTACCAATAAATCGGTCTGTGTCAATGCTGGTACTTCAGAAGGTATCACCTTGACAGAATACGACGTGAAAGGTAACAGCCGTGTACGTCAAGGCAGAGTCGATATCGGTGCTGTAGAATCTGACTATACTGGTACTACACTTATTACTCCTGATGCAAATAATGTCATCTATGTAAGTCCCGAAAGTGTGGGCGAGAAGAACGGCTCATCATGGGATAATGCCACATCGCAACTTCAGACGGCTATAAACCTCGCCATGACGATGGACCCACAACCGGAAATCTGGATGAAGAAAGGCAGCTATACCTTCACCGACAACAATGCATGGAGTATGTTGAGCATCATGCCTGGAACAAGACTCTACGGAGGCTTCAACGGCGATGAGAATCCTGATGTTTTCAATAAAGACGACAGAGATCTATTTACAAACAAGACTATCTTAGACGCTAAAGACCAAGCACGTTCCATAGATCAGATTACAGACTTCGATAATGATAAGAAAGGCGTTATCGACGGATTTACCATCAAGAACGGTAATGCCGAAGCTGTCTATACAAAACGTATCCCTTCTTCAGTGACTTCGTTCCCAGATGAATATGTCGGAGGCGCGATAAGACTGAAAGATAATGTCACAGTGACAAACTGCGACATTTATAATAATGTCTCCGATGAAGGCGGTGCTATCTATGCCAATAACCGTAACGAAGATAAGAATATCAGCATCTCGTATTGTAAGATCCACGATAACTACGCTCACGATATAGGCGGCGCACTTTCAATACATAGAGATTACCTCTGGATGGAAACGCCACAAGATAGTATCATCAACTGTGAGATCAGCAATAACAAGTCGGATCGTTTCGGTGGTATGGACATAAGTATGATGAGGGTCATCGGTTCAACTGTCGTCTCGAATAATTCAGAGATGTATTCATACGATACCTTATATTCAAGCAATAGAAACAACGAATATTACAACAGTATTATCTGGGGTAATGTCGGACGTAATTATCCTAGTCAGATAGAAGGTTATCAAAACAAATATGCGTATTGCGCTATCCATGGCGGATATACTGGCGAAGGCAATATCAATCTCGACAAATATAATACTGGAGAAGATCCTGAAGCTAACTATGTCAACTTCGTCAATCCTGAAAACAGAGCATATCAGCCGATGAACACTTCTGTCGTCATAGATGAAGGTAACAACCAATATGCGGTAGGCGATGAAGACTTAGCCGGTAAAGATCGTTTCCTTAACTCTATTGTAGACATTGGTGCTTACGAATCAGGATGTATCAACTACAAACATCTGAAGATTATCATCAACGAACAATATGTGTTCTATTCTGATACTTTGAGAGAGTCGGGATTCTACAGCAGACAATGGACACCTGACGGACACGACTGTGATAGTCTTGTCACATTGGATTTGGAAGTGCGTAAGATTTGGTATGTGACACCGACAGGTGCAGGTGACAAGAGCGGTTCATCGTGGGACAACGCCATGTCAAATCTCCAGGATGCCATCAATGCCGCTTCTGCTTTCGTGACTGATGCCAAGAAACAGATCTGGGTCAAGAAAGGAACTTATATGGGTAACGGTTCTAGCACACAAGCCTTCCAGATAAAACCAGGCGTGGAAATATATGGAGGATTCTCAGGAACAGAGTTGTATGGAATAGAGTTCGACGAGAGAGACCTTGTTGAGAACGAGACAATACTTAGCGGAGCTAACTCTCAGAGAGTAATAGGCAACTATAGCGCATACAGCAATTTCACTGTCAACGACAATGCTGTCATCGACGGCTTCACCATCAAAGACGGTTACACAACAAAAGAAGGCGGCGGTATTTATGTAAGGAACTTCGTCAAGGTTAGAAACTGTATCATAAGAAACAACCAAGGCGGTCAAGGTGCCGGTATCTATGCTGATAACAAATGTGAGATAACAGACTGTAAGATTTACAGCAATAAAGCCCTCTCACAAGGAGGCGGTGTGTTCTGTAAGTCTTCAATACTGACATATTGCGAAATCAACAACAACCTCATCGATAACCTCACCGGTTCAGCAAAACAGGGTGGCGGTATCTACGGAGAAAACGCAACTATCAACAACTGTCTCATCGCTAACAACAGCGTGCTCACCGAGTCATCATACGGTGGCGGTATGTATATAGGTAATTCAAATTTACCATCACAGTTGCTCAACTGTACTATGGTAAACAACTTCTCATATTATCTCGGAGGTGGCGTATATAGTGTCAACTCAGGAAGTAACAACGAGTTCATCAACTGTATAATGTGGGGTAACAAGACAGACCTCAACACACAACAGGTTGCTGTCTCTGCTTCTAATGTTCCTATCTATGTGAGATATTGTGCTATCCAAGGCGGTGCTGCTGGTATCGGTACTATCAAGCTCACCGCTGAAAACGGCGACGATATGTTCTCACCTCGCTTCGTAAATCCTACCGAACAAGTGGGTGCTAACTACTGGGGAGGCGACTGGCGTATCAAGGAAGGTTCCATCTGTGTCAATATGGGTGAACGCCTTGAATATATGATAGAACAAGACTTAGACGATGCAGTACGTGTGAGACAAGACAGAATAGACATCGGAGCATACGAGACGGATTATACCAACGATTTCGCTATCTATCCTGATGAGAACAATATCATCTATGTCAAGAAAGACAATGCAGGTAGCGATATGACTGGTTCTTCATGGAACAATGCTATCGACGACTTGCAACTCGCTCTTAACTTCGCAGCCGATGATGACAATCATCCAAAGGTATGGATTGCAAAAGGTACTTATACCGGTAACGGATGGCCATACGTAGATGCTTTCATCGGTCTCAACGGCATCGACATCTATGGCGGTTTCGCTGGTAACGAAGCTCACGACTACGACATTTCACAACGTGACCTCGTTAACAATGCAACAATCTTAGATGGTCAGAATATCCAAAGAACATTACATCAGGCTCATAACACTCATTTCAAATATTCGTTAGATCCAATGCATTACGCTATATATGATGGTCTCACCATAAGAAACGGCTTCG
>SUWV01000035.1 GCA_015061315.1 Lentimicrobiaceae bacterium
CATTATTTCTAATTGTATCGAATTCGGTACAATTAAAATTGGAGTTGTATAGCATTTCCCACTCTCCAAGATATTCAATTGTGCTTTTTAGACTTAACCATCTGAAAATGATATGTTCTTGTAACTGACTGCGTGCCATGTCTGTCAAAGAAATAAAATCATCTTCATTACGTGATATGATTGTTATTTCAGAGTCTTGAATCTTAATCCTTGAAGTAGATTGATGGACAATAATGTCTCCATTGTGATTTGATACAGATTTCATAAATTATAAATTTGGGTTTTGTTATGTTTGAGTTTATATCATCAGACATTGCAAAGGTATATAAATATAATTGAACAACATTATTTATACATGAAGAAAAATTCAATATTTCTAATTATCTTTGATTTTTTATCGGATAAAGATGATTTTTCTTAATAAATATTTAGTTTTAATTAAATTTGAGTAACTTTAAGTAACTTATTGATTTTTACTTTTAATAAAAATAATTCAGAGGATAATGATATTGTTTCAAATTATCTCCTACTCTAATGTTTGAATTGAGGCGACTCTTTCTGTTACAAAAGATTATATAAAATATATGAAGGGCTTGTTTTGAAACGAAACAACGTGGAGTTTATAAAGTTACCTTAAAATAATTTTTCTCTTTTTTGCCGCAAAAAGAGAAACAGAAAAGCTCGCCGCTGCGACTAAATCCGCTAAAATTATGATTCTTACGCTAAACAAAAAGAACTCGCTTCGCTCAGACAGCTTTTTGTTCTTAACGCTTCATCATCATAATTTCTTAACGCTATTTAGTCGAGGCGGCATGAGGACGTCACTGACTTTAGATTCGTGATGTAATAGTAATTTCAAATCTTACATCAAATACATTTTATTTTAAAAATAAATATCAGAGAACAATGATATTGTTTCAAATTATTTTCTACATTTGCGCTTGGATTGAGGTGACTCTTTCTGTTACAAAAGATTATATAAAATATATGAAGGATTTGTTTTGAAACGAAACAACGTGGAGTTTATAAAGTTACCTTAAAATAATTTTTCTCTTTTTTGCCGCAAAAAGAGAAACAGAAAAGCTCACCGCTACGACTAAATCCGCTAAAATTATGATTCTTACGCTAAACAAAAAAAAACTCGCTTCGCTCAGACAGCTTTTTGTTCTTAACGCTTATCATCATAATTTCTTAACGCTATTTAGTCGAGGCGGCATGAGGATGTCACTGACTTAAGATTCGTGATGTAATAGTAATTTTAAATCTTATATCAAATATATTTGTATTTTAAAAATAATTCAGAGGATAATGATTAAGATATTCTTATGAATCAATGGATTATTAAATGATAATATAAGAAATCAATTCAATATCGACTTGTGTTTCTTTGAGACACATTTCTTCAACCTTGAAAATGTCGCAGGGAATTTTTATCACCATATTGATGCAATTAATTAAATTAATAATATATATTCTTATAACTCCTTGAATGTTGATATTTTTTTAAAATCATTCAATAGCAGATTTTGCGGTCGAAATATTTCGACCGCAAAAGTATTAAACAGAAACTGATACTTGCCTAAGGCATTTACAGAGAAATGATTATCTCTTCTCTCCTAAGACGCACCATCTTATGAACGGAATCCTTTTAAGTACTTCATAAAGTAGTGGAGAGATTGTGAAAACAGCAATTGTCAGAATTATATAAATGCAAGTCGGAGGCACCTGTGTTCTGACTTTCAACATATATCCTACGACTGCAATTATCAGATAATGTACAATGTAGATGCCATAACTTGAGCGTGTCATATATGAAGCAAATGTATTGGTTTTGTTGAATGAAGTTATAAACCATCCCATCATCGCAAGGCACATGAGCCATCCGTAGATGTTGTTTAAAGGCGAACTGAGATATTGTGGCGAGGTGTTATCCTGTCCAAATCCTCTTATAATCAATGTAATGCCAGATACTGCCGCACATATCATGAGAGGTATCCACGCACGTCCTACGGTTTCCTGTACCCTGTCGTGAGAGAATACGAAATATCCCAAGAGAAAAGGAATCAGATAAAAGATAGGTTTATAAAGATTAATGAGTCCGTCGGTGCTAGCTGGATCTGGTTCCATGATAATAGTCTGATGTCCTAACCAAAACAGCACGCCCATAAGTACCACTGTAACGATACCTGTTTTTCCGCATAAAGTCAGGAATTTGTCTTTTGCATCAATCTTTCTGATAACAAGCAGAATAAGAGAAAGTAGCCATAAATCCTGAATGAACCACAAAGGACCAATGCCGCTGATAGACCAGATTACATATTTCACTGGAACAGGAAGTGCAGCGATGCTGTCGGCAGCAGGTGAAGTCATGGTGTTAATCCATCCTATGACGGCACTTAAGAAGAAAAGTCCTATGGTTGAAGGTACTAAAAGTTTTCTTGTTCGAGAAATGAACCACTCTTTTCCAGAATGATTTTCTAATGCGTAACGTGAGCTGATTCCTGCAAGAATGAACATCAGTGGCATGAACCAGGGGTATAGAATATACATCACTACATCTTGATATTGTGGACCATCACAAAAACCGCCGATTCCTCCGAACACACCCTTGTTGTTAAAGAAATATATGACGTGATAAAAAAGCACCAATAGAACTGTTACCCAACGCAGATTATCAATCCAATGCTTTCTCATTTTGTTAGACCCTCCATTACCTGCCCGACAAGATCCTCGAATATCTCTGTCTTGACCAAAGCCATACCATTTTGATCGCCAAGTATTAGCAGCGGATCACCTGGCTTTATGCCATATTTTATACGTGCATCGCGAGGGATGACTATCTGTCCCTTATCGCCTACCTTCGCCACTCCGAAGATGTATTTACCGTCTTTTTCTTGCATAAAAGTTAGAATAGTTAGAAATTTCCTACAAAGATAACAAATAAAATCGTATCTTCAAGAAATTTTAACATAATTGAGAAAATAATCATTCCCAATTTCCTCCTAATGCTGTGTATAATCTCACTAACGATAATAACGCTGAGTTCCATGCGCTTACCAAATAATTCTGGTCGGAGAGAACGGTACGCTGAGCGTCGAGGACATTGGTGAAGGTGCCGAGTCCTCTCTTGTATAAGTCTATTGATAATTCCAAAGTCTTGTTGCCCTGCTCCACGACTTGCTGTCCCATCTCGATAGTCTTTAATGCGTTGGCGTAATTGCTCATCTCAGTCTCGACTTCTTGAATGGCGTTAAGAATCACGTTGTTATAATTGTCGATGCTTTCTGTGAGAGCTATCTCTGCTATCTTAACATTTTTACGAGTCTGTAATCCAGAGAAGAGATTCCATGTCAGGGTAGGAGTGAAACTAAACATACGGCTTTCATTATCAAGGAATTTGTCGATGTCGTGAGAGAGAAATCCGAAGCTGCCGTTGATAGTGAATTTCGGGTAATAATCAGCTTTTGCCGCGCCGATGAGAGCCGCCTGCGATTCGATTAGATATTCAGCCTGACGGACGTCGGGACGGTTTCTTATCACATCGGCAGGAATTCCAACATTGACGATATGTCGTATGCTTGGAAGCTCGCTTGCATCATCGAAACTATCTTTTAATGTAGATGGATATGTCCCTAATAATATTGCTAACTGATTGACACATTGTGTTATATAAGCGTCTAAACGAGGAATCGTGGCGAGAGTATTATAATAAACTGATTTCGCCTGTGAGACATCAAGTTGCGTTCCTAATCCGGATTCGTAACGTGCGATAGTAATGTCCAAGATGTTTTTCTCCGACTCAATATTCTGATTGGCAACTATTAACTGCTGTTGATAAGAACGTAAGTTGAAATATGTCGTAGCGACCTGAGCGCAGAGGTTCATAATTGCGTTTTGATAATTAGCCTCATTCGCTAAGTATGTGCTTCTGTTTGACTTAACGTTATTTCTGTTCTTGCCGAAGACGTCAATCTCCCATGAGGCGTTAAGTCCTGCGTTGAGATAACCGTTAGTACGATTTGCGTCGCTGCTCGTCTCTTCGTAATAATTTAAGCTGCTTTCACTTAAATTATACTGAGCGTCAAGACTTAAACTAGGATAAAAATTAGACTTCGACTGTTGATACACTAATTCCGATTTATCTAACGCTGCCTCTATAGATTGCAGATTATGGTTGTTAGTCAAGGCGACATTTATCAGAGAATCCAACATCGGGTCGTTGAATCTGCTCCACCAATCATAATGCGTGATGTTGTTTGTCAGATAGATAGAGTCGATTTGCCATTTCTCTGGAACATCAATATTCAACTCAATATCTTTCTGTGCGAAGACGCTTGTAGGAGACAATAGTATAATGGCTAAAGACAAAAGGCTAAATAATTTACAATTGACAATTGACAATGTACAATTGATATTAGCTCGTTGACTTGTTATCTCGTTGACTTGTTGATTTCTTTTCATAACTTCGTTTTTCTACATCAAACAAAGAAATTAAGTAAAGGTTATGTTAAAAAATATATGTAATAGGATTTGTGTATAACTTATTGAATGTTAATAATTTTTAACATAAAAATACTTGACAAAGATTAAATTATGTTGTATATTTGCAGATACAAAAAGAACAGACTATGAAGAAATGTTTATTTACTATTGTTATTTTATTGTTAGTTTTCAATATCTTGCGAGCGCAAACTGTAATCCTTATAGATAATAAAGGTAACCGAAATCAGACTTATCCTTCGGTAACGGAGACTAATTCAGCTATTGTAGAGATGATTAACCAAGTAGATACGGTGAACTTGTATAACGACATCGATTGGATGCAGCAGTATGTTCGAGATGCTGCAAAACCAGAGGCATTGATTGTTCAGAATTATTTGCTTGATAAGTTCGAGGAGATTGGCTTAGAGACATATATTCACAATCATACTGCCACTATCGGCGGTACCGACACACTTGATGCTGGTAACGTTATTGCAATTCAGCCGGGTACTGAATATCCTGACGAATACATAATAATCTCGTCACATTATGATCATCCTGATGGTCCTGGTGCTGATGATAATGCTTCGGGAACAGCTGGAGTTTTGGAATGTGCCCGCATCTTGAGTCAGCATTCGTTTAAACGTAGCATCCTTTATATCCCGTTCAACGGCGAAGAACGCTGGATGGTCGGAAGTTTTCCATTTGCGCAGAAATGTGCGAGAGAGAATATGAATATTCTTGGAGTATTCAATCTCGATATGATAGGCTTCTGGCCTGGTGCTGAGTATGGTGACATAACTATGTATTCTGGTTATTCATACATATCGCAGCATTTATTTGAATATTACCAACAGGTGGCAAATCTTTATATTCCAGATATGCCGACTCGTCGCTTTTCAACAATGGATTCCTATGGTGGCGATCACATGAGCTTTAACATATACGAATATCCTGCATTATACATCGGTGATGTTGAATATCAATATCAAAATATTCATTATCATAAACCTACAGATACTATTGGCGCTGGAGTGAATTGTTTTGCATTGGCACAAGGTTTTGTAAAAGCAACGATAGCTGCTGTTGCTGAACTCGCTGACGGATGGTTAGCTCCGCAAGATTTTAGTGCAGTAGTAAAAGATGGTGAAGTCTTCTTGAGTTGGAATGAGTCTGCAGAAACTGAATCATATAAGGTTTTTAAAGATAATGAATTTCTTGTAGAAACAACAGAAAATTTTTATGTTGATAAGAATTTCGTTGAAGGAGAATGGCATCGCTATTACGTAAAAGCAGTTGACATCAATGGAATGGAGAGCGTTGATTCAAATCCAGATTCTGTATTTTATACTCAGCCTCTTCAGCTTCCTGTTGCTTATGATTTTGACAATGGTATGGCAGAAGGTCTTACCTTGAATAATGACAATTGGAGCTTTGTTAATAAAGGACTTAAAGCAACAACTAACACTTTTGATAATATTTTTCAAATAGCGGAATTTCAATGGTTTCCTATAGCTGATAGCATTGAAAATGTCACCTTTGGATTAAAAATAGCTAAAAAATTGTATCCGATGTGGACGTCTGGTGAGAGTGGACAACCATATAATGTAAACGTTTTTGTTGAGGCTACTACCGATAGAAAGACATGGAATAAATTAGCTATAATAACTCCATCAAAACAAAATCAATGGGAAGATTTTAGTATTTCATTGAACGAATACATCGGAAATGAATACGTTCAAGTAAGAATAAGATATGAAGGAAGTGGACAAGGTACTACAACTATAAGCGATAATATTATTTATCTTGATGACTTGTATATAAGTTTTGATGATGTTGGCATAAACGATATTCCTATTCAAGAAAATTTTTACCTTTCTGTCTCTCCTAATCCTACTTATGGTATGGTTAATATTATGACGGGAATAGAGCATCCATATAATATCTATGTTTATAATGTTATGGGAGTCAGAGTGTTCTTAAATGATTCTTTCTCCGATGGGGTACTTGATTTGAATCATCTTCCAAAAGGAGTATATTTCATAACAGTCAGAAACGGACTCGACAAAATTTCTAAACGCATTGTGTTGAAATAAAGAATGATCAAAAGTTTGACTTTCTATCTTTGCAATTATATGAAGAGGCTTCTTGGCATATTGTTATTTCTCTTTATCGTCTCTGATTTGAGGGCGCAAAGTGATGATTATATTCAGATTCCTAATTATGATTTCGAGAGATGGAATAATGTCGATACCAAAAATGAAGAGCCTGACAGCTGGCATTCTTTCAAGACCTCAACAGGCCCGTTTCATTATCTGCTGATGCAACAAGTAGAACGACATACAGAGACGCGTCCTGGAACTAAGGGAAAATTCTCGGCGAGGATTTTCTCTCGTTCAATAGTGGGAATCACTGCTAATGGTAATCTTACTAATGGTCGCCTCAATGCTGGTAGTATGTTTCCTGCTGGAAAGAAAAATAATAACTACACTCAACGTGATTCGGAGTTTTGCACTGAGATGAACGTAATCCCAGATTCGCTTACTGTTTGGGTCCGTCTAAAGACTAAAGATGAGAAATCTTACGGAAGGATAATGAGTTACGTTCATGGTGACGCAGATTTTGTCTGCCTTACCGGTGGATGGGAACCCTATGATATGCTTTGTGCTCAGGTTGAATATGAGTTCCCATCTACGGAATGGAAGCGACTGAGTCTGCCGTTTAAAGATTACACTCATCTGTGTGATGAACCTCGTTATATTCTTACCTCTTTCACTACCAACAAAAGAGCTGGCGAGGGCGATGCTGGAGATGAGATGCTTGTCGATGACTTATATCTGATTTATAATCCGTCATTGCAATGTTCAATTAACAATGAACAATGCTCAACTGATGAAGTTGAAATTGAATATATCATTAAAGGTACGATGTCGCCGCCAAATCTTAATCTGCCTGATAATGAAGTCATCGTGACGATTTCTTTAGATGAAGATTTTAAAGATTATGTCGAAATAGGAAGAAAAACAACAGATATTAGTGGTACTATAAAATGTAAAATTCCAAAAGCATTCATCGGAAAGAATTGTTTCGTTAAAGTACAGACGACAAACTATCCGATGGAAATTATAAGAAAAATAAGAGATTTTTAATCATTAAAACTCTTCCTCTCCATATTGTCCCTTCAACTTCTCTAATTTGTCTTTTAACTCTGCAGTAATATTTTCTGTCCCTTCCTTGCCGTAAATGTTGTTCATTTCGTTTTTGTCATTCTGAAGGTCGTATAGTTCCCATACATCATCTTCATAGAAATGAATGAGTTTGTATCTCTCAGTACGTATCCCAAGATGTGGCTTGACATGATGTTCGTCAGGAAATTCATAATAATGATAATATATTCCATCGCGATCTGGTTCGTATTTTTCTCCTTTTAATAAAGGTAAGAATGAGCATCCGTGAATGTCGTCTGGAATCTCAACTCCAGCGAGTTCTAAGAAAGTAGGGGCGTAGTCGATGTTTTGAACCATCTCGTCAATCTCACCTTTCACGCCTCCAGGATAACGTACCAACAATGGCGTCCTGAATGACTCTTCATACATCCAGCGTTTGTCGAACCAGCCGTGTTCTCCCATATAAAATCCTTGGTCGGAAGTATATATGATTAATGTGTTTTCCAAAAGTCCTTTTTCTTCGAGATAATCCAATACGCGTCCGACATTACGATCGACAGATGTTATCACACGGAGATAGTCACGCATATATTGCTGATATTTCCATCTGTCGAGTTCTTCTCCCGAGAGATTAGCTTCCTTAAACTTCTCTATGACAACATCATAATGTGCGTCCCAGGCTTTCTTCTGTTCTGGATTTAAGTTGTTATACATCCAACGCCCCCAATATTCCAAGTCGCTGCGACCATGAATGAGGCTGTCTTTGTCGGCGAGTTTCAGGTCATAAACCAAGTCCATGTCCTTACTTATCGACATCTTATTTTCTTTTGCTGCGAGACGTCCTTCATAATCGTCGTAGAATGTCTCTGGAAGAGGGAAATTACTGTCTTTAAATAGTTTTAAGTCGCAGGTGTCGGGCATCCATGTACGATGCGGAGCTTTGTGATGGAGTAGGAGACAGAAAGGTTTGTCGGTGTTTCTTTCATTTTCTAGCCATTCCAAAGCGACATCGGTAGTGACATTTGTGGCGTAGCCTTCGCGCTGAATCTTCTCTCCGTTACGGATGAAAGTAGGGTTGTAATAATCGCCTTGACCTATCAATATATCCCAATGATCGAAGCCTGTAGGGTCGGAGTTGAGATGCCATTTCCCGATGATGGCGGTCTCGTATTTTTCTTGAATTAATTTCGGAAAAGTCTGCTGGCTTCCATCGAAGGTACAGCTGTTATCAGTAAATCCGTTGGCGTGACTATGTTTTCCCGTGAGAAGGCAGGCTCGCGACGGCGCACTGATGGAGTTGGCGACAAAACTATTGTTGAAAAGTACGCCTTCGTTGGCGATACGATCGAGATTGGGAGTGCGGATGAAAGTGGTGTCGTAAGCGCTTATCGTCTGATACGAATGATCGTCAGACATTATGAAAAGTATATTCATCGGTTTTTCTTCACTCACGCAAGAAGCTAAGAAAGGTAACGCTAACGCACTCTTTGCTGTGACTCTTAATATTTTTTTAGTTTTGTCGAAGACGTTGTTCATATAACAAATGTGTAGATTTTAGAATGCGAAGATAAGAAAAAAAGTATAGTTGGTTTAAGATAATTAGTGTAAAATCGATAAGATAATATAGTTCACAGAATTGATTATTTTCTGATAGAAAATATCATTATCTTTGCTACAACGATTGTTAAACAAAAAAAATAAATTATGAATTTCTTTATCAATTATTTACCAAGAAACAAAAGAGCGTTTGTTACGTTGCTTTTAACGGCTTTTGCATTTGGCTTTACTGCCAAGGCGCAATATGGAGATCAGTTTTACAATTATGGTTTTGAAGAATGGGTTAATGAAGGCTCGTCAACGGTGGAACCTGCTCATTGGCATTCGTTCATGTCGGCATCTGGAAGTTTTAGTTTTCTGATGTCACAGCAGATTAATTATTCTAACGAGACGCGTCCAGGTAGTGAGGGGAGTAGGAGCGCACGGATATATTCCAAGTCGATAGTCGGTATCACCGCTAATGGAAACATGACGACGGGTAGAATTAATGCTGGAAGTATGAGCGCTGCAGGGTCGGAAAATTACAACTATACACAGCGTAACTCCGATTATTGTACGCCAATTTCGAGTCTCCCTGACTCTTTAGCTGTATGGGTATGTTTTAGAGCTGCAAACTCAAATTCTCAAGCAAGTATAATGGCTACAATACATGGTGATGCTGATTTTCAACAACTTGGTGATGGTGGATTCTATCCGGCCAATATGTTGTGTGCCACAGCAAATAAGGAATATTCAAGAACATGTGCTTCTGGTGAGTCGCTCGTTTGGAAAAGAATAACGATACCTTTTACAGCATATCCAGAAGTCTGCACAGATTATCGTTATATCCTTACTACTTTTACCACAAATAAAACTCCAGGTGGTGGTAGCGAAAATGATGAGGTATATGTAGATGATATTGTCCTTATCTATAATCCATCGTTGAATTTAGGAGATATAGCACAAACTGAGTTTGTATTTTCTCCTGATGAAACATCTGTTAATGTAGATATTCCTTTCACACTTACAGGTTCAATGTCAACATATAATCTGAATGTCGCTGATAATGAAGTCATCGCGCAACTCTCTGACGCTAATGGTAACTTCGATAATCCAATAGAGTTAGGTCGCGTCACTACAAATGAAAGCGGTGTTATTCATGGCGTGATACCTTATACTGTTGAAGATGGCGACGGCTATAGAATCAGAGTCGTCTCAACAAATTATCCGATGACATCTCAAGATAACGGAATGGATATAAGCATATATGGCGGCACAGGTGTAGATGCTTACTATGCAACATGTGTTAATATTTATCCAAATCCAGCTGGCGATTTTATCAAAGTGACTTCAAATAATATCATAAGAGAAATTAACATTTTCTCTATCGATGGAAGAATGATGTATTCTAACAACATGAATGATAATGAGAAGATGATTGACTTGTCATCTTTCAATAAAGGAACTTATATCATCAGAATGATAACAGATGAAGATGTCGTTGTGAGAAAAATTATGATTAATTAGTAATTGCTTGGAGTGTGATTACTTCCTTGATTTCTAATTTTTAATTTCGGTAATATCTCACCAGCTTTCCCCTGTAAGAAAATATCGGTGATATAATCCGTATAAAGCGAGCGGTCTCTATTGATTTCAATGATGATCGCTCCTTTTCTTTTAGCGATGCCCGGAATCATATTGGCAGGGGAGACCTGGCCCGATGTGCCTATTATTATAAATACATCGCAGTCGTTGGCAGCCTCGACAGAATTTTGATAAGCGTCTTGTGGAATGCCTTCGCCGAAGAAGATGAAATCGGGTTTTAAGAGGTGACCGCATCTTGGACAAAGTGCAGGCTCTTCTGTAATCTTAATTTCTTTTAACGGATAAACAGCGTCGCATTGTTTGCAGACGAATCTTGAAGAGTTGCCATGAAACTCATGCACGACTTTATTTCCTGCTATGCGATGAAGGTCGTCGATATTCTGTGTGATGACGCATTTCAGTTTTCCTTCTTTTTCCCATTCTGCTAAGACATAATGACCTGGATTCGGCTTTATCTCGTTGTTGTTGAAGAAATCGAAGAAAATCTCTTTTATCACTTTCCACGATTCTTTGGTGTGACGATAATAATAGTCGATATCCAACGAATCAGGATCGTATTTGTTCCATATCCCGTTCTCGCCTCTGAAAGGAGGAATGCCGCTCTCCGCCGAGATGCCTGCTCCCGTGAAAGCTACTATCTTCTTCGCCTTAGAAATAATCTCGGCTGCTTTTGATATATTGTCGTTCGTTGTCATGATGAAGAGATTTTTGCAAAGATAGGAAAATCTGAAAACCTGAGAAATTGAGAATCTGAGAAATTATAATCGTAATTATAATTCATGGTAAAATTTATAAAAATTATAAATATGATTAAAGTATATTTGTATAAATTGCTTTGCAGGTGATTTGTGAACTTTTCTTTGATGAGTAAAGATAATGATTTTTTTTTCGAAATTTTTTATTTGTAAATCATATCATTATCAAAGCCTTTCTAATTATGAATTATGCATTATGAATTAAAAAAATCTTTAGCCTTTTATCATTTGTCTTTAGATTTTTACTATTTTTGCAACTGCATAAGGAGCCTCTACGTACCGTTGCGTCACGAGAGGTGAAAAGGGAATCCGGTGTGAATCCGGAACAATTCCAGTTGCTGTAAGTCCCGCTCCGTCAGGAGTTTCTTTATCGCACTCTTTGCCACTGATTAAGTTCGGGAAGGCGCGAAAAAAGGGGATAAGTCAGAAGACCTGCCTTATGATTTAATGGATTTCCACTTGCTGGAAGACGGGTCGAAATCAATTGATTTATTACATTTTTTATTGTGAGTCAACAAGACGATAAGTCAACAAGTGTCTTTGAAATTAAGGCTGTCGAATTGTATGTAAAACAGTGACTTTGTGTTTTAATGTCTCAGCGCCTTTATAAATGTAATTATCTAAGTGATTTTCGATACGATTTATTGAAGTGTAAATGAGTGAATTAGATAAAAACATTTATAAACTTAAATTTTAAAGTCATGAAAAAACTATTTACTTTTTTGATGGTAGCATTAGTCGCTTTCGCGTTGATAGGCTGCCGTGGTCGTATCTGGGACGAATTAGATGAACTCGACAGTCGCGTTACAGCACTTGAAGAGGTCGTGAAAAAAACTAATGACGACATCGCCGCTATTCAGACAATAGTGAACGCTCTGCAAAACAACGTCTATGTGCTTAGTGTAGAGACAACACCAGAAGGTTATATCATCAACTTTTCCGACGGAACATCAGCAACAATCTCTAACGGCAGCGATGGCGCCAACGTTCCAATTATTTCTGTGAAACAAGATACAGATGGCAACTATTACTGGACTCTCAACGGCGAATGGCTTATCGCCGATGGCAAGAAAGTCCGCGCTAACGGTCAAGACGGACAAAATGGTCAGGATGGACAGAATGGCGTCGCTCCTCAGGTACGTATCAACGAAGATACCAAAGAATGGGAAATCTCTACCGATGGTGGCGTGACATGGATCCCTACTGGTGTCATCGCTGAAGGTCAAGATGGTGAGAATGGTTCTATCATTGTAGAAGGCGAGTCTATCTTCCAGTCGGTGGATGTTTCAAATGAAGATTATGTAATATTAACGCTTGCCGACGGAACGGTTTTGAAACTTCCATATTATGACGATTCAGCTCCTTTGTTCATTATCGTAGATGCTCCTCAACTCGCACAGATAGAATATGGAATGACGGTGCAATATACTGTCGAGACTGAAAACGTAATGGAACATCTCATCAACGTTCCTGAAGGTTGGCACGCGTCATACAACGCTAATACTCTTTCAGTGACAGCTCCTGCAAAAGAATTATGTCACTTCGATAAAGAAGGAATAATAGCTGTTACTGTAGTTTCAGACGCTGGTAAGATGTCGATAGTGAAACTCAACGTCATGGCAGGCGAATGGGTTGAGGAAGTGGAACTAAGAACCTTGACATTCGAAGATAATGATGCTCAATTTGCACCATACGAATTGGAATATTTCAACAATAAACAGATAAACAGTTGGAGCGACTTAATCGCTGAGGACCAATACGGCGATTATATCCTCGGCTACGGAGCATGGATGGGTGACTGCGTGCCTACTGACGAATCTCATTATTCATGGTATGATGAGAATAACACATTCCTCGCTCACAGTTTCCCATATAATTATGATTCATACTGTTTCGCTGGGGGTGGTCACGCTATCTCTAATTATGCAAGTAACAATTACGCTGAACATGGCGATTACACTCATCAGCTGACTGTTTATGATAAAGACGCCAACGGTCTCGTAAGACAAGGCGGAGGTCATAATGGATCGAACAATTTTGCCGTACATTATGGATACTGTGATAATTCTGGCTGGAACCAGACTACTGAAGATGATCTGCCTGCGATATATTTTAAAGACGATGTCGCGAGAGTCATCGACCATCTCTATGTGTGCCTGACAACATACGAATATTATTGCCTCTATGAAGGTAATGGACTTACCGCTCCTCTGGGTGATGGCGACTATGTGATAATTGAAGCTATAGGTTACAAGGAAGACGGATCTACAATCAAAATCTCTAAAAGAGTGGCTGACCTCCAAAGCGGTGTCATCGACGACTGGACAAAATGGGATCTGACAGAACTCGGTGAGGTGACGATGGTACGTTTCAACATCATCGGTACTAACGACAACGGTTACGGTTTCTCACAACCAGCTTACTTCGCTTACGATGATGTGGCTGTGCAGTTCGCAGGTGAAATGGTTTTCAGATAATCTAATATGAAAAAGATTTCAAGATATTTTTTGTTACTCATCACTTTTGTCGCGCTCACGGCTTGTAACATAGACGAGGAATTTTTCGCACCAAAAATCACTCTCGACAACGAGACGGGAATCTATACCGTGAAGTACGGACGCGAGATCGTCATCACGCCTAAATATGAGCACGTTGAGAATGCGACATACACTTGGACAATGGAGGGTGAAGTCATTGGTACTTCGCCTTCGTTGTCGTTTTCTCAAGAGAAAGTAGGTGAGTATTTCGTCACTATAACTGTCGCCACGGAATATGGCAGCGATGAGGTGGAGATTCGTATCGACGTGGTCGAACTGGAAATCCCTACAGTGAGCATAGCGGGTAATAAGAAGATGACTGTCGCTGTCGGAACGGAAGTGCCTCTTAACGCTACCGTGCGTGAGACTTCGCTTCCCACTAAATTCGCCTGGACCGTCAACGAAAAAGTAGTGAGCAATGCTCATGATTATACTTTCATTGCTAAAGAAATAGGTAATTATGTAATCAATGCGACCGCAACTAACGACGACGGCTATCATAGCGATAAGGTTGAAGTTGAAGTGCTCAACGCGGAAGATATTCCTTTCACCTGGGAGTTTGAGAAATATTCATATCACACTGTCGTTGGACGTAAGCTGCTCATCAAGCCTCTGCCTTCGAATGACATTTATGATGTTGAATATTCTTGGAAAGTGGAAGAGATAAGCGGACTTACAGGCGAAGACTCTCAATTTGTTTTCGTCGCCGATAACTCGGGCGTCTATCATATCAACGCTGAAGCTACGTCGTCAGATAACGAGAATCTCATCACTACATCACACACATTTGTCGTTACTGTCTATGATGAGAAAGAGTTTTATCGTCCGAAGAGCGGCGCATCTCAAGCTGATTGGAACAGAGTCTTTGAATACACTCCGGCACCTGGACAGTTTATCAACGAGCTGAAAACCGGAGGCTTCGACGCTTCGCATACTACTCCAGAGGCAGCGGTGACTTACGCGGAAAATCGTCTTGGAGAAGCTAACTGGATTTCCTTGGGCGGCTTCGGCGGCTATGTCATCGTCGGCTTCGACCATAGCATCAATAATACTCGCACGTATGACCTCGGCCTTATCGGCAATGCCTTCGACGGCTCGTCGGAACCTGGAATAGTGTGGGTGATGCAAGATGAGAACGGCAACGGCTTCCCTGATGACACATGGTATGAATTGGCTGGTTCGGAGACCGGCAAGTTAGAGACATATCGCGATTATGCCGTGACATATTATCGTCCTACAGGAACGGGAATGCCGGTGCAATGGACGGATAATTACGGTAATAATGGCGAGATTGATTACCTCGCACAGTTCCACGATCAGGATTATTATTATCCGCTTTGGATTGGAACGGATTCTTATACGCTGACGGGAACACGATTGGAAACTCGTAACTACGACCAATCTGGTAACGGCTCATATTGGATCCAACCTCATTACGATTGGGGTTACGCCGACAACTTCAGTCCGTTGGATTTCAACTCTTCCGACAAGGCTAATCTTTTCAATATCTCTAACGCCATCGACTTTGAAGGTAATCCCGTAAACCTTAATCATATCGACTTCGTCAAAGTTCAATGCGCCGTCAATGCGAAGAGCGGCTGGCTCGGAGAGCTCTCCACCGAAGTCTGCGGATTTTATGATTATTCATTAAAAAGATGATTTATGGATATAAGTCAACAGACAACGGACAACAGACAACAGGCAGATACACTGAGTAGAGACGTGACATATTACACCAATGAAAATAAACACGATGTAATTGGTGCGTCTCCTATGAGACAACGAGTCTTAATTCTCCTTTTGTCATTAGCCTTTAGCTTTTTGTCATTAACCTCTTGCATGGAGTGGGATTACGGTATAGAGGAGAGTTTCGACACTTCAGCATCGGGCGAGGGTTTGTTTATATGTAACGAAGGTAACTTCCAATATGGCAACGCTACCTTATCATATTACGATCCCGAATCTAAGAAAGTCGAGAACGAGGTTTTTTATCGTGCCAACGCCATGAAACTCGGCGACGTGGCGCAGTCGATGATAATAAGAGACAGCGTCGGCTGGGTCGTCGTTAACAACTCTCATGTCGTGTTCGCCATCGACATAAACACCTTTAAGGAAGTGGGACGCATCACGAATTTCACTTCTCCGAGATATATGCACTTCATCTCTGACGAGAAGGCTTACGTCACGCAGATATGGGATAACCGTATCTTTATCGTCAATCCGAAACGTTACGAGATAACAGGTTATATCGACGTTCCTGATATGACGATGGAAAGCGGCTCGACGGAGCAGATGGTGCAATATGGGAAATATGTCTATGTGAACTGCTGGTCGTATCAGAATCGTATCTTGAAGATCGACACCGAGACTGATGAAGTCGTCGATGAGCTTGTCGTGGGAATACAGCCAACCTCCTTGGTGATGGACTGCAACAATAAATTATGGACTGTGACCGACGGCGGTTATGAAGGCTCGCCTTACGGACATGAGGCTCCGTCCTTATATCGCATCGACGCTGAGACTTTCACTATTGAAAAACAATTTCAATTTAAGTTCGGCGACGCGCCTTCAGAGGTGCAGCTCAACGGAACGAAAGACAAACTCTACTGGATCAACGATGACATCTGGGAGATGGACGTCACTGCCGATCGTGTTCCGCTTCGTCCGTTCCTGCAATATAACGGAACCATATATTACGGCTTGACGGTTTGTCCTCGCACCGGCGATGTCTATATCGCTGATGCCATCGACTATGTGCAGCAGGGAATGATATATCGTTATTCCAAAGAAGGAAATCTGTTGGATGAGTTTTATGTGGGAATAATACCAGGAGCATTTTGCTGGAAATAAATCATGATAGAGATGAAGAAGTCACACCTTATATTAATACTTATATTATTGCCTTTTTGTGCGATGACTCAGGAAGATGAGAGTATTAAATGGTATCTTAACCTTCCTGAAATATCCATCTATTCGGAGCGCCCGATGAAGGAGATAGGAGTGCAGCAGACGAGATTGGATTCTGTTGTCTTGATTGAAAACATCGCTCTCTCCGTCGCCGACATACTCACTTTCAACACTCCGATATTCGTGAAGAATTACGGTCGCGCCACATTATCGACGGTGGCTTTCCGTGGCACCTCGGCATCGCATACGCAGGTCTCGTGGAACGGAATGAAGATCAACAATCCTATGCTCGGCATGACCGACTTCTCCATGATACCTTCTTATTTCATCGACGACGCTGTGCTGCTTCATGGAACTTCTTCTGTCAATGAAATAGGAGGCGGTCTCGGCGGCTCGGTGAAACTCTCGACAAAACCTTTAAAGACGGAAGGATTTGGATTGCAATATATTCAAGGCATCGGTTCTTTCAAGACCTTCGATGAATTTCTGCGACTTACTTACGGCAGCGAACATTGGCAGACATCGACGCGCGTGGTTTATTCTTCTTCACCTAACGACTATAAATATCGTAATCACGACAAGAAGGAAAATGTCTATGATGAAAACATGAATATCATCGACCAATATTATCCTATAGAGAAAAACCGAAGCGGCGCGTTCAAGGATTTTCATTTACTGCAAGAGGCTTATTACGATACTAAGAAAGGTGATAAGTTCGGCTTCAACGCTTGGTATATCAACTCGAACCGCGAACTTGCGATGCTCACCGTCGATTACGGTGATGACACCGACTTCGAGAACCGTCAAAGGGAAAATACTTTCCGCTCTGTAGTGTCGTGGGATCATCTGAAAGAGAAATGGAAGCTCGGAGCTAAAGCGGGTTATATCTACACTTGGATGGCTTACGATTACAAACGAGATTTGGGCAACGGCATCATGGCGAATATGACGGAGTCGAGGAGCGAGATAAACACGTTTTACGGTCAGGTGGAAAGCGATTATTATGTGGGCGACAAATGGCTGTTCACCGCTAATGTGGCCGCTCATCAGCATTTCGTCGAAAGCCGTGATAAGAATATAGTTCAGCAAGATGGCAATAAGGCTATTGTAGGTTATCATAAAGGACGTGTCGAACTTACAGGCTCCATCTCCGCTAAATGGCGACCTATCGACAGATTAGGAATGTCTGTCGTCATCCGTGAGGAAATGGTGGGAGAGGAGTGGACTCCGATAATTCCTGCCTTCTTCATCGACGGCGTGATCTCTAAAAAAGGCGATGTCGTGGCGAAAGCGTCGGTCTCGCGTAACTTCCGTTTCCCGACACTCAATGACTTATATTTTATGCCTGGAGGTAATCCCGATTTGAAGAAAGAGAGCGGCTGGACTTACGACGCAGGGCTTTCGTTCGCGGTGGGAAAAGAAGGTCGCTATTCGCTGAGCGGCTCAGCGAACTGGTTCGAGTCGTTCATACACGACTGGATAATCTGGCTTCCCACGATAAAAGGATTCTTCTCGCCCGACAATATCAAAGACGTTCATGCTTACGGCATCGAGATGAAAGGCGACTTGGATGTCGCGCTCTCTAAAGACTGGAACTTAGGTCTCAACGGAACATTGTCGTGGACACCGTCTATCAACGAAGGCGAGCCTCGATCTCCAGCCGACCAATCTGTAGGAAAACAATTGCCTTACGTGCCGGAATATTCTTCGACGGTGACAGGACGACTGACATGGAAGACATGGTCGTTCCTATATAAATGGTGTTATTATTCCGAAAGATATACGATGTCATCGAACGACATTTCACTTACGGGAAAGCTGCCGCAATATTTCATGAGCAATATCTCTTTGGAGAAGATGCTTTCTTGCAAATGGGCAGATTTCTCTATCAAAGGAGCAGTCAACAATCTCTTCAATGAAGAATATCTTTCAGTCTTGTCGCGCCCGATGCCAGGAATAAACTTCGAGATATTTTTGGGAATAACACCGAAATGGTGAAAAGTTCATAATTCATAATGCATAATTGGAATTGTAAACTAAATGTTGTTTGCAGTTCCTTTTTTTTATTATTTTAGATAAAAATTAACGCCCAAAATATTTGTTTTTTTTAATTATTATCATAACTTTGCAGGATTGTGAAATTATTGAAATTCTATTTACAATGGCATATATTTCTTTTGATAAACAGCATTTGGTAAACCTTGAATTTACTATGAACAAAGAGATTTTACGTTCTAATCGTTCAGGTGCCTTTTGCAATACTACAATCATCGGTTGCAATACAAGAAAGTATCACGGACTGTTAGTCGTGCCGCAACCTCAACTCGATAATAACAACCACGTGCTTCTTTCGTCTATCGACGAGACAGTCATCGTGAATAAAGAGGAATTCCATTTCGGCGTTCACCAGTATGAAGACGGAACCATCATGCCTCACGGACATAAATACATAAGAGAATTCTCCGCAGAGCCGATACCGAAACTGACATATAGGGTGGGAGGGACTCGCATCACTAAAGAATATATCTTCGCTGAAAATGACAGCCGTATCTATATACGTTACTTCGTGGAAGAGGCTGCTCAGCCTATCACGTTGCGTCTGCTGCCTTTCCTCGCTTTCCGTAACGTACACATGCTCACTCACGAAAATTATGTCGCTAATAGAAAATATACTCCAATAAAAAACGGCGCTTCGTGGCAGATGTATGAGAACTACGATTCTCTCTTCTTGCAGACTTCAAAAAGCTCTGAATATACTCACGCACCTCATTGGTATAACAAAGTGTTCTATCTCAGAGAGTTTGAACGTGGCTATGACGCGGTGGAAGATTTGTATGTACCAGGTTTCTTGG
>SUWV01000049.1 GCA_015061315.1 Lentimicrobiaceae bacterium
ACTCGTCAGTATGCCTACATACACACCATTGACAACATCTGTCAACCACTGGGTAGGTCTTAGCGGCGGCATCGAGCCAACAGCTACCGACAGAGTAGCTCTCAACACTGCATTGGCAATAACAGACAGCAAGACTCTCACAATAGAGTCGTTCGGCTACTGCGGTTTAAATGACGAAGTATATGGAAGCCTCACCATCGAAGACGGAGGACAACTCTATCACAACAAGGCTTATAACGAAGCTACTTTGGAGAAAGAGATTATGGGATACGGGAACGGGAACGGAAACGGGAACGAGAACGGGAACGAGAACGGAAACGAGAACGGGAACGGAAACGGGAACGTATGGTACACTGTCGCTTCTCCATTGAAAGATGTGACTTCGACAGGCTCAGTCGCCGGCTTGCTGACTACAGAATCAGATTACGATTTATATCGTTATGATGAGCTTTCATATACATGGCAGAACGCTAAGGAAGGTGAGAACAGCACCAACTTCCAGACTATAGAACCAGGTCGTGGTTACTTATACGCTAATGCCGAAGATGTCACTTTGGAATTTACAGGAACATTAAACACCGATGCCGTAAGTTACAATCTCACAGCTCAAGGTGAGGTGCTCACAGGATTCCATCTCATCGGTAATCCTTTCACACACGACATCGATGCCTCACACTTCACTGTTGATAACGGAGAACTTGCAAACGGCTATTACGTCCTCAATGGCGAAGGTGCATGGGGTGCTACATTAGGAAATGAAGGAGACGTAATCAAGGCAGGACAAGGCGCTTTGATAAAGACGACAGATGCAGGAACGTTGACAATCAGTAGAGACGCGTCAATGATACCTACAAAATCAACAAACATTGACACGTCTAAAAAATCAATAATTTCATTGAACATTTCAAACGCTAACTATTCCGACAGAGCATTTGTGATGTTCGGCGAAGGTGTAGGTCTCGATAAGATAAACCACGAAAACGAGAACATACCTTTATTATATATACCGCAAGGCGACACAGATTACGCAATCGCTATGGTAGATGAAAACGCTAATGAGATTCCTGTCAGTTTCGAAGCTAAGACAATGGGACAATACACAATCACATTGAGCAGCGAGAATTATTCTGATGGCGAGTTGTATCTTTTGGACAAAGAGACGGGAGAGAAAGTCAACATCTTAGAAGAGAGTTATACTTTCATGGCTACGACAGCCGACAACCCAGAGCGTTTTGTTCTGTTGAAAGCCAATAGCCAACAGCCAATAGCTAACAGCCATTTCGCATACGTTTCTGGAGAAGATCTTATCATCAACGCTGAAGGAACAATCCAGATTATCGACGTGATGGGAAGGATAGTCTATAGCAACGATGTGAGAAGCGACAACAACAGAATCAACGTAAGCGGATTCACTAACGCAGCTTATCTGGTAAGATGTATTAATGGTAATGATGTTAAAGTACAAAAGATAATATTATAAAAAATAAGTCACCAAGACACCAAGTCGCTGAGTCACCAAGAACTAAGCGACTCGGTGACATGGAGTCTCGGTGACTAAAAAAGAAATTACTATGAGAAAACTAATAATCACGACAATATTAGCATTTGGACTTTGCATGAGTCTTAATGCGCAGAAGGACAGCTTCTTCACGTATCACAACCATGAAGATTACAGAGGAGGCTCTGATGAATGGGGGACTTTGCCAACCCTTCCAGCCTCACATGGTTTCGATTTTGACGTAAACGGTGAGGCATCAATTGGCAGTGGAGTACTACTACTATCAGGTTTAGGATTAGCCTATGCCTTGAGAAGAAAGAATAAAAATTCATAATTAGTTAATTTTTAGTTGTAGTATTGAGCCGTCACATCATTGTGGCGGCTTTTATTATACTGACTAAATTGATTTATCATTCAATTTTCAATTCGATTGAGACACATCAATGTTTGTTAATTTTCAATGGCGTAATGTGTCATATCTCTACCATAATTTTCAATATTGCGAGACGATAGTTTTGGAGTGAGTTCGTTGGGTAAGATCGATAAGATTTATCTTGGAAATACACATCATGCTGTTTCACAAAAATTTCTTAAATTTGCCAATCACATTATTCCTTAAAAACTATGCAACTGAGAAAACTCATAGATTCACCATGCGGACTGCGTTTCATCTTGGATGAACTCTGTACCCATTCCTCATATTCAAGAAAACTCTTGTTGGAAAGCACGATGATGCACGACAGAGAATCAATCGAGAAATCATATTCCGTGTTGAAAGAGTTTTATCATGCCGTTGAAAATGACGATAATAAGAATGCGATTCAGACTTTGCAGTTCAAACTATGTAAGCTGAAAGACATCAATAACACCATCTCACGTCTCAGTTCCTCGACAGTCATCGATGACATCGAACTTTATGAAGTGAAAAGTCTCGCGCTGCTCTCCGCCGACGTTAAAAATATTTTAGAAAAGTTAAATCTTATTAACGTCATCGAAATACCGACACTCGAAGATGTCGTCAAGATTTTAGATCCCGACGGACTTCGCATCGCTACCTTCTATATCTATGATTCATATTCCGAAGAACTCGCTGTCTTACGTAGGAAATTGAAAGAAAAGGATTTCTATCAGGAAGAGATTTATAACAAGGTGATGGAAGTTGAAGACGCGGTAAGAGCGAAACTCTCGGAAGCATTGAAGCCATTTGCCTTTACCTTATGTGAAGCCTTGAACGCTTTGGCAGATGTAGATCTGAATCTCGCTAAGGCATTGCAGATGAAAGAACTCGGACTCTGTTTCCCGACGATTTCCAACGATAATGTCGCCACTTACAAAGGAATATTTCATCCTGAAGTTAAAAATATTTTAGACAAAGAGAAAAGAGAATATCAGAAAGTCGATATACAATTCGGCATGAAGCCGGTCATCATTATGGGAGCCAATATGGGAGGCAAGACAATAGTTCTCAAGACTTTGGCTATGAGTCAATATCTGATGCAATTCGGTTTCGGCATACCAGCAGACTCAGCCGAGATGATGATTTACGACGAGATATTCTGTCTCACCACCGATGATCAATCCCTGAACAAAGGACTATCTTCATTCGCGGCAGAGATGAAAAACATCGACGCCGTTATCAAAGTATCGCACGACGACAAGAAAATACTCGCTCTCATCGACGAGCCGGCACGCAGCACAAATCCAACAGAAGGCACAGCCTTAGTCTCGTCCTTAGTGAAGTTGCTACAAGACAAAGCCATGAGTCTTATTATCGTGACGCATTATAACATAAAGACATACAACAACAAATGTCTTCGTGTGAAAGGACTTGAAAACGGCAAGATGAACTATGA
>SUWV01000006.1 GCA_015061315.1 Lentimicrobiaceae bacterium
GCGAATGCGGTTTACGATGCTTCGTACTCGTACACGAGCATCGGGTCGCGTCTGGCTTTCCGCGGCAAAATCGTTAAAGCGACGAGCGTCGCTGCCTATAAAGCAGCGACGGCGGTAGCGTAAAGCGGGAGCGAAGCGACAAAAACGAATGGCGTTAGAATAATGTTCTAACGCCATTTATATTACCGGCTTCGCCGGTCGATTTTTTTAGTAGGGAGGGGGACACCCAATGATACATTTCGTTTTATAAAAACAATCGTTTCGTTTTATTTTTTTCTAACATTTCGTTTTGTGGATTATATAAAGACGCTGTTGACAAGCATTTCAAAAAATTAAATGGAAAGATTTACAAGCCTGAAGACACCGATGAACTTGTGATTCTAGCTCTCGATAAGGACAAGAAGTTTCAATTTGAAAATTTAACTCTTATTTCACTGATAGAGGATGATTTTTACATTTATGATTATCATTTAGGAACTAACCCAAATGAAATTAAGCGTCACATTCAATATCAATATTTTGATGCAGAAATACAGATAGCAGCGGAAAGTGAAGTTGAATACAAAAAATCACCTAGTAAATACAAGCAATACAAAACAAGTGACGAATCTGTCTTATTTGGAACTTATAGAAGTGAAGACCATTTGAAATGGATCGTTGAGAACAAGAAATACAATGTGCGTTTAGGCAATCGTACTGGTGCTGTAAAAAGAAATAAACAAATTATATCAGCTTCATATCTTGTCTTGTACAATATGAAAAATATGAGCGATTATCGCATATACATATTGAGTGACAACCATCATATTTGGGATACCGAGAAAATGAAGAAAATGTCTTATCCTGTAAGCGACTCCAACGCCAATAATCAATATTATATTTACAACATAATTGGAGAGTCAGAAAAGAAAATATTTGGAAATATAGACATAGAAAAGATAATTAATGATAAACATAATGAAATTCATGAAGTGACAAAATCTCCAGTTGCAGAAGGAACACCAATTTATGTTTATCGAAGTGAAATAAATTAATATTTATTACAGAAATCCGTGCCCATTTGTGGCATCAGTGGGAAATATCTTTCCTCCCACGGATTTCACAGATTTTCACAGATTTGGTTACATGTTATCCGTGTTCATTTGTGTTATCAGAGGGAAATGTTCTTTCCTCCCACGGATTTCACAGATTTTCACAGATTTGGTTACATGTTATCCGTGTTCATTTGTGTCATCAGTGGGGAATGTTCTTTTCTCCCACGGATTTCACTGATCTGCACGGATTTAATTATAAATTATCCTTGGGTATTATGCTTGTGGGTAAAATAGCATTAGTGTTGTATCCATTAACTTTTACCCAGATAGATTCTTCTATATTATCCGTATTGAAGTTGACAAGTATCCCTCTGTGCAGCTTGGTAAGTTTGAGATATGTTAGCAACTGCAAATGGAACACATCACGCATATCAAGCACTGATTTAATTTCAATAATAACACGTCGTTCCACAAGCAGATCTATTCTTAATTGAGTTTCAAGGAAGTTTCCATCTACAATTAGTGGCACTTGAACCTGTCGTTCAACAAGCAATCCTCGTTTACATAGAAAATAGACCAAAGCTTCTTCATAAACAGACTCTAATAATCCAGGACCAAGAGCGTTGTAGGTGTCGTAGATAGCACCTCTAATCTGATAAGTTAACTGATATTCTTTCATATTTTTTGATTTTTAGTTTGTTATTGTACTTTGTTTACAAACACGACAAATATACGCATAATATCCGTGCCCATTTGTGGTATCAGTGGGAAATATCTTTCTCCCACGGATTTCACGGATTTTCACAGATTTGGTTACTGTTATCCGTGTTCATTTGTGTCATCAGTGGGAATATTTTTTCTCCCACGGATTTCACTGATTTGCACGGATTTGTTTTCTTGGTAGCCGCCAATGCGTTAGGGATTGGAGCGGCATCCTTTTGGAGCGTCAGCGGAAAAAGATATAGCGGAAAGCCCGACGGCGTAGCCGGAACGCCCAAAATAATGTACAATTAACAATTAACAATGGATGGTTTAATGTCCGCATAGGTTATCGTGATAGGTGGAACCTCCAAAATCATTTCGCGTAAATTTCGTGTCCATTCGTGGACAAAGAATCCGTGCCCATTTGTGTCATCTGTGGGGAATATTTTTTCTCCCGCAGATTTCACAGATTTTCACGGATTTAGCGGAAATTTTACTCATTGGATTATTTTCTGCCGCCTCGGAGAAATCGCGTTAAGAAATTTTATTGACGGAGCGGTTAAAACAAAAATACTGTCTGAGCGCAGCGAGTTTATTTTTGTTCAGCGGAGACGATAAAATTTTAGCAGATTTATCCGCAGTGGCGAGCTTTTTCTGTTTCTCTTTTTTGCGGGAAAAAAGAGAAAAGAAATGTTCTAAATGTTAAAAAAGATTAACTTTATTTCTCTTGACAGGGAGGAGGAAAGACAGTATCTTTGCAAAGTAACTTCAAACACAAGATTTATGACAAAGAAACAAGCATTACAATTATTTGAGCAGAAGAAAGTCCGCACAATCTGGGACGAGGAACAAGAAAAATGGTATTTCGCAATCGTTGATGTCGTCGCTGTTTTGACGGAACAGGATGATTATCAGCTATCAAGAAACTATTGGAAAGTATTGAAAAATCGTCTGAAGAATGAAGGAAACGAAACGGTTACAAATTGTAACCAGTTCAAACTTCAGGCAGCTGACGGCAAGATGCGACTTACGGATGTGGCTGATACAGAACAATTGTTTCGTCTGATTCAGTCGATACCGTCGCCAAAAGCAGAGCCGTTCAAGATATGGATGTCGCAGGTAGCAAGCACCCGACTCGATCAGATGCAAGACCCGGAACTCTCCATAGAACAAGCCATGCTCGACTACAAACGTCTCGGCTATTCCGATTCGTGGATCAACCAACGACTGAAAAGCATCGAGATACGCAAAGAACTGACCGATGAATGGAACCGCACCGGAGTAACGGAGAATTATCAGTATGCGACACTTACCGATATTATCACAAAAGAATGGAGCGGATTCAAGACAAAGGAATACAAGCAGTTCAAAGGATTGAGGAAGGAAAGTCTTCGTGATAATATGACAAATGTAGAATTGGTTCTTAATAGTTTAGCGGAAGCATCAACGACGGAAATATCCAAGGAGAAAGACCCTTCAGGATTTGAAGAGAGCAAGGTGGTTGCAAAAGAAGGAGGTGAAGTCGCAAAGATAGCACGCGAACAGTTAGAAGCTAAGATAGGAAAAAGCGTCATCTCACATAGAAACGCCAAAGACTTTCTTCAGCTGCCAGAAGAATGAAAAATAAAGAATTTTCAGTTCGCGACACTCAACTTTCAATTACAGACATCCGTGCCCATTTGTGTCATCAGAGGGAAATGTTCTTTCCTCCCACGGATTTTCACAGATTCTCACAGATTTGGTTACATGTTATCTGTGTTCATTTGTGTCATCAGTGGGGAATATTTTTATCCCACGGATTTGTTTTCTTGGCAGCCGCCAATGCGTTAGGGATTGGAGCGGCATCCTTTTGGAGCGTAGCGGAAAAAGATATAGCGGAAAGCCCGACGGCTTCGCCGGAACGCCCAAAGAAATTTACAATTTACAGTTAACAATTAACAATTAACAATTAACAATGGATAGTTTAATGTCTGTACAGGTCATCGCGATACACTGAGCCTCAAAATCATTAGTGTAATTTCGTGACTATTAGTGGATACCCTTTTTCGTGTAATTTCGTGACTATTAGTGGATACCCTTTTTCGTGTCATTTTGCGGACAAGAATCTTACTGCCGAGACGACGAGCATTGGACCGAGTCCTGAATAGAATGAGGCGATGAACTCTAACGGGATATTCGGGATGTTCTTCAGCAAGATGCCGAGCGAAATCATAAAGACCAACAGCACCCAGCCTTTGACAGGAAATGTATGTAACAGATTTATCTTTCCTTTCAAGGATGAGATTCTTTCTGAATATTTATTGACGATTTTTCTGAACATGAAATAAAATCCGCAGAGGACTAAGGCTGTGATAATGAGAAGGTACCATAGCTCGCTGGCAGAGATTTGCGTGTAGGCGGAGATTCCTTTGACTGATATTATGACTCCGGGGATTCCCCAAAGCAAGGCGGCGAAAGTCAGGAGATGTCTTTTGTTCATTTGATTTGTCAATATTTTGCCAAGTAAAAGATATAACTGTTGAGCGACTGCGCATCAGTCATATAGATACCACAAATATATGATTTATTTGTTTAATCAATAGATTATTTTACACATGTTGTAAATCATCTGATTTTTATGTATTTTTGTCCTATAATTGCAATAAAAAAACAATTAGTCTCGTTAGGTGTTAAAAAATTAACAATAGTTTTGTAAATGGAATTTTTTATAGTACTAATCCTTATCATTATCAACGGATTCCTGTCTATGTCGGAGATGGCTGTCGTCTCTGCGCGTAAGACCAAATTAGAAACCGATGCCAAAAATGGAAATAAAAAAGCTAAGGCAGCCCTCGAACTCGCCGATAATCCCGATAATTTCTTTTCAACATTACAGATTGGAATAACATTGATAGGTATCCTCACGGGTCTCTTCTCTGGTGAGGCTTTTGCCGCTGACCTCGCAGTATATGTCGAGAAAATCACATTCCTGTCACCATACGCCTATGCGCTTTCTAAGGCTGTTATCGTGATATTGGTCACATATTTGACCTTGGTCATCGGCGAACTCGTGCCGAAACGTCTCGGCATGGCGAAGGCTGAAAGCATAGCTAAGTTCATCGCGCGACCGATGATGTTCATGTCGAAGGTGGCTTATCCTTTGGTGTGGATCTTGGCAAAGAGCTCTTCGTTTATCGCGAAGCTGTTAGGCTTGGATAAGACTAAGGACAGTCCTGTGACAGAAGAGGAAATCAAGGCGATGATGAAAGAGTCGTTAGACGATGGCGAACTCGATGAGACAGAACACGATATTGTGGAACGCGTCTTCGACCTCGGCGACAGAAAGATTTCTTCCATTATGACACATCGTTCGGAAATCATCACGCTCGATATTCATGATTCTAAAGACGTTTTGAAAGATAAAATTGGCGATAAGCTTTACAATACTTATCCTGTTATATCGGGAAAATTGGATCATATTATCGGTTTCGTTCATCTGAAAGCTCTCTTCCTCGCTGTTCAGAGAAACGATTTCTCTTTGGAAAAAATCGTTACTAAAGCCTATTATCTTCCTGAGAATATGAATCTTAACAAGGCTTTGGAGTTTTTTAAGAAAGAGAGGATAAAATCGGCGCTCATTACTGATGAGTTCGGTTGTGTTGTCGGCATCGTTTCTTTGAAAGATATTATGGAGGCGATAGTGGGAGAGATGCTCGAAGAAGACGAACTTGCCGATATTATCAGAAGAGATGACGGCTCCTATATCGTCGACGGTCGCTATTCTTTCTATGATTTTCTTGCTTACTTCGATAAGGAGGATTTGTTCGATGAAGACATCAGCTTCAACACTATCAGCGGCTTGATAATAGATATTTTGGAAGAGATACCGAAAGAAGGTCAGAAGATAAAATGGCACGACTTCACCTTCGAGATTATGGATATGGACGCCGCGAGAATCGATAAGGTGCTGGTGTTATTTTAAGTCAACAAGTCAACAAGTCAATGAGTAGAGACGCGTCGATTACACCAAAGAGAATAAACACGATGTAATTGACACGTCTTTTTTAGTTGTGGAGTGATGGAGTGATGAAGTTGTGGAGTTTGTATAAGTCAATGAGCCCTGTAAGGGCGTGAGAAATATAGTCAGGTGTGAAGTGGAACGGAACGCCTGCGTTATGAGAGTCAATAAGTCAATAAGTCAACGAGTCAACAAGTAGAGACGCGTCGATTACACCGATGAAAATAAACACGATGTAATTGACACGTCTTTTTTGGTTGTGGAGTGATGGAGGTCGTATGAGACAATGAGCCCTGTAAGGGCGTGAGAAATATAGTCAGGTGTGAAGTGAAACGGAACGCCTGCGTTATGAGAGTCAATAAGTCAACAAGTCAACGAGACAACAAGTCAACAAGTCAACGAGTAGAGATATTAAAAAATTATGCATTATGAATTATGCATTATGAATTATGATTTCTTCCTTTTTCCGAATTTTCTCTTGAAGAAAAGATAATATCCTGTCAGTGGAAGTGTGGCTCCTATCATCGCTGCTACAAACCATAAGATGCGGGTTGTCAAGCCACCCCAGCTTCCGACATGGATGGCGCGGATGGTCTTTCTTGAGATAAGTTCGCCGAACAAGTCGTTAAATCCGTCGCGATACCATTCGAACGACCACGTCAATCCCGTCAGTGCCATGGCGAGAAGCAGCAGTACGGCGAAGATGCCGCCAGCAACGTGAAGGTCGTAGCAGAAACGTCGCCAGCCTTTTCTGAAGTTGATGGTAAGACGTGTTTTCAGATTCTTGATGTTATTAGGAATCCATATCACTATCCCGCTGATTAAGATAATAACCATCAGTAGCGTGCTCACGCCGACGATCATCTTACCCCAGAAGATGCCTCCATCGTCGGGACGCGTGTCCATGAGCCAACGATGCAGTCTGAACATAGTCCTGAAGAATGGAAGTCGCTCTGGCTGACCTTTAATATCTCCCGAATATTGATCCACGAAGACAGCCGCACGTTTCGGCTTAGAGAGGTTGACCTTATAGCAACGCTCAGGATCTTCCGAGACTTCTACGTTTTTTATCTCGACATCGTCTGCCAAAGTAGGTTTCACCAAAGCCTCGACCTGCTCGATGGATAAGGCATCGTCAGATACCTTATCCACAAAATAATATTCTTTCTGAACCATCTCTGTGATCTCTTTCTCGAAGACAAGCATCGCGCCGGAGAAACATATAACTGACATTACCAAACCTAATGGCAATGATAGCCAGATGTGCAGTTCTTTAAAAATCTTTCTCATCGTGATTAGTTTAATGGTGTTAGACGACCTACGCCACTGATTTGTGTTGCTTCAACTGTCAAGCCTTTTTCTGCGATGCCGGTATTAGAGTCGATGACATAAACTGCTGGGTAAGCGTCTGTTGTCGTCACAGCGATGTAAACCTTTCCGTCTTCGGCGTAAGGAGCGTTGCCGAATCCCGACAAAACATCAGCTGATGGAAGTCCTGTTACGTTTGTCAAGATACCTTCTTCAGCGTCGAAGATGGCGAGTCTGTTGGCTGTCATGTCGTTGGCTGGAGTTATAGGTTTGTCGTACATCAGCATCAGGAATTTGTCGTCGCCAATGTGCCATGTGCGTAAGAATGAGAGTCCGCCTGACAAGGCTTCGAAATCTACATAATAACTTTCATCGAACGACTCTGTTCCGTTCTTGATGCGCATCACTCCAGCGGGCAGCGTAGTCTGCTGACGAACGTCTTTCATAGCTTTGGCGTATGAAGGAGAGAAGACGTAGATGTCGCCCTTGTCTGTCGCCCATGTCATCTGATAATATTGCGATTTTCTGCGACCGCAGGCATAACTGATCTTGTCGGTCTTGATGAGTTTTTTGCCTGTAAGATTCTCGTTGTCGAAGATAGCGATCCAGCATTCGTTAGGGTGTTGTGTCCATTGTAGTTCATCAACATCATAGGAGCTGCTTCCCGAACCGCCAGCTTCTGTCGTCACCAAGTCTTCGTTACCAGGAAGTATCCATTTGCCGTCGCCGTCTTTGACACCATATTGACTCAAGCCCATTGGTACGGCGGCGGAGAACAATTTTCCGTTACGTTCTTGAATGCCGGCGAGAGTGACATATTCTCCGTTGCCGAGGAAATTCTCAGAGAGATAATGTTCTTCTAAGGTGTTATTTGTAGTGTAAGTCTCTGCTTTCACATCTAACTTCGATACCAAGAACGACTGTGGTATGTAACCGTTCTCATCAGCCCATTCGGTAGGACCGTCGCCGGTAGAGAATGTCATTACGTAGTCGTCGTAGATTCCGAATGTGGTGAAACGGCGCACCGCATATTCGCCAGAACGAGCCTTGAGATTATAGTCTGAATCCATGATGAAAGAGCGTGTGAGACCAGCGTTGCCTTGGTTGTATGACAAAGCATAGAGATACTTATCGCCGTAAAACACCCACTGGGTAGCACCGTCGTTTACCAAGCCGTTTTCCATTCCTACGGTGCCATTATCCAAAGAAACAGCTGTCAGCAAGGCGTTAGTCGTAGTGTTGGAGAACTGCCCTTGTGACGCTATGACGTAAGTTCCTTTCTCGTTGTTATCAGGATTTGTCGGGTCGTCATCATCAGGTTTACATGATGAGAATGCTGCAACTACAGCAAGAGTTAAGATCATTGTTGCGTAAAGACGCAATGAAGTTTTTAAAGATTTGATAGTTTTTTTCATTGTAATGTTATTTTAAAATTATGTTGATAATATTTGTTTGTTTTATCTGTATCATTGACGCGTCACTACATTAATTGCCAACTGCGATTCTTATCTTCGCATAGAAGGCGCGTCCTGCTTTCTGTAAGCTGAAGTTGTCATATAAATCCTCGTTGGTGAGGTTGCGGCATTCTACCGAAAGGTTATATCTCCCGTTCTTCAAAGAATAATTCAGTGAGACATTATGCGACAGTTGGTTTGGAACCATATAATCATCTTTGTTACTTCCAATGCGCGACGAATAATAATAGAACTTATGCAGATAAGAGTTGTCGTAAATGATTGACAAGTCGTTATCTTTTTTCATGAAGTCATTCCAAGTGAAAGTCACGTCGGCATCGGTAAAGAAATAAGGTATGTTAGGCATCCTGTCCTTATATCCGAGATTAGGCATCGACTCAGTGCCGATGGCGATAGGCATATTGTCGCGAATGTCCATATATGTGGCGTTGCCGCCAATGGAGAGCCATTTTGAGAAAGTGTAGCGCAGTGATACGTTGCCGCCGATGGTCTTCACTCTTCCGTAATTGATATATGTTGCTGCCGACTTGCCTCCGCTGATGTCGACGATATTACGTTGGATATAGTCGCGGGTGTCGTGATATACCAAGCCTCCTTCAATATAGATGTTATGATTTTCTTTCTTGTCTATAAAGAAGTTATATGAGATGTTAAGATTGAAGTTATGGCTGTTTTCCGGGCGTATCCCTATGTCGCCCATCTCAAGATCTTCATCGCCGAACATCTCTTCTATTGTCGGCAGACGATAAGCTTTCTCGTATGATAGTTTTGTCTGAAGCTCAGGTATTATGAAATATGTTCCGGCGATACCGTAACCAAGAGCGTTTTCCGAGCGTGTTGTCTCCACGAAGTCCGTCGCGTTCTCGTCAACGGCGATAGGTCCGGAGACATACAGATTATAATATTTAGCGAAGACTGTGAGGTTCCACACGTGAGACGGCATCAGTCGGTATTGAAAGCCCGTTATGTTTTTATGTGTTCGTTTTGCGATGGGGTCGGTCTGTTCCTCAGCGGCTAAGAGCGAGGTGTTGGAACGAGTGAAAGCGTTGAAGACATTATTTAAGGTGAAAAGATGAGCGTGACCGATACGATAGTTAAGGTTCGCCGTAGTGTTGTAGTTGTCGTTATCGGCACGCGAAAATTGGTACGACTGCTCGCCTGGAGAGTTCAGACGCTTAGTATCACCAATCCAATTGTACTTGTATTGTGAAGTGTCAACGTTAGTTGTGGCGTTCTTGTTATAGTTAGCTGTCAAGGTGAGGTCGAGACCAGGCAGAATCAAATTTCTTTTTACATATTCCAACGAAGGCATGAGCGAGTTGCCGTGACGATGTTTCGCTCCATATACTATCTCCTGACGCACTCCTGTCTGTATCTCCTTGTACATCTGCGAATAGGTGAGGCCTAAGATGAGACGGTCGGTCCATTTTTTATTGGTGAGACCTATTTTAGCGATGACGGCTTCGTTATGATAAGTGTCGTTGAAACGTTGGACGTGTTGTTTTTTCGACTTGTCGATGAGACCTGTCTCGAAGTTCTCCACAGGAGCATCGACGAAGTAATTGTTGTCGGAATAATTTTGGAAGGCGTTGATTTCCCATGTGAATCCGTTTTCTAATGACTGTCCAGCGTTGATGGTAGAACGATGAGTGTTGAATGAGCCGTATGAATATGAAGCGTCGGCGAACCATGAGCGGCGTTTCTTGTTAGTGACGATATTTATCACTCCGCCTATGGCATCGGAGCCGAAGCCTACAGGCACTACGCCGCGGTAAACCTCGATGCGTTCAGCGAAACCGACGGGAATGTTGTTGAGAGAGAAAGAACTGCCCACGCCTTCTTGAGGCACGCCGTCGATAAACACCTTGATATGTTTGCCGGAGAAGCCGTTGAGCATTACCGACATATCGGAACCTACGCCACCCGACTCGCGTAGCTTCATGCCTGGCGACTTGGAAAGAGCGTCGCTGAGGTTCTTGGTAGTGTTCTGCATATCGCGTGTGTCGACAGCCACAGTGTTGAAAGCTGAGGTCTTGACACGTTCAATTCCAGATGCGGTGACGACAACATTGTCGAGCAAGATAGAACTTTCACTAAGAATAAAATCTATTTTTGTAGGTGTTTTTGCATTCACATTAATTTCCTTTTCATGGTCTTCGTAGCCGAGCATGCTGGCGCACAATATATGAGAGCCGAGATGAACCTTGAGAGAATAGTTGCCGTTTTCGTCAGCCATGGTGCCGTGTGTGCTGTCTTTTATGAAGACGGTCGCGAATGCTACAGGCGAACCTTTTTTATCAAGAACTTTTCCACTGACTGTCGTTTTTTCTGATGGAGGATTCTCAGGAGGGTTGGAATAAACTACAAAAGTCGTCAGAAACAAGACTGTTGTCATAAGGAATTTCTTAGTTTTTCTCGTAAATAGATTCAGCATAGTAAATGTTTTGTTTTACGACGCAAAAATATGTGATAGAGAAAAATATCTTGTTCATTACATTTTGGGATATTTTTTGGGGATTGTAATTATATGTTGTTATATGTCTTTAGGAGTCAACAAGTCAACGAGACAACAAGTAGAGATATTAAAAAATTATGCATTATGAATTATGCATTATGAATTATTTTCCTATCTTTGTTTCCTATTTAAAAAAATAACAAATGGCTCAGAAACCTTCAATACCGAAAGGAACGCGTGACTTCTTACCTGAAGTCATGGTTCGTCGTAATTATATTTTTGACACTATAAAGACAGTTTTTAAACGTTTTGGCTTTCAACCTATTGAGACTCCTTCTATGGAGAATCTCAGCACTCTTCTCGGGAAATACGGAGAGGAAGGCGACAAACTTCTGTTCAGAATATTGAACTCCGGCGACTTCATGTCGGGCGTGGAACAGAATGGCGAGACGCTTCATTCGGAGAAGATTGCAGGTAAGATTTGCGAGAAAGGTCTGCGTTATGACCTCACAGTGCCTTTCGCTCGTTTCGTGGTGCAATATCGCGATCAGATTTCGTTCCCGTTCCGCCGTTATCAGATTCAACCTGTATGGCGTGCCGACCGTCCTCAGAAAGGTCGCTACCGTGAGTTCTATCAATGCGACGTCGATATTGTTGGAAGTAACTCGCTCCTCAACGAAGCCGAACTTGTACAGATAGTCGATGAGGTTTTTAATGCGCTGAAGATTAACGTAGTCTTAAAGATAAATAACAGAAAAGTACTTGCTGGCATAGCAGAATATATCGGTAAACCTGACGCTTTGGTCGACATCACCGTCGCTATCGACAAATTAGACAAGATTGGAATTGAAGCGGTTAATGCAGAACTTGCTCAGAAAGGTTTAGACGAAAACGCAATAGAGAAGCTACAGCCGATATTATTTATGAAAGGCGATGCTCGTGAGAAGTTTGCTCAGCTTAAATCACTTATGGCTGGAATAGAAGTGGGAGAGAAGGGAATAGAAGAATTGGAGACATTGTTCGATTACATTGACGATATGAATGTTGGCATCGAATATGAACTCGACCTCACTCTCGCTCGCGGCTTGAACTACTACACCGGAGCTATCTTTGAAGTCAAGGCGAAAGACGTGGCGATGGGCAGCATCTCAGGCGGCGGTCGCTACGACAACCTCACTGGCATCTTCGGACTACAAGGCGTGTCTGGCGTGGGTATCAGCTTCGGCGCCGACCGTATCTATGACGTACTCACAGAGCTGAACCTCTTCCCAGAGAGAAACGTCGACAGTACTGAAGTCATCTTCCTTAACTTCGGAAAAAATGAAGAACGTTACTGCCTGCCTTATCTTCAACAACTTAGAAGAAACGGCATCAACGCAGAGATTTATCCCGACTCAGCTAAGATTCAGAAACAGATGAAATATGCCGACCAACGCGGAATACCTGTAGTCGTCATGGCTGGCGAAGACGAGATGAATAACAAGACTTTCACCGTGAAATGGATGAAAGAAGGAAGACAGGAGAATGTCAGCGCAGAGGAACTATTAAATAAAATTAACAATTAACAATTGACAATTGTAGAGACGCATCAATGCAACTTACAATGATACACATTGATACGTCTCATAAAAAATGAGAAATAATTAACAAAACAAACATATAAACATGAATACACATTATATTTCAGCAGAGACATTAACATTTGCAAGAGTTAATGAAATAGTAACAAAAGATTATAAACTCGCTTTATCAGACGACGCTAAGGCTCGTATCCAGAAATGCCGCGATTATTTAGATAAGAAAATGGAGACTCAGACAACTCCAATCTACGGTATCACAACGGGTTTCGGTTCTTTATGCAATCATAATATCTCAAAAGAGGATTTAAGTACACTTCAAAAGAACTTGGTGATGTCGCACGCTTGCGGCACTGGCGAACTCGTCCCGAAAGAGATTATCCGCATCATGATCTTATTGAAGGTTCAAAGTCTTTCTTACGGTAACTCCGGCGTGCAAGTCGTTACGGTACAACGTCTCATCGACTTCTTCAACAACGACGTGCTTCCTGTAGTCTATAACCAAGGTTCACTCGGAGCATCGGGCGACTTAGCACCATTGGCTAACTTGATGTTACCTTTGCTCGGTCTTGGCGAAGTTCATTATAAAGGCGAAATAGTTCCTGCTGAAGTGGTTATGAAAGAATTTGGCTGGGAGCCTATCACACTTCAATCTAAGGAAGGTCTGGCACTTCTCAATGGAACACAGTTCATGAGCTCATACGGAACATACGTCTTGTTAAAGGCATTCCGTCTCTCATATCTTGCCGACCTCATCGGTGCTGTCTCATTAGACGCTTTCGACGGTCGCATCGAACCTTTCTTCGATCAAGTACATCAAATCCGTCATCATAAAGGACAAATCAAGACTGCTGAGCGTTTCCGTAATTTCTTAAAAGGCAGTGAGTTGATTGCACGTGAGAAGAAACACGTACAAGATCCTTATTCATTCCGTTGCATACCTCAGGTTCACGGCGCATCAAAAGACGCTATCGACTATGTAGCTTCAGTATTTTTGAATGAGATTAACGCTGTCACCGACAACCCTACAATTTTCCCTGACGAGGATTTAGTCATCTCAGCAGGTAACTTCCACGGACAGCCTCTCGCTATCACCTTGGATTTCTTGGCGATAGCAATGGCGGAACTCGGCAATATCAGCGAGAGAAGAGTTTATCAGCTCATCGGTGGCAAACGCGAGCTTCCTTCATTCTTAGTAGCAGAACCAGGCCTCAACTCAGGATTTATGATCCCTCAATACGCAGCAGCTTCTATCGTAAGTCAAAGCAAACAATTATGTTCTCCAGCATCTGTCGACAGCATCGAATCGTCACAAGGACAAGAAGATCATGTCAGTATGGGTGCCAACGCAGCAACAAAAGCATTACGCGTAGCTGATAACTTGGAAAGAGTTTTGGCGATAGAGTTGTTCAACGCAGCACAGGCATTAGACTTCAGAAGACCATTGAAATCGTCAGAGACTATCGAGAATTTCGTGGCAGAATATCGCAAAGAAGTCGAGTTCGTCAAGACTGACAAAGTCATGTACACCGAGATAGCTAAGTCGGTGAACTTTTTGCAAAAATATAATGTTGAACTTTAAATAAGACTACAAGTCAACGAGACCACAAGACAACAAGCTTGTAGACTCGTTGACTTGTAGACTTGTAGACTTGTAGACTTATAATCATGGAATATCAAGAAGATTACAATATTGAGCAGGAAGAGCCTGCGAGACGTCCGGAGATGCTGACGGTCTTATGTATTTTGTCGTTCATCAACGCCGTGTGGAATGGCATTTCAAACTTCTTCTCTTTTGTTTTTTATGATATGTTTCAGAGTATCTTCAAGCAAATGAGCGAAGGCGAAGGAATGTTTGAGGATTTGGCAGAACAGATGGGCGACAGTTGGGAGATTATGGTCAATGCATCGTCGATGACAGCGTTAATAGGTAGAGGATATTATTTCTTTGAGATGGCGTTGTATATCGCTTCCTTTGTTGGTGTCTTGATGATGTGGAAGTTACAGAAAAGAGGTTTTCACGTTTACACCATCGCTCAGATTTTGATGCTTATCACGACATCAGTTTTCGTGACATCTAAAATAGGCGGTGGCTTCCCATTCGGACCTATCTTCTGGACAGCCTTATTTGTGTTTATGTATTATTCACATTATAAGAATGTAATGAAATGAAAAAGAAGAAACAAAATATAACAGATATTTTTGTCAGAGGAAGGAAACTGACTTTAGGCATTAAACTCGTTGGCACTTTTGCTTTTACGTATTATTTGTTATATTTTGTACTTCTCACAGTCTTTGGTATCTATTACAGAAGCGTATATAATCCAGCCTATTCTGGCGAGACTTTATTTCAGACAATGTTGATGTCGGCAATACTTTGGTTTATTGTCGGTATGTTGGTAGTAAGCTTGATATTATTATTTAGAAGAAGACGTTACGGTAAATTTCTATTTATGATATTTACGGTGATACTTCTTATCTATCAGTTTGTTACCGCTGAAAATCATGTCTGGGCTATTTATTTCCTCGAACTTATGATAGTGCTTGTGATGGCACCTCTTAAAGTCTTTGTCAATATCAATAAGAATATTATTGAGAAGATGACAGATATTAGCAATGTTGAAGAATAATAAAAAATAAAATAAGATGATAAATATAACAATCGCCGGAGATCTCGGTAGCGGTAAAAGTACGGTAGCCAATCATTTGATTAGCAATATAAATTATAGAATAGAATCAGCAGGTTTGATTTTCAGAAGATTAGCTGAGCAACATGGCATGACGGCAAAAGAGTTCAACCAGTTCATAGAAAGTAATCCTAAGTATGATAATATGGTTGATGATGCTATTAAGGAGATGGGTGAGAAGGAAGAGAACATCATCTTCGATTCGCGTTTGGCTTGGCATTTCGTACCTAAGTCATTTAAAATCTATATGTACGTAGATGTCGATACTGCAACGGAAAGAATATTCAACGACAAAGGACGCGTGAGCGAATCTTATTCTGATATGGCGACAGCCAAGAAGGAAATTATCGAGCGACGTCAAAGTGAGGTGTTGAGATACAAGACTTTCTATAATGTTGATATTGATAATTACAACAATTACGATTTCATCATCGATACGAGTCATGCTTCTAAGGAACAAGTCAATGAGCTTGTCTTAAAAAGTTTCTTCGCTTTTGAACAAGGCAAGGAATATAATAAGGTGTGGCTTTCGCCAAAGAATCTTATCATAGAAGAAAATCATAATAATTCGGAAGAAGACATTGAAGTCGAAAAGAGAGACGGCAAGTTCCATGTCGTTAAAGGTTTTGATAAAGTAAGAGAGGCTTTAGAAAAAGGAGAAGCTCTAGTTGCAGTGAAGAAGATATGTTAAGTAGGAATATACATTTTTTTAATTTTAATAACCTTTTTAATTTTAATAACCTTTTTAAAATTTATGCCTATGAAAAACAATTATTTTAGCAAGATCATGAGAACAATCATGATGACTTTGATTTTAAATTTTGCATTGTCAGCTTATGCACAAAACAGTCCTTGGGAGAAGGTTTATGACCTTCGTGCTACTAATGCTTTCCATATTACCAATAGCGGTAATTTGCTGTTAGCTGATTATCTTTTTGAAATGAATGGCGGTATTTATGTGTCAACCGATAAAGGTCAGACATGGGAGAAAACTGCCGTACAAGATTACATCTACAACTACTTTGTTGAGAATGATAAATATGTCTTTGCTGCTGGTGGCGCTGCTAATATCGCACGTTCTGCTGATGGCGGATTGACTTGGGAAATTGTCAGCTATTCTGAAGCTGTTATTGACCAGTTGGGTAGTGAAATAGAATATACAGTATGTTATGCCATGGCTTTACATGATGGAAAATTATTTGCTGGCGATTTTAACGGTGGCGGTGTAGTATACTCTGAAGATAACGGCGACACCTGGACTGCAACAGACGTAAATGCACTGTCATTTGAAATGGATGGCAAACCTATCGTTGAGAACATTTATAATCTCATGTCTTATAACGGTGAACTCTATGCTTTTGGTGTTTATTTTGTCTTTAAGTATTTACCAGAGACAAACTCATGGGAGATTATACGTGATGACAGTAACTTCATGGCTGTTGGTACAATATATCAAAACAAAATCTGTGCTGGACGTTGTGCCCCAGATGAGAATGTTGACAATCCTTTTGTAATTACACTTGACGAAAAGGGTGAATGGGGTGAATTACCACGTCCTGAAGGAAATATTGATAATAACATCAGAGCTATATATGCTGATGGCGATTATCTTTTCGTAGGAATGCAGTCGACAGGATTGTATTATACCGACAATGCAGGCCTTGATTGGTATGCTATAAATGACGGTATACCTTATTCTACTGGTTATTATTTCGTTCCTATGTTCTTCAATTCTGATGATGAATATGTCTACCTTGCAGCTTATGAGCCTCCTTATTCAGACACAAAAAATAGTGGCTTGTATCGTCTCGCTAAAAAGGATTTGCCTACTTACGTTGGCGTAGAACAATTACAATCTCCTGATAATGTCGTCTTTAACGGTAGTCAACTTATCTTTAAAGATAATGTTGAACAAATTACAATATACGATATTAATGGTCGTACATTAAAGAATAGAATTTCTGATAATGTAGTAAATGTCGATGATATACAACAAGGCATTTATCTTTACAGAGCTGTTGTTGATGGAACAGCGCTGTCTGGCAAATTCGTGAAATAAGATAATCAGGAAAGATATAAACAAAAAATCCGCAATGTTAATGGCATTGCGGATTTTTTTTATAAAGCTGAACGTCATGACGTTAAACTTACAATATTCCTTTAAACTCATTGATTTTCTCTTCAAAAGCGACTTTATTCTCGCTGCTCACTGGATTTGCTGACGGTGACTCAAACGTTAGCGGATTTATGTATTTACCGTTTTTATTCAATCTGAAGTCCAAGTGTGGTCCTGTCGACATTCCTGTGCTGCCGACGTATCCTATTAAGTCGCCTTGTTTCACCTTGCTGCCTTTTTGTATTCCTTTAGCGAAGCCGTTGAGGTGCATGTAAGTCGTTGTATAAGTGCTGTTATGTTTTATCTTCAGGTAGTTGCCGCCGCCTTTTTTATCCCAGCCTTTTTCTATCACGGTGCCATCGGCTATCGTCACAACAGGCGTTCCTGTCGGTGCGGCATAATCGACGCCATGATGCGGGCGTACGACTTTAGTCACGGGATGTCTTCTTGCATTGGAGAAGTGAGAGCTTATCCTGCGATAGTTTAGCGGTGCTTTAAGAAAAGCCTTTCTGAGATTGGCGCCATTCTCGTCGAAATATTCGCCTTTGCCGTTTTGCTCGAAGTAATATGCGTAATGTCCTTCGCCGCTGTTTTTCAGGTATGAAGCGAGGATGTTGCCGATGCCGATAGGCTCGTCGTTAATATATTTATGTTCATAAACGACCTTGAAGGTGTCGCCAGGCTGTATGCCAAAGAAATCCACCGTCCAGGCGTATATGTCAGATAGTTTCAATGTTAGATATGGGTCGCAGCCCGCTTCCTGCATGGCTACCCATAATGAGCTGTTAATCACGCCTTCTGCAATCTCTGTCTTTGTAGTCACTTCTTTCTGCCCAATCCATGCGGTGAGAGAGTCGGTGAGGCTGAAGACGGCGTAGTTGACTTTGTCGATTTCATAAATCCAAAATTCTGGTGTTGGAACGCTGTCGCGAGAAATTAAAAACGTATGCTTCTGTCCAGGTCTTATCTTCCTTATGTCAAAAACCTTACGATGCTTTTTCTCGATATGCGTGATGGTGTTGTAGTCGACATCTTCTTTTAACATTATGTTGGAAAGAAACTGATTCTTTCTGATAGTGTCGACCTTGACATCGTAATTGTCGATACATATTCCATAAAGATATTCCGGTTCTTTGACTTCTTTGGCTTCTTTCACTTCAATGTTGTCGCTTGTATCTTTATCTCCAGATAATATCATAGCGATGACGATAAAGAGCAATATCCCGCCTATAGCACATGAGTATGTACGTAAGTTGGCTTTAATATTCTTTTTTAAGAAATCAATTATATCGTGGAAATTCATGACAATTTACAGTTTACATTTTACAATTTACAATGTATGATGCACAATCTACAATTACGTGAAGTCAAATATACATACGGACACTTTGAATTATCCATATATCCAAATACGAAAAACTGAGAAACCGATACTATCTTTTCTCAGTTTCTCAGTTTCTCAGATTTTCTGTTTTTATTTATTCAAAGCTTGTTTGTAACCAGCTTCAACGGCTTTGAGGTTGAGTGTCACGACCTCTTCGCCTTTCCTTCCGAATTGTTCGCGGATACTATTTTCTATTGTCTCCATTTCAAATCCTAAGAAAGGAACAGCAGCGCCGAATATCACCATGTTAGCTGCGCGTACGTTGCCGCATTCTTTTGCGATATTGTCGGCATCGATGATGACTGCGTTATGTTTTTTCAACTCAGCGTAGACTTCTTCGATATTAGGATAGTTGTCGATATTTACGAAAGGTTCTTTTGCTGTGATGATGACGCCGTCTTTAGCGAGCATAGGGAGATAACGAAGAGCTTCCATTGGTTCCACAGAGATGATGAGGTCGGCTTTACCTTCAGCGATGAGGTCTGATGCTATCTCGTTTGATGAGAGACGAAGGTGTGACTGAACGTCGCCACCTCTTTGGCTCATGCCGTGAACTTCAGCTTGTTTGAGATACATGTTTTTCTCAACAGCAGCGATACCTATACATGAAGCGATACTGAGGATACCTTGACCGCCAACACCTGCTAATATAATGTCTTTTTTCATGATTGTCTGTTTTTAAGTTTATTATTTGTTTTCTGCTGCTTTCTTTGCACGCATCTTTCTGCTTAATGTCTGGATACATTCACGACGTGGAATGATGACAGAAACGCCATCGTATGCCAACTCTTCTCTGATGACTTGTACGTTAGCTTCGTGTTGGTTTGGCAATGGCTTGATGACTCTGATATGTTCTGGAGCTACGCCTAAACCTGCACAGATGCTTTCCAAACGTCCTTCTGCTGATGACTTCTGACCACCTGTCATACCTGTTGTGGAGTTGTCTAAGATCATGACGACGATGTTGTTCTTGTTATTGACAGCGTCTAACAAGCCTGTCATGCCTGAGTGTGTGAATGTAGAGTCGCCGATACAAGCTACTACAGGGTGGAGACCAGCTTCTGATGCGCCGATAGCCATTGTGATACTTGCGCCCATGTCGACGGTACTGTTGATAGAGTTGAGTGGAGGAGTAGCGCTGAGGGTGTAGCAGCCGATGTCGCCGAATACCTTGCCAGTGCCATATTCTGCCATAGCTTCGTTGAGAGCTCTGAAAGAATCCCAGTGAGGACATCCGTCGCACAATTTTGGAGGACGAGCCTTGACTAATTCTGGAATAGGAGCGCCTACTTCAAATGGTCTGCCTAATGCTTTGGCAACGATGTTAGGATTGAGTTCGCCATCGCGTGGCAAGGTGCCGTCTAAACGTCCGTGGATTGGCTTGCCTGTAGCCAAAAGTCCTTTTAATAATTCTTCAACGACAGGATAACCTTCTTCCATGACTAAGATCTCGTCACATTCGTCATAGATCTTTTGAATCATGGCGATAGGAAGTGGATATTGGCTGATCTTCAAAACTGGATATGGTATAGTCTCATTATTGTAGTTTTCTTTCAAATAGTTGTATGAAAGACCACATGCTATGATACCTAACTTCTTGTCTGTTCCTTCAAAATATTTGTTGAAACCGCTCTCGTTGCTGTCTTGTTCCATGACAGACTGTTTAGCGAGCAATTCTTTATATTGTCTCTTTGCTATTGCTGGAAGCAAAACATATTGACGTAAGTTTGAAGGAAGAGCTAACTCGTTTTGTTGACGTCTCTCTGTGCAGACGACGCCAGCGCGTGAGTGAGCTAAACGTGTGGTGACACGTAACATGACTGGTGTTCCAACTTTCTCTGAGAGGTCGAAAGCGTAACGTGCCATGTCGTAAGCTTCTTGTTGATTTGATGGTTCGAGGAGTGGAATGAGAGCGAACTTAGCGTAAGTACGTGAGTCTTGCTCATTCTGTGATGAGTGCATCGATGGGTCGTCGGCAGCGAGAACTACCATACCGCCGTTTACACCTGTGATAGCTGAGTTGATGAATGGGTCGGCAGCGACATTAACACCAACGTGTTTCATACATACTATTGAACGTTTGCCTGCGTATGACATGCCGATAGCACTCTCCATAGCAGTCTTCTCATTTGCTGACCATAATGCACGAATGCCTAATTCTTTAGCTTCTTTTGAGCCTTGGATGAACTCCATGATCTCTGTCGATGGTGTGCCTGGATAAGCGTAAACACCTGAAAGACCAGCGTCGATGGCGCCTTGTGCAATGGCTTCATCTCCAAGTAATAAAATCTTCTTCATTATTATTTGATTTTGTTATTAAATTTACAATAATTATACGTTTGCAAATGTAACAAAATCTTTTGGTATTTCAATGGATATTTTGAAAAAAACTTTGACTGTTGTCTTGTTTGGACGTTTAGACGTTGAGATGTTGAGACGTACCAATTACATCGTGTTTATTTTAAGTGATGAAGTGATGAAGTGATGAAGTGATGGAGTGATGGAGTGATGAAGTACTTCCCAACTCCATAACTCCATAACTAATAAAAACGTGTAAATGATATATTGTTTATTTTCATTGGTATCATCGACGCGTCTCTACTTGGAGACTAGGAGTCTTGGTGACTTTTTTTAACAATCAAACAATATAATTGTTATCTTTGGAGTGATTTTTTTAAGATCTATTGAATTAATTAAAATTTGAAAAAATGCGTGATAATAAGAAGTTTAGACGTAATGCTTTGAATAAAGTCATTGGCGGTGTTTGCTCCGGATTGGCAGATTATTTTGATATTGATGTAGTTTTAGTGAGAATACTCTTTGCCGCATCTTTCTTATTTGCTGGCGTCGGAGGTGGATTATATCTTCTTCTGTGGATATTGGTGCCTGCCGACAACTACATTAATTATTGATAATTGATAAAACAAAAACGGCAGACTGTTGTTATACAGAAAAATATTGACACATTGAATGTGTTTGTTCAGAATGGAATGAACACATTCGATGCGTCCCCACTCAACTAGTAAACTCGTAGACTTGTTGACTTGTAGACTCGTAGACTCAAAAAGGTATGGAATACAAAGATTACTATAAGATATTAGGTGTGGAGCGCTCGGCTTCGCAAGATGAAATAAAGAAGGCTTATCGTAAGCTGGCAGTGAAATATCACCCTGACAAGAATCCTGATGACAAGGTGGCAGAAGAGAAGTTCAAGGAGATCTCGGAGGCTTATCAAGTTATTGGCAATGCCGACTCTCGTAAGAAATATGATGAGCTTGGCGCTAACTGGAAACAATATGAGAATGCAGGATTTAACGGTTTCGGTGGCGGCGGACAAGGATTCAGCGCGAGCGGCTTCTCCGATTTCTTCGATATGTTCTTCGGCGGTCAGGGCGGGGGAGCTGGCTTCGACATAAGAGACTTTATGGGCGGGGGTCGTAGATCGTCACGTCCTGCTAAAGGCAGCGACCTCAACGCTACTATCAATATGACTCTCTTGGAAGCATATCAAGGCTCACAACGTATGCTCGACCTCAACGGTAACACGATAAAAATTACAATAAAACCTGGTGTGCGCGACGGACAGGTGCTGCGTATCAAAGGCAAAGGTAATCCAGGACGTAACGGAGGCGACAATGGAGACCTTCTCATAAAAGTCGTTATCACCAACGACCCTGTCTATCAACGCGACGGCGACGACCTTATAAAAAATATCAACATCGACATATATACCGCGATTCTCGGTGGTAAGATAACCGTCAATACACTCAAAGGCGATGTCAATGTTCCGATAAAACCACAGACACAAAACAATAGCACCCTGCGACTTAAAGGTCTCGGTATGCCTCATTACGGCAAAGAAGGCGCCGGAGCTCTACTGTTGAAAGTACAGCTTCTATTACCAGAACATTTCTCACAAAAAGAATTGGAACTCATCAAGGAAGCTTCGGAGGTTTGAATCTGAAAATCTGAGAAACTGAAAATCTGAGAATAAGTCCCGTTAGGGACGACAGAATATAGGCAGGTGTGAAGAGCGTAGCTCGTAACGCCTGCCGAATCGGGTTGGAGTCAATGAGACAACAAGTCAACAAGACAACAAGTCAACAAGTCGGAGTCAGTGTTGGAGTTTGATATATTTGATGATTAGTGATGCCTGAAGGGCTATGACAGATATAGCGTATGGCGGAGCCGTACGAATGAAGATATATATTCAATTATATGGTGGACACATTCAATGTGTCCGTACAAATTTTATTATTGCAGTAACTTGTAGACTTGTAGACTCGTTGACTTGTAGACTTGTAGACTCGAAAGCGTTAGGGATTGGAGCGGCATCCTTTGCGAGCGCAGTTTACGGAGCGAGCAAAGATATAGCGGAAAGCCCGACGGCGATAGCCGGAACGCCCACATTAATTTATAATTAACAATTAACAATTAACTAACTTCATAACTAAAAAAGTCATAACGCGTCTCTACATTATTGTCTCAAAAAAATCTTTAGACTTTAGACTTTAGACTTTAGACTTTTATTATCTTTGCACAATTACAGTGACTTTATCTTCGTTACTGCAATTATGCATTATGAATTATAAATTATGAATTGATATGTTTGCCAAAATAAGAACTCTTATAGTCTTTACATTTCTGCTTTTGTTTAGCATTACTGCTTATGCTCAAGATAATAACGTAAAAGGCTTCGTTTATGAAAAAGCTACTGGCGAGCCAATGATGTTCTGTAACGTCTATCTCAAAGGCACTACCTACGGCGCTTCCACCGACATCAACGGCTTCTTTAACATAACCAAAATACCAGACGGCGATTATCTTGTCTTAGTCACTAACCTCGGCTACGATACTATCTCCGAGAAGCTGTCGCTGCGTAACAATCAGGTCATAAATAAAAAATATTATCTCGATGAGTCATCGGTGGTGCTTTCGGCTGTTAATATCACTGCCGATAAGATCGAGGCGCGTACCGAGACCAAGACTTCTGTCGTCAATGTCACGCCTAAGGTCATCACGAGGATTCCTACTATGGGAGGTCAAGCCGACTTGGCTCAGTATCTGCAAGTCATTCCTGGTGTCATCTTTACTGGCGATCAGGGCGGACAGCTTTATATCAGGGGCGGCTCGCCTATACAGAACAAGGTGCTTCTCGACGGCATGGTAGTATATAATCCTTTCCATTCCATCGGTTTGTTCTCGGTCTTCGACACCGACATCATCAGGAACGCTGAGATTTATACCGGAGGCTTCGGCGCAGAATACGGCGGTCGCATCTCCTCAGTGATGGACATCACCACGCGCGACGGTAACAAGAAACGCCTCGCCGGTAAAGTCGGAGCCAGCACCTTCGGAGCTAAGATAACACTCGAAGGTCCTCTTAAAAAAGCCAAAAACCCAGACGATATGACGGCGTCTTTCATAATATCAGCAAAGAACTCATATCTCGATAAGACTTCACAAAGCGTTTATAAGCCGATATTGAACGGTAACGAATTGCCGTATACCTATAACGACATATACGGTAAGATATCTATTAACTCTACCAACGGAAGTAAAATCAATTTCTTCGGATTTAACTTCACCGATGACGTGATGAATTATAAATCAATATCAAACTTCGGCTGGGACTCGTATGGCGGTGGCGTCAATTTTGTCGTGATACCGGGTAAGTCGCCGACCATGATAGAAGGTAACGTGGCATATTCCGATTACGAGGCGCGACTTGAAGAGGCTAATAATCCGAATAGAAATAGCTCTATCAACGGCTTTAATGCTGGCTTTGCCTTCACTTATTTCTTGGGAAAAAATACTCTTAAATATGGTATCGAGATGCTCGGCTTCAAGACGGTCTTCGATTATTTTAAGTCGAATGGCATTCATATCAGTCAGGTTGATAACACCACAGAATTAGGAGCTTACGTGAAATATAAGGCTCAGTTCGACAAGCTTATCCTCGAGCCGAGTTTCAGGTTACAGGCTTACGCTTCGCTCTCGGAAGTGTCGCCGGAGCCACGTCTTGCCATAAAATATAATGTGACGGATTGGTTCAGAGTCAAGGCTGCAGGAGGTTTCTATTCACAAAATCTCGTGGCTGCCAATAGCGACCGCGACGTCGTTAATCTCTTCTACGGATTCCTCTCAGGTCAGGCTAACATGCCTTCTAAATTTGATGGTAAGGAAGTGACGACGAAACTGCAGAAAGCTATACATTATATAGTAGGTACGGAATTCGATGTCGTCAATAATCTTACGCTTAATGTCGAGGGTTATTATAAAGACTTCAGACAGCTGACGAGCATGAATAGAAACCAGAAATATTCCGATAATGATGCTCCTCTTGGTACGCCTGAACTGTTGAGAAAGGATTTCATGATTGAGAAAGGTAGAGCCTATGGTCTCGATGTCTCGTTGAAATATGAGAACATGCGATGGTATCTCTGGGGCGCCTATTCTTTGGGTTATGTCAATAAAGATTATGAAGATGTTGATAAGGTGTTACATACATATCGTACTCACTACGACCGTCGTCATAATATGAATCTCATGGCGACATATACGGCGGGCTCGAAACATCAGTGGGAAATCAGCGCACGATGGAACTTCGGAACGGGATTTCCTTTCACTAAGGTGAGCGCGTTCTACGAGAAGCTGCCTTACGATAACATCTACTTCGACCCTTATACCGAAAGCGGCTATCTCGGAATTATCTACGACGAACTTAACACTGGTCAGCTGCCGACTTATCATCGTTTAGATATTGACGTGAAACGTAAATTCTACTTCACAGAAAATGTTATCCTTGAAGCCGACTTCAGCGTGACTAACGTCTATGACAGACAAAATATATTCTACATCGACATCGTATCGACGGAGTTTATCTATCAGCTGCCTCTGATGCCAAGTGTCGGCTTAACATTATCATTCTAATCATTATGAAAAAACCTTCAGCAAAAATATGTCCCCGTGAACTCTCAGCTCATGGGGATATTCGTATCGACAATTATTATTGGCTTAACGAACGCGAGAACCCGGAAGTGATAGCTTATCTCGAAGAGGAGAACCTCTATCAGGAGACTATGATGAAAGATACCGAGCCTTTACAACAGCAGCTCTATGATGAGATAGTAGGACGCATAAAACAAGACGACGTCTCTTATCCCGTGAAAAGAAACGGCTACTATTACTACACTCGCTACGAAGAAGGTAAGGAGTATCCCGTCTATTGCAGACGTAAAGATAATATGGAAAACCCTGAGCAGATTCTCTTAGATGTCAATGAGATGGCTGTAGGTTATCATTATTATGACATCGGGACTTATTCTGTTAGCCCTGATAATAATATGCTTGCCTATAGCGTCGATACGGTGAGCCGCCGGCAGTATGATATTTGGTTTAAAGGGTTAGAGGGGGAAAGGTTTAAAGGGATAGAGGATGAGAGGTGTAAAGGGTTAAAGGATGAGAGGGTTAAAGGGTTAGAGGGGGAAAGGTTTAAAGGGATAGAGGATGAGAGGTGTAAAGGGTTAAAGGATGAGAGGGTTAAAGGGTTAGAGGGGGAGGTTATCAAGAATACTACGGGTAATATGGTGTGGGCTAATGATAACGAGACGGTTTTCTATAGCGTGAAGGATGAGTCGCTGCGTTCGTGTAAGATTATGCGTCATAAGTTGAACACTTCTCCTGATGATGACGTGCTTGTCTATTATGAAGAAGATACGGCTTTTAACTGTTTCGTTGGAAAATCTAAGTCGAAGCGTTATATCATGATAGTGTCGGAGAGTACGCTCTCTTCGGAAGTACGTTTCGTAGATGCTGACAATCCTGATGGTGAGTTTAAGATTTTTCAGGAACGTCAAGATGATATGCTTTATGGCATTGGTCATTATGAAGATCATTTTTATATCTTGACGAATGCCGATGGCGCTAAGAACTTCAAGGTCATGAAGACTCCCATCGATAAGACTGAGAAAGAAAACTGGGTCGAGTTGGTTGCACATTGCGATGATGTCTTGATAGAAGACTTCGATTTGTTCGCTGATTTTCTTGTCATCGAAGAACGTCATCAAGGTCTGATAAAGATAAGAGTCATGACATGGGATTTTAAAACCGATTATTATATCGACTTCGGTGAGCCGACCTACACCGCATATTCGGCAGGCTGTCCCGACTTCGACTCGCATCTGCTTAGATATGGATATAACTCCATGACAACGCCGTCGTCGCTTTATGAATATGATATGATAAAACGTGAGGCAGTCTTGCTGAAACGTCAGGAGATAGTAGGCGGCTATGAGCCTTCGGATTATGTCACAGAACGTCATTTCGCTCCATCGCACGATGGCGTGATGGTGCCTATTTCTTTGGTATATAAGAAAGGTATGAAACGCGACGGCAGTAACCCTTTGGTGCTTTATGGCTACGGCTCGTATGGCAGCAGCATGGACGCCTATTTCTCATCGGCGCGTTTGAGCTTGTTAGACAGAGGCTTCGTATGGGCGATAGCGCATATCAGAGGAGGCGAGGAGTTAGGACGACAATGGTATGAAGACGGCAAGCTGCTGAAGAAGAAAAATACCTTCTTGGATTTTATATATTGCGGTAAGTATCTCGTGAACGAAGGCTTTACGAATCATGATAAGATGTTCGCGATGGGTGGCAGCGCGGGAGGCTTGCTCGTGGGAGCTGTCGCTAATATGGCGCCAGAGATGTGGCGTGGCATCATAGCGCAGGTGCCTTTCGTCGATGTGGTGACGACGATGCTCGATGAGACGATACCGCTAACCACAGGAGAATATGACGAATGGGGAAATCCTAATGTTAAAGAATATTATGATTATATGAAGTCATATTCGCCTTACGATAATGTGGAACGTAAAGACTATCCCGCAATGTTGGTCACGACAGGCTTGCACGACAGTCAGGTGCAATATTGGGAACCAGCGAAATGGGTGGCTAAATTACGCGAACTTAAAACCGACGACAATCCGTTATATCTTAAGACTAATATGGACTTCGGTCACGGCGGAGCATCAGGACGCTTCGAAGGAATAAAAGAGATTGCTTTGGAATATGCGTTTCTCTTGAGTCTCTGAGTCACTGAGTCACCGAGTCACAGAGTCGATAAGTTTGATTATTGTTAAAAAAAATCTGTAGACTGTAGACAGTAGTCTGTAGACTTTTATTATATTTGCATAAACAAACTTATTGACTTATTGTCATATAGGCTTATAGACTTAAAATCATGAATATATATCAGCTTTTTGTCAGGACTTTTGGGAATAAAAATATAAATCCTCTTTTCGACGGAGATAAGTCGCAGAATGCTTGTGGCACCTTTGCTAATATCAACGACAATGCCTTGGAAGCTTTGAGGTCGTTGGGAATTACGCATATCTGGCTCACTGGCGTGATACGACATTCGAGCATGACGGCATATCCCGACTTGGGAATTAAGGCTACTAATCCGCTCATCACAAAAGGTAAAGCTGGCTCTCCTTATTCCATAATGGATTATTACGACATCGACCCTGACTTGGCTGTCAATCCTCAGAATAGAATGGAGGAGTTTGAAGAGACATTGCGACGTATTCATGACAAAGGTTTTAAGGTGATAATAGACTTCATTCCTAACCATCTCGCTCGAGAATATAAGTCGTTGTGCAGGCCTTACGATGTGGAAGAGTTCGGTGAATACGATAATAAAAACCTCAGCTTCGATAAAGATAATAATTTCTATTACTGTCCTGGTCAGGAGTTTGGAGTCTACGGTCTACAGTCTACGGTCTACAGTCAAGAGTCAAAAGTTACGAGTACTTATTATGAGTTCCCTGCTAAGGCTTCGGGTAATGACGTCTTTTCTCCTAATCCTTCGGTGAACGATTGGTATGATGCTGTGAAGCTGAATTATGGTGTCGACTATCAGAATAATCATGCTAAACATTTCGATACGATACCGAATACTTGGTATAAGATGTTGAATATCTTACGTTATTGGTGTGAGAAAGGTGTCGATGGTTTTCGTGTCGATATGGCTGAGATGGTGCCTGTGGAGTTTTGGCGTTGGTCGATAAATGAGTTGAGAGAGACTCATGATGCCATCATGATAGCGGAGATATATCAGCCTCATCTGTATAAAGATTATGTCGGTGCTGGCTTTGATTATCTTTATGATAAGGTCGGGCTTTACAATACCTTGGAGAATATCTATCGTTATGGACAGCGTGCCGAGACTGTCACCAATGTGTGGAACAGCCTTCAGGGTCTCGGCGATGTGATGCTGCGTTTCATGGAAAATCACGATGAGGTGCGTCTCGCGTCGAGGCATTTTGTCGGCGACGCTTTCAAGGCGATGCCTGCCGTCGTGATGTCGATGCTGATGAACAGAGGACCTTTTATGATTTATAACGGACAAGAGAGCGGCGAGGACGCGGATGGTGCTGTGGGCTTCAGCGGCGACGACGGTCGTACCTCCATCTTCGACTATGCGGTGATGCCTCGACATCAGAAATGGATGTCGGACGGTAAGTTCGATGGCAGCGACTTCTCCGATGAACAAAGAAAATTGTATGAGCTTTATAAGAAACTGCTTAACTTCCGTCTCACCAACGACGCCATTAATAAAGGTGCATTCTACGACTTGATGTGGGTCAATCCTTGGTATTCTAACTTCGACCCTCAGTATGTCTACGCCTTCCTTCGTTATCATAATGAAGAACGACTGCTCATAGTCGTCAATTTCAACTTGAATGAGAGTCGTTACTGTGAGGTGAAGATACCGCAAGATGCTTTGGAGTATATGAGACTACAAGTCAACGAGTCAACGAGTCAACAGGTCGATAAGTTAGGGTTAGAATTGAATTATGCGACCGATGTTATGACGGGAGATAAGATAGAATATAATTTAAACGAAGTCAGCAGTCGTGGCATCGCGATGAGCATAGACGCTGCTGGATTTAAAATTATTAAGTTATGATGAAATTAGTAGAAAACGATACATGGTTAGAGCCTGTGGCAGAAGCGGTTCAGGCGCGTTATGACAGATATGAGTCGCTGTTAAAATATATTAACATGCGCTACGGAAGTCTGAAGTCGTTTGCTTCGGCTCACGAGTTTTTTGGTTTTACCTACGATGAAGTCAGGCGAGGCTGGTGGTATAGAGAATGGGCTCCGGCGGCGCATTATCTTTCTTTGTTCGGTGACTTCAACAACTGGGACAGGTACGCCAATCCTCTTGAAAGAGAAGATGACGGAGTGTGGAGTATCTTCCTTCCCGATGCTCAATATAAAAATAAATTAACACAAGGAAGCCTGCTGAAAGTCTTGGTGCAGTCGAGCATAGGGGAACAAGAACGCATACCGGTTTATATCAACAGAGTGCTTCAGAACGAAGATAATAAAGACTTCGCGGCGCAGTTTTGGGATTTAAGTCACCGAGTCACCGAGTCACCGAGACACCGAGTCAACAAGTCAACAAGCCCTGAAGGGGCGTTAGATGATAGGCAGGAGGCAAAGCCCCTGTACTCGAATCCGTTGTTTATTTATGAGTGTCATATAGGAATGGCGCAGGAGAGGGAAGGTGTTGGGACGTATAAGGAATTTAAGGAAAATATATTGCCGAGAATCAAGGATTTAGGTTATAACGCGATACAGCTGATGGCTATCGCTGAGCATCCTTATTACGGTTCTTTCGGCTATCATGTCTCGAATTTCTTTGCTGCGAGCTCGCGTTTCGGTACGCCAGAGGATCTGAAAGATCTGATAGATACAGCTCACGAGATGGGAATGAAAGTCATTATGGATTTGGTGCATTCTCATACTGTTAAAAATACTTACGAAGGATTGAACCTTTTCGATGGAACAGAAGATCAATATCTTGTGGGAGGTCACGCTGGCTATCATCAGCAGTGGGATTCAAAATTATTTAATTACGGTAAGATTGAGACCTTACGATTTTTACTTTCTAACGTGAGATATTGGTTGGAAGAATATCATTTCGACGGATTTAGATTCGATGGCGTGACTTCTATGTTGTATCATCATCATGGGATAGGAGTGGAGTTCGGTAAGCAGGAAGATTATTTCGGTGATGGTGTCAATGATGCTGCGGTGACATATCTTCAACTTGCTAACACCTTGATACATCAGCTTAATGAAGAGAATATTACCATCGCTGAAGACGTCAGTGGCATGCCTGGAATATGCGCTCCTATCGAGGACGGCGGCATAGGCTTCGACTATCGTCTCGGTATGGGTTTGCCTGACTTCTGGATTAAGATTTTGAAAGACCAACGTGACGAGGACTGGAATATGCACGAGTTCTTCTTCACCATGACGAACAGATTATATAATGTGAAGACGATTGCATACGCCGAGTCGCACGATCAGGCTTTGGTGGGCGACAAGACTATAGCATTCAGGCTGATGGATAAGGAGATGTATACCTCGATGTCGAAGTTCACACCTAATATGATAGTCGACAGAGGCATCGCCTTGCATAAGATGATACGTCTTTTCACTATCAGTCTCGGCGGTGATGCTTGGTTGAATTTCATGGGAAATGAGTTCGGTCATCCAGAGTGGATCGACTTTCCGCGATTGGATAACGAGTGGAGTTATAAGTACGCACGCCGTCAGTGGTCGTTGGTAGATAATAAGGATTTGAAATATTATTATCTTAATGAATTTGATAAGGAGATGTTAAGATTTATTAAGGAAAATGATATTATGAATGCGGAGCCGGCTTGGCTGATGAACGCCGACGAAGAACATAAGACGATAGTATTTGAAAGAAACAATATGATATTTGTCTTCAATTGGGGCAATGAGTCGATGCCGGATTATGAGATAAACGTCAAAAACACAGGCGACTATAAGATAGTGTTTAGCAGTGATGACAGCCGTTTCGGAGGTTTCGACAATATAGATAAGAGAGTGATATTCCCTTCGGAGAAGAGAGGCGATAATGTATATATGAAGATATATAATGTAAGTAGGACGGCGGTGGTTTATCAATGTACAATGAACAATTAACAATTGACAATTAACAATTGATAATGTGAGTCCCGTTAGGGACGACAGAATATAGGCAGGTATGAAGAGCGTAGCTCGGAATGCCTGCCTAAAAATATATTTATAGTGGACACATTCGATGTGTCCGTACAAATTTTATTATATTAGCGACCAATGCGTTAGGGATTGGAGCGGCATCCTTTGGGAGCGTAGTTTACGGAGCGAGCAAAGATATAGCGGAAAGCCCGACGGCGTAGCCGGAACGCACAAATCAATTAACAATTGACAGTTAACAGTTAACAATTAACAGTTGGCGATATTTATAATTTGTGATGAAGATTTTGGGAGGATGATTGAGGGGTGAGATTGTCGATTTTAGTCATTAAAAAAAAGTTGAAAAAGTTTTACGGAAGATATAATTTTTCATTATCTTTGTAGCAAATTCTGAAGAATACTATTAAGATGGCTGATTTAAGTGTAACACTTTCGGAAATAGAGGTTAAGATAAGAAAGCTCATTGCGCTAAAGAATCAGCTTGAGGAAGAAAATGGTAGACTTATTCGAAGCAATGAGGATCTTCAAGTGGAAGTAGAGATGCTTATGGCGGAGAATGCGGAATTGAAGGAAAAAATAAATAAATTAGTTATTATTAACGTTCTCGATAACGAAAAAGAGGTAGGAGAAAGTAGGCAGTTAATAAAGGCACTCGTCAAAGAGATTGACAATTGTGTTGCGATGTTGAATGCAGAACAGTAATATATAGGTCGTACGAAGATGAGCGGAACAGACGAAATAAAGATTAATGTTGTCATTGCTGAGCGTAGTTATCGTATGACTATAAATAAAGCTGATGAGGCAAAGGTTTTGAAGGCGGCGGAGATGTTGAACGATAGGATAAAGTCGTACAAGCAGACGTATGATTATAGAGATTATCAGGATTTGTTATCAATGTTATGTTTGCAGTTGGCGACGCTTAATGTAAAATACGAATCTGATGCGGCTTATAAAGACCAGCGTATGGAGCAGAAACTCGATGAGTTAAGTACTTTATTAAGTGAGAATATAAATTCTTGATGTTCTTAAAGTTCTTTGAAAGATTTATCTGTCTGTTCGTCGCATGATGTAAACCTAACATTTATAACAATAATTCCCGGTTGACTCATGGGTACAAAAACAGGCCTCAACCTGCGAAGGTGCTTTAACGCCAGTGGACGTTTGCGTATCGTGGCAGCCATAAACGTGACTTCTGGGGTTTACTATTATCCCATTGAGCAGACAGATTTTTTTCTCTATTTCGTGATTCGAGATAATTAATCGAATTAAAAAAATGATTTTATTAGCATTAAATCACACCGTGGCTTACGTTCTCTTCGGAGTCGTAGCTCTCCTCGTAGGTGCCGGTATTGGCGTCCTCCTATCTTCAACAGTGATGCGTAATGCGCTCACAAAAAAAAGCGTTCAATTATTAGAAGAGGCTAAAGAAAAAGCTGAAGTCGTCAAGAAAGACAAGATACTTCAGGCTAAAGAGAAATTCTTACAGATGAAAGCCGACTACGAAAAAGAGACCAACGAACGCAAACGTGAAATCCAGAAATTAGAATCTAAAGTACAGCAGCAACAACAGCAGGCTAACCAACGCGATGAGGAAATCCGTAAGAGAGCCAACGAAGTCAAGAGCCAACAACAAAGCGTAGCTGCTCAACAAGAAAACATCAACAAACGTCAAGCTGAATTGGATAAGATCCAAGATGAGCAGAAGAAAATGTTAGAGACTATCTCTGGTCTCTCTGCATCGGAAGCTAAAGAACAGCTTAAAGAGATGATGAAAGATGAAGCCATCGCTGAAGCTATGGTGATATCAAGAGACATAGTGGAAGAAGCTAAGATGTCGGCAAACCAAGAAGCAAAGAAGATTATCCTTGAGACTATTCAACGTACAGCAGCTGAACACGCTATCGAAAATACAGTGTCGGTATTTAACATTGAAAACGATGAGATCAAAGGTCGTATCATCGGTCGTGAGGGTAGAAACATACGCGCTTTGGAAGCTCTCACCGGCGTGGAGATCATTATCGATGACAGCCCTGACGCTATCTTACTTTCTGGCTTCGACCCAATCCGTCGTGAGGTAGCTCGTCTTTCATTGCAGAAACTCGTCACCGACGGTCGTATCCACCCAGCTCGTATAGAAGAAGTGGTTAAGAAAGTAGAGAAACAGGTAGAACAAGAAATCATAGAGACAGGTAAACGTACTGTCATCGACCTTGGTATCCATAACCTAAGTTCAGAACTTATCAAGATGATAGGTCGTATGAAATATCGTTCTTCATACGGACAGAATTTGTTACAACACTCTATCGAAGTGGCTAAGCTCAGTTCTTCAATGGCGGCAGAACTCGGTCTTAATCCAAAGACAGCCAAACGTGCTGGTCTGCTCCACGACATCGGTAAGGTGGCAGAGAATGAGGAAGAACTTCCACACGCAATACTCGGTATGAAGACCGCTGAAAAATATAAGGAGAAACCAGACGTATGTAATGCTATCGGTGCTCACCACGATGAGATTGAGATGGAGACATTGATCGCTCCTATAGTTCAGGTGTGTGACGCTATCTCTGGCGCACGTCCTGGTGCTCGCCGCGAAGTCGTTGAGGCTTATATCCAACGTCTCAACAAACTTGAAGAAATGGCGATGTCGTTCCCAGGTGTTGTCAAGACATACGCTATCCAGGCAGGTCGCGAATTGAGAGTGATAGTGGCAGCCGACAAAGTGAGCGACACTGACGCCGACCGCATCTCATTCGACCTCTCGAAACAGATCCAGACAGAGATGACATATCCAGGTCAGATTAAGATTACTGTCATCAGAGAGACGAGAGCTGTGAGTTTCGCTAAATAAGTCCGCTAAATTCGCGAAATAGCGCGAAAAAAAGTGGTCCGCGAAACTACGCTAAAGAACACGAAATAATTATTGAAGACGTCACTTTAAAAGGTGGCGTCTTTTTTTTGTTAGTCAACGAGACAGCGAGACAACGAGACAACGAGACAACAAGACAACGAGACAACAAGACAACGAGTCAACGAGTCAACAAGACAACGAGTCAATGGGTCAATGAGACAATTATGTAGACTTAAAAACGCTCCAAACTTGTAGTCTCGTAGTCTTGTTGACTTGTAGACTTAAAAAAAAGAAGCGCCGCATTTTATTGCAGCGCTCTAAACTTGTAGTCTCGTAGTCCCGTTGACTTGTAGTCTTGTTGACTTGTAGACTTATTATCGTCTTATCTTGAAACGACGAATTTGTTTGTCTTAACTGTCTGGTTGTTGACGATTAAGCTGTAGAAATAAACGCCTTCGTTTAAGTCGCTGACGTTGATGTCGACTCTTGAATTGCCTAAGTTGAGATCTTGTCTTACAACTTCTTGACCCATCATGTTGTAGATAGCGACAGCTGCTGAGTTAGCGTTTTGCATTTCATAGTCGAAGCTTACTGTGTTGTTTGCTGGGTTAGGATAAGCGTTGCTAAAGATAGTGTTGATTTCTTCAACTGCATCTGGTTGGTATTTGAAGTTGACGACGAAAGAGTATTTTACATCTTGATTTCTTTCATCGTAGAAAATGTAAGTTACTTTTGCTTCAGAACCTACAGGTAATACGTTCCAATCAGTGTCATAGAATCCGCAGTGACCATTGAAAATACCTTCGCCACCAGCATTTACAGTATTACTTCCTGATAATACGCCTGGCATATAGCAAGTGCCCCAGCAAAAATAATCTTGTGTAGGATTTGAAGGATCGCTTTCCATTTCAAGGACGACGTTGATGTCGGCATCTGTAGTGTTGATGACATCTAAGTCAATTACTAATTCCATTGCGTCGTTAAGGTCAGAAACAATATCAACTGTTGTTCCTGGTTCGATTGCTTTGCCTTCATATTTGAAAGCTAATGCAGCTGTTGTTGTTTCACTGCCTTCGGTTTCATATTTGAAGTTGACAACGAAAGAGTATTTTACATCTTGATTTCTTTCATCGTAGAAAGTGTATGTTACCTTTGCTGTTGAGCCGACAGGTAATGTGTTCCAATCAGTGTCGACAAACTGGCAGTGACCATTGAAGATGCCTTCGCCACCAGCAACTACAGTGTTATTTGCTGTCAATACACCAGGCATATAGCAGCTTCCCCAACATAAATAATCTTGTGTTGGATTTGAAGGATCGCTTTCCATTTCAATGACGACGTTGATGTCGGCGTCTGTAGTGTTGATTACATGTAAGTCGAATTGAATTTCCATAGAATCGTTGATGTCAGAAACAATATCAATTGTTGTTCCTGGTTCTACAGCGTTACCTTCATACTTAAAGGACAATGACTGAGCTGACATGTATCCAGCAAATGTCATAAGTACTAAAAAAAGTAAAAATTTTTTCATCTTTTTCGTTTGATTTTTAAGTTAATAATTATTTAATTTATCTTTTTTTACCGCTAAAAAAATACAATAATTGTGCTAATGTTTATTAGTTTAAAGTTTAAGGTCGGAAGTTTATAGTAATTTAACTTAACCTTAAACTTTAGTCTTTTATCGTTAGTCTTTAGCCAATTATATCGTTAATCAGATTATCGTCAGCGAAGTTTGGCATTGTTACCTTGAGACGAGGTTCGACTTCCATAGCGCGTCTGATAGCAAACATAGCAGGTTCGTTTCTTGCCCAGCTTCTACGAGCGATACCGTTGTTGACGTCCCAGTGTAACATTGAATGTAATCTTCTGTCTGCATCATCGCTGCCGTCGAGGACCATACCGAAGCCACCGTTGATAACTTCGCCCCAGCCTACGCCGCCGCCGTTGTGTATACTTACCCATGTAGCGCCTCTGAAACCGTCGCCGATGACGTTATGTATTGCCATGTCGGCTGTGAATGAAGAGCCGTCGTAGATGTTAGATGTCTCACGGAATGGAGAGTCGGTGCCAGATACGTCGTGGTGGTCTCTACCTAAAACGACAGGTGCAGAGAGACGACCGTCGGCTATAGCCTTGTTGAACTCAGCGGCGATCTTGGTACGACCTTCACAGTCGGCGTATAAGATACGAGCTTGTGAACCAACGACGAGTTTGTTAGCGCGAGCGCCTTTGATCCATTGTATGTTGTCGCGCATCTGCTGTTGAATCTCGACAGGAGAGTTTTTAGCTATTTCTTCAAGGACGTTGCAAGCGATTTCATCGGTGACTGCGAGGTCTTCTTCTTTGCCAGAAGTACATACCCAGCGGAATGGACCGAAGCCGTAGTCGAAGTACATAGGACCCATGATGTCTTGAACGTAAGAAGGATAACGGAATTTACCATCAGCGTTGAGGATGTCGGCACCAGCGCGGCTGCTCTCTAACAAGAAGGCGTTGCCATAGTCGAAGAAGTACATGCCTTTAGCTGTGAGTTTGTTGACTGCTGCAACATGACGACGCAATGAAGCATAGACGGCGTCTTTGAATTTCTCTGGTTGCTCTGCCATCATCTGTTTCGATTCTTCGAAAGAATAACCTACAGGATAGTAACCGCCAGCGAATGGGTTATGTAATGATGTCTGGTCGGATCCTAAGTCGACTTGGATGTCGTGTTCTGCAGCATATTCCCAGAGGTCGACGACATTACCTTGATAAGCGAAAGAACGAGCCACTTTGTTAGCGCGGGCTTCGTTTACTTTAGCGAACAATTCGTCTAAGTCGCTGTAAACCTCATCGACCCAGCCTTGGCTGTGACGTTTATCTGTCGCGCTTGGATTTATTTCAGCTGTGATAGATACGACGCCGGCTATGTTACCAGCTTTAGGCTGAGCGCCTGACATGCCGCCGAGACCAGCAGTGATGAATAACTTGCCAGCTGGAGTGCCGCCTTGTTTTCTTGAAGCGTTCAATACTGTGATTGTTGTTCCGTGAACGATGCCTTGAGGTCCGATGTACATATATGAACCAGCTGTCATCTGTCCGTATTGTGTCACGCCCATAGCGTTGAAGCGTTCCCAATCGTCTGGCTTAGAATAGTTAGGAATCATCATGCCGTTGGTGACGATGACGCGTGGAGCGTCTTTATGTGATGGGAACAATCCCATTGGGTGACCCGAATACATCACGAGGGTTTGTTCTTCTGTCATGTTTGCAAGATATTGCATGACGAGACGATATTGAGCCCAGTTTTGGAATACAGCGCCATTGCCGCCGTAAGTGATAAGCTCGTGAGGATGTTGAGCTACAGCGTGGTCGAGGTTGTTCTGAATCATGAGCATGATAGCTGCTGCTTGTCTCGACTTAGCTGGATATTCCTCTATAGGACGAGCATAAATCTTGTAAGAAGGACGGAAACGATACATGTAGATACGTCCGTATTTCTCTAATTCTTCTGCAAACTCAGGAGCTAAGACAGCGTGATGTTTGGCAGGAAAATAACGAAGAGCGTTTCTTAAAGCTAATTTCTTCTCTTCTTTTGTTAAAATATCTTTACGTTTTGGAGCATGGTTTACTGTCAAATCATACTCTTTTACGCATGGTAACTCGTCGGGAATACCCGCAAGTATTTCTTTTTGAAAGTCGTTCATATATTTATGATTTTATTTAAATGCTTATTAATAATGTGCAAATATATAAAAAGTCTAAAGACAAAAGACGAAAGACAAAAGTTTTTTTTAAATCGGAAAACTTAAAAATATTAAAACCTGAAAAAATGTTAAAAGCTGTTTAATAAGCTATTAAATCTTTAGACTTTAGACTTTCGTCATTATTTTCTCAATTTCTCAGATTCTCAGATTTTCAGATTTTCAGATTCTCAGATTTTTTACATCTCACCATCCTTTAGGTTTAAACAGTGTGCTCCACATGCCTAAGATTGTGGTGAATATCATGAAGAAGCAGTCGTAGAATGGAACGAATGCCAAACCTAAATGTTTCTCTCCTAACTGTTTCGCCGATTTATGATAGATGATGAACATGGTGATATAATGCAGTAAGGCTAGCAATCCTAATATGACGTAATAGTAAATATTTCCCAATGATATTTCCAAAGCCTGAGGCATGAAGAATAATGCTATCAATGTCGGGTAGTAGGCGAGACGGCTGCCGAGTAAAATGCCTAATATTCTGTTGGTCTGTGGTTTGTATTTTATTCCTGTCGAATAGTGGCGTCTCTTCTGTCGAATCCAAGTAGCCCAAGTTCTTTTCGGTTCCGATTCTACTCTGTTGACAGCGTCGATGCAAACCGCGGTGTTTTTCTTGTTCGCGACCTGGCTGATGAATAAGTCGTCGTCGCCAGAAGGTATGTTATAGTGCGAGGTGAAGCCTTTGTTTTTCAAGAACGTGCTTTTTCTGTATGACAGGTTTCGTCCGACACCCATATAAGGTTTCTTTGCCAAAGCCAACGAAAGATATTGCATCGCGATGTATAATGTGTCGAAGCGAATGAGTTTGTTTAATAAACCTTTACGTTCAAAATAAGGACCGTAACCTACCACAATCTCCGTATCTTTTTCGTATGCCGCCACCATCTCCTTAATCCATTGATTTGTATTTGGAACACAGTCGGCGTCGGTCAATAAAAGCAGGTCGTATTTAGCCGATTTGATGCCCATGCTCAAGGGAAATTTCTTTCCATGGAAGAAGTTGAGGTTTTGAGTCAGATTGACTAAATTAATCTTTGGATTGTTTCTTGCTAAGTCTTTGAGATATTCTTCCGTCTCATCTTGAGAACAGTCGTTGACGATAACTAATTCATATTCCGGATAATCTTGGTTTAAGGCGATAGGAAGTAAGTCGAGGAGATATTCGTAAGCGTCTTTAGCGCACACTATCACCGATACTGGCTCGTAGCTGTTTTCTTTTCTTACCTTTTTATGAAATGCTAATCGGCGGAACAAAACCCAGTGATATAACATCTGCACTATCCACGCGAGGAGAAATATTATCAATATGTAAAAACTTAATTGATTGAAATTGAAACTCATTTTGAATATCTGTTTTTTTATGAAAGATAATGACGAAATCTTTTAAATTTACTGCAAAAGTATGATTATTTTTAATAGGAAAAATAGTATCTTTGTCAAAAAATTTTATGAGATTTTCACTTGTCAAAAATGATACTGCGAGCAATGCTCGTGCTGGCGTCTTGACTACCGATCACGGTGATATAGAGACTCCTATTTTTATGCCTGTTGGTACTGTCGGTAGCGTTAAGGCTACGCATGTCAGAGATTTAGAAGAAGAGATTAAGGCTCAGATCATTTTAGGCAACACCTATCATTTATATTTACGTCCAGGTTTAGATGTCTTGAAAAAAGCTGGCGGCTTGCATAAGTTCAACGGCTGGCACAGACCTATACTTACCGACAGTGGCGGGTTCCAGGTCTTCTCCCTGACAGACATCAGGAAGATGAAAGAAGAAGGTGTCGTCTTTCAATCGCATATCGACGGCTCGCGTCATACTTTCACTCCTGAAAGTGTGATGGACATAGAACGCGTTATTGGAGCCGACATCATCATGGCTTTCGATGAATGTACTCCAGGCACCGCCGACTTTCGCTATGCTAAGGAGTCGATGGAAAGAACACATCGCTGGCTCGACCGCTGCTGGAAACGTTTCGATGAGACTGAACCTGTTTATGACTATAACCAATCGCTGTTCCCTATCGTACAAGGCTGCGTATATCCAGAACTTAGAAAACGCTCGGCAGAATATGTCACCAAACATGAGGCGGACGGCTACGCTATAGGCGGTCTCGCAGTTGGCGAACCTACAGAACAGATGTACGAGATGATTGAAGTCGTGAATGAAATATTGCCAAAAGACAAACCTCGTTATCTCATGGGTGTGGGAACTCCTGCTAACTTGCTCGAGGCTATATCGCGTGGCGTTGATATGTTCGACTGCGTCATGCCTACACGTAACGGTCGTAACGGAATGCTCTTCACTTCAGAGGGTATCATAAATATCAAAAACGAAAAGTGGAAATACGACTTCTCTCCATTAGACGAAAACGGAACGACATACGTCGATAGAGATTATACTAAGGCTTATCTTCGCCATCTCATTATCTCGAAAGAAATTTTAGGACCTATGATAGCGACGGTACATAACTTGGGATTTTACCTCTGGCTTGTCAAAGAAGCAAGAAAACATATCTTGGAAGGCGACTTCGCCTCATGGCGCGATATGATGCTGCCTAAAGTAACACGCAGAATTTGATTATGAAAAAGTTAGATTGGTACATATTTAAAAAATATATAGGGACATTCTTCTTTTCAATAAGCCTGTTGATTATTATAGTGATAGTCTTCGATGTGTCGGAGAATATCGATAGTTTTATGAAAAACGAGGCGAGCCTGAGAGAAGTGGTGTTCCATTATTATGTGCCTTTCATACCTTATTTTATTAATCTGTTCATATATCTCTTCGTCTTCATATCCGTCATTTTCTTTACCTCGAAGATGGCTGGTCATACCGAAATCATAGCGATTCTGAGTAGTGGCGTCAGCTTTAAAAGATTTCTGCTTCCATATATCACCGCAGCTGTCATCTTGTCGATAGGTTCTTTCTATCTCGGTAACTTCTTGATACCTAAGACAGATACTATAAGACGCGAGTTTAAGAATAAGTATATCGAACGACTGACGAAAAGCTCGGGCTCCAACATCCACGTGCAAATCGAGAAAGGCGTCTATGTCTATGTGGGTAACTACGACATAAAACGTAGAATCGCTTATAAGTTCACGATAGAGGAATTTGAAGATAATGTGATGACATACAAACTTATCGCTGATAAGGCTTCTTACGATACTGTTGATGGAAAATGGAGACTCGATAATTATATAGAGCGTCATATTGATGAGGTGGAGACGATGACGAGAGGCAAGTCGAAGGACACGACTCTGATGTTGCAGCCTCGCGACTTATACAATGTCAAAGAGGAATTTGAAGAAATGAATCTCTTTGAGATACACGACCATATCCAGAATTTGGAACTTAAAGGCGCCGACAATACTTTGCCTTATAAAATAGAGATGCACAAAAGAATAGCCTCGCCAGTGGCTATTATCATCCTCACTGTCATAGGAGCGGCTTTGTCGAGCAGAAAGGTGCGAGGCGGAATGGGACTGCATCTCGGTATTGGCATCGTGATAACTTTCTCATACATATTGTTTATGGAGTTCTCGCGCGTGTTCGCACTTTCAGGTGTCTTTTCGCCTTTCATAGCAGCATGGCTGCCAAATATAATATTCTCAATAATAGGAATATATTTCTTCGTCAAAGCACCGAAATAATTGACAATTAACAGTTAACAATTAACAATTAATAGTTAACAATTAACAATTAATAGTTAACAATTGACAGTTGATAGTTTATAATTAATGTTGACTTTTGTTAATTTAATTGTAAATTGTACATTGTAAATTGTTAATTTATTCTTATTTTAGCAGAAAAATATTTTTTATTATGCATATAGCTATCGCGGGTAATATAGGTTCGGGGAAGACGACCTTAACTAACTTATTATCAAAACATCTTGGATGGAAGCCTCATTATGAGGAGGTGGATAACAATCCTTATCTGAGTAGTTTTTATTACGACATGCAGCGTTGGTCGTTTAACTTGCAGATTTATTTCTTGACATCTCGTTTTCGTCAGATCTTAGACATAAGAAACAGTGGCGAGAATGTGGTGCAAGACAGAACGATTTATGAAGACGCTTATATCTTTGCAGAAAATCTTTATGATATGGCGCTGATGTCGGATCGCGACTACGAAAATTATCGCTCGCTCTTCGACCTGATGTCGTCGTATATGCAAGCTCCCGACTTGCTGATATATCTGCGAGCAAGTATCCCGACTTTGGTACGTCAGATAGCAAAACGCAACCGCGAATATGAACAGTCGATACGCTTAGATTACCTTAAATCTCTTAACGATAAATATGAAAAATGGATTGCTAACTACGACAAAGGCAAGGTCTTGATTATAGATAGCGATAATTTGGAATTTGAAAATCCTGAAGATTTAAGTAAGGTGATAGATAGCGTAAATGCTTCACTTAACGGACTTTTTTGAATGACAACAGTCGACAGTCAACGGACAACAGTCTTTTGGTATTTGTGTATCCAAAGTCTGTAGACCGTAGTCTGTAGACTATAGACTTTATAAAAATGAAAATTTTAGGAATAATACCAGCTCGTTATGCCTCGACGCGTTTCCCAGGCAAACCTTTGACAATCATAAACGGCAAGCCGATGATACAACGTGTTTACGAACAATCGATGAAATCGGAACTGTTGACTGATGTGGTCGTCGCTACCGACGATCAGCGTATCTTCGATGCGGTGACAGCTTTCGGAGGTAAGGTCATGATGACATCATCGGAACATAACAGCGGCACCGACAGATGCTGCGAAATTGTGGAAAAGATTGGAAATGACTATGATGCTGTGGTTAATATTCAAGGCGATGAGCCTTTTATCAATCCGGAACAGATAAACCAGATCGCGAAACTTATATCTTCTGATGAAAGTCAAATCGCTTCATTGTGCAAGCCGATAAAAGATGAAGACGAGCTTTTCGACGAGAATGTGGTGAAAGTAGTCTTTGATACAAAAGGTAAGGCTTTGTATTTCAGTCGTCAGACTATTCCATTTTTGAGGAAGGTGGAGAAAAAAGAACAAGCTTGGATGCAGTCGAGGACTTTTTATAAACACATAGGTATTTATGCTTATAAGGTCGAGGTCTTGAAAGAAATAGCGAGTTTGAAGCAGTCGGGTTTGGAGCTCGCAGAATGCTTGGAACAGCTGCGTTGGCTCGAGAATTCCTACTCTATAATGATGGGCGTGACGGAGTTTGAAAGTTATTCTATTGATACACCGCAAGATGTAGAAAAATGTCTAAAATTCTTCAAAGATTAAACTATTTTTCTTAACTTCGCGTACCGAAATATTTTATTACTGAAAACATTTATTTGTATGATTACTAATTATTTAAAAGAGTTATTGAACGATAACGAATGCGTGATTATTCCTGAGTTCGGAGCCTTTATTTCTAAAAGACATTCTGCAACAATTGATTACGCAAATCATCGTTTTTTGCCTCCATACAAAGAAATAGTTTTCAATGATAAGTTGAAAAATGATGACGGCATCCTCGCCGATTTTATCTCTAAAAAAGAGAACATCTCTAAAGAAGAAGCATCGAATAAAATCCATGAGTTCGTCAATCAAAGTGTTGCGATCCTCGATGTTAATTCAGAGTTGGAACTTGTTGACTTAGGTAAGTTCATTAATATCAACGGTAATTTTATTTTCAATGCTAAAGATGATGTTAATATACTTGGCGACTCTTTCGGCTTGACGGAGTTTAACTATCAGCCTGTTTTCCGTACCGAGACTTATCAAGTCATAAAAGAGAAAATCGTAGTAGAACAGAAAGAAAAGAATACCGACTATACCTTGGCAGTTGAGAGCGTTGAAGAATTGACAAGCACTACAACGAGAAGAAGACCAAGTCTGTTCAGAACTGTAGTCGTCACAACACTCGCGTTCTTCCTTGTCTTTGTGATAAATTGGACTACAGAAAAAACAGATTCAAATCTCGCCAGCTGGAATCCTTTCCTATATTCATCACCAAATGAATTCCTTATTGGAATTTCAGAGACGCAAAATCTTAAAGACGCAGAGTCGCAAAGTCTTAAAGACACAGAGACACAAAGTCTTGGAGACTCAGAGACTCAGAGACTCGGAGACTCAGAAAATAAAAGCCTTGGAGACTTGGAGACTCAAGGACTTGGAGACTCAAAAGATCAAAGCCTCGGTGACTTGGAGACTCAGAGACTTGGAGACTCAGAAAATCAAATTCTTGGAGACTTGGAGACTCAGAGACTCGGTGACTCAAATCCAGTCTATTACATCATCGGCGGTTCTTTCCAGGCAGAAGCCAGCGCTGAGAAGTGTCTCGAAAGCATAAAGAAGCAAGGATTTGAAAAAGCTTCTATATTAGATAAAAACGATAAAGGATATATCAGAGTTTATTATGAATCGTTTGCAGATAAAGCCGATGCTTTGTCGCGTCTCGATGCGATAAAGAGCGAATATAACGAATCTGCATGGTTGTTGTTCCAAAAATAAGTTAAGATGGGAAAGAATAAATTAGAACGTTTCGCGGAAAATAAGACATTTAACAATCTTTTTGAATATTCATTTGAGAGAATCAAAGAAGAAGGATTTCCGTTGAGAGGCAGATGGAAACAGGATTTTTTCAAGAACGACAACCCGATCGTTTTGGAACTCGGCTGCGGTAAAGGCGAATATACCGTAGGTCTCGCTCGCGAACATAAAGACATTAATTATATAGGTGTCGACATCAAAGGCTCGAGAATGTGGGTCGGTCTGTGTCAGGCTCGCAACGAAGGCCTCACTAATGTGGCATTCCTCAGAACTCATATCGAACTTATCGACAATTTCTTCGCTGAGAATGAAGTAGATGAAATCTGGGTTACTTTCCCTGACCCTCAGCCATCGAAAGCTCGTAAACGCCTCACAGGACCAAACTTCTTGGAACGTTACCGTAAGTTCGTGAAGAAAGATGGTATCGTAAACCTCAAGACCGACAGCGACTTGATGTATGAGTTTACCGTTGAGACAGCACAAGAAGCAAAACTTCCTATCATCTATAACTACGATAATTTATATAATAACGACGACGATTTGGAAGTGAAGAAGATAAGAACATATTACGAACAAATCTGGCTCGACAAAGGACTCACGATAAAATATATCAGGTTTGGAATTAACAATTAAGAATTAAGAATTGACTCAGAGACTCGTTGTCTTGTAGTCTTGTAGACTTGTTGTCTTATTAGAGGCGCACCAATTACATCTCGTTTATTTTTCATCGGTGTAATATGTCGCGTCTCTACTTGGCGACTTATACCGCAGGCGTTCCGTTTCACTTCACACCTGACTGTATTTCTCACGCCCTTACATGGCTCATTGTCTTATTGACTCGGTGACTTAAAAAATGAAAACAACTAAGAACTTAGAACACAGAGACTTAAATTACCTCTTGATTTTTTGAATTTTATATCGTACATTTGTTCTCAGATAACCATATTACCAACATAAATATAGGGAAGATGAAAGACTTAAACATCACAAAACAACTCTTTTTCTTGCTGCTTTTAATAATGGGCGGCTCGCTGAAGGCGCAGTATCATGACGAAAGTATTTTTACACCTTATAAAACCAATATCGTATCTTACAATGGATATTCTTTTCCTATTTCCCCTAAAAGTAATGAATGGAAAGACAAGAATCATTCACAAAGAATAGACGCCTTGCAACTTCCAAATGATACTTTGCAAAACATCTCGACTTTAAGACTTTTGGAGACTTGTCTTTATTATCCTTTAAACATTGACGCTTTTATGAACGATGATGTCGTTGCAGGTTTTAAGAAAATAAAATCTCAGTTTAACGGATATGAGGAACTATTTGGACGAGATGATTTTCCACCTGTACTTATGGAATTGTATTCTTCGAGAGACGTTAATTTTATAGAAAAGATAGATAACGATTACGATCGTGGGCAATATTCTTTCGATTATAGAATTATGGAACTTATGATGCATGAGATTTTGGATGAGGTTTCTAATCAGCGTTCCAATCAGATTGTGGAATTGGTTTCCGAGAAACAATCTCAAAGAGAGAATCTTAAAGAATATTATGGCGGTAACAATATAGCGGACCGAATTATTAATAAATCAAACCAATAAGTTATGAAGAAGATTTTATACCTTTCGATATTTTTATTGTCAGTCTTAATGATAAGCTGCAAACCAGACCCTATTGATAACGGGGACGATGATACGAACAACACAGATACCATTCAGGAAGAACCGTTGGTGAGGAAATATCTGACAAAACAATTGTTAAATGATGATCCAGAGAAGATAATGCTTTCCATTGACTGGAACGAAGACTGTTCGCAAATAAAGAATGTAAAATATAGTATGGGATATGGTAGTACGGCAAATTATAAATTTACATACTATGATTATGATAGCATTAAAGTAGACATCTCAATGTTAAATGAGTTGCCAAATTGGACACCATATTACGATGTGATGATAATTATTCTTAATGAAGAGAAAAACATTGATAAGATATATTGTTACGTTAATAATGTATTGCAAGACATAGAAAAATACGTTTATAATGAAAACGGAAAATTACAAGAGAGAATTTATTGGAATGATGAACATAAAGATAAGTTTGAATGGACTGGAGATAATGTAACAGAAGCTGTTATTGATGAAAAGGAATACTCTTATGAATTAACAGACTTCATACATCCACATTATACTATTCCTTTCTATATGTCGGACCAAATATTTGAGACAGGAGGACGTCCTCTTTTTACACCGTTATGGAAAAATATGATTAAAGATTATTGTAATTATGAAATTGACGAAGATAATTACATCGTGAAAAAAATATATAAGGATAATGCTACTGACACAGTACAATTATTCTATTCATACTACTACATTACATCAAACGAATAACTTAGCTATGAGAAAGATATTGATAATATTGCTTTTATTTTGTTGTTCCAATTATCTTGTAGCTCAAATTATGGTAGGAGAACCTTTCCATTTTTGTGCGTTAAATGGTGAACAATATAATCCAGGGACACATAATAACGTTGAAGGTAATGATTGGGTAGTCACAAAATCAGATGAAGATTATACAAGATATGAGAAAGCATTTATTAGTGAACGTTTTAACGATGACTATTCCAACCATACTATAATAGGCGACCCTACTGTGAGTTATAACTGTCATCGTCGTGAGGCTAACACTCAGATAAACGGCGCTACCATAGAGAATGCTATATGCGCCGTAAATCTGTGTAACCCTGCCGACTAACATGGCAACGGTGGCGTGGTGCAGGCTACAGACGCAGTGTTCCGCAACAACAGCAAAAGTATACGCGCTACTGACTATTCCAACTACAGCGAGAATCCTAATGTTGAAGCAGCTAACGTCTCTTCCTTCAACCAATGTTCGTTTACTGTAGATGAAGACTATAATAACGAGATAGGAATCTACGCAGAAAACACAGGCTACGCCACGATAATAATGAATGACTTCATGGTCGGGACAAAAGGCGCCTGAAACTACGGAATATATTTGGATTGCATGAAAGCCTGCATGAGACACAACGCAGTGTCAAACAACTGACGGATTATGAAAAGGCGATGCTTGAAGACATGGCTGAAAACGGAGTAGGAGGTTCGCAGCTGATGGCACGCTCAATCTTGGACGAAAGCAGAGGCACGCCGACAATAATCATCTCAAGCTGTCCTACGATACCGACATACGGAGCGACGGCGAGAGGAGAATCGGAAGAAATAACAGAACCGACATCAGACAGGGGCTTGAAAGTGGAGGTGTCACCTAATCCAGCGACATCGAGTGTGGAGATAAGCTACGTTCTTCCAGAGAAGGAAAAGACGGCGACATTTGTTCTGACAAACACCTTAGGAGTCAATGTCCTTACAACGGAGTTTGAAGGCAATAACGGAGTCGCGACGATAAATCTCGACAACATACCATCAGGCATTTATTTCTACACAGTCAGAAGCGGCGATGATGTAATGACAGGAAAACTTGTGGTGGAATGATGAATTAGGAATTAACAATTAACAATTAACAATTAAGAATGAAGAATTAAGAATTAAGAATGGAGAATTAAGAATTGACTCAGAGACTCGTTGTCTTGTTGTCTTGTAGACTTGTTGTCTTATTAGAGACGTGTCAATGATATTATTGTATATTTGCATTGGTATCATCGACGCGTCTCTACTTGGTGACTCGGCGACTCGGTGACTTGGAGACTTAAAAAATCATGAAAAGGATTACGTTTTTTATATTATTATCTGTAATAGCATTCTCTTGTTCGCGTCATGATGATGTAGAATATCTATTAACAAAAGCGCAGGCTATTATGGAAACTTATCCTGATAGCGCGCTCATGTATACAGACTCTATTGTTATGCCTGAAAAGTCATTGACAAAAGAGAAATACATGGAATATCTTGTCACAAAGGTGCAGGCGAAGTACAAGAATTATGATGACATAAGGGAAGATACCAACATCTTTGAAGCAAAACATTATTTCGATAAGAAACGTAATAATAAAAAATACCATATGTATGCCTATCTCTATAGCGGCTGCGTATGTGATGAAAGAGGAGAATATGAAAACGCCCTGAGAGATTACAAGACAGCATTCATATTGGCGGAAAATATGAATGACTCACTTTATATGTGGAGGATAAGTCACTATATAGCAGAGGTGTTTTGTAAACAAGCATATTGGGCTGAAGCGTTAAGGATTTATAAAAAGTCCGTTGACTTGGCAACATGTAATGAAGATAAAGCTAATTCCTATGCATGTATTTCCGGAGTGTTTTATACAAACAACGAAAACGATAGTGCATTATACTACATAAAACGAGCTATAAATATTGCGGAATCGACAAAAGACGAAAAAACCATATCTTTAATATATCAAAACGCATATGTTCTTTACATGGAATGCGATGAGCCAGAGCTAGCCATCAAATATCTGACCATGTCGTATGAAAAAAATAATGATGCTTTAAAGGAAAATCTTTACATTTTGAATTTCTTAAGTTATTATCTTAAAGAAAATGATATGATTTCTGCAAAGTTATATCAGAGTAAGTTGAAAAAAGAACTTCAGTCTATAGAAGATGTATATTTAAGAATAACTGCATGCGACGCAATTGTAAATTATTATTCACTGAATAATATGTATGACAGCGCCTTGTATCATCAGAAAGAATTGACATATTTACTTGATGGTATATATAAACGAAATCTTAAACAGAATATATATGATGTGCAGAAAAAATACGATTATGAACTGCAACAGAATGTTTATCAAAAGAGATTGAACAAACGACTTTTGATACTTATATGTATATTGCTTACATTGTTGTTGGTGTTAATAGTGTCTTTTGTGTTGATAACAAATTCAAGGCGTCGGGAAAAACTGTTATCGGAGCAGCTTGAAGATCTAAGCAATGTAAATGACTGTTATGAAAAAATTAAATATGAGATAAATGAATCTTTAAAAAATAGTTTGAAAGAACGTTTCAATATAATAAGGAAGGTTAGTATAATTGAACATAATAACAAAACAGATGAAAATCTAAAAAAGATTAAAGAATACACATACGGTTCAATAAATAAAACTGCATTCGAGGCAAGTGTATGTGTCATAGAATCTGCATATAACAATATAACTTCATTTATAAAAGATACATATCCCGAATTGACCGAGACCGAATATAAGGTTTGTTTGTTGTCGATAGCTCCTATAAGCGTCAATGATATTGCTGTTATATCCGGATTGAGTATTGATACTATTAGCAAATCGAGAAGTAATATCCGTAAGAAACTAAAAATAGAAGACAACAAAAGAACCTCTATCTCAGAATATATATTAGAAGAAAAGATGAATATTGACTTACAACCTCAATCATTCCCCACTCCTTCAAGCATAGGCACGAAGCGGAAGTCGCCGTAAGTCTCGCGTTTCATGCTGCCGTCTTCTTGTTTCGTAAGTCGCAGCATGGTCTGATGGTCGTCGTTTTCAGACAAAGGTATCACCATCATGCCCCCAATCTTTAGTTGATCTATAAGTGTTTGCGGTATCTCAGGCGCAGCTGCTGTGATGATAATTCTGTCGAAAGGTCCGAATGTCGGTAAGCCTTTGTTGCCGTCGCCGAGGAAAGTCTTGATATGATAGCGGAACTCCGACAGGAAAGCTTTAGTCTTCATATATAATTTCCTCTGACGTTCGATGCTGAAGACTTTAGCTCCCATCTCTGCCAAGACACAAGCCTGATAGCCGGAGCCTGTCCCTATCTCCAAGACCTTCATATTTTTCTGTATCTCCAACAAACTCGACTGGAAAGCTACGGTGTAAGGCTGTGATATTGTCTGCCCTGAGCCTATAGGAAATGCCTTGTCTTGATAAGCGAAGTCTAAAAACGAAGAATCTAAGAAGGCATGACGCGGCACATTATTGATCGCGTGCAATACATTCTCGTCGCTAATACCTTTGTTTCTAAGCTCTTCCACTAAGAGCTTGCGCATTCCTTTATGTCTGTAATTATCTTCCTGCATCGCTTTTTTTTGTTTCGCGAAGTTACAAAAAAACCTTATATTTGCGAAAAAATAATCCAATGTTGAAGATAGGAGTTTTGGGTGCAGGTCACCTCGGAAAAATACATATCAATTGCATAAAACAATTGTCTGTTTATGAACTCGTCGGATTCTACGACCAAGATGCTAAGACCGCAGAAAAAGTCTCGGAAGATTTACAAGTGAAATGTTTCTCGTCTATCGACGAGCTTATCGATTTGGTTGATGTTGTCGATATTGTCACTCCGACCATCGCTCACTATGAGTGTGCATCTTTGGCTTTGCGTAAGGGCAAACATGTCTTCATCGAGAAGCCTATCGTGGCGACAGTGGAAGAGGCTAACGACTTGATTAAGTTAGCAGAAGCGACAGATAGGAAAGTGCAGGTCGGTCATGTGGAGCGTTTCAATCCGGCGTATATCGCGGCACGCCCTTATATCGACACTCCTTTGTTCATCGAGGCGCATCGACTCGCACTCTTCAACCCTCGTGGCACCGACGTGCCTGTCGTCCTCGACCTTATGGTTCACGACATCGACATAATCTTAGATGTGATAAAATCTCCTATCAAGAACATCAGCGTGAGCGGAGTCTCTATAGTGAGCCCGACACCCGACATCACCAACGCCCGTATAGAATTTGAAAACGGCTCGGTGGCTAACCTCACCGCAAGTCGTCTCTCGCTGAAGAATATGCGTCGTCATCGTATGTTCCAAAAAGACGCTTATATCACAGTGGATTTCTTAGAGAAGAAAACCGACATCGTGAGAATCAGCGAGCACGAAGGAACGCCTGATCCTTTTGCCATGACGATAGACCTCGCCGATGGCTCGACAAAGAAGATCACCGTTGAACAGCCAGAGGTGACGCCGATAAATTCTATCATGACAGAGCTGGAGAGTTTCCACAATGCTATCGTCAATAACACAGAGCCTCCTGTCACCATTCACGATGGAGTGCAGGCATTGAAAGTCTGTTATATGATACTCGATGAGATGAACAGAAATCAGCAGATTATCCAAAATAACATTAAGTAAGCAATATATTTATTACGCCAGCGTTCAGACTAAAAATGTGATTTTATGAGAAGACTTCAAAACTTGTTTCTTTGCTTGATACTTATAATGTTTTCGGCTATATTTATGCCATCGTGTAACAACTTCAAAGGCAGTCAGGAGATTCCGGCTTATCTCCATGTCGATACTTTCCTTTTCTCCACGAATTATGCTGTCGAGGGAGCGGCTTCGCATAAGATAACCGATGTGTCTGTCTATATCGACGGTAACTATCAAGGTTATTATGAACTGCCAGCAACGGTACCTATCTTGGAAAGAGGCAAACATCAGCTGACGCTTATGGCAGGAATAAAGCTGAATGGCAATAGCTCGACGAGAACCATAAACCCATTTTATGTCCCATACGTTATCGAAGATTATGTCTTTGAAGAAAAGGTCATCGATACTGTCTCGCCTTCAACTAGATATTATCCTATTGACAATAGTAATATTCACTTCGAGTTTATGGAAGATTTTGAGCGACAGATAGGTCTCGAGACGGCGCCATATAGCGACACTACGATAATGAGAACCGACCGCGATGCTATAGGAATATGGAACGATGCGGAAGGTAACTCGCATTATTCAGGTTATATCTGGCTCGGCGACACCATCGATAATTTCTTTATCAATACGCCTGCCATGTATGGATTGCCTAATCAAGGTAACAGCATCTTCTTGGAGTTAGACTATAAATGTACAGATTTGTTTAAGGTGGGACTTGTCGCAGGCATAGGTCGTGAAGAGATAATAGACCTCGTCTACGTAAATCCTTCTGAAGAATGGAATAAGATTTACATCAACTTAGGACCAAATATCACTGACGTGAGAGAAGCTAATTATTTTAAAGTTTATATATCAGGAACGATAGATAAAGGCTCTGAAGCAGAATATTATTTTGATAACATAAAGGTGATTTATCGTGAATAAAAAAAACAATAAAAAAATACAGACGTTAAAGTATGTCTTAACAGATTGGTTCTGTGCCTTGATAGCATGGACTCTGTTCTTCTTGTTCAGAAAATTCAATGAAGATCCAAATTTCATGGATTATTATCAGTCTGTGTTTCATGATGTCAACTTCATTATCGGAATAATAGGAGTGCCATTGTTCTGGCTCGTGCTTCATACCATATCGGGATATTATAATAATGTCTTTTCCAAATCGCGACTTAAAGAATTGGGACAGACATTTTTCGTTACCTTGATAGGCGTAGTGATTTTGTTTTTCGTCACAATCATCGACGACGTGATAATATCGCATAAATCTTATTACGTCTCTTTCTCAGTCTTATTTGGATTACAATTCATCTTGACATATTTCTGTCGTCTGATAATCACCACGAGGACTGCTATCAAGATTCGTAAGAAGAAGATAGGCTTCAACACTTTGATAGTAGGAAGCAACGACAACGCCTGCCGTCTGTGTGAAGAGATGGATAATCAGATGTATCCATCGGGTAATATTGTGGTAGGCTTCGTTAATGTCTACGACAGGAAAGAATATAAGGTGGCTAAGTATGCACCGCATCTTGGTTTTTATAAAGACGCTGCCAAGATTATTGAGGATTATGATATTGAAGAAGTCGTAATTGCTATCGAACGTTCTGAGATTGAGACGATCGACAATATCCTTGTCACATTACATAGTTTAGATGTAGTGGTGAAGATAATACCTATTATGCAGGATATTATCTTCGGCACCGTGAAGCAGGAAGCCATCTGGCATGCACCTCTCATCAGAGTCACGCCTGAACTGATGCCTGTATGGCAGCAGGTTACGAAACGTGTTTTCGATGTAGTAGCCTCGCTGATGGTGATTATCGTCTTCTCTCCCTTATATCTTTTCACAGCTCTTATGGTGCGATTGTCATCGCCTGGACCTATATTCTACCGGCAGGAACGTATCGGCAAGAATGGCGAGCCATTTAACATGTTGAAGTTTAGGAGTATGTATGTCGATGCTGAGAGTATGGGACCGCAGCTCTCAAAAGACAACGACCCTCGTATCACTCCGTGGGGACGTTTCATGCGTAAGACGCGCCTTGATGAGATACCGCAGTTTTTTACTGTTCTTGGTGGTAAGATGTCGATAGTAGGTTACCGTCCTGAACGTCAGTTTTATATCGATCAGATAGTGCAGAAAGCACCTCATTATATGATGCTTCTCAAAATTAAACCTGGTATCACCAGCTGGGGCGAGGTGAAATTCGGTTATGCCTCCAACGTTGATGAGATGGTGGAACGACTGAAGTACGATATTCTCTATATCGAAAACATGAACCTCGCACTCGACATCAAGATTTTGATATATACAGTGCTGATAGTAGTGCAGGGAAGAGGAAAGTGATTTTCAATGAAGAATTAAGAATGAAGAATTAAGAATGTAAGGCGTATATTATCAAAATGTTAGCTTTATTTGGTTGATTATTTTCCACTTGACATATATCTTTTACATACATATATTTGCAGAAAAATAAAAAGTGTATGAATCTTGTTGAGACGCATCAATTACATCTTGTTTATTTTTCATCGGTGTAATATGTCACGTCTCTACTTGTAGATTCGTTGTCTTGTAGACTTGTTGTCTTAAAAAATGAAAACCACTCTGCAAATATTAGGGAAGAATAGGTTCATAAAACCGTAGCCTCTTGAAGAGATTTCAGGAGGTGAAAGGATTTTTGAGAAAATAAAAATAAATTATAAACCAAATTTAATTATATATGAAAAAGATATTATTTGTACTGCTGATGCTTATCGCGGCAAGGGTGAGCGGGCAGAATGATTCCACTTACGTTTACCAGTCCTTTTTCGGTAAAGACTCGACAACCGTAAATTTATACACTGTAATTATAGATGGTGATTGGAATTTAACGTTTACCCTTTACAATAGTGATACCATTACGATGAATAATCACTTATACTATTATGTAGAGCCAAAGCAGATAGAATCAGTGCCAGGATATGTCACATATAATTATAGTGACGAAACTATTTATTTTCGAGAAGATAGGCAAAATGGACGATTATATCTATATGTTAAAAATAATTATGTAGAAAAAGAAATGTTGTTGTGCGACATGTCACTAAATGTAGGTGATACATTTAGTATACCAACGTATCGAGGTAGTTCTTATGAAATTAAGGTGCGAAATATAAGAATGGTGAGTGGAAGAAAGACTATTGAATTTGGAGAATTACATACTGAAACATTTTTAATAGAAAATATGATGTTTATGGAAGGCTTGTTTCCAATGGCTATGCCAGAGTTTTCAGATGCATCTTTGTGTAAGTTGATATGTCAACATAAGGATGGCGAATTTACATATAACCCTTATTTTACAGGGAATTGTCTAATGGAAACGAAACTGTCAATAGGAGAGGTTGACAATGATAAAGTCAACATGGAAATCACCCCGACAATTTTCTCAAGCAACGAAACGATTTCTATCGAATCAGATTTTGAGATAAAAGATATAAAAATGATAGATATGCTTGGAAGAGAAATAAATATCTCAATAAATCCAACAGACGATTTTACATCACAAATCAGTCTGAATCAAAGATGTAATTCAGGTATTTATTTAATTATCGTTGAAACCGAAAAAGAAGTTTATTATGAGAAAGTTGTTTTACGTTAATGAGCTTTTTTAGTCGCCGAGTCCCTGAGTCAGCGAGTAAATAAACAAAGTCTCGGTGGCTTGGCAATTTAAAATTCCTATTGAAAAGATTTCAGGAGGTGAAAGGAAAACTTGTGGTGGAATGATGAATTAGGAATTAACAATTAAGAATTAACAATTAACAATTAACAATTAAGAATTGAGAATTAAGAATGAAGAATTAAGAATGGAGAATTAAGAATTGAGAATTGACTCAGAGACTCGTTGTCTTGTTGTCTTGTAGACTTGTTGTCTTATTAGAGGCGTGTCAATTACATCTTGTTTATTTTTTCATCGGTGTAATATGTCGCGCCTCTACTTGTAACAAAATCCGTAGACCGTAGACTGTAGACCGTAGACTTAAAAAATCATGAAAAGGATTACGTTTTTTATATTATTGCTTTCTAATTTAACAATCAATGCTCAGCAGACATCGGTTGGATCGTCTGATTTTCACATCATAAAAAACAACATCATTCATTATGCATCGCAGATTGAGCTCGCAGATTCGTTGTATAAAAACTATCTCCCTCAGTCTAACTTCGAGGAAGTTGAAGCAGCCGTCAAGTACCTCGACAGCATCTGTTCGATTTCATCTAATCATCAACGGAAGCTGAGACGGCATCTGCTCGACACTTCAAACTTCCTCCACGCCCGCGCCCATTATTATCACGCTGTAGGTCTCACCGAAAAAGACGACATCGTCGGCGCCTGCGAACACTACCTCAGAGCTTTGGAAATAATGAAGGGATTCAGGGTGTCGGAAATTCAGGATGTTGAGGATGAAAGTGTGGAAGATAAGTCGAAGCTGAGGTTTATGGCTTTGACATATTCAAGGTTGGGAGAGCTGTTCCTTGAAGAACATTATATCGAATTTGCTTTGAATAATTTTAAAAACGCTCTTAAATATAGTGAGATGCTCGATGACAGTTTCGCGGAAGCTATTACCTTAAAATACATAGGTAAAGTTTATCATATTTCTGCTAATTCCGATAGCGCCTTGTATTATTATAATAAATCTATTGAAACTACATCACATCCAATCAATAAATTAGATGTTGATAAATATATAGCTCAAATATTATTTGCTGAAGGCATTAAAGACAGCGCGTATGCTATCATAAACCATAATCTTGCTGCGATGGATAATTATGCTCCAAGATATACTTATTATTCTGTATTAGGATCATTTTATTATTATGATAATGAATATGATTCTGCAATCTATTATTTGGAAAAGAGTGTTGAAAGCCAATATTTATACACTAAACTCAATGCTGCAACAAAGTTGTCTGCCATATATGATTCACTTGGCAATTATGAAATGAAAATGTATTATGATGATGTCTTTTCACAAATGACTATTGATAATATTAATAAATCTATTGATAAGACAAAACTGAGTGCATTGTATGATGATTACAAAAATAGAGAATATGAGACTCGTAGAAAATCAACAATAAAAACTATTGCGTTATTGATTATGATAGCAGCTTTCATATTGATTGTTTTTCTCCTTATAATAAGATCAAAACAACGTGATAAAGACGTATTGTTACAATCTAAAATTCAGGAAGTCGACAATATGAATGTTGTAATGAGTCAGATGGAAAAAGACCTGCTTGACGTCAAGTATAAATATTCATTGGCACGAGGTAAGATTAAAAGTAAGAATTTGGAATTGAGAAAGAAAGATGATGAGATTAATAAATATAAGCAAAAATATCAGCATGTTGATGACGTGTTACATGATGAACCCGTATTTGATTTGAATAAATATTTTCAATCAGAAATATGTCGTAAGATATTGAATGATATTGATGTTTTATCGAAATCGAAGGTGAAGAATTATCAACTAAGACCACTTTCTCAATATGAACTTGCATTATTGTTAGATACAGCTAATATTTGCTTTGATGATTATTTAAAAAAAATAACTCTAAAATATAATTTAAAAAATAACGATTTATATTATCTGTGCCTAAGATATTTGAATATAAATGACAAGCAAATATCATCTCTATTAGGTCTGACATACAGCGCAGTAAGAAAAAAGAGAAATAAAATGAAAGATATAGTCGTGGATTTAGTTAAATTGACGATGTAGAATAAAAGCATGAGACGCATCAATTACATCTCGTTTATTTTTCATCGGTGTAATATGTCGCGTCTCTACTTGTAGACTCGTTGTCTTGTAGACTTGTTGTCTTTATTTTAGCCGTTTTTCTGCGTATTTCAAATCGACGGTTAGTTTCTTCTTATTTGATGAAGGCATCTCGTACATAGCGTCGTTTAATATCTCCTCTACGATGGCTCTCAATCCTCTTGCTCCTAATTTCGACTCTAAACTTCTGTCGACAATATATTCCAAAACCTCTTCTTTAAACTCTAACTTGATGTCGTCCATCTCAAACAATTTAGTGAATTGTTTTATCAAGGCGTTCTTTGGCTCTTTCAAGATGCGTATCAATGTTTCTTTGTCTAAAGGATTGAGGAATGTCAATATTGGGAAACGACCTACTATCTCTGGAATGAGACCGAATTTCTTGATGTCGGCTGGCGTTATATATTGCAGAAGGTTGTTCCTGTCAATCTGTTTCTTGTTGTCGTTGCCATAGCCAATGACGTTGCTTCCCACTCTGTTGGCTATGATTTTGTCGATGCCGTCGAAGGCTCCGCCTGCTATGAACAATATGTTTTTTGTATTGACCTGAATCATTTTCTGTTCAGGGTGTTTGCGGCCGCCTTGTGGTGGCACGTTGACGATAGTTCCCTCGAGGAGTTTCAACATGGCTTGTTGCACGCCTTCTCCCGACACGTCGCGGGTAATGCTCGGGTTGTCGCTCTTACGAGCAATCTTATCGATTTCGTCGATGAAGACGATGCCTCTCTCGGCAGCTGCCACGTCATAGTCGGCTGCTTGTAACAGCTTGACTAAGATATTCTCCACGTCTTCACCAACGTAGCCGGCTTCTGTCAATACGGTGGCGTCAGCGATGGCGAAAGGCACGTTGAGCATCTTGGCGATGGAGCGGGCGAGGAGTGTCTTGCCGGTTCCAGTCTCGCCGACTAAGATGATATTAGATTTCTCAATCTCTACTTCATCGGCGCTTTGTTCTTGGTTGATTCTCTTGTAATGATTATATACGGCAACAGCAAGAATCTTCTTTGCCTCATCTTGTCCTATGACATATTGATCCAAGAAGGATTTTATCTCTATAGGTTTCAAGAGCTTAAAGTCAGGAGTGTTGGCTTTTTTGAGATGCTTGAGTTCTTCCTGCACTACGATATGACCGCGTTCGATACATTCGTCGCAGATAAAACCATACATTCCAGAGAGAAGCAATGCTGCTTCTTTATCGCTTTTACCACAAAATGAACAGAAGTTTTCTTGTTTTTTTGCCATACCTTTTTTTAGTTTAGAGTTAATGGTTTAGAGTTTAGAGTAGTTTTAGAGTTTAGAGTATAGATGTGTCAAAATACCAATACGTTAAAAAGAACTAAGATGATTTATAAAAAAGATTTTTGTAAATTGTGAACTGTCAATTATTAAAAAAGTGCATGGTTTAAAATTCTTAATTTGTAAACATTACACTTTTAACTTTCAACTTTCAACTTTCAACTACTCTAAACTCTAAACTCTCGACATTACACTTTCTTAATAAGGACTTCGTCAATCATGCCGTAGTCTTTTGCTTCTTGTGATGTCATCCAATAGTCGCGGTCGGAGTCTGCCCATACCTTATCGAAAGGCTGACCTGAATGTGTAGCGATGATGTCGTAAAGTTCTTTTTTAAGTTTCAATATCTCGCGTGCTGTTATCTCGATGTCTGATGCTTGACCTTGCATTCCGCCCATTGGCTGGTGTATCATGACGCGTGAATGTTTCAAGGCTGTACGTTTTCCTTTGGCGCCAGCGCACAACAACACTGCTGCCATAGAAGCTGCTATGCCTGTGCAAATGGTTGAAACATCAGGTTTTATGATTTGCATGGTGTCGTAGATGCCTAAGCCTGCATATACTGAGCCACCAGGTGAGTTGACGTAAATCTGAATGTCTCTTGTAGGATCGGCACATTCCAAGAAAAGCAACTGAGCCTGAATGATGTTTGCTACATAGTCGTTGATTTCGTCGCCCAAGAAAATGATACGGTCCATCATAAGACGTGAGAAGACGTCCATCTGTGCCACGTTGAGCTGACGTTCTTCGATGATAGTAGGGGAGATGTAGTTGGTTACTGTTGAAGTATATTTCTCCAATGCCAAGCTGTTGATACCACGATGTTTGGTGGCGTATTTATAAAATTCGTTGTTCATTGTTGTTTTATTTTTCTATTATAAACTATTTAATTATATATTTTGTTTAAAATTTAAGGTCTAAAGTTTAAGGTCGTCATAACAACCTTAAGCCTTAAACCTTAAACCTTAATATTCAATTTGAATTATTCAGCTTCTTTTTCTGTAGCTTCCTTAGCCAATTCAACTTGAGGAAGAACTGCTTGGACGAAACCTTCGTAATCTGTATCAACCATTGTCACTGTCATATTTTCTTTCAAATAAGCTGTGAGTTTCTTGTCAGCCAATTGGTTGTTGATGTTTTGACGTTGGTTGTCGTCTTTGATGATAGCGTCGATGATGTCTTCCAAACGTTTCTTTGTCTCTTCGTCTAATGTCTCAACGTCCATATGACCGAAGTACATGCTTCTTACGAAGTCGCGGACTTCTTGTTCTTTGATGACTAACTCAGGGCTTTGTTTTACGAGAGCTTCCTCGATAAGTTGCCATCTGAGAGATTTGACGTAACCGTTTTCGTAGTTCTTCTCAACGTCTTCAGCAGTGATTTTACCTTCGCTGTTTTCAACGATCCAGCGTTTGAGGAATGTATCTGGCAAATCGAATTTAATTTCTTCAACTAATTGATCGACAGCTTTGTTATAGAACATTCTCTCAGCTTCGAGGACGTATTGTTTTTCCATTTCGACAGCCACTTTGCTACGGAATGTTTCAACGTCTTTCACTTCTTGACCAGGGAAAATCTTGTCGAAGAGTTCTTCGTTGAGTTCTGGTTCTTTATCTTCAACTTTATTGTTTTCTTGTATGCTCTTTATTGTTCTGTCGATTTCTTCAGCAGAAGCTTTGATGTTGAAATCGTTGATTTTATGGTCTTTAAGAGCGACTTTGATTTCTGGTTTAAGAGCAGCCTCGAAGTAGAAATTCAACTCTTCTTGGTTGTCTAAGTCGTTAGGTTGTGATTGTTCCATATCAGGAAGAGGATAACCTATGACGTCTAATTTATTTTCAACGATGTGATTGTTGAGAGCTTCAGAGACTTTTTGGTTTATCTTTTCCAAAAGAACGGCTTGACCGTACATTTTTTTAATCATGCCAAAAGGAACTTTACCTTGACGGAAACCTGGCATTGTAGCTTTATGTTGATAATCTTTCAAAGCCTTTGTTACTTCAGCTTCGTAATCTTCTTTAACTAAACTAATTTGAATACCAGCGAGAAGCTCGCTTTTTGATGTTTGTGTAGTCTTCATTTTTGATAAATAAAATATTAAAAAAAGTGCGGATGAAGGGACTCGAACCCCCACGCCTCTCGGCACCAGATCCTAAGTCTGGCGCGGCTACCAATTACGCCACATCCGCCCTATCGTTAGGAGGTGCAAAATTACAATTTTTTTTGAATTAATAAAATAGTTTTAGATAAAATATTTTTTAGTTTTTCTTGACGTCTAAAGCATCACGTAAAGTATTGCCTAACAGCATGAATGCCAATACTAACAGCATGATGGCGATGCCAGGTAATATTGCTAAATATGCGTCGTTTAAAATTATGTAGGCATAATTTTCTTTTATCATGCTTCCCCATGATGGCATGGGCGGCTGCACTCCTATACCGAGGAAACTCAATCCTGCTTCTAATAGTATCGCTGATGCGAAATTGGCTGCCGAAATTACGATGATAGGGTTGATGATATTTGGAATGATATGACGTAAAATTATCCTCGCGTCTCTAAATCCTAAAGCTCTGCCTGCTTCCACATACGTCATCTCTCTTACGGATAAAATCTGTCCTCGCGTCACACGCGCCACCTCGACCCACATCGTCAAGCCGACAGCGATAAAGACCTGAACGACACCTTTGCCAAGTACAAAAGTGATGGCGATGACAATCAATAATGTAGGTATCGACCATACTACATTGATGAGCCATACCATGACATCATCGACCCAGCCTCGGAAGAAACCGCCGAGACTGCCTATCAATATACCTATTAATATACTCATGAAGACAGCGATGAAACCGACCGAGAAACTGATCCTCGTTCCTAAAAGCAGTCGACTCAGGAAATCCCTTCCAAACTGATCAGTGCCGAGAATAAATCTTCTATGCTTGACGCAATGGCTATTAATATAATGTGTAGCATTTTCGTCATTGCTGAAAATCTCATTCGGCGCGATTTCCGTATTTGGAATTATCACGGCATCGTTCTGGCAATTTCCGTCAGGATTATACACGAAGATGGTAGTTTTGTCTTTGTCAATTTTTATTGAATCGAAGGGAATTTGTCGATAAGGAGAAGGATTTCCGTTGATGAGTTGTGAGAAAAAATTAGGTTTTTCGACGATATTTTGTTTTGGTACGAGAAGCATATCGACTTCAAATCCTGGTTTCTGTGTGCTTATTTCGAGTATATGATTGTTGGCGTAAGGTGTCTTATCTGGGATGATAAAATAAGCGAATAAGGCTACTAATCCGCATAAGATGATAAAAATCAATGATATTACACCAGTGATATTTTTCTTGAAACGTCGTATGGCAATCTGATTTGGTGATAATATCTTGTCGTTATTCATCTCATTTTCTTTAGGAAAACAAAAATAAAAAAAAATCTTGTCGGACTTTATTTTTGAAAGAAAAAAGTTGTATATTTGCACTCGCAAACAGACGGTGGATGTAGCTCAGTTGGTTAGAGTACCGGATTGTGGTTCCGTGGGTCGTGGGTTCGAGTCCCATCTTCCACCCAGAAAAAAAGAGACGTTTTATGACGTCTCTTTTTTTTAGTCAACAAGACAACAAGTCAACGAGACAACAAGTTGTTGGATGTGTCTCTGCTTGTTGACTCGTAGTCTCGTAGTCTCGTTGACTTATAAAGATCACACCGAAACGCCAAAGTCTCTCAGTGCGTCGTTTAATGAAGTTTTCTTATCTGTCGATTCTTTTCTCTTTCCGATGATTAAAGCGCAGCTTACTTGATAGTCGCCGGCTGGGAAATGTTTGGTGTATGAACCTGGTATCACGACGGAACGTGCAGGGACGACACCTTTATATTCTTTAGGTTCTGCTCCGCTGACGTCGATAATCTTTGTCGAGGCTGTGATGACGGTGTTGGCTCCGAGTACGGCTTCTTCTTCAACTCTGACGCCTTCCACAACTATACATCGCGAGCCTATGAAGCAGTTGTCTTCTATGATGACAGGCGCGGCTTGTACAGGTTCCAAAACTCCGCCTATGCCGACACCGCCGCTGAGATGTACGTTCTTGCCAATCTGCGCGCAGGAGCCTACAGTAGCCCAAGTGTCGACCATCGTTCCGCTATCGACGTAAGCTCCGATGTTGACATAAGAAGGCATCAAGATTACACCTTTATTAATAAAGGCACCGTAACGAGCTGTCGCTGGAGGCACTACGCGCACACCCGCTTCTTCAAAACCGCGCTTCAACGGAATCTTGTCGTAATATTCAAAGATACCGCTTTCTTGAACTTCCATATTGTTGATCGGGAAATACATCAAGACGGCTTTCTTTAGCCATTCGTTGATGATCCATTCGCCGTCAATTTTCTCGGCGATACGAGCTTTACCTTTGTCTAATAATTCAATGACTTCTTTTATCGCTTCACGAACCTTGCTGTCTTCCAACAATGAACGCTCGTTCCAAGCATTTTCTATGATATTTCTTAGGTTTTCCATGATAAAAAATTAATTTTTACAAAGATAAGAAAAGGCTAAAGATGAAAGGCTAAAGACGAAAGATTTTTTGAATTCTAAATGGAAATTAACATAAAGTCTTAAAAATTGTCTTAGGTGTTTATTTTTTTAGTTAAAAATTGAATTTTTTTTGAAAGACTGAATATTTATTTTTGAAAATATATTTAACTTTGTAGAGTTGATAATTTGCGATAGAAAATATGTGGGAGATTATTATAAATTATATTATTGAAAAGTGGCCATTTTTAGCCTTGTTAGTCGTTGTTATAATTGTTACGGGTGTAATCGTTTGGCGCTTTGCACAATGGTATAATCGTTTTGAAAAAGTCGAAGGAAAAGTAGATGGTTTGCCGTGCGAAAAACATGATGATTTATATCCACGTATTGTAAAGACAGAAGAAAAAGTAAAGGAATTACCGTGTTTGAAGCATGATGAAATGTTTCATGATATTAAGGAACAACTTGTTGAAATACGAACTATTCTTACAATGAAAAGTCCTAAAGTTGCTAACACTTTTTCACGAAAGAACAGTCCGAGAGAACTTAATGAGGCAGGATTGCAATTGTTTGAAGATGTGAAAGGCGAAGAATTTCTAAATCAAAACAAAGATATATTTCTTAAAGGTATTGATAATAAAAATCCAAAGACGGCTCTTGATGTCGAGGAGTCCGCACTGGAAGTTCTTTTTAGTCTTACAGACAATGACATGTTTATCAGGATAAAAAACTGGGTTTATAACAGTCCTACTCGTAAACTTTTTGTTGATGGTAAGGAGAAAGATTATGCTATCACAATGAATGATGTATGTTTTGTCCTAAGTCTGCCTCTGCGCAATATGTATTTGGATTTACATCCAGAATTGCGAGAAATGTATGATTTGTTTTAGATGCTAAATTTTTTTTTAATTAAAGATTTGCCTGAGGGAATATATTAGGTGTTTTGATGTGGAAACATTCAATGTGTACGCACAAATTTTATTTAGCAGCAACTTGTAGACTCGTTGCCTTGTAGACTTGTTGCCTCTTTTTCTCTGGGCGTTCCGGCTACGCCGTCGGGCTTTCCGCTCTATCTTTGCTCGCTCCGTAAACTGCGCTCGCAAAGGATGCCGCTCCAATCCCTAACGCATTGACGGCTGCTATAATAAAATAAAGTCTATTGACTTATAGTCTTAAAAAAATCTTTAGCCTTTAGACTTTAGCCTTTAGACTTTTATTATATTTGCAAAAAAAAATTAAGATATGGCGAGAATAATGGCGATAGATTACGGAAGGAAACGCTGCGGCATTGCAGTGACTGACCCTTTGCAGATTATTGCTAATTCATTGACGACGGTAGCTACGAAAGATTTGCTGACCTTCATTTTAGATTATGTGAAGAAGGAAAATGTTGAGACCATCGTGATAGGGGAACCAAAAGATATGCAAAATAATCCATCTGAATCAAGTCGTTATATTGAGCCTTTCATCGGACAGCTGAAGAAGGCGCTTCCGGAGATGACAATAAAACGTCATGACGAGCGTTTCACTTCCAAGATGGCGTTTCAAACTATGATAGATGCGGGGCTTGGCAAGAAACAACGTCAGAATAAGTCGCTCGTCGATACCATCAGCGCGACCATTATCCTGCAGTCGTATATGGAAGCGGAAGCGATAAAGAAAAACAGATTTTAATAAATTTTAACAATTATATAAGATGATATTACCAATCGTAGCTTACGGTCACCCTGTGTTAAAACGCGTGGCAGAAGATATAGAACCAGATTATCCGAATTTACAACAACTTATAGCCGACATGTTCGAGACTATGTATCACTCGGAAGGTGTCGGTCTCGCGGCTCCACAAATCAACAAGTCGATAAGACTTTTCGTAATTGATGCAGATCCTTTTCATGAGACATATCCTGAAGCCAAAGGTTTTAAGAAAGTATTTATCAATCCAGAGATAGTGGAGATGTCGGAAGAGACATGGACTTTCCGTGAAGGCTGCTTGAGTCTTCCAGACATGAATGAAGAGGTCGTACGTCCAAGTAAAATAACAATCAATTATTTAGATGAGAATTTCGTCGAACATGAAGAAGAGTTTGACGGAATAAGGGCACGCGTCATTCAACATGAATACGACCATCTCGAAGGAAAAGTCTATGTAGACAGAGTCGCTCCTATGCGCAAGATGATGCTTAAAAACAAATTGAGAAATATCTCTGAAGGCAACGTCTATGTCGATTATAAGATGATATTCCCAGCGAAAAGGAGAAGATAATTAACAATTAACAATTAATAATTAACAATTAACTTATTGTCTTAATCAGACGTATCAATGTGTGTTTATTTTCATTGGTATCATTGATGCGTCTCTACTTGTAGTCTTGTTGACTCGTTGTCTTGTAGACTTAAAAAATTAATCGTATGAAAAGGATACTCTTAATATTATCTCTCGCATTGATGATGGCATCATGCGGACCGAAGATGACGGTTGAAGAAATCAACAAGTTAGAATCGCAGGTGTTCGGTGTTGGAGCCTCGCCTGAAAAGGAAAACGTCGTTAAGCTCGTTGATGCTTATGTTCTTTATGCGAAACAAAATCCTGATGATGTAAAGTCGCCGGATTATTTATTCAAGGCTTTGGATGTGGCTGTAGGTATCAACGCAGAAGGTCCGCAGAAGGCAATCGACATCGCTAATATTATGATAGAGCAATATCCTGATTTCGAGATGACGCCTATGGCTATGTTCCTCAAAGGTTTCGTCTATGAAAACATGATGAATGATAATGAAAAGGCTCTCGATACTTATCATCAGTTCTTGGAGAGATATCCAAATAGCCCTTTGGTCAATGATGTGAAATCGACGATAGAAAATATAGGACTCACTCCAGAGGAATTGATAAAGAAATTCGAGGAGAATGAATGATTCATAATGCACTTAATCAGACGCGCCAATTACGTACCGTTTATTTTCATCGGTGTAATATGCCACGTCTCTACTTGTTGACTTAAAATCTAACTTCCCTCATCTCGTCGTTGAGGTGTTCTATATAATTCAATACGTCGTCTTTTCCTATTTCTTTTTCTGATGATGTGATGAAGATAGGAGGGAGCTCTTCCCATTCTTCGGCGAGCTTATCTTTATAAACCTGTACGTTACGCTGGAGTTCGCCTTCTTTTATCTTATCTACTTTTGTGAAGATGATACCGAAAGGCATCTGTAACTCACCGAGATGACTGATAAACTCAAGGTCGATCTTCTGCGGTTCGATGCGGCTGTCGACTAAGACGAACATGCTGATGAGGTTCTTCCTTCCTTTGATGTAATTGTCGAGCATCACCTTCCAGGCTTCTCTGTCTTTCTTTGAACGTTGAGCGAAACCGTATCCTGGCAAATCGACGAGATACCATTCCTCGTTGATGAGGAAGTGATTTATTGTTATTGTCTTTCCGGGTGTCGATGATGTCTTGGCGAGCTGACGTTTGTTGGTAAGCATATTTATCAACGACGACTTGCCTACGTTGGATCGTCCTATGAAAGCATATTCCGGCTTGTTAGCCGTTGGAAGTTTGTCTATCTTTGTGTTACTCTGTAAAAATGTCGCTGTTCTTACTATCATTTGTTTTAACTCTCCAAGTCACCGAGTCTCCAAGTCGCCAAGACACTGAGACTCTGGGATAACTATTAACTGTTAATTGTTAATTGTCAATTGTTAATTGTTAATTCTTCAAATGTTCTGGTTTCTCTTCCTTGTTATATATAAGGTGTCTTTCGATTTTTTCTTGGAAGATGTCTTCGATGGTAATCAAAATAGCTGTCTCTTCCACGTTGCCGAAAGGCGCGTTCAGCGCGGTGCCGAAAGTCTTCATAGTAGATGAGAGGCTCATGTAGGCGTTGAACAATGGAGGGATGTTGGATCCGTGTTCGCGTACGTATTTGCTCAAAGTACGATAGCTGTTCTGATAGTTGTTGCCGTCTAATCTCAGCTTCATGATGGCTTTTCTTGCCTTGACTTTGATAGCTTTATCTGGATAAGGATAGATGAGGTTGTCGTTATCAGGGAAGAATTTATTCATGAAGAAGAGTATCATATCGCGGAGCGCCTTGTCGAACTGCGAATACATGGTGACCTTGCCGAAGAAATATTTGGCGGAAGGGATGTCTTTTAATATAGCGCCGAGACCGTCCCAGAGGTTGTCGAGGGTGAAGATGCTTTTTCTTACGTTGCCTGTCGATTGATATTTAGGCTGAATGAAAGAGCGTCCTAACTCTATTGTGTAAGGCAGATAATCTTTGATGAAATCTTCAGAATAATAGAAAAGCTCTGATGTAGGGGTGTCGACCTGGCCGTTATTTTTTAAAGGTAACTTGCTGCAGTCGATGAAACGGTAGCCTCCGAGTATCTCCTTCTCGATAGGATCCCATACTATGAGCTGCTCGAAATAAGCTTCGTCGCGGGTGTCGAACTCGTCGATGTCGATACTCTTGCCGGTGCCGCCTCCCGACTCTCTGAACGCCCACTCGCGAAGACGACCTATCTCACGCATGGTGTTAGGAGCGTTGTGAGCGTTGACGACGTAGATCTCGTTATGACCGAAGTTGGTCTTTCTAACAAAACGTTCTTCTGTAAGTTCTTTTATGATGTCTTCCGTTGGGACAGCGTCGATGATATTTTCCATAATCTATATTGTATAATTTTTTTCAGGATCAAAAGTTTGTTCGCAATTGCCAGGCAAGTTGTATGAGAAATTCCTCAGCTTCATAGCCCATTGGCTGTCGGTATATCTTTCGTCGAAAGTCTGCCATGGTATAGGCTTGCCGAATGTTATGGTGAGTGTCTTGTTTTTCTGCTTGTAAAATTCATTCACTAAAAACAACATTTCGATGTTGGCTTTGATGCCTAACTTCTTACGTATGTTGGATAGGTTGTAGAAGAAATTGCTGTTTCTTCCTGAGATATGCGTCGGGATTATGTCGCGGTGATATGTCTTGGCTTTGGTGATGAAAGTCTTCTTCCATTCCAAGTCGATGATCTTGCCTTTTTGTTTTCTTGAACATAAGCCGAAAGGATAATAGCATATCGTTCTGTCGCCGGCGAAAGTCTCGTTGAAAATCTTGATGTTGTCGGCGTTGCTGCCTAACTTATTGACGGGAATAAAAAGAGGTCTGAGGTTAGGGACGAAGAGCAGGAAGTCGTTGACAGGTGTTATGACATCGGGTCTTATCTTGCCGACGGTGTCTATCAAAGCGATGCCGTCTAAGCCTCCGATAGGATGGTTCGCAGCGATGATATAACGTCCGTCTTTTTCTATATGATCTAATCCTTCAGCAACAACACCGGTGTTAAATTCTTTCATGGTCTCTGTAACAAAAGGAAGTCCTGACACGCCGTCGGCTCTGACTAAAAGACCGTTGATGTCGTCTTGATGAAGGATCTTCTTTAGATAATTGAAAACAAAACGAGGAAGTTTCTTCGCAAGCTTAGGTAACTTCTCTTTTATGATTTTTTCAATGTCGATCGTTAAAGTCTCTTTATCACTCATTTCTTCAATATTATAGGATGGATGAAAGCAATATGCCTTCAGATTTGCAAAAATAATTAATTATTGGAATAATCAAAGAAACTTTTTTAAAATCTGAAAAATTGAAAACCTGAAAACCTGAAAATTTGAAAAATTGACTAAAGGCTAAAGGTTTTGTAAATATTTCTCAGATTTTCAGATTCTCAAATTCTCCTTATTTTATCGGGTGTTGGAACATTGTTGAAAACTTTTTGAAAAAAAATAGAATAAAGTGGTGTAAAGTGGGAAAAAATGCACTAATTTTACAAGTCGAAAAAAATGATTTGTAGATGAATTATCCGATAGGCGAATATTATTGTAAATTAGACAGTAAGGGAAGACTTCTCCTTCCGAGCAGTTTCAAGGAACAGCTTGGTGAGGCTTTGGAAGAGGGTTTTGTGCTTCGTCCGAGTCTTTTCGGAGATTGTCTTGAGCTCTTTGGGATGAGCGACTGGCGCGCTATGCAGGAGAAACTCGGCAAGTTGAATCCGTTTAAGGCTGAGAATGTGATGTTGATACGTCGTTTTAACGCTGGCGCTCGCATGGCGAAAGTCGATGCTAACGGTCGTTTGCAGATCCCAAAAGATCTGATGGAGAAGACAAATCTCGTTAAAGAAGTTGTGATGACGTCTTTGATTGATAGAATGCAGATCTGGGATCGCTCTATGAAAGAGATTGAAGACTCAAAGATTTCTGAAAAAGAGTTTGCAGATATGCTTACCGCTAAATTGGGTGATTGTGATTTTATTGGTTAATAATTAAATTTTAAAGAGATGTATCATATTCCAGTGATGTTGAAAGAATGTATTGAAGGTTTGAATATCAAGCCTGATGGTGTTTATGTCGACGTGACTTTCGGTGGTGGAGGTCATTCTCGTCGTATCTTGGAATGTCTTGGAGAAAATGGTCGTCTCTATGCTTTCGATCAGGATGAAGACGCTGCCAAGAATGTCATCGATGATAGTCGTTTTACATTCATACAGCAGAACTTCCGTTATATGAAAAACTTTATCCAGCTTTATTGTGGCGGTAAAGTTGATGGGATACTTGCTGATCTCGGTGTCTCGTCATATCAATTCGACACTCCGGAGAAAGGCTTCTCTACACGTTTCGATGGTCGTTTGGATATGAGAATGAATCAGAACGCTGCCGTAGATGCTGCAAGTGTTGTTAATACTTACGATCTTAAATCTCTCGCTGCCGTTTTGTCTCGTTATGGTGAACTGAGAAATGCTATGTCGATAGCCGATGCTATCATAGCGGCACGCGAGATAAAACCTATAGAGACAACGACGGAGTTGAAGGAAGCTGTAGCGAGATTTTTGCCGAAGGGTTCTGAGAATAAAGTGCTCGCTCAGATATTCCAGTCGCTTAGGATAGAGGTGAACGAGGAGATGAAGGTGCTCGAGATTTTCTTGAGTCAATGTGCCGATGTGCTTAAACCTGGCGGAAGACTCGTCGTTATGTCGTATCATTCTCTTGAAGACAGACTCGTGAAGAATTTTATGAAGACGGGCAATGCCGACGGTAACTTGGAAAAGGATTTCTTCGGTAACCAGCTGACACCTTATAAATTAATGTCGAGCAAGCCTATCGTGCCTTCTGATGATGAGATACAGATTAACAGCAGGGCGAGAAGTGCCAAGTTGCGTGTGGCGGAAAGGAGGGAGAGATGAGCGCTAAGTCTAACAAGAGTAATAGGATTATTGCCGATATAATGGGAGGAGACATCTTCTCTAAAGATAGTTTCGTAAATCTTTTCCCGTTTTTTTTATACATAGTTTTATTGTCGATGCTTTATATCACGAATGTGTATATGGCAGAGGATATGAGTCGTGAGACTGCGAGGCTGAACCGTAAGGTGGAGGATCTTCATGTGGAGTATGTGTATCTTCAATCGGAGATAACAAAGATTACCAAGCAGTCGAATATGGCTGATATGTTAAAAAGCAAAGGTATAAAAGAATCTGTCGAGCCGTTGAAGAGGATTGTAGTGACAAAGGAAGGAGGTCGTGATGAAGATTGATTCTAAGAATGATGTGTTATGGAGAGTCTTTCTCGTATATTTTGTTGTCGTTGCTGTTGGTGTCTTGGTGGTGCTTGCCATCGTCCGCATCCAGTGGAAGGATAAAGAAGAGCTTCTCGAGAAAGCGAGTAAGAGAGAGTTGAAAGTAAGAGATGAGAAGGCACATCGTGGTAATGTGTTCTCGAGTAATGGTTCTCTGTTGGCTACATCGGTGCCGAGATATAATATATTTTTCGATCCTGTCTCTGTCGATAAAAAAATCTTCGATGCTGAAGTGGTACAGCTGGCTGATAATCTGAGCCGTATGTTGAAGAATAAGTCGAAGCAGCAGTATATATCTTATTTGAAAGATGCACGAGCTAAAAACAGACGTTATGTCAAGATAGCTAATAAGATCAGTGTTGCCGACTATAAGAAGATGCAAGAATTTCCTATCTTCAGAGAGGGAAAGAATAGAGGTGGTTTCATCGCAGAGAGAAGCTATGTGAGAGAACTGCCATACGGCGAACTTGCCGCAAGGACTATAGGTTATGTGAGAGAAGATGGAGATGTATATGTAGGATTGGAAGGCGCTTATAACGACTATCTCAAAGGTAAGGACGGCAAGCAGCTGGTGAGACGTATCAACGGTAACTTCTGGATGCCAATGCCTTCCGACGAAAATAGAGACCCTGTTAATGGCGATGACATCTATACTTCTATAAATATTGAGATACAAGATGTGGCGGAGAACGCTCTGAAGAAATGTCTCATAGAAAACGATGCCTTGCAAGGTTGCGTCGTGCTTATGGATGTGAAATCGGGTTTTGTGGAAGTGATGGCATCGCTGAGTTATAATGAAAAGAAAAATAAATATGAGGAGGCGTATAACTTCGCCCTGCGTCATAATGTGGAACCTGGCTCTACATTCAAGGCTATCACTATGCTGACTCTTCTTGAAAATGATCCTAATTTCGACATCGAAAGAAAACTGAATCTTGGAACGACAGACTATAAGGTGTTTCATAGAAGGACGATGCGTGACTCTCATCGTGTGACAGACGACGATGGTAATGTTACGATACGCAGTGCCTTTGAACAATCGTCGAACATAGCTTTCGCTACTTTAGTGACAGAGGCTTTTGAACAGAATCCTGATAGATTTATTGACCTTATCTATAAGACCAAAATTAACGAGCCTCTTAACCTTGATATAAAAGGTGAAGCGAAACCAGATATTAAGACAACGAACGACAAAAGATGGTCGAAGCTCTCTCTGCCATGGATGTCGATAGGTTATGAAGTTATGATGACGCCGATACAGATCTTGACGTATTATAATGCTATCGCTAACGATGGCGTGATGGTGAAGCCACAGTTCGTTAAAGAGATACGTCATGGTAATGAGGTGAAACAGGTCTTTGATACCATCGTTATCAACGAGCGTATAGCTTCGGAAAATACAATATCTACTTTGCAGGAGTTATTGAAAGGCGTGGTGGAAAACGGCACGGCTAAGAGTATGAGTAAGTTGGGATTCTCTGTGGCGGGTAAGACAGGTACTGCTCAGATATCACAAGGTTCTTCTGGATATAACAAGAAAAATTATACAGCTACATTCGTAGGATATTTCCCTGCCGACGATCCTAAATATTCGTGTATCATTGTCGTAAGCAACCCTCGCGGAAAGAAATATTACGGAGGCTCTGTGTCTGGACCAGTGTTTAAAGAAATCGCTGAGAAAGTGTACGCTACTCGACTTGGTGTGACTGATGAGGTTGGTGGATATGAAGCCGACTGTAATGCCTTCACTTCTGCTTCGATGGTTTATTTCGACGATTTCTTGAATTATTGCAATAACGAGAATGTCGCTTTTGTGGATAATGTGCAAGATAATAAATGGGTCTCTGTAGAGCAGACTGCCGATAATGTGTTTGTCAATGCTGTGGAGATGGAAGAGAATAAAGTTCCAGATGTAAAAGGAATGAATATCACCGACGCGGTGTATGTCTTAGAGTCGATGGGCTGGAAGGTGAAGTTTGAAGGCTATGGCAAGGTGAAGTCACAGTCGGTGAAAGCAGGAACAGAGCTTAGAAAAGGAAGTGTCATCAATTTAGTATTAAAATAAAATGAAAAGAATAAACGACATATTAATAAAATGTAACGTCATCGAAGTCGTCGGCAGTGACGATAAAATGGTGTCATGTCTTAGCTTCGACTCGAGGAAGTCGGGTGCAAAGACGGTGTTCTTTGCAGTGAGAGGTACGCAAGTCGATGGTCATGACTATATTTCTAAAGCGATAGAACAGGGCTGTCGTGTCGTTGTGTGTGAACATCTGCCAGAGAATGTGAACGACGATGTTACATATTATGTCGTGGATAACACTGCTAAGGCTTTAGGTCTTGCTGCTTCCGAGTTCTATGGAAGACCGTCGGAGAAGCTGCGTCTTGTCGGCGTGACAGGAACAAACGGCAAAACGACGATAGCGACATTGTTGTACAGACTGTTCTTCAACGCTGGCTATCCATGCGGACTGCTGTCGACAATAGAAAATAGAATCAACAATACTGTCGTTCCTTCGACACATACTACAGGCGACCAGATTCAGATTAACGAGATGTTGAGTAAGATGGTCGATGCTGGCTGCGAATATGCTTTTATGGAAGTGAGCTCTCACGCTATAGATCAGGATAGAATAGCGGGACTTCATTTTGAAGGCGGTATCTTCACTAACTTAACTCACGACCATCTCGACTATCATAAGACAGTGGCGGCTTATCGCGATGCTAAAAAGAAATTCTTTGATAACTTGCCATTGACGGCATTCGCCCTTACTAATCTCGATGATAAGAACGGCATGGTGATGCTTCAAAATACAAAAGCCAAGAAGAAGACCTATTCTTTAAGAACAGATGCCGACTATAAAGGCGTCGTCTTGGAAAGTTATTTCGATGGAATGGAGTTGAAGATTAACAGAAATAACATCTCGACATTCTTGGTTGGTAAGTTTAATGTCAGCAATCTGTTAGCTATATATGGAGCAGCTTCTTTATTGGGAATGAGCGATGACGATTTGTTGAAAGGCGTGAGTCAGCTTCAGAGTGCTCCAGGACGTTTCCAGGTTGTGCAGTCGGATTGCGGCATAGTGGGCATAGTCGATTATGCACATACTCCAGACGCCTTGAAGAATGTGTTAGACACCATCAATGAGATCAGGACTCATAACGAGACCCTTATCACTATTGCTGGCGCTGGTGGTAACAGAGACGCTGCCAAGAGACCAGAGATGGCGGCAGTGGCAGTGGCTAAGAGCGACCGACTGATAATCACGAGCGATAACCCTCGCTTTGAAGAGCCAGACGAGATAATAAGACAGATGCGCGCCGGAGTGGGAGGAGAGTATTATAATAAGGTGCTCAGCATAACAGACAGAAGAGAGGCGATAAGGACGGCAGTGGCACTCGCGAAAAAAGGCGATATCATACTCGTGGCAGGTAAAGGTCATGAGAACTATCAGGATATTAAAGGAATAAAACATCACTTCGATGATGTGGAAGAATTAACAAAGGCGTTTAACGAGAAATAATTTTTTTTACGATGTTATACTATTTGTTTGAATATTTAGAAAACTGCTGCAATTTCCCAGGCGCTGGAATGTTTACATACGTGACATTCAGAGCTATCTTCGCGATAATATTGTCGTTGATAATATCAATATGGTTCGGCGAATATTTTATCAAATGGCTGAAGAGACGTCAGATCTCGGAGACACAACGCGATGAGAGCATCGACCCTTTTAACACACAGAAGAAAGGCGTGCCTACCATGGGCGGAATAATAATAATAGTCGCGATAATAGTGCCTTGCCTGCTGATAGGTAAGATAAAAAACGTCTATATGATACTGATGCTCGTAACGACAGTCTTGCTCGGTATTGTGGGTTTCGCCGACGATTATATCAAGACATTTAAAAAGAATAAGGAAGGCTTGAACGGTTGGTATAAAGTGGCAGCACAAGTGGCTTTAGGCCTTATCGTCGGTCTGACATTACGTTTCAGCCCTGACGTCTGGATGAATGAAAAGGTGGAGACGAAAATAGAAGATAACAAAGAAATAGTGGTGAAGACTCCTGCTGTGAAATCGACGAGGACGACCATACCTTTTGTAAAAGACAATAACTTGAACTATGCTGATTTGTTCGATTTCGTAGGTGAGCCTTACAAATATTGGGCAGGCTGGATCTTCTTCGTGATCATGACAGTCTTTGTGGTGACGGCGGTGTCTAATGGCTCCAACCTCAACGACGGTATGGACGGCATGGCGGCGGGTAACTCTTCCATCATGGGCGTCGCCATCGGAATATTGGCATATGTGTCGAGTAATGTGGTGATGGCGGATTATCTTAACATAATGTTCATACCAGGAAGCGAGGAAGTGGTGGTGTTTATGTGTGCCTTCGTGGGTGCCTTGATAGGATTCTTATGGTATAACTCATATCCTGCACAGATCTTCATGGGCGACACTGGAAGCTTGACAATAGGCGGCATCATAGCAGTATCGGCGATAATAATACATAAAGAATTGCTGTTGCCTTTGATATGCGGAGTGTTCCTCTGGGAAAGTCTCTCGGTGATATTGCAGAAGTTTTACTATAAGGCAGGAAAGAGAAAAGGCGTCAGACAACGTCTGTGGAAGAGAACACCGGTGCATGATCATTATAGGACGTCATTGGCGTTGGTGGAGAAAAACGACCCTGGATGTAAGGTGATGTTTAAAGGATCATCAAGATTATATCATGAGTCGAAAATCACCTTCCGATTCTGGATCGTAAGTATAATATTGGCAGCAATAGCAATATTGACATTGAAGATTAGATGATTAACAATTAACAATTAACAGTTGACAATTAACAATTAACATTAGACTTTAGACATTAGACTTTAGACTTTAAAAAAGAATATTATGACATTAGAACAATTGGCAAGACAGGGTAGAAGGACATCTGCTATGACAACAGCAGCTACCATAACATCGAAGATGAGTCAGATAAGAAAGGAAAGTATCAAGCAGGCTTTCTGTGATTTTGAGAATGTGAAGTACAGATACGAATATGTCGATGTTGTTGATGGCGTTACATATTATGACGACTCGGCTGCATGTTCTACAGAGGCTACCTGGTTCTCTTTCGATAACTTGCATCAGTCAGTTATATGGATCACTTACGCCGATAACCGCGATTGTGATGAGCTTATGGCGCAGGTGAAAAAATATGTCAAGACTATAATATGTATTGGAGATAACACTGAAAGATTTCATAGTGTTTATGATGAGATATTGAAGGATAAAGTCATTGATTGTAGCAGCTTAGAAGAAGCAGTGAGAATGGCGTCAAGGATATCTGTCTCTGATGACAATGTTATGTTTTCTCCTGCTACACATGTCAATGCTGATTATAATTCATATATGGAGAGAGGTGACAGCTTCAAACAATATGTTCATAATTTAAAATAAATATAATGAGACTTTTTAATAAGATATTTCAAGGTGACAGGGTTATATGGATGGTTATTGCCATGCTGACGCTGATGTCGTTGATGGCGGTATATAGCGCCACCGGCACCTATGCTAATGTGAGATATGAAGGTAATAACACATACGTCTTGTTACGTCATGCCGTGACATTGTTGTTGGGCTTGGGCGCCGTATATGTTACTCATCTTTTGAAATATACTTATTACTCACGCTTGTTCCAGATAGCCTTCTGGATCTCCGTGCCTTTGTTGGCATATACCTTGTTTTTTGGAGCTGACATCAATGAAGCCCAACGTTCTATACATATCTATGGAGTATCATTTCAGAGTAGCGACTTCGCTAAGGTAGCCTTGATAGGTTATCTTGCGAGAGAACTCGCAGTACGACAAAACGAGATAAAAGATTTCAAGACAGCCTTCGTTCCTTTGATGCTGCCGGTCCTGGTGGTGGTGGGCTTGATATTCCCTGAGAATTTCTCTACGGCTGGAATATTGTTCGCCAGCTGTATGGTGCTGCTTTTCGTGGGACGTATCAATATGAAATACCTTATGGTCTTCTTTGCTTGTGCCTTGGTGGCTATGAGTATTTACATCATAATAGTGTTGAATGTAGCGGAAGATAAGGGCAGGACAGGAGCGTGGGGGCAACGTATCGAGAGTTTTGTCGGAAAGTTTAAGAGTGACGAAGGCAAGACTGAAGAAGAGATAGCGCGAGAAGAGAATGCGGAGGACTTCCAGGCATTGCAGTCGAAGATAGCTATAGCTGGCGGAGGACTCATCGGCAAGGCTCCTGGCAGAAGCACACAGCGTAACTATCTGCCTCATCCATATTCCGATTTTATCTTCGCTATCATAGTGGAAGAATATGGCTTGCTCGGCGGAGCCTTCGTGGTGATGCTGTATCTCATCCTGTTATATCGAGCCATAAGGATTATAGTCATGAAGCCACAGTCGTTCGGCGGCTTCGTGGCATTCGGTTTGGCATTTATGATAGTGATGCAGGCGATGGTAAACATGGGCGTCGCTACCGGTATCTTCCCTGTGACGGGACAGCCGCTGCCGTTTGTAAGTATGGGCGGTACCTCACTGTTGTTTACAGGCTGCGCCTTTGGAGTGATATTAAGTGTGTCAAAAGAAATTAATAACAATAATAATAATGAAAGTAACAATGAACTCGCAACGACCGAAAGTGATAATTAGTGGAGGTGGTACGGGAGGTCATATCTTTCCTGCCATAGCAATAGCCGATGCCTTGAAGAGACGTTATCCTCAGGCTGAGATTTTGTTTATAGGAGCCGAAAACCGCATGGAGATGGATAGAGTGCCTAAAGCCGGCTATCCTATCGAAGGCTTGTGGATAAGCGGTTTTAAGAGAGAACTTTCATTAGATAACCTCAGCTTTCCTTTCAAACTCATAAGCAGCATGATGAAAGCGAGGAAGATACTGAAACGCTTCAAGCCCGACATCGTTGTCGGTGTGGGAGGGTTCGCCAGCGGTCCTACAATGAAGACAGCTGCCTCGATGAACATACCGATAGTGATACAAGAACAGAACTCCTTCCCTGGTATTACCAATAAGTTGGTGGCGAAGAAAGCTGCTAAGATTTGCGTGGCTTACGATAATATGGATAAGTGGTTCCCTAAGGATAGGATAGTGCTGACAGGTAATCCTCTGAGAAATAATATAGTGCCGATGAACGACAGAAGAGATGAGGCGGTGAGATACTTCGGCCTCAATCCTGACAAGAAGACGGTGCTCCTGGTGGGCGGTAGCCAAGGCGCTCTCGGAATCAACAAAGGCATATCGGCTCAGCTCGCGTCTTTCAATAACAACGACTATCAGCTGATATGGCAGACTGGAAATCATTATTACGATAAGGCGCTTCAGGAGGTGAAAGAACACGGTCTTGACGACAGGATAAAATGTACAGTCTTCATCGACAGGATGGATCTCGCCTACGCGGCAGCCGACGTGGTGATCTCTCGCGCCGGAGCGATGTCGATATCAGAACTGTCGCTGCTGAATAAGGCTGTAGTATTCGTGCCTCTGCCGACAGCAGCAGAAGATCACCAGACGAAAAATGCGATGCGCCTCGTAGATGCCGACGCCGCTCTGATGGTGAGAAACGATGCCACAGAAAAAGAACTGCTGCCGACAGTATTCGGCTTGTTGGAAGATGAAGAACGACAAAAGGTGATGAAAGATAACATCGCTAAGTTCGCGAAGCCTAATGCGGCAGACGATATTGTAGATCAAATAGAAATCATACTTAAATCAAATAAATAAGAAAATAATGATGATGAATAAGAACATATATTTCCTTGGGATAGGCGGTATCGGCATGAGCGCCCTCGCTCGTTATTTCCATAAAAAAGGCTGCGCCGTCGCTGGCTACGACAAAACGCCGTCGCCTCTGACGAAGAAACTCGAGGAGGAGGGAATACTTATTCATTATGAAGATAAGCCAGAGTTGATACCTCATGAGGTGGAACTCGTGATACTGACTCCTGCCATACCTTCCGACTCACGAGAGCTGAATTATCTCAAAGAGAAAGAGGTTAAGATAATAAAAAGAGCCGAGGTGCTCGGAGAGATCTCACGTCATTGCAAGAGCGTGGCAGTGGCAGGTAGCCATGGCAAGACAACGGTGACATCTCTTATATCACATATCTTACATCACGCACAGAAACCGATGTCGGCATTCATAGGCGGCATAGCAAAAAATATAAATAGCAATGTCATCATTGGAGATGAAAACGATGAGGTCGTGGTGATGGAAGCCGATGAATTCGACAGGTCTTTCCTGCAGCTTACGCCGTATATCAGCATAGTGACTTCTATCGACGCTGACCATCTCGACATCTATGGCGATGAAGACAGCGTGGTGGAAGCCTTTAATCAGTTTGTGGATAAGACAGCAAAAGACGGAGTGGTGATATGTAATCATAAACTCCCGATAGTGACTGACAGAAAGAAACTGACCTACGGCTTTGAAGATGCCGATGTCATGGCTCGTAATGTGAGAGTGGAAGATGGCATGACGAAGTTTGAGGTGGTGACGACAGAAGGCCTGGAGCTTGGAGAGTATGAGATGCAGCTCTTCGGAGAACATAACATAATGAATGCCATGGCAGCTATCATAGCATGCTTGCAACTTAATATCGACCTTAAAGTCGTGAGAGAAGGCTTGACGCTATTTCAGGGCGTGGCACGTCGCTTTGACATAAGAGTGAGAAATGAGAGAGTATGTTATATCGACGATTATGCTCATCATCCTGAAGAGATAAAAGCGACATTGAAAGCTGTGAGGTCGATATTTCCAGAGAAGAAACTGACGCTTGTGTTCCAGCCACATCTCTTCTCGAGGACACACGATTTCATGGATGAATTTGCGGAGTCGCTGTCGCTCGCCGACCAGCTGCTGCTGATGGAGATTTATCCAGCTCGCGAAAAACCAATGCCAGGAGTGACGTCGTCGGTGCTCTTGGAAAAGGTGAGATGTGACGAGAAACGTATATGCCAGAAAGATGAACTGTTAGATGTAATAAAAGATATACAACCAGAACTGCTTGTGACAATGGGAGCTGGTGACATCGACCGCTTCGTGCCTCAAATAGAAACATTGCTTAAATAATGAAAAAAGTACTTAACATATTATTACTCGTATTGATATTGTCGGCATTGACAGCGCTGTCGATATATTACGCATATAATCATTTTCATGACAGACTTAATGATGTCAATCTGCATATTTCGAGAGATGCTGACGACGGCTTCATCGATTATGACAAGACATATAACATGATACTCGATATTTGTGATACGGCAAACAATACTCAGATAAGAATGATTGACGTGGATTCTGTGGTGAATACACTTATGAGAAATCCATGGATAACAGCAGTGGATGCAAGTATCAACCTCGATGAATATCTCGATGTGGAAGTCACGGAATGTAAGCCGGTGGCACGTATATATAACAAGAAAGGCAAGTCGGTGTATGTCGATGGAAATGGTGATATGTATCCGAGCAATAACAGTTACGTTCCGCATCTTCTTGTAGTGAGTGGGATTGACTTCAAAACTGATAATTTGGGTAATGTCAATGATGAGACTTATGCTTCAGCTAACTTGCCGTTAGTATTTAATCTGATAAAGGAAGTCCTTGATGATGATTATGCACGTTCTCGCGTCAGACAGATACATTATGACAAGAATAAAAAATACATTTTTTCGTTGAATAACACAAATATTATTGTTATCTTTGGCGATGTTAATAATAATAAAGAAAAATTGTTAAAAATGAAGAATTTCTTTGATGCCATGCAAGGAAATCCTGAACTTGAAAACTATAAAGAAATTAATTTGAATTATAAAAACCAAGTGGTTTGTACCAAAACAAAAAATAAAAAGAAATGAGTAAACCTGTTTATATTGTTGGTCTCGATATCGGCACGACTAAGATTGCTTGTATAGTCGGAGAGAAAATGCCTAATGGCAAGATAGAAATACGTGGTTATGGTAAGACGGAATCTACTGGTGTAAAGAGAGGTATGGTATTTAATATCGAAGAGACGGTAGATGCTATAAAACGTGCTGTAGCGCAAGCTTCAGAGCAGTCGAAAGTTGAGATCAAGAGCGTTAATGTTGGTATAGCAGGTCATCATATCAAGAGTCTTCAACATAGAGGCATACTGATTAGAGAAAATGCCGATGTGCAGATCTCAGATCAAGAGCTCGATAAACTGAAACTTGATATGTATAAGATTGGTATCTCTCCTGGCGAAGAGATTATCAATGTGATACCTCAGGAATATATCGTCGACGACGAACCTGGTGTGCGTCATCCTAAAGGTATGTTGGGTAATAAGTTGGAAGCTAACTTCCACGTCATCATCGGTCAGACCTCAGCAGTGAAGAATATTGTGAAATGTATAGAACTCGCTGGTCTTAAGATGGAGAATATGATACTCGAGCCTATAGCCTCGGCTGCCGCAGTGCTCGGCGAAGACGAGAAAGAAGCTGGCGTGGCGATAGTGGACATCGGTGGCGGCACTACCGACATCGCGGTGTTCTACGACTCCATCATCTATCATACCGCCGTCATTCCTTTCGGAGGTAATATCATTACGGAAGACATACGTCAGGGCTGCTCCATCATCAAGAAACACGCTGAAGAGATAAAGGTGAAGTTCGGCTCTGCTGTGGCAAGCGAAAACAGCGACGACGAAGTGGTGTCGATACCAGGAATACGCGGCCGTGACCCTAAAGAGATTTCATTCAAAAACCTCGCAAGTATCATACAAGCCCGCTTGGAAGAGATATTCGACTTAGTGAACTTTGAAATACAAAAGGTGAACTCCGAACATAAACTCATAGCAGGTATCGTACTCACCGGCGGCGGCTCTATGATGAAACATATACGTCAACTCGCTGAATTTAAGACAGGCCTCGAAGTGAGACTCGGCTATCCTAATGAATACCTCGCTAATGAGACAGCAGAAGACTTGGCAAGTCCTTTATATTCGACAGGTATAGGCCTCGTGATAGAAGGTATAGCTAAATATGAAAATGATAAGAAAAGAGGTAGAGTCAATGAAGATGACGTTAATAATGGAATAGTAGAAGATGTGACAAATGACGTAATCGATGACGATACTGAAGATGACGACGAACAGAAAAAAGGCTTCTCCTTGACTGACATCATTACGAGCTTCTCTAAATTTTTTAAACAAGGAAATATAGATTAAAGATTAACGGAAAACATAAGAATACCTATGACAGACTTAATTAAATTCGATACCAAAGAAGAAATACCTAATATCATTAAGGTTATCGGTGTTGGTGGCGGCGGTGGTAATGCCGTGACACACATGTTTACCGAAGGTATTCAAGGCGTCGATTTTATACTTTGTAATACCGACAAACAGGCTTTGGACAAAAGTCCTGTCGCCAAGAAGATACATCTCGGCAAGAGACTGCTCGGCGCAGGTAACAAACCTGATGAAGGTCATAAAGCTGCTATTGAGACAACAGAAGAACTGCGCGAGATACTCGCTCAAGATACTAAGATGCTCTTCATCACTGCCGGTATGGGCGGCGGAACAGGAACAGGTGCAGCTCCTGTGGTGGCAGAAGTGGCTCGCGAATTAGATATCCTCACCGTCGGTATCGTGACTCTGCCGTTTAGCTTCGAAGGTAAAAGACGTCAGCAACAGGCTCTGCTCGGAATAGAAGAACTGCGTAAACATGTCGATGCCTTGCTCGTGATAAGTAACGATAAACTTCGTCAAGAACATGGCGATATGAAACTCGCCCAAGCTTTTAAAAAAGCCGACGACGTGCTTAAGACCGCCGCTAAAGGTATAGCAGAAATCATTACCGTGACAGGTTATGTGAACGTCGACTTCCAAGATGTCAATACCGTGATGCGTAACAGCGGTAAGGCTATCATGGGCTCAGGTTATGCCGAAGGAGAAGGCAGAGCCCTCAGAGCTGTCACAGAAGCCGTACACTCTCCTCTCTTAGACGACTCGGAAATAGCAGGCGCTAAAAATATTCTCGTATATATCACATCAGGAACCGAAGAGGTGTCGCTCGACGAAGTGACTGAGATAACGGAATATGTACAAGAAGCAACAGGTAACTGCTCCGACGTGATATGGGGTAATGGCGAAGACCTATCATTGGGAGAAGGTATTAACGTAACCCTCATAGCAACAGGATTTGAAGAAGAGACAACAGAATCAAAACGTCATATCTTACAAGATACATCAAACGCTATCTTACATAATATGTATAACGACCTGACTCAGCCTAAAAATAAACCTTTGCCTGAGACTGAAACTCAAACCTATGATGATGAGATAAAAGTCATCGACAAGAGAAAGCTTGATGATACGGAACAAGTAGCTGAGCAGAAAGCTAATGATAATAAAAAGATTTATACTCTCGGTAATGAAGACGACGATGTGATGAGTAGAAATGTTGATAACAATAACAATACGTCTCGTCCTACATCATCGGAAAGAAACGTAAATCCTTATCAGCCAACGACACGTGTGTATGACAATCCTTTCAATAATAATGACGATGATGATAATTTAGGAATTACGTCGTATGTGAGAGATAGTGCCGACACTCAGACAATGGTGCAGCATAAGGTTAAGACTGAGCCGGACAAAAGCGCTATGAGTCAGCAGGAGATGATGCGCCGTCAGCGTCTGTCATCACTCAACATGAACTTCAGGTCAATGGCAAATATAGAAGAGTATGAGAACCAGCCTGCATACAAACGTCTGGGAATAAATCTTAACAACGATACTGAAGAACAACAGCTGTCAGCTTATTCCTCGAGTAAGGATAGAGGCTTGCGCGAAAGTAATTCGTTCTTACATGATAACGTAGATTGATGATTTGAATATATCTAAATGTAAAAAAGCGGTAAGGTGTTAAACTTTATCGCTTTTTTGTTGTTAATTAGTTAAAATGTGATTATATGCCGACAATAATATTATGTATCAATACGGAAGTCTTTTGCACTAAGATAGCAATCAGTGAAGATGAAAAAATAGTCTATCAATGTGATATAGATCACTCTAAGGAAGATTTTGTTATGATAGACAATATCATGGAACAGCTGCCATTTCGTCGAGATGCTATCATGAATCAGTTGCATTATGATGTGGTCGATGTCAAGTCGATACAATATGTCGTGGCGGAAGGCGGGCTGCTGAAGCCTTGTGAGACTGGCGTTTATGAGATAGACAAGACTATGGTCGGCGATCTGATTGACGGCATCGGTGGCGATGATATTATCAATATGGCAGCATTGTTGGCGTTTACCATAGCAAATAGCCTGAGGATAAAATCTTTTGTGGTGGATCCTGCCTCCGTTGATGAACGCTCCGAATTGGCGAGTTTCTACTCTCATCCCATCACAAAGAAAAAATCGCTCTTCCATGCTATGATAAATAAATATCTGTCGCGACAATATGCTCGTTCTGTTAATAAAAATTATGAAGATATAAACATCGTTTTTTGTCACGTAGGCGATAGAAATGTTTCGGTGGCAGCTCATAGGCATGGTAGCGTTGTCGATGTAAATCAAGCGTATATGGGCTACGGTCCTATGGGATTCTTTGAAACAGGGACATTGCCTGTGTCGAATGTCGTTGATATGCTGTTTAAAAAACATTATACCAAAACTGAAATGTTAAATCTTATTAAGAGAGATGCGACCTTCCATTCATATATCGTCACTAATTCGGTGGATGAGATAATGGAATCGTCGAAGAATAATAATAAGACAAAGACAATTATGGAAGCGATGGCGTATCAGATTGCAAAAGAAATAGCATCTCATTATGTAACATTAGACGGTAAAATAGACGTTATAATTTTATCGGGAAAAATATTTGATAACAAACGTTTTTTTAAGTATCTTTCCAAACGAATTGAAAGTCTCGCTAAGATAGAGTGCTATCCTAATGATTATACTTTTGAAGCGATGATTTACAATGTGTTAAAAGTTGTAAATGGAGAGATTGTAATAAAAAAATATGTTTGATTTTTTGAGAAAATTCTATTTGTTGTTGCTGGTAGTGCTTCTGCTCGCAAGTTGTTCTGAAAAAAATAATAATCAAAAAAAAGAATCGAATGATGTTTTCATTAATGATTTTGAAAACGACAGCTGTGATTTTATTTGGAAGAATGTCAATAGGGTAGAAGATCATAACTCATATTCTGGAGATTATGTCTCTGAATGTAAGCCTGAAACTCTTTATGCCTTTGGATTTGATCTTGAAAGTGATACGATAAAATATCATAATGCCTTGATTTCTATCGATATGATGTTAAGGTCTAATGCTAAGCCATCGGCTTTGTTTGTGGTGTCGTTACAAAAAGACGATACTAATGTCTTCTGGCATTCGTTTCCTTTGTCGGAAGGATATGTCTCTGAAAACGAGTGGTATAAATATTCTATAGAGTTAAATCTTCCGTATGTAGTTCTTGAAGATACAAAGTTTAATTGTTATGTGCTTAACAATGGCGGCGATCATCTCTTTATTGACGATTTTAAATTGAATATAAATTATTATGTCATACCGTCTTTTATTGAAGAAATTAAGGAGTATAATACACCTGCACGTTTGAAAAATATCACCGATGCCGATAACCTTAATGTTTATTATTCAAAACAGAAGAAGAATATTGTTCTTGCAGATGCTGACGCAAATATTATAACAAAGCCGCTGTCAATGATTTATTCCTTAATCAAAGATAATGATACAGTGGAAATTCAATTTGCAGATTGGGATCTCCTTGATAAAGACAGTGTATTGTTGTTTAAAAATAATAATGATATTGTAGATACTGAGCTTAGTGTTTTATTTGATGCCGACAATACTAATGTTAATTTTTATTTACATTCTGAATATAAAACTGATGTGGATATTATCAAGTCGTCGCTGATACTTCCTTTCAATTATGATGATTTTGTTGTATATAGAAGAAATCCTTTTGTCGACAGCTGTGATTTTCAAGAAGTTTATTATTTAGATAGAGAAGGATTTTCGTTGCGACTGCCTAAGAAACAGCTTGTGTTATATCATCCTGAAAATGTCTCTTCTATACAGCTTGACGTGGAAAATGCAGTGGCTCATATCAATACAGATTTCTATTATGATCATCTCTTACTTCGTTTTGAGCTGTCGGATACTTTGGACTTTTATGTCGATAATTCGTTTACCTCGTTAAAAAAAGGTGATGCCGTCAATTCGTCTTTCTCTATTTCGTTGACGGCTAAGTCGGATTTGCCTCGTGTCATGCCAATCAATTATGGTTATGAGTCAGCCTTTATCTGGACGGAACATGCTGATTGGGCGGATATTAAGACACATAGAGCGACCTATTTCGGAAGTGAAGATGTTACAGATATAGAGGATGCTGTAGGAGGCTTCGCATATTACGATATTCCTGTGACAAAAAGCGTCTTCTATCATAATCCCGATTCTATTACAAATTTCAAGAAAAATGCGAATTTCCCTGGATTACATTCTACGATAAAAACTGACGATTTATATTATGACTTCTTGAAACAACTGAATGACAATGGTTTTGAAATATGTCTACATACTCCAGAACAGTATACTTCAAACAGAGAAAGCATGTCGGAAGCATTGTCGTTTATGAAAGAACATTTTGCCTCGCCAACATGGATAGATCATGGATATAACAATTCTGCTACGAATAATAGAGAAGATTTGATATGTGACGGCTTGGATTCAACATCTCCGTATTATTCATACGATTTGTGGAAAGAGCATGGAGTGAAGTATTTATGGAATGCGTCATATGAAGATATGCGTCCTTTTGCGAAATATACATTTAGAAATGAGTTCGTCCGCCCTCACCCTTCATACGGCGACGCCTTGCCGATGCCAAAAGTCGTTAAGCTACATTCGTATCCTGATATATTGCTGTGGTCGACACCATATACTACGGAACATAGTGATAACTTGGCATGGAACTATTATTTTGATCAAGAACGATTGGATAATATTGTAGACCTAAGATATGTCTTTATCACTCATATCTATGCACCTTGGGTGGAAGAATATAGAGGCTTTTGGGAAATTAAAGATGGGAAAATTGTGGCTAAAGATGGATTTAATAAGGCGCTTGAAAGACTCGCAAATCTGAGAGATAAACACTATCTGCTTCCGACAACGATAGAGAATTATATGACTTATCAAGAGCAACTACAGCGACTTGAATATAAACTTGACGTCAATGGTAATGTTTTGTTAAAAAATAATAACGAGGAAACGATAAAAGGCTTATCTTTGATTTCTACAAAAGAGATGTCGTTGGCAGATGGTAAGTCGTTCAATATTAGAAAGACAAAAAATGGCAATGAATATATAATATGGTTCGATATGGAGCCGAATGAGGAATTAACAATTAACAATTAATAATTAATAATTAATAATTAACAATATACCGTATAGCCTGAAGGGCTTATACATATATAGCGTATGGCATCGCCGTATGTACCAAATAGCCTGAAGGGCTTATATATATACAACGTATGGCATCGCCGTACGGATTATGATAATAAACAAAATTAAATATGAAAAGACTATCTATTTTTGTCTCAGGAGGAGGCACCAACTTACAAAGGATTGCGGAATATTTTTCTTCAAATCCGAATATTGAAATCGTTAATGTGATATGTAATAATCCGAACGCCTACGCTATTGAAAGAGCGAAGAACCTGAATATTCCATGTAAGATTATCAACAGAGCTGAGTTTAAAAGCGAGGATTTTACCAAAGAGCTTCTAAATCAAAACATCGACCTTATTGTGCTCGCAGGTTTCTTATGGCTGCTGCCAAAACATCTCATCGATGCTTTCCCTAATAAGATCATCAATATTCATCCTGCCTTGTTACCTAAATATGGCGGCAAAGGTTTTTATGGTGAACATGTCCATGAAGCTGTAGTCGCTGCCAAAGAGGAATATTCTGGCATCACGATTCATTATGTGAACGAACATTACGACAGCGGCGATATTATCTTCCAAGCTCAAGTCGCTTTAGAAGAAGGAGAGACGCCTGACAGCCTCGCAGCAAAGATTCATACTTTGGAATATAAACACTATCCGGAAGTTATTGAGAAATTAACAATTGACAATTAACAATTAACAATTATGGACAGAGACTGTTGACTGTAGTCTGTTGTCCGTTGACATTAAAAATGAAAAAACACCTTTTATTATTAGCATTATTTTTCAGCTCGATGATGGCATCGGCTCAAGTGGAAAAGATTCTCGGCGAATGGCGTACTGTTGATGACGTGACAGGCGAGACCAAAGGCATAGTGGAATTTTATCAAGACGATAACGGTCTTTATTACGGAAAGATTTTGAGAGTCTTCTGGAAAGGACAGGAACTGAAAGACACTGGCTTCGAGAATATGGTTGTCATCAAGGATATGGAAGAGCATGACGGTATGTTGAAAAACGGTATCATCTATGAGCCGGAAGGAAAGAAAAACTACTACGGCAGGATTACCTATAACGCTGACGACAACACCATAACATTACGCGGCTCCTTAGACAAACACGGCTGGATAGGAAGATCGCAGACGTGGATTCGATAAGAAAAAATGGGACTATTAAAGTCCCATTTTTTTTCTTAATGAATCAATCATATCGACTGACATCTTGTCTAAGTCGTATTTCGGATTCCAGCCCCATTCGTTGCGAGCGCAGCTGTCGTCTAAGCTGTTAGGCCATGAGTTGGCGATGGCTTGCTTGATAGGTTCTGGCTTGTATTCCATCTCGAAGGTAGGAATATATTTCTTGATTGTGTTGTAAAGTATCTCTGGGTCGAAGCTCATCGCTGTCACGTTGAATGAGTTGCGGTGTATGAGCTTGCTTGGATCAGCTTCCATGATGTCGACCATAGCGTCTAATGCGTCAGGCATATACATCATATCCATGAAGGTTCCTTTCTCCAAAGGGCAGATGAATTTCTCGCCTTTGACTGCTGAGTAATAAATCTCGACAGCGTAGTCTGTGGTGCCGCCGCCAGGAAGTGTGAGGTTTGAAATCAAGCCTGGGAAACGTACGGAACGTGTGTCGACGCCGAAACGTGTGAAGTAGTAGTCGCTCAACAACTCGCCTGTGACTTTGGTGACGCCGTAGATAGTGTTAGGACGTTGGATAGTGTCTTGTGGTGTCATGTCTTTAGGTGTGTTAGGACCGAAGGCTCCTATTGAAGAAGGTGTGAAAACGGCGCATCCGAAGACGCGTGCCACCTCCAAGCAGTTGACTAAACTGCCGATGCCTACGTTCCAGCCTAACATCGGGTTCAACTCTGCTGTCGCTGAAAGGATAGCGGCGAGGTTGTAGATGGTGTCGATATTATATTTTCTCACTACCTCGATGATCTGCATCATATTGGTAGAGTCGATTCTCTCGAAAGGACCTGTCTCTGCGATCTCGCCTGTGAGCTGACGTAAGTCGCTGGCAACGACATTCTCATTGCCATAGATGCCACGAAGTTTTTTTACTAATTCTGTTCCGATTTGTCCGCCGGAACCTACTATTAATATCTTTTTCATAATTAAACAAAATAAAAGGCAGGAATTAAACAATTCCTACCTTAGTTAATTATTTATTTTATAACTCCTAATTCTTGTCCGATCTTCACGAAAGCGTTGATACATTTGTCAAGATGTTCTTTCTCGTGAGCTGCTGAGATTTGTACTCTGATACGTGCTTGTCCTTTTGGAACGACAGGGTAGTAGAAGCCTGTCACGAAGATGCCTTCATCTTGCATACGAGCGGCGAACTTCTGTGAGAGCGGAGCATCGTACAACATCACGGCGCATATTGCCGATTCTGATGGTTTGCAGTCGAAGCCTTTTGCCACCATTTCCTTGATGAAGTAGTCGGTGTTAGCGTGAAGCTTATCTTGAAGCTCGTTGGTCTCGCTCATCATCTCGAACATACGGATGCCAGCTGCTACTAAGCCTGGAGCCATTGAATTAGAGAAGAGATAAGGACGAGAGCGTTGACGTAACATATCGATGATTTCTTTCTTACCTGTGGTGAAGCCTCCCATAGCTCCGCCGAATGCCTTGCCGAGAGTACCGGTGATGATTTCAATCTCGCCTTTTAAGTTGAAACGTTCTGTCACGCCTCGACCTGTTGTGCCGACAACACCTGCTGAGTGACTTTCGTCGACCATGACCATAGCGTCATATTTTTGAGCGAGTTCATAGATCTTATCGAGAGGGCAGACGTTGCCGTCCATCGAGAATACGCCGTCGGTGACGATGAGTTTGAAACGGCAGTCTTTAGCTGCTTGAAGTTGAGCTTCGAGGTCAGCCATGTCGGCATTAGCGTAACGGAAACGTTGTGCCTTGCAGAGACGTACGCCGTCGATGATGGAGGCGTGGTTCAAAGCGTCGGAGATGATAGCGTCTTCTGGTCCTAACAATGGTTCGAAGACACCGCCGTTAGCGTCGAAACATGCAGCATATAAAATGGTGTCTTCTGTGCCAAAGAACTCGGCGATTTTTTGTTCAAGTTGTTTGTGTAAGTCTTGGCAGCCGCAGATGAAACGTACCGAAGCCATACCGAAACCGCGGGCGTCTAAGCCTTTCTTGGCGGCCTCGATGAGTTCTGGATTGTCGGCTAAACCGAGATAGTTGTTAGCACAGAAGTTAAGACATTTCTTGCCTTTGACGATGATTTCTGCACCTTGTGGACTTTCGATAATACGTTCGTTTTTGTAAAGGCCATCAGCTTCAATCTGAGCTAATTCCTTTTGTAAATATTGTTGAAATTTATTATACATAACGTTTGTTGTTAAGAGATTCAAAAATGTTTTTTTATCAAACGCAAATATATATAAAAAAGTCTAAAGTCGAAAGACAAAAGTCTAAAGTTTTTTTTAAGTCACCAAGTCTCTGAGTCACCGAGTCCCCAAGTAGAGACGTATCATATTACACTGATGAAAAATAAACACGATGTAATTGATGCGTCTCACCAAGTCACCAAGCCAGAGTCAGAGTTCTGTGTTCAAAGTTCAGAGTCAGAGTCAAAAAAAATAACTTTTCATTTATATCTTATCAATAAAAAATAATCGTAACTTTGCAACTATTGAAAAAATAATAAATATGGAAAACAACCTTTTTATATACAACAGCTTGACTCGTAACAAAGAGCTGTTCAAGCCTCTCAATGCTCCTCATGTGGGAATGTATGTTTGTGGTCCTACCGTCTATGGCGACGCTCACTTAGGCCATGCCCGTCCTGCTATCACCTTCGATCTCGTGTTTCGTTATCTGAAACATCTCGGTTATAAAGTACGTTACGTCCGTAACGTCACCGACGTGGGTCACCTTGAACATGATGCCGACGAAGGCGAAGATAAAATCGCGAAGAAGGCTCGTCTTGAGAACCTTGAGCCAATGGAAGTGGCACAATATTATAAAGACCGCTATCACGCAAGCATGGATAAACTTAATGTGTTGCGTCCATCTATCGAGCCTCACGCTTCGGGTCATATCATCGAGCAGATAGAAATGATACAGAAAATCCTTGACGCAGGTTACGCCTATGAATCAAATGGATCTGTCTATTTCGATATAGAAAAATATAATAAGGATTTCCGTTATGGAATGCTTTCTGGACGTAATGTGGAGGAGCTGCTTAACAACACCCGTGAGCTCGCTGGTCAGTTAGAGAAGAGAAACGGCGCTGACTTCGCTTTGTGGAAGAAAGCAGAGCCTAAACATATCATGCGCTGGAACTCGCCATGGGGCGAGGGTTTCCCAGGCTGGCACGCCGAATGCTCTGCCATGAGCTGTAAATATCTCGGCGAGCAGTTCGACATTCACGGTGGCGGCATGGACCTTATCTTCCCTCATCATGAATCAGAGATAGCTCAGTCGATGGCATTCAACGGCGGTAAACAGCCAGTGAAATATTGGATGCATAACAATATGATTACCTTGAACGGTCAGAAGATGGGTAAGTCGCTCGGCAATGCGATGTCGCTCGAAGATTTCTTCGCTGGCAACCATGCTTTGTTGGAACGTCCTTATCCACCGATGACGATACGTTTCTTCGTGCTTCAGGCTCAGTATCGTAGCACCCTCGATTTCTCCAATGAGGCATTACAAGCTGCAGAGAAAGGCTACAAACGTCTCATGGAAGCTGTCAAGATTGCTAACACTTTGACAGCTACAGAAGGAGCAGAAGAACTCGGCGTGCAGAAGATTATGGACGCTTGCTACGAGGCTATGAACGACGACTTCAACAGCCCTATCGTGATAGCAAATCTCTTCGAGGCGGTGAGAATGGTCAATACTGTGAAAGACGGCAACGCTAAGATTAACGCTAAAGAATTAGAGTTGTTGAAACAGTTGTTCCAATCATTCGTTTTTGACATTTTAGGATTGTTAGACACAGAAGCAGGTGGCGACGACGGCTTAGTCGACGGCTTGATGGAGACTATCATCGACATTAGAAAAGAGGCGAGAGCTAAGAAAGACTGGGCTACCAGCGACATCATACGCGACAAGCTCTCCGCATTAGACATCGTTTTGAAAGACGGCAAAGAAGGCACGACTTGGAGTAAGAAGTGATGTGGAGTTGTACCAAGTAGCCCGAAGGGCTTATACATATACAGCGTATGGCAGCACCATATGAGAGAAATAGGCAGGTATGGAGTGCGGTGGCACAGAATACCTGCCTAAATTGTGTTAGAGGTAATAAGACAAAATCTTAGAGCGGAAAGCCCGACGGCGTAGCCGGAACGCTAAAATCAATTAACAATTAATAATTAATAATTAACAATTAACAATTAACAGTTGGAAATTAACAATTAATTGATGTCTATTGTTGTGGTATGAAAACAAAGCTTCCGCTGTCGTTTATTTCAGCCTCGAATATATTTTCGCCAATCATCTCTATATCGGTGTAGATTGCAGGTGTGACAAACTCTTGTGTCTTGATGTTGTATAAGCCATAATGCTTATTGACGTAATAATATTTGTAAGTGTCTGATAACTTATATATTCCATCGCCATCGTTGTTGTATCCGATAATATAAGACATATTGCCCGTATACTCGAACATGTGAGGGTTAGTCACCTTGCCGTTGAAATCTTCTTTCCACATACGGTTATCTTTTGTCAGGATGTAACCGTCTGGTGTTATGTCAATTTTAGAATATTCATCGGGAAATACTACATTCATGTCTTTGTCGATATAACCACAAAGGTTATTGTTAGTATGAGTAATGAAACCATTATATCTCGCAATTTTGCTGATATATTGGTAGTTAGGTTCTATGCACCATTCTCCGGATTTGTTGATAACACCTTGACAGCCATTGTCGCCAATCATATAACAATATCCGTTATGAAACCCATAGTCGATATAATCGTAATCATATTCTCTTTTGTTATGTTTGAAATTAAAAGGTATTACGAGTTCACCATCTTTATTGATGAATCCGATCATATTGTCTTTTTTGACAGCGGCGAGGCCGTCGGAGAATACCCATGCCGCATCGTATTGAGGTTCAATGACGACTTCGCCGGTATAGGCGTTTAGGTAGCCGCGTTTGTTGTTCATGTCACAGAACACGGTGAGAGTGTCGTCATAATCTTCATTGTCGAGGACAGGCGAGATCCATTTATATTTTGGAGTGATGTATTTTTCATTAAAATCGTCATACAACCTACATTTGTCATTGTAAAAATGATGAACTGATGTGTAGTCAGTAAGTTGAGTATCCCAATAGCTCGGGTTGAATATTCTTTTGATTCTCCATATTCCTACATCGCCGAAGAGAATGAATATGAATAATATCGCGAGTACGGTTTTAGCCCATGTTTTGCGTCTGCTCCACCAGCTTCTGAATTTACGCCACGTCCAGCGGATGAAGATAAAAGGAACTGTTATTAACAGGTAAATTAAATCGAGTAATGCTTCAAAAAATTGCTTAATTGTTTTCATGTTTTTCATTTTTTAGTCAACAGTCAACAGACAATAGTCAACGGTTGAGATGGATAATGGATTTTGTGTTAGACAAAATTATTTGATACGTGGAATTTATAGATGTCCCCTTTATATTTATTTTAATCGAAGAAGTTATGATTTGCTTCTTGTGAATTGAAGTCTTCTTCCGACATTCTTCTATAGAGGCGTTCGCGGCTGTTGTTGCTACGATTTGTCATCATGCTTGTGCCTTCTGCTGTCGCCTGGAATTTCATGATATTGGTGATGGAGATATGAGCGGCGGCGGCTTCCACGTCGTGGTTTGCACCTATGTAGGCGAACACCCAGCCTTTAGCTTTGAGTTCGTCGACGAGTATCTTGATGGCGTTGCCATTATATTCACGGGAAGCGTTTTCCATTCCGTCGGTGACGATAGTGACAAGCACTCTGTCGTTGTCGGCAACATTAGGACGTAATTCATTGAGAGAAAATCCCATCGCATCATAAAGAGCCGTTGAGCAACTCGGATTATAATCATTCTCGGTAATAGTTTTCGCTTCGGTG
>SUWV01000036.1 GCA_015061315.1 Lentimicrobiaceae bacterium
TTATCATATTGTTATTCAGAAGATCATTACCGACATTATTACTTTGAAGAGAAGCCACCATCTGCACCTTATCAGAGAAAAGCATCGGAGTGACATTGACGTTCCACAACAAAGGATACAGCCCGACGCCAAGCTCGCCGGAACCTGTGACGGTCACATTTTTAGAAAGTTTTATATTGAGAGAAGCACGTTCTGTATCAACACGATCTTGTAACAAGGCAATAGGCTGATGGTTCTCGTAAATCTCCACCGACGCCACCGACTGATGCGGCAGGTTCTTACTGATGGTAGCATATTGTCCGTCCATCAAGTCCATGCCTTCGACATAGAATTTCTGTATCGGCAGACCTTGATATAAAATCTGACCGTTGCCTTCCACTTCTATTCCAGGCATTTTCTTCAGCACATCTTCAATGCTTTTATCTTCTAATCCCACAAAAGAATCAACGAAATATTCTATTGTATCATTCGTTTTCTCAACAGGACGCGCCATCACGGTAACGCCTTTCAACTCATAGATTTCTTCCTTCAATACAAAGTCGATCGTTTGTGAAGTATTTGCAATTCGTTTAGTTATTTTTTCATAAAAAGAAGAATTGGTCTTTATGTCCAAGCTATCGGAAGGCGAGTTAAAACTTATTTCATAATTACCGTCGATGTCGGAAAAACCGTAGGCTATTATCAGATTGCTGCCCGCATTATGCACCAATACGCTGACATTAAACAAAGGCTCGCCGGAAGTATCAGTAACATTACCTTTGATGACTGTCTGTGCCTGAAGCTCAGCGACAGTCAACATCAAGATAAAAGCTATTAACGATATTATTCTTTTCATAAAGATATTTATTAAGTCAACGAGTCAACGAGTCAACAAGTCAACAAGTCAACGAGTAATTATTCATTGTAAATTGTAAACTGTTAACTATCAATTGTCAATTATCTCTATCGGATTATTCTTGGATTTTTCATATTCAATAGCTCTTTGGACAGCTTTATCATCATACGACACAGCACCTATACTATGTGATATTTTATTTCTATCTCGTAATTTAAAAAACTCTTTCTTTGTTGTCTTAATTCTATCTTCAACGACTTCATATATCATCATCGGTTCTGACGGTTTTTCAATAGAAAGAAATTTATATGAATAATGGTCTTGTGTATCAGCTATGTTAATAATTAAACCTGGCAGACCGCAGAATTTATACGGCCCGTCGCTGATTGGAATTTCCATAGTGAACCATGCCTCCCAAGTACGACCGCCGAAATCACATATCGCTTTCTGACAAGCATAATTGTGAATGGTATCAGTCTCTGAAGTTATCTGCCAAATGAAGTTGTCGAATGGCTCTTCGTATTCGTACATTCCATAAGAAAATATATGATCTATCGTTGTAACTATTCTTTTTTCATATTCCTTAAATATATCGAATTTATGAACTGATGGCAGATATTTTGAATGATACTGTCCTGTCTGCATTTGTTCTAACAGCACGCCCTCATCTCCCAACTTTTTTCGTTCCATATCACGTCTATAACTGTTATAACCTCTGAAAGAACTAATAATGTTATTCTTGCCTATCGACAACATATAATCATCAGTTCGACTATATTCCAAATGTGTGGTATCTTCTCTTAGGGTAAGCTCATACATCACGACATATTCAACCGTATCATATAAATGATGCTGAGGTTTCCACCACTGAGCACTGACATTGAGTGCAAGCAAAACAAAAGCGAATAATATTAATAACTTTTTCATAGGACAGGATATTAGTATTGGTCTATTATCAAAGCAACACTTTTTAGTTTATCGTAACCAAAAATCAATAAAAATTTATCTTAACAAACAGTGGGCAACATTAATGTCACCCACTGCCATGAACAAATTTATTCTTTATTATTAAGTTTAAAAATTACTGGAACTGTAAATTTCACTCTTACATCCTCACCTTTGTTACTCGCAGGTTTCCATTTAGGCATCGAAGAGACAACACGCAAAGCTTCGGCGTCACAGTCTTTATCAATGCCTCTCATGACTTCCGCATTAGTGACAGAGCCGTCTTTCTCAACGACAAAACTAACAAAGACTCTTCCTTCAATCTTGTTATCAATCGCCGATTGCGGATATTTGATATTTTCACCCAAATATTTCATCAATTCATTAGGACCGCCAGGAAACTGTGGCATTTTTTCTGTAACGGTATAAATGGAATCTTTTGAAACTTCGACATATTTTTTTGAACTCGGATTTTCTCTTTTATGTACGTTACCATTTATCAAGGAAAGATCTTGGAAAGCGAATTTACCAGCAGGAATAACAATGCTTTTTATTGTAATCGTTTTATAGCCTTCATAAAATGCCTTCAAGTCGTAAGCTCCAGCAGGAATCGATTTAAATTCATATCTGCCATTATTATCGGAAGTAGTGTTATATGATTCTTCCTCGTTTTTACTCAATATAACATTAGCTCCTGAAAGCGGCTTCTTTGTATCGGTATCATAGATACAACCCGAAAGATTTCCAACTTCCACATCTGCATTCTGCACAGAAGTCGGATTTGAATGTTTTACTTCATTAATAACATTATCTGCATTAACAGTTTGTTTGTCATTGACCTTTACATTATCGCATTGCGTATTCAGCAAAATCAAGAGCGCGAATACGGGAAGAGTCAGTAACATCCTAATTACCATCTTCTTTGACTTTTGTTTTTGTGTAATCATAATAATTCTTTTTTTGGTTAATAAAAAACTGAAGTTATTGGCTATAGCGTTATAATCGTCAGCCGTGCACTGCTGCAATAATAACATCATATAGTTCGATTTATCGGTTTCGTTTTCAATAGTTTCATTATCAGCTATATACTCATGCAAGCCTTGCAGTTCCTTCTTCATCTTATAGATAAAAGGATTAAACCACTGAAACGAAATCATAATTTCCATTAAGATAATATCCAAAGAATGACGATGCCTAACATGACTCATCTCATGTTTTAATATCAATGGATTTGTATTATCAGGAATGAAAATATTGTTAAAGAATGAGAAAGGAATATGATTTTCAGAAGTATAGATAACCTTAAATCCGTCAATAATTTCCAGCTTCTTCCCTATTTTAATTTTATGAATCTTATAAATGTTAAAAATTATTTTCACAAAAGAAATCACTACACCTATGATATACACGAGCGATATTATCTGTAAGAATGAAAGTGAATTATTATTAACACTCTCAGTTTCAACATTTACATTATTATTATTTAAAATCTCAATATTTTCTAATGTTAAAAAATATTCAGGTAAAGGTTTAGAAATTTCTATCGAGATGAAAGGAAATACGAATGCGAAGACCGACATCGTCAGTAATGTTATACGACAGATTTCAAACCTGTTACATTTGCCGAACAATAGTTTATAGGTATAATACAGAACTATCGTCGCTACGAATGTCAATAAAACTTTTGTCATCATAACTTATTTATTTATAGCGTCATCAATCATTTTCTTTAGTTCTTCAAGCTGCTCGATCGTAAAATTCTCTTTCTTGGCAAAAGCCGATACAAGTTCCGTATAGGAATTGTTAAAATAATTTTTCACAAGAGTGTTGAGAGAATTTTGAGAATAATCTTCTTTCGAGATAAGCGGATAATAACGATTAGCTTTGCAGAAAGTCTCGTGACCGACGAAACCTTTTTTCTCTAAGATTCTAACTATCGTAAGCACAGTGTTATACGCTGGTTTAGGTTCAGGGAAGTTCGACATTATTTCATTAGCGAAGCCCTCGCCTATCTTCCAGATTACGTGCATCACCTGCTCTTCTGCTTTCGTAAGTTCTTTAATATTATTTTCCATTATCAAATTATTTTTAACATTTAACGATGCAAATATATAATTTATTTTATAACTTCGCAACTAAATTTTTAGTTATATGTAAAAAAAAAATAAATTTAATAAAAAAATTCACAAATCACTTGCTAAGTAATTTACAGAAATCACGTAAAAAAATATTTCTCTCTTCGCAAAATATTTCTTAAATTTGTCGTTCATAACTTATGCTTCTATAAGTTATTTTTTCACTACAAAACAACAACAAATTAAACTTGAAAATGAGCAATTTAAGAAAATTATTTTTTATCGGAATTGTCGGTTTGTCATTGACATCATGTCAGGAGAAAGTGGTTCCACAGAAGAAAGCAGAAACAATTTATAAGACTTTAACCGTCGAAAAGAGCGATCAGATATTGAGAAGCGGTTTCGCCGCCACCATCAACGGCTGCCAGACCGTCGAAGTTCGTCCGCAAGTCAGTGGCATGATTACAGACATCCGCATCAACGAAGGCGACTTCGTGCGTAAGGACTCTACCCTTTTCGTCATCGACCAAACGCCATATAAAGCCGCTTACGAGATAGCATCAGCCAACGTGATGAGTGCCGAGGCAAACCTCTCGACAGCGCAGTTAGTTCTTGAAAGCAGCAAGGAACTTCTTGAACAAGATGTCATCTCCGAGTTTGAACTCATGACCGCCCAGAACGACCTCGCCGAAGCCGAAGCTAAATTGGCGTTAGCAAAAGCCGAGATGAATAGCGCATACAACAACCTTTCTTATACTTACGTAAAATCACCTGTCAACGGTGTCGCTTCCATGATACCTTATCGCGTCGGCGCATTGGTAAACAGCGGCATAAGTCAGCCTTTGGTAACAGTATCTGACGACAGCAGAATCTTCGCTTATTTCTCCATGGCAGAAAATCAGATGTTAGACCTCATTCAAGAATACGGCTCGTTGAAAGCCGCTATCAAGGACATGCCTGCTGTTGAATTGGTGATGAGCAACGGCAAGACTTACAATCATAAAGGAAAAATCAACGCTGTGAGTGGAACCATCAGTGCGAGCACAGGAGCTGTGAGTTTCCGCGCAGTATTCCCAAATCCAGACCGTCTCTTACGCGACGGCGGCAGCGGAACAGTCATTATACCAACCTCACACGAAGACTGCATCGTAATACCTCAGACCGCTACATTTGAATTACAGGAAAAAATCTTCGTTTATAAAGTCGTTGACGGCAAGGCACAATCAGCAGCTATCACCGTCATGCCTCGTAACAACGGCGTCGATTATATTGTGACGAGCGGCTTGGAAGTCGGCGACGTCATCATCGCTGAAGGCGCTGGTTTAGTAAGAGAAGGCGCTACGATTAAGACAGTTGAAGAAGCCAACAGCCAACAGCCAACAGATAATGATAAAAATAATAACGGAGGTAATTGATTATGAATATCAGAACATTTATCGACCGTCCGATTTTCGCTGGCGTCATCTCTGTGATAATAGTGTTGCTCGGTCTTATATGTCTCGTCGGACTTCCTGTCGAGCAATTTCCAGAGATCGCTCCTCCGACAGTGAGTGTATCAGCTAACTATGCAGGCGCTAATGCCGAGACTGTGCAAAACAGCGTCGTAGTGCCTTTGGAAGAAGCCATCAACGGCGTGGAAGACATGATGTATATGACATCGTCAGCCAACAATAACGGCTCTGCCAACATACAGATTTATTTCCGTCAGGGAACGAATGCCGACATGGCAACTGTCAACGTTCAGAATCGTATCGCCTCAGCACAAGGATTGTTGCCAGCAGAAGTAACTAGAAGCGGCGTGAGCGTCAAGAAAAGACAGACGAGCCGTATCAAAGTACTCGCCGTTTATAGTCCCGACGACTCTTTCGACGAGAGATTTATCAGCAACTATTTAAAAATCAATATTGAGCCGAGATTATCGCGTATCGCTGGCGTCGGTGAAGTCGATGTTAGAGGAGCCGACTACTCGCTTCGTATCTGGCTCGACCCTGCCAAGATGGCGAAATATTCTTTGGTGCCATCTGATATTTCAGCAGTCCTTGCTGAACAAAACTTAGAAGCCGCCACCGGAACTCTCGGCGCCGACTCGGAAAACACTTTCCGTTATACATTAAAGTATAGAGGTCGCTACGACAAAGAAGAAGACTACGCTAATATGGTAATTCGCGCCGATGCCGACGGTACTTTATTGAGACTTAAAGACATCGGAACGGTAGAATTAGGTTCAAGAAGCTATGACTATATCGGTAAGGTAAACGGACATCCAGGAACCACATTGATGATTTCTCAGACTTCAGGCTCCAACGCCAACGAAATTATCGATGCCATCGACAAAGAGGTAGAAGACATCAGACAATCGTTGCCAAAAGGTATTGAAATCGTTGACTTGATGAGTACCAAAGACTTCTTAGACGCATCTATCGACAATGTCATCGAGACGCTCGTCTTAGCCGTCATCTTGGTTATCTTGATAGTATATATCTTCTTACAGAGTTTCCGTTCCACTTTCATCCCAGCCATCGCAATCATAGTTTCACTCATAGGCACATTCGCATTCTTGATGGTAGCTGGATTCAGTCTCAATATGATCACGCTCTTCGCCTTGGTGCTCGTCATCGGTACTGTAGTTGATAATGCGATTGTTGTGGTGGAAGCGGTGCAAGCCAAATTCGACGCAGGTTACACCTCACCATATAAAGCCACCATCGACGCAATGCAAGGCATATCCAACGCATTGATTGCAACGACATTCGTCTTCATGGCAGTGTTCATTCCAGTATGTTTCATGGGAGGAACGACAGGTACTTTCTACACACAGTTCGGTCTCACTATGGCTGTTGCTGTAGGTATCTCGCTCATCAACTCCATCACATTAAGTCCTGCATTATGTGCATTATTGATGCAGCCATACGTCATAAGAGAAGACGGAAGTATGTCGTTCTCAACACGTTTTCACGTTGCCTTCGATGCAGGTTTCCAGAGTGTTGTCAACAAATACAAGAGAGGCGTTCTCTTCATGTTTAAAAACAAATGGCTATCGGTGATATTAGTCATCGCAGCTCTCGGAGGACTTTTCTACATGTTGGAAAACACCAAGACGGGACTCGTTCCTAAAGAAGATATGGGCTCAATCAACATCGACGTTCAGACACCTCCAGGAACAAACTTAGGAGAGACTGTACGCGTCATGGAGTTGATAGCTTCACGATTAGATTCTATACCTCAGATTGAGTCGTATTCATATACAACAGGTTACGGTATGATGAGTGGCGCTGGTCCTTCATGCGGAGGTTTCACCGTTCGTCTCAAGCCTTGGGATCAACGTACAGAAACAGAAGATCACATCGACTACGTGATGGAAGATATTTATTCAAAGACATCTGACATCACATCGGCTAAGATCATAGTCTTCACCCGCGGTATGATTCCTGGCTACGGAGCAAGTAGCGGTTTCGAGCTTCACATACAAGATCAGAAAGGCGGCAAGTTAGAAGACCTTCAGAAAATCACTAACGACATCATCGCCGCTCTCAACGAAAGACCAGAGGTTGGAAGAGCATCTACATCTTTCGACACCAAATATCCTCAATATCTTTTGGAAGTAGATGCAGCGAGATGTAAACGTAACGGCGTTTCACCAAGCGAAGTCCTCAACGTAATGGCTGGATACGTCGGCGGAAGCTACGCATCAAATATGAACAGATTCTCAAAGCTTTATCGCGTCATGATACAAGCCTCGGCAGAACATCGTCTCGACACTGAATCGCTCAACAATATGTTCGTGAGAAATAAAAACGGAGAGATGTCGCCAATAGGTCAATACGTTACATTAACACGTGTTTACGGACCACAGTCAATTTCTAGATTCAATCTCTTCTCGTCAATACAAATCAACGGACAAGCTGCCAACGGATATTCTTCAGGAGAGGCAATACAAGCCGTGAGAGAAGTCACTGATGAGTTATTGCCAGCAGGCTACGGTTACGAGTTCGGCGGCATGTCGAGAGAAGAAGCATCATCAAGCAGCTCAACAGCGATAATATTTGTAATATGTATCGTATTCATTTACTTGATACTTTGTGCTTTATACGAAAGCATATTAATTCCTATCGTCGTCATTTTGTCGGTACCATTCGGCTTAGCAGGTAGTTTCTTATTCGCCAATATGTTCGGATTGGAAAACAACATTTATCTACAGATCGGACTTTTGATGCTGATAGGATTGTTAGCAAAGACAGCCATCTTGATTACAGAATACGCATCAGCGAGAAGAGCAGAAGGCATGTCAATACCGATGGCAGCGATGTCGGCAGCGAAAGCAAGATTAAGAGCTATCTTAATGACATCATTGACAATGATTTTCGGTATGTTACCGATGATGTTTGCAACAGGCGTAGGTGCTAACGGCAATATCTCCATCGGCGTGGGAACGGTAGGCGGAATGCTCATCGGAACGATAGCGTTATTATTTGTAGTGCCGGTTTTGTTTATTATCTTTAGAAATATTGAAGAAAAATTAATGCCTAAAAGAAATAAAGAAATAAAATAATGAAAAAGATATTAATACCTTTTATATTATTGACTGTCGTCATGATGAACAGCTGCGCTTTGTATAAAGAATACGAGCGTCCTGATATTGCTTTCGTAGATAGTCTCTACAACAGGATTCCGACAGCAGACGACTATGAGTCAATAGCTTCGCTCACTTGGAAAGAACTGTTTGCCGACACACTTCTTCATAATCTGATAGAATTAGGGTTAGAAAACAACACCGATTTAGAGATAGCACGCTTGAAAGTAGAACAAGCTGAAGCCACTTTAAAGACTTCCAAATTAGCATTTTATCCGAATGTCTCATTCTCGGCGCAAGTCGGAGCCAACCAGAACGGATCTAACTACAGCCTCGCTCCCACTGCTTCATGGGAAGTAGATGCTTTCGGCAGATTACATAACACCAAAGAAGGAGCTAAGGCAGCACTCGCAGCGACGGAAGCTTATCAACAGGCAGTACAGACTCAGCTCATCGCAACGATTGCAGACGCCTATTACACACTGCTCATGCTCGATGAACAATTAGACATAAGCAAAAGGACATTAAACACTTGGGAAGAAAATATCAGGACATTATCGGCTTTGAAGAGAGCCGGCAAGACCAACGAAGCTGCTGTACTTCAGGCAAAAGCCAATAAAGTCAATGTGGAAGCTTCTATATTAAGTTTAGAGAAACAGATCATAGAACAAGAGAATTCATTATCAGCATTGTTAGGACTTGTGCCACAAGAATTTGAACGTAACGAATTAGCGGAACAAGTATTTCCAGACACATTGTTAATGGGACTTCCTTTATCAAGTCTAGTCAATCGTCCTGACGTAAGACAAGCAGAGTATAAGTTAGTTGAAGCCTATTATGCCACCAACGTAGCGCGTTCCTACTTCTACCCTTCTATCACTTTAAGCGGTACGGCAGGTTGGTCGGGAGTCAGCGGCAATCCAGGCGACTTCATTTTCAATGCAGTAGGCTCTTTGATGCAGCCAATCTTCAATCAAGGCAAGAACAAAGCGAGGTTAAAGATAAGCGAGTCGCAGCGACAAGAAGCCTTGTTGAATTTCAAGCAGACTTTGTTAGATGCAGGCACTGAGGCAAACAATGCCTTGATTTCATGGCAGACAGCACGTAAGAGATTAGACAGCGACAAGTTACAGATTGTGTATCTGAAGGGAGCTGTCATGAATACGCAGCTTCTCATGAAGAACGGACAAGCCGATTATTTGGAAGTTTTGACAGCTCAGAAAAATCTGTTACAGGCAGAGCTTACTGGAACAAACGACAAATATCTTGAGATACAGAGCGTAATCACATTATATCACGCCTTAGGCGGAGGATTGGAATAGTTCAAGGATTTTTATGGCAGATTACTTTTGCCATAAAAACACCACATCCATCTTTGAATAAAAAGAGAAAAATAGTCTCCAAACTTTTTTCTCCCGATTCGTAAATTAATGCTGATACTTCAAGTTTTTTTCTTATCTTTGTGACATCAAGATGAAAACTTGGTCGAAATATATAATACTATTTATCACCATCTTTGCAATCTTCCTATGCAAAGGAGAAAGTATTTCGTCAAAAGAAAATCATATCGCCTTAATTGAACAGCTCGCAGATGAGACAGAATGTATCTCAACAGATTTTTCTGACATACCTTATTCTCAACCGACTACATTCAAAAACACTCATCAATCACAAAAAAATTCATTAAGACGCGATAACGGACAACGACATACTTCTTCTTTCTTCAAGAAAAACAAAACCATAAACCTTAACTTATCAATCTGTACAATAAAAAAATCAAACCATAAGAGTTATATCCATTCCGAGCCTTCATATCGCCTGATAAAACTCGGAAGACTCCTTATCTAATAAGGAATAAAAGAGACTAATCAATTACACCTATATATTCATAGACTGTGATTACCACGTCTCTAAATGTGAGTTAATTAATAAACTTTCAACTCACAACCTTCAACTTTATAACCACTCTAAACTATTAACTTAAAACAACAAACTTTATATTATGGGCATTTTACAAATCTTCACATTATTAGGAGCATTAGGTATGTTCCTCTACGGCATGAACTTAATGAGTTCAGGTCTTCAGAAAGCAGCAGGCGACAGACTTCGCGGCTTATTATCAGCGATGACGTCAAATCCTTTCAAAGGCGTCCTCACCGGTTTAGGAATAACGTCGGTGATACAATCATCAAGCGCGACTACTGTCATGGTTGTCAGCTTCGTCAATGCAGGACTATTGACATTAGCGCAAGCCATCAGCGTCATCATGGGTGCCAATATCGGTACAACAGTAACGGCATGGTTAGTATCGTGGCTCGGTTTCAAAGCCGACATCTCTATCCTCGCAGTACCTCTTATGGCATTAGGTTTCATCATGTCGATCTCAAAGAAAAACCAAAGAAGAAACATCTCAGAGCTCATCGTAGGTTTCTCGCTTCTCTTCCTCGGCCTCTCGCTCATGAAAAACTCGGTGCCAGACTTACAGCAAACTCCTGAGGTACTTTCGTTCATACAAGGCTGGCAAGGTCACGGCTTCGGCTCAGTCATAATATTCCTTTTATTAGGAACAGTACTTACGCTCGTACTACAGTCATCCTCAGCCACGATGGCATTAACGCTCATCATGTTAAATATGGGATGGATAAGATTTGACATGGCTTGCGCTATGGTTCTCGGCGAAAATATCGGCACAACCATCACTGCTAATATTGCAGCCGCTGTCGGCAATACATCAGCTAAAAGATCGGCATTGGCTCACACCGTATTTAATGTCTTCGGCGTGATTTGGGCTCTTATATGCTTCCCGTTCTTCCTTAAATTGATCGGCTTCATCACAGAACATCTCTTCGGTGTGCCTAACCCTGCTGCAGAAGGTTTCGCTGTGGAAGTCACAAAAGACGAGGCTGGACAGATTTTACAAAGCGACTCACAGACAGCAGCGCTCTACGGACTCTCGATGTTACATACGCTCTTCAACACCATCAACACCTTCATTCTTATATGGTTTATCCCATTGATTGAAAAGATAGTATGTTCTATCATCAAGGAATCTAAAAATCAAGACAACGAAGCTTTCCGTTTAAAATACATCTCTGCTGGTCCGCTTGCAACACCAGAGTTGGCTACTGGACAAGCCTTCGATGAGATAATACATTTTGCCCAGATCTCAAAGAACGGCTTTGAATATGCAAAACAAGCAGTCAATGAAAATGACTCGGATAAATTTGAAGCATTGAGAGAGAAGTTGGTAAAATACGAAGAGATTTCCGACCGTATTGAACATGAGATAGCAGCCTTCCTTAACGCTCTCTCAGCTGAAGAAGTAAGCCAAAGCACTTCTATCAGAATCAAGGCGATGTATAAGATAATCGGCGAGCTCGAGTCATTGGGCGACTCTGGCGAGACGATAAGCCGCATTCTCTCGAGAAAAAACATCCACAACAAGAAATTCGATGCTGAGACGATAAAAAAACTCAACAATATGGCGGATTCCGTCATCAACGCCTACGATGTTATGATTGAGAATCTTGACACTGCAAGAAAAAACGAGCTTTCTAATATTTCAAACGCATATAATGCTGAAGACCGCATCAACATTCTCAGAAACAACCTCCGCGATGCTGAAATCGAAGACATCGAGAACGGAAGCAAGAACTACCAGACAAGCGTCTATTACATGGATATCGTCAATGAGTTAGAAAGAATGGGCGACTTCATGATTAACGTCTCTCAAGATTTGGAAAGAGCGTTTAAGTAGAATTCTGGAATTCTGGAACTCTGGAATTCTGAAAATAAAAAAGTCGTCACTTCATAATGAGGTGGCGACTTTTTAACTTTAGACTTTTGTCATTAGCCTTTAGCCTATTTGTAAATCTCATCAAATTTCACCATTCTTACCTCACCGTATTTTTCCAATGCCTTCATATCGACATCTTTTTTGTTGCCAGTAATCATGATGACGATAGGACGGTTTTGTACCTTGTCGTGATAGAATTTTTCAACGTCATCGTATGATGTTTCCTTGATAATGTTGGTTGCTTCAATTCGAGGGTCGTGGTCGTAACCTTGTTCAACCCAAGATATTACGCTTGATGGAATGTTACGTGGAGCGATATAATCCGCCGCTCTCGACATGATGAGCGCTTCTTTCGAAGTATCGAATTTCTCCATCTTCTCCGGCATATCAACGAGGAGCTCTCTCATAGCATCGACAGCTTCGTTTGTCTTGTCGGACTGTGTTCCTACAAATGCAGCTTGATAACCCGGATATCTGTTGAGATAATCGTACTTATAATATGAATATGCTGTATATCCTAAAGAACGTAGCTCTCTTATTTCTTGGAATACTATCGAGTACATATCTGTACCGAAATATTTGTTAAAGACTGACGACAAGGCTTGTTCTTCTTCGTTCAATTTCTCTCCAGGAACATACATTCTGATATTGCTTTGTCTGAACTTCTTGTTATGAGCGAAATAGACGATATTCTTGCTTTGTTCTTGAGGAACATTTATCTTCTTCTCAGCCTTAATCGCGTCGTTCTTTATAAGATTATGAGACTTCAAAGAAGCGATAACATCTTTTGTATCAAGATTACCTGTAAATGTGACATTACCTCCATAATTGAAGATTTCTTTAAAATCGTTAAGAATGTCATTGCCATCGCGTTTTGCCCATTTCTCAATGTCGGTCTTGTTAAGATAATATGATTTGTCTCCGTAAAGTACATATTGCGATAAAGCGCGGCTCCATGTGTCTGGAGAGTCTTTGTCGGTCTTTTTGTTCATCTTGTCGGCGTCAATCAAGATGTCGAGTTTGCTTGCATCGAATTTCGCATTGAAAATCTTGTCTTCACAAATCGCTAATATTTCATCGAGATTTTCTTCAAAACCGGAGATGCTCAATGTGGTGTAACCATCGTTCACATTGACGTACATATAAACGCCCATCTTTTGTAATTCGAGTTCAATTTCTTCGAATGTCTTTGATTCCGTACCGAGCAATGTCCATAATTCGTTAGCTCTTGAAAGTTCCGGATTATCGAGAGTTCCGTAGTTATAAGTTATAGCTAAATTGAAGATGTTGTTGTAAGGATTCTTTGAAGAATACATTGTGAAGGCGTCGTTTGCTTTTTCAATTACGACATCTTTGCCGAATTCGATGACTTGAGGATTTACTTGAGCTACTTCTTGTGCTTCTATCTGTTTGGCGAACTCTGATTTAAGTTCTGTGTTCTTCACTTCCACTGGTTTCCAATTAGGTTTATCAACCTTGTCTTTTTCAGGGAATCCCATGCTTGAACGCAAGATCGTACGGTTCTCTGTGAAGTATTTGTTGGCAACAGCTACGATGTCTTCTTTACTGAGATTCTTAATCTTGTCTGTCTCTGCGAGATATTCTTCAAATGTCATTCCTCTGCCTTCTAAATCTATGAAGATATTTGAAAGATTGTCGATGCCTTCAAGGTTTTGAAGTCTGTCTTTCAAGATGGCGGTCTTTGCAGCTTCAACCAAATCTTCGTTGAAATCGCCGGCTTTGACTTCGTTGATGGCATCGAATATTATCTTCTCAGCCTCTTCGTGCGACTGACCAATTAATTTTGGTACGTACAAGAAGATATTTGCGCCATGATCTTCCAACGACAATGGCATCATTGCGGCAAGCATAATCTCGTTGTTTACCATAGCTTTGTCAATGATACCTGTACCGCCGTTTGCCAAGATGTATGTCATCACTCCCAATGCGAGATTGTCTTCGTGAGAATTATTGACACCTTTATAAGCGATGACGCCCATCTTCATCGGAGTGAGTTTTACTTCTTTGATGACTTCCTTATCGAAAGCGGGAAGCTCGAATTCCGGAAATTCAGGAAGTTCTCTCTTTTCCCATACGGAGAATTTCTCTTCAATCATAGGTTTGATGTCTTCTGTTACGAAATCGCCGACCATAATGAGAGTCATGTTGTTGGCTACGTAATAAGTGTTGAAGAACTCACGCATCTTCGATGTCTGAGGATTCTTAAGATGTTCGGTGAGACCGATTACAGGACGACCGTAAGGATGTTCGCCGAAACATTCCTTGGACATCATCTCCATGAAAGCGACGGTTGGTTCGTCGCTGTACATGTTCTTTTCTTCATAAACGGTTTCGAGTTCGCTTTGGAAGAGACGGAACACAGGATTGCGGAAACGCTCCACATAAACATCCATCCATTTTGCGACTTGGTTGGAAGGAAAACTGTTGAAATAGACGGTGTAGTCGTATGAAGTTCCTGCGTTGAGACCTTCGCCACCCATCTTGGTAAGAATCAGATCCACCTCGTTAGGAATGGCGTAATCTGTTGAAGCAATCGACAATTCATTGATCTTTTGTTGAATCGCAACGCGTTCTTCCGGCACGTCAGTCTCATGTAATTTATCATACATGATGTCGATGCTGTCTAAATAGACCTTCTCTTTTTCCCAGTCGATGGTTCCGATCTTGTCGGTTCCCTTGAACATGATATGTTCGAAATAGTGAGCCATACCCGTCGCGTCCAAAGGGTCGTTCTTACTTCCGGCATGGACATACACCATACCATGAATTGTCGGTGCGGAATGATCTTCGCATAACACCACTTTTAAACCATTGTCGAGGTAAAACGTCTCGACTTTCAGATTTTCCTGAGCGTTCACCGTCAAGAAACTGAACAAGACGGCAAACATTAACATAGATAAACGTTTCATTTTTATAAAGTTTAGAGTTTATTGTTTATAGTTTAGAGTAGGTTTAAAGTTTAAAGTTTATTGAAATCCAACATTAAACCATAAGCCTTAAACCTAATTCTAGACTTTCAATTGTCTTTCTATTTCTTCGATTGAAATTCCGTACATCTTCAGCTTCTTCACAATATCTGGAAGTTCTTCCTCGATAAAATGCTTCTTCTGTTCTTCGAGGATTATCTCTTTCGCGTTCTCGTTGATGCTAAAACCAATACCTCTAATACTTACAATGATATTTTTGTTCTGCAACAGCTCATACGAACGCATCACTGTATTGGGATTGACGCCGACTTCTATCGCCATCTCCCTCACCGACATTATCTTGTCGCCTGACTTATATTTGCCGTTCAATATCATCTCGCAGATGTGATAGTAAATCTGCAAGTAGATCGGCTGGTGTGATTTGAATTCCATAATCAATATTTTTGTTTTCTGATTTTAAAATATGTGAGATACAGCATTGCTATAGTGAGAATTATATTAAACACATAATATCCGTAGTATGCACATTTTACAAGGATTTCCTGTGTATCATCTGGAATCATATCATATTTATAAATACTTTCATAGTACAACATAACCCTGATAAATATCACCATGAATATTATTCCAATAAGCGCAAGTATTCCTATTGTCTTGCTTACCTTACGTTTCTTGAAAATCATATTGGTAAACATAAATATAGAGACGTAAGACAACAATAAGAAGACTTGATAGAATGGTAATGGTAAAAGATATAAATCATCAGTTAGTTCAACCATTACGATGTTTGTGTGAAAAATATCTCGGAAGACAAATCCTCCGTATGGATTATTTCCTGGAATTAAAGTTAGAATACAGTCGATTGCCACTGCGCCAACCAAATACAATATAGGTGTCACGACAAGACAATAGATTGACATACTGAGGAATTTCTCCAAATTTGAAGCTGGCAGCATCGCAAATTGAATTCCTTTTCTTGAATCGTTTGCATTTTTATATAGTCGCGATGGTGCGAGTATCATCGCAATAATGGCAAGGACAAGCAAGAATCCGTAGCGTTCATAATTCATCAACACATCGGGTTCATCCATACCAACATAAAGTATAGACCATATCAGTATCGGTATTGCAAGAAGCACCACCAAGGTCCAGCCGAAGTTCTGTAAATAACTCATGGCATCATGTCTTAACACATTGCCAAATCTTTTTATATCAAATGTTTTATTCATGATTTTTAATTTAAAGTTTAGAGTTTATAGTTTAGGGTTTAGAGTAGTTTTAAAGTTGAAGGTTTTAAGTTCTATAGTTTATAAATTCTATAAACCTTAAACCTTAAGCCTTAAACCAAACTCATAACTGTTAACTCCCAATTGTTAATTGTTAATTGTCAATTGTTAAATATCTCTTTAATTCTCTTCTTATTATTTCTCACTGCGTTGAAGAGTGCCTCCACGTTCACTTGGCTTTCCATCTTGAATTTATTAGGATGCACGTTGATGTAACCTCCTGGCATCATCTCCGAATAGAGAGCTTCATCCGATTTCTCTGCGCCATATTCAAAGTAAAGCTTTTTAGAAATCTCCTCGAAGGTAGCGTTGAGAAGCACCTCGTCGTGGTCGAGAATCACTATTGGGTCGATGAGATTTTCCACATCTTTCACCTGATGCGTAGAGATTATGATTGTAGGGACGTGGCTTGCCGCGTCCGTACTATGTTGCAATATCACTTTTCTGAATTTCGCCTTCGACGGAATATCCAAGCCGTTGGTAGGCTCATCCAAGAGCAGATAATCAGTGCGTAATGAGAGAGCACATGCAAGCAAAGCCTTCTTCTTCTGACCATAGGAAAGCGCAGAAAACTTCCTCGTGACATCGACTTCCAATTCATTCATAAGATCTAAAAAATAAGAATGATCGTAACAAGGATAAAACACACCTAATTTATTAATGAACTTCTCTGGCGTGGTGTCATCAGTGATGACCTCTTCTGGGAGGTAGAAGATTTTTTGAAGGAAATATGGATTTCTCTCCGAAGGAATGAAACCGTCAATACTAACAGTTCCATTTAGAGGTGATTGCAATCCGCTCATAAGTTTTAACAAAGTGGTCTTCCCCACTCCATTCTCGCCGAGGAGACCATAAACGCAGCCTTCCTTAAATTCGAGGCTGATGTTTCTGAAGACCGCTACGTTCTTGTAGCAGAAGTCTAAGTTATTAATTGTTATCATAATTGTGACATTTATTTTATTGTTTACTGTATTAGTTTACTAATACACTGCAAATATAAAGCATATTTTTTAAATGTCAAGAGATTTTTGAAAAAAAATTAATAAAAAAAAGCCGCTTCACAGCGGCTTCCCTTTACACTCATTAAGTGATTATTACTTTATTTTTTCAACGATAGCTTTAAATGCTTCTGGATTATTCAAAGCTAAGTCGGCTAAAACCTTACGGCTAAGGTCGATGTTAGCTGCGTGAATCTTACCCATGAATGTGCTGTATGTCATGCCGTATTCATGTGCTGCGGCATTGATACGGATAATCCATAAGGATCTGAAATCACGTTTCTTGTTTCTTCTGTCGCGATATGCGTATTGTAAACCCTTTTCGTAAGAGTTTTTAGCTACAGTCCAAACGTTTTTACGTGCGCTGAACTGGCCCTTTGTCTGTTTTAAAACTTTTTTGCGTCTTGCTCTTGAAGCAACTGCGTTTACTGATCTTGGCATTTTTTCTAATTTTATTCCGTTAGAGTGCCTCGCCCTTTCGAGAACTTTTCTACTCTAACAAGAGTTAAACAATAATTTTTAAATTACATGAGAAGCATTTCTCTTACAGCTTTCATATTAGCTGGCTCAACGATTGTTGCGTGACGTAAGTTACGTTTACGTTTTACAGATTTCTTCGTTAAGATGTGGCTTTTGTAAGCGTGCTTTCTCTTGACTAAACCGGTGCCTGTTACTCTAAAACGTTTCTTGGCAGCGGATTTTGTTTTCATTTTTGGCATTGTAATATACTTTTTTTTAATAATGAGTGTCTACTTAAAATCATTTCTTTGGAGCTATCATCATGAGCATCCTCTTACCTTCTAACTTAGGCATCGACTCTACCTTACCGTAATCTGCCAAAGCCTGAGCGAACTTTAACAAGATAATCTCACCTTGATCTTTGTATGCTATAGAACGTCCGTGGAAGAATACGTCAACCTTAACCTTCGCTCCATCTTCTAAGAATCTCTTGGCATGATTCAACTTAAACTCGAAATCATGATCGTCGGTCTGTGGTCCCAAACGAATTTCCTTGACAACGACTTTCGTTGTCTTAGCCTTGATTTCTTTCTGCTTCTTCTTCTGGTCGAAGAGGAATTTCTTATAATCCATCAACTTACAGACTGGAGGATTGGCATTAGGTGAAATCTCGACCAAGTCAAGTCCCATCTCGTCAGCAATTCTCAAAGCGTCTTTTATTGAGTGTATCTCATTATCTACGCCTTCTCCAACAACTCTCACCATCGGTGCGGTGATTCTCTCATTGATACGATGTGGATCTTCGTTTTTCTGTCCTCTTTGTGGACCTCTTCCGTTGTTATAAGGTAGTGCTATGATTTGTGTCTCCTATATTAATTTAACAATAATCTTTATACTTATCTAATGTTTTGTTCTTCTTTAACTTGTTTCTCTATCATCGCGATGAAGTCTTCAACCGACATTGTGCCGAGGTCGCCTTGACCGTGTTTTCTCACTGAGACAGCGTTTTCGTTCATCTCTTTCTCACCAACGATGAGCATATAAGGAACTTTCTTCATCTCAGCGTCGCGAATCTTACGTCCTATCTTCTCGCTTCTCATGTCAATCAAAGTACGAATCTCATTGCGTTTCAACAACTCGTTGAGTTTCTCAGCGTAGTCGTGATATTTCTCGCTAACAGGCAATATCATCACTTGATCTGGTGTGAGCCACAACGGGAAGTCGCCGGCGCAGTGTTCCAACAATACTGCCACGAAACGTTCCATCGAGCCGAATGGTGCTCTGTGAATCATAACAGGACGATGTTTCTCGTTGTCAGAACCGATGTATGTCAAGTCGAAACGTTCTGGTAAGTTATAGTCAACCTGAATTGTTCCGAGCTGCCATCTTCTTCCAAGAGCATCCTTCACCATGAAGTCGAGTTTAGGACCATAGAACGCTGCTTCGCCATATTCCACCTTTGCAGGAAGACCTTTTTCCTTACAAGCTTCCACGATAGCAGCTTCTGCTCTTTCCCAGTTCTCGTCAGTACCGACGTATTTCTCTGTATCTTCTGGGTCACGTAAAGAAATCTGTGCCTCGAAGTTCTCAAAGTTCAATGCCTTGAAGATAATCTCGATGATTTCCATCACGCGGATAAACTCATCTTTAACCTGATCTGGACGGCAGAAGATATGAGCGTCGTCTTGTGTGAAAGAACGTACACGTGTTAAACCGTGAAGCTCGCCACTTTGTTCAT
>SUWV01000007.1 GCA_015061315.1 Lentimicrobiaceae bacterium
TATAGACAAAAGCATTGTAAATTCTTTTATTTTCTTCAGTCAAAATCAGATGATCGACCTCTTTACAAAATTCAATTGTCTTTTGTTCTATGATAAGTTTCTGTTTCAGTTTCATAATTCTCAGATTTTCAGATTCTCAGTTTCTCAGTTTCTAAAATTCTAAAGTTCTAAAACTCCATATACCACCTCAGTCTTTCATCAACATCATTTCTTCCAACGACTTTAAGATATTCTTCCCAATTTTTAATGAATCCTCTCTTCTCTCGATGATTGACAATCTTCTTCACATCTTCATATTCGATATAAGGGTGTCGTAGGATAGTCTTAAAATCATCGGTGTTGACATTGATTTTACGTAATGAAATACTGTCGATATTGATATAAGGCGTTATGGTTTCCAACCTCGCCGAATCGAAAGCATAGACTTCAAGCAGCTGATTTACCTCTACATAACCTCCCAACTTCTCACGATGTTCCACAATATTTCTCGCGAAGAAAGACCCGATTCCTGGAAGCAACTTCAATTCCGTAGTGTCGGCAGAATTGAGGTTGACGTAAATGTCATTTGGAGACGCATCAATCACATATTGTTTATTGCTTTTGTGTGATTGGTACGTCTCTACTATTTGTCTCGTCGACTTTGAGACATTGAGACTTTTTGTCTTTACTTGTTGACTCGTTGACTTGTTGACTTTTTGACTCAAAAACTCTTTCGTCTTTAGACTTTCATCTTTTGACTTATCATGCAACGCCCAAATAGAATCTAAATTATGTAAATAAAAATTAACATTTGAGGGTCTGTTTGAGATAAAAAAATTAGCAGCGATGATGAGAAGTATCACCGCTGCTAAAACTATAACCGCTACTCGTTCACCCTTAGTGAACGTAAACAAATCATTCATAACTTTTGGTTTAATTTATAGTTTACAATTGTTAATTGTCAACTGTTAATTGTTAATTATTTGATTAATAAATATTGCTACTATCACAATAGGAGCTACGTATTTTATTATGAAGAATATGAATTTCTTCACGCTCATCTTCAATGTATTCTGATTTGTAATCTCGTCGTAGAAGCTTTCTTTTCCCATCTTCCAAGCAACAAAGATAACGATGAACAAGGCTCCTATTGGTAATAAGATATTAGCCGAGAACTTATCCATGAAATCGAAGAACGTCATGTTGCCGAAGACGAAGACTGAATCTGTGCGTAAACTTAAAGTACAGAACACGCCGAAGAACAATGCCACCAAGGTGCCAATCCAGATTGCGGTATTACGTTTAATTCCATGTTCTTCCGATAAGAAAGCTACGACGACTTCAAGCAATGATATTGTGGAAGTTAGAGCTGCTATCGCCAATAATATGAAGAAAATGATACAGAAGAAATAACCACCTGTCATCTTATCGAATATCATAGGTAATGTATTGAATGCCAATCCAGCTCCCGCTTCAGGCTGTATTCCAAAAGTGAATGCCGCTGGGAAGATGATGATACCAGCCAAGATCGCGACAAATGTATCGGCAGCTACTACCGACAATGATGTGGTGGCGAGATTATCTTTTTTGCTGATATAAGAACCGTAGGTTATCAAGGCTCCCATACCTACGCTGAGAGAGAAGAAAGCCTGACCTAAGGCGGCGAGAATGACATTGCCGTCAACTTTTGAGAAATCAGGCTTGAACAAGAACTTCAATCCTTCACCAGCACCATCTAATGTCAACGACTTAACACATAATATAATAAGGATTACAAACAATGCTGGCATCATTATCTTAGTGTATTTCTCCACGCCTTCTTTGATACCTTTAAAAATGATAAAGGCTGTCAATCCCATGAAGATGAATTGCCACAAGAAAGGACGGAAAGGATTGTTGTTGAAATCGACGAAACCTTGTTCTATGGTGGCGATGTCTTTGTCGGCGAAGAAGTTAGTCGCTGCTTTATAGATATATTCCAATGTCCAGCCCGACACTGTGCTATAAAATGCGAGCACTACGAAAGCTGCAAGAATACCGATGTAACCAATCCAATTCCACTTTGTCTTTGGCGATAATACTTTTATCGAGCCGACAGGATTCTTTCCTCCTCGACGTCCGATGTAGAACTCAGCCATCATGATAGGGATGCCGAGACCGAGTACTATCAACACATAAATCAATAAAAATGCACCACCCCCGTTTTCGCCCGCGAGACAAGGAAAACGATAGATGTTACCTAATCCTATGGCAGAACCAGCTGCCGCTGCAATAGCCCCCAACTTAGAGCCAAAACCATCTCTATTATCACTCATAATTAATTATTTTTATATTATTTATTACTTTAATCTCATATCAAGACGCACCAATTACATCGTGTTTATTTTCATTGGTGTAATATGTTACGCCTCTACCTTTACACCTTTCACCCTTTATACCTTTAATCCTTTCACCCTTTACACTTTTAATCCTTTCACCCTTTACACCTTTCACTCCTTCCTTCCATACGCCAAATCGCCAGCGTCACCTAAGCCAGGAACAATATATGCTCTCGCTGTCAGTTCCTCATCGATGGCACCGACCCATAACGTAATATTTTTGTTACCGAAGCTTCTCTTCAGATATTCAACGGCGTCTCTGCTCGCCAGCACATTAGCGACATGAATCTCTTTCACTTGCAGATCGTCGCCTAACAAATCGTTGATACATTTAACTAAGGAGACTCCCGTCGACAACATCGGATCGATGATAATCAATGTTTTATTGTCGATATTGGTAGATGAATAGTATTCTACATTAACAGCATAATTCTCGTTTTTATCATATTTTCTATGTGCTGCTATGAAGGCACTGTCGGCTTTATCGAAGATGTTAAGAAATCCCTGATGCATAGGCAAACCTGCTCTTAATATCGTCGCCAAAACAGGTTGTTCTGCTATGACATTCATATCGATACTACCTAAAGGCGTCACCACAGTCTCAGTCTTATATTCTAAAGTCTTACTGATTTCGTAGGCAAACAACTCGCCTATACGTTCCAAATTTTTTCTAAAACGTAGCCTGTCATTTTGTACATCAACATTTCGTAACTCGGAGATAAAGTTGTTGATGACGCTGTTGCTTTCTCCTAAATTATTAATTTTTATCATATTGGTTTTGTTTTATTTTCTCATTAATTTATATATAAACTTCAATATTCCTTTTAAGTTATTGCATTTAAGCTCTGGATAGAAGACTTCATTTCCGCCGAAGCCTTTATAAAAACGTGCAAGACCTTCGTTGTCAGAGCCTTCAAAATCTAAAGTGTATTGTGTCTCGCTATATTCTCTTATCACATTGTCGAGAAGCATTGTCAAAGCATGTTTGTCTTTATGTCGTTCATCGCTGCCAGAGAATAGGAAAATAAGTCTGTCGTGACTATGCATAAAGACGGCTCCAGCAATGATATTATTCTCCAAATCGTTGATTCCTATTGTGAAACAACATTTGTATGAAATAGCAGTATGTATCAAATTAAGGAGTCTATCATATTCCTTATCTTGCCAATGCTGTACGTTTTTCCCCTTGTTATTTCTGAAAATATTAACGATAACTTCTGGATCTATATCGTAAACTATCGAAAGTCCGGCATTCTCAGCTTTAGCTAAATTTCTCTTGGTATTATTGTTATAATTATTATAAAGATATTGATAATCATATATCAAATCGAGCTCAACATTACGATGTCGCACTATATCATCAGCTTCGTAATTGACTTTATTATATGAATTGAGTCGATATTGTATAAGTCTGTATTCCTGAGGGATAGCTTTTATGAAATTATCAACAGTCTCTTGCGACAGTTGTGTTGAAGAGAACACTCCGAGCTGTTGAACGAAGAAAGGCTGAAACATATACGATAATCCAAATTTCTTACTTGACGTAAGAGGCATAACTCGTTCATAATCATTTTCTACGAGCGCGTCCCAGTTACGATGGACAATGTCTAAATACCACGACAATGCATAGACATTGCCGTTGAATGACTTTTTTACACATTCGTCCCAACGTACTTTGTTTATCTCATTATGTCTCAGCAGTTTTATCATAATCAACTCAAGGCGTAATCAAGAATTTTTCTATATAATGTTATCCATCCTTCCCAACGTTTTTCTCCCGATAATGTTTCATTATGCCATAAAAGAATGAAAGTTCCATTAACATTTTTTACTTCGTCAATAAGTTTCTTTGCTTTATCAAACGACTCGTGCACATCTAAGTCGAGATAGTCGCGCATCGTGCCGTCCATCAATGCGAAAGGATGTATGTTAAGTTTAGTTTTGGTATCGTTTTCCAAATCGAAGAAAGCGAAGGTGTCGGCATAGCCAGCTCTAAATCCAGCTTGCGAGGCGTAACCCATAGTATAATCGTCAGTTATATCTAACTCATTTAAAATCTGATAGCTAAGAGGTAGACACAGTCTAAGGAAATGCTGTCTGCTCATAGTTACTTCTCTGTTTAAGACTTCAGAAAGACGTTTGATCTCTTCTTTAACGACTTTTTTATCAAGATAAGAAGAGAATGAAGGGTGGATGCCGACCAAGGCATAATCGCCGAGATGTTTTATAAGTTCTTGAAACTCTTTGTTTCTGATGGAGATGTTTTTATCGTTGGTGTTATAATCGCCGCAGAGTATAAAATACAAAGGCTTAATTTTTAGCTCTTTTTGTAACTCAATCTGATAGTCGAAAGTGTCGAAAGGATCTATTCTCTTTTTAGTGAGCACCTCAAATCTTCTTTTAATCTCATTGGTATTAAACACCAAGGCATCTCTGAAGAAAGCCGCTACTGTCCTGAAAAAACCTTTGTTACGATAAGCCCATGCCGCGTCAATATCGTAGGTCGGGATAAACTTAAAGGTCTTCTTTTTTAATTGAATATCAGGATATTTCTCTGTTATATATGCACCTAACTCCTTAGCCCAAATATTGATGATAGGTTTTTCGATGAGATCCATCTTACAAAGAATTGAATCTTGAGGCTGAAATCTGTTATATTTATCACACACATGTGGGAGATATTCTTCGTAACGACTTATTATATAGAACGATGCTGCGAAAATATCGAAAGGAAACAAGGACTTGTCATTAAATACAGGAAATATAGCTTTAGAGTCGTTATGTTTACAAATTTTAACATCTTGATCGGCGATGTCTCTTTCAAAAAGCAGATTTACCGACTGCTGGAACAAGCCGTTATCATCTTCAAGAGGATATTGACCATAATGAAATTTAGGACCTTCATAAGCCAGATATTTCTCCTTATCGGTGGTGAATTTAAAATTGATACCGAGTTCATCTTTGAATATCAACTCGATGATATAAAACAAACGGTTTGTTATTTTAGATACTAATATTAATATTTCCATAATCTTTTACATTTAAAAGCTATCGTATAACACTGCAAATTTAATATTAAAAATCATAGAAAAAAAGTTAAAAAAAGTTAAAAATGCTGTCATTTTGAACAATAGCGTAGTCGGCTTGTTTCACGATAAAAATTATATATTATGAAAACATACGATTTATACGAACGCGCCATGGAGCCTGTTAAAAACTGGTGGATGTATTTATTAATAGGTGTATTGGCTTTTGTCTTAGGAGTGTTTATGCTGACCAATCCAGCTATCACTTATGAAATGATGACACTATTATTCGGCTTAGCATTAGTCATCTTCGGCATCATACAAATGGTTGTCGGCATTTTCAGCAGAAACATATTTGTGTCGCGAGCCGCTGTGTTGATAGGAGCGATACTCAACATCGTTTTGGGTATCTTATTAGCTGCCAACCCTGGCATCGCTGCCCTGACCCTGCCTCTCATCTTGGGAATGTGGATGCTTTATCAAAGTTTTATGACGATAAATTATGCCGGCGACCTTAAAAGTTTTAAAGTGAAAGGTTACGGACTGACATTGTTCTGCGGCATCGTCTTATTGATTTTATCGGTGCTTATCTTATTACGACCCATGACATTAGGAATGATGACCGTCGCAATATACATAGCATTGTCGTTCATCATATACGGTCTGTCGGAGATAGTCTCCGCATTCAGGCTGAGGACCATACACCATGTCTTTGAAGAATAGAATCAAAAGTTATATTTACCTTTTTCTCTCGAAGAAACCTTTTAATACTCTGAGACATTCGTCTTGGAGTATTCCTTTTTGTATTTTGGTTTTAGGGTGCAATAGATTGCCGTGTTTGCTGAAGCCGTTTTTTATGTCGTCACAAGCCCAGACGACTCTGCTGACATGAGCGTGAGCCAAAGCTCCGGCGCACATTACGCATGGCTCCAAAGTGACATATAAGGTGCAGTCGTCTAAGTATTTGGCTCCCATATTGTTGAAGGCTGATGTCAGCGCTAACATCTCCGCATGTGCTGTCACGTCATTGAGTTGCTCCACTTGATTATGAGCACGGGCGATGATTTTGTCGTTGCATACGATGACGGCTCCAACTGGCACTTCGTCGTTCTCCTCTGCTCTGAGAGCTTCGTTAAGAGCCTGCTGCATATAATATTCGTCGGAGAAAACTGATAGCTTCATCTTAATCTTTATTCAGTTCATTGTATAAGTTGCCTTTCTCGTCATAGAATTTCCACACGCCACACTCTTTTCCTTCTTTATAAAATCCTTCGTAATTGACTTTTCCATTTTCATGATAAACAACGGCTTTGCCTTCTCTCTTGCCATCTTTGAAGTCGCCTGTGCTTAGCAGACTTCCTGATTTATAATAACTCTTGAAAGTGCCGTTGCGTTTTCCATCTGCGATAGGTCCTTCAAGATGTTTCATGCCTTCTTGGTAAAACCACGTTTCCTTGACCCATGTCCTTTCGCCTTTTCTGTTTTCTTTATAATAATGAACGACCTTCTTGTTACCTTCTTCATATTTTTGAACAACGTCTTCAACGATGACATTTCTTGAACATGAGAATATAGAAACCAATATTATTATTGCGATGCTGATTTTTCTTGTCATAGCTTATCTGTTAAATGTCAGTCTTTTACCTCTATAATCTTCTTTGAATTTACCGTTGTCGTAAACCAATTCGCCATTGACGAAAGTGTGTGTGACACTGCAACTTAGCTTCATTCCTTCGTATGCTGTCCAGCCGCATTTGTAATGAACGTCATTATTGCTTATAGTCTGTTCTTTATTTGGATTAACTAATACCAAATCGGCATAGTAGCCTTCTCTGATAAATCCTCTCTTATTGATTTTAAATAATATAGCTGGATTATGAGATAAAAGTTCCACTACTTTCTCTATTGTCAAAGTCTGTCGTCCTTTGTCTGCCGACATTTGTTCCTTAATGGCGAGTTCCAAGGCTCCTAAGAGTAAGTGCTGCACTGATGTTCCGCCTGAAGGTGCTGAGAAATAAGGTTTGTTTTTCTCTTCAAAAGTATGAGGCGCATGATCTGTTGCCAATATATCTATGTGATTATCAATGCAAGCTTGTATCAACGCAAGTTTGTCATTTTCTGTTTTGACAGCAGGGTTGCATTTTAAGAATGTCTTTTTCGTTTCGTAGTCTCTGTCGTCGAAAAGAAGGTAATGTAAGCAAGTTTCAGCTGTTATCTTCTTATCTTTCAATGGAATGTTATTGTTAAACAGCTGTATTTCTTTTGCAGTAGAGAGGTGTAAGATATGAAGTTGTGTCCCGTATTTTGAAGCTAATTCTGCTGCGTATGACGATGTCTTGTAGCAAGCTTCTTCACTACGTATCAGAGGATGGACGGAGGCGGGAGCGTCGTCGCCGTATTTGGCTTTGAAAATCTCCATGTTTCTACGTATTGTGTCTTCGTCTTCGCAGTGTGTGGCGATGAGACATGGTGCTTCTTGGAAGAGTCGTTGCAACGTCAGCTCGTTGTTTACCAACATATTTCCAGTGCTGGAGCCCATGAAGGCTTTGATGCCGCAAACATTTTTAGGGTCGGTCTTCAGCACTTCGTCGACATTGTCGTTAGAGACACCCATATAGAACGAATAGTTAGCCATAGACTTTTCTGCGGCTATGTCGTATTTATCTTGTAAGAGCTGTTGTGTCAGAGTGTTAGGCACTGTGTTAGGCATGTCCATAAATGATGTCACGCCGCCTGCTATAGCTGCACGACTCTCAGTGGCGATGTCGCCTTTATGTGTCAATCCAGGATCGCGGAAATGAACCTGATCGTCGATAGCTCCTGGAAGTAACAAAAGTCCCTTGGCATCAATGATTTCACAGTTGTCAAAATCTTGTTGACATTCCGTAGGGATAATCTTCTCTATTGTCTCTCCTGAAATGAGAACACTTGCCATAAAAGATTTTCCTTCATTGACAAGTGTTGCGTTTTTTATTAAGTATCTCATATTTTTCTTGGTTTAATTTTGCCTATCATACCTCTCCATCTTAGATTGATGACGCCGAAGATAGCTTCTTTGAAGATGCCACCCGACATTTTTGATGTGCCTTCGGCTCTGTCGGTGAAGATGATAGGGACTTCTTTGATTTTAAATCCTAACTTCCATGCGGTGTATTTCATTTCTATCTGGAATGCGTAACCGATGAATTTTATTCTGTCTAAATCTATGGTTTCTAATACTTTTCTTGTATAACAGACGAAGCCTGCAGTGGTGTCGCGAGTCTTCATTCTTGTCACGAAGCGGACGTAAGCTGAGGCGTAATACGACATAAGGACGCGACCCATAGGCCAGTTGACGACATTGACGCCAGTGATATAACGCGAGCCAATGGAGAGGTCGGTGCCGTTGGCACAAGCGTCGTGGAGTTTGATAAGGTCGTCAGGATTGTGGGAGAAGTCGGCATCCATTTCAAAAATATATTGATAGTCACGAGCTAAAGCCCATTTGAAACCGTGAATGTATGCTGTGCCGAGACCTAATTTGCCTTTTCTTTCTTCAATGAAAAGGCGGTCTGGAAATTCTTGCATCAGTCTTTTGACAATGTCGGCAGTGCCGTCAGGACTGTTATCTTCAATGATAAGAATGTCGAACGACATAGGCATTCCGAAAACATAACGTATTATCTTTTCAATGTTTTCCTTTTCGTTGTATGTCGGTATAATTACAAGATTTTCAGACATATATTAATTTTTTATGTTGTGTTTTTAATTAATTATTACGAACACAAATTTAATAAATATTACTTAAATAATCTACTTATAAACGAAATAAAAATATCATTTGTTATTCTTGATAGTAAATTCTTTTTACTCTTTGAGAAATACTTGTCAGTATTTCGTAAGGTATTGTATTGCAAGCTTCTGCTATTCTTTCCACTGGATAGTCCTCATTGAATAAGATAGCTGTGTCGTTTTCTTTGCAATCTATTCCTGTCAAGTCGATCATGCACATGTCCATGCATACGTTTCCGATGATAGGAGCGGCTTTACCGTTGACATAAAAACAAGCGTTGCCATTGCCGAGTTGTCGTTTCAAGCCGTCGGCATAACCTATTGGTACCACGCCAATTCTCGATTTTCTTTCTATGACGCCTTTTCTGCTGTAACCTATGGTCTCTCCAACTTCATATTCTTTGATTTGAACTATGGTGGTTTTTAATGAGATGACGGTCTTTAACTTATCTTTGTCTTCTTCGCATGGCGCAATTCCATAGACTCCAATACCTAATCTTACCATATCATATTGATAGTCGGTGAAACGACTGATGCCAGCGCTGTTTAAGATATGTCTTATGATTTTGTATGGAAGCGCTTCTGTGATTTTAGTGCTCATTGCTTCAAAAACATCTATCTGTTTTTTCGTGAAATCGTTGAACTCAGGGCTGTCGGCTCCGGCAAGGTGCGAGAAGACACTCTTGACTATGATTTTGTCGTTGGATTTCAATCTGTTTAAAAGCGTCTCAATTTCATCTGACAAGAATCCGAGTCGATGCATGCCTGTGTCTAATTTGATATGAATGCCTATTGGTGAACAGAGAGGGACGTCTAAATTATTTATGGCGTCTTCCAATAAATTAAGGCTTCTGAAACTATAGATGTCAGGCTCTAAATTATTTTTGATGATGCTTTCATAGGTGTTGATTTCGGGTGTCATTACCATGATGGGAAGCGTGATGCCACGACGTCTCAACTCTATGCCTTCGTCGGCGTATGCCACGGTGAGATAGTCGGCACGATGAAATTCAAGTACGTTGGAGACTTCAAAGTTACCGCTGCCGTAGGCAAAAGCTTTGACCATGACCATCAACTTAGTGTCTTTATTTAACTTGGAACGATAGTAGTTCATGTTCTTGACTAAGTTGTTGAGGTTTATTTCGAGAATGGTCTCATGTGCTTTCTCTTGTAACAGCTTGCTTATCTTCTCAAAACCAAATTCTCGCGCTCCTTTTATCAATATCATCTGGTTGTGGAAATTCTCTATCTGATGATTGGCTAGAAAATCTTTTACATCACGATAAAAAATCTTCTCTATATTGAATTTCTCGCTTTGACGTGTTATGGCTTCGCCTATACCTATTATATATTCGACGCCTTTGTTTTTGAGTAGTTGCGCTATTTTTTCATATAACTCTTCTTCCCTTAACTCGCTTTGTAGAATGTCTGATAAAATAACAACTCTTTTTTTTCTGTGATGTTGCTGGTTCATGAAGTCGAGTGCTATCGTCAGAGCGTTGAAATCGGAATTGTAGCTGTCGTTGATAATCTCACAGTTGTTGATACCTGATTTCAATTCCATACGCATCGCGATAGGAGAGAGATGACGCATTTTTTTCTCTATGATTTCTTCTGAAATGTTGAGTTTTAATGCGGTAAGCCAACAATGAATGGCGTTCTCTATGGAAGCGTCGTCTGTGAAAGGAATCGTGATTTTTAGGTTATGAGCTTTGAACTTTGTGCTATGAGCTTTTATGATAGTATCATCTTCGTTTTTTTCGATAGAATAGACTTGAACGTCAGCGTCTTTGTTTTTCCTGCTCCATGTGAAAGTGTTGATATTCAACTTGTCGACAGCTTCTTTTATTTCTTTATGATCTAAACAATATATTAATGTGTCGACATCTTTAAAAAGTCTTAGCTTTTCCTCGATTTTATTTTCTATGCTATCGAAGTTCTTTCCGTGAGCTGCGCCTATATTTGAAAATATTCCTATCTTAGGTCGTATTATTTCCTCGAGATTATGCATCTCGTTGGGACGTGAGATGCCTGCTTCAAATATTCCAATATGGTGTGTCTCATCTAATTGCCATACCGATAATGGTACGCCAATCTGTGAGTTATAACTCTTAGGACTTCTGATTACCGATAATTCTGGACTTAAGATCTGATAGAGCCATTCTTTGATGATGGTCTTGCCGTTGCTGCCCGTTATTCCTATTATCGGTATGTCGAATTTTTTACGATGGTAAGCTGCTATTTTTTGTAATGCTTTCAGGCTGTCATCTACGAGAATGAATGTGGCTTGTTCATTTCTTCTTATTACGGACTCTATGTTTTCAGAATGTTCGATGACGAAAGCTCTTACTCCTTTGTCGTATAATTCGCTGATGTATTTGCACCCGTTGTTACGATGACTTCTCAATGCAAAGAATAACGTAGTGCATGGCGACGCAAGTAAACGGCTGTCGAACAATAAGTCGTTGATATAAATATTGTTGTTGTCTTTGCTTAAAATTTTACCATCAACAACAGAAGCTATTTTTTTAATGTCGTAAATCATATTGCAAACTTACGAAAAAGACTTTGAACTTTGAACGATAGAGAGTGAAGTTTTTTTAAGTCAATTCTTCATTCTTCATTCTTAATTCTTAATTCTTCATTCCTCATTCCTCCTGTTCCTTAATATATCAAGTGCGAGGTAAATAGCATGTCGGAACGAGTCCGGATTTGCTATGTTTCTGTTTGCAATGTCGTAGCCTGTTCCATGGTCGGGTGCTGTTCTGACGATTGGCAATCCTGCTGTGAAATTGACTCCGCCATCAACAGCTAATGTCTTGAAAGGTATCATGGCTTGGTCGTGGTACATACACAAGATGCCGTCGTATTTTATCCAAGCTGCCGAGCCGAAGAAGCCGTCGGCAGAGAAAGGTCCGAATACCAACTGGTTTTTCTCTTTAGCTTCTTTTATTGCGGGAATTATAATATCTATTTCTTCTTTGCCGTACAAACCGTTTTCGCCAGTATGTGGGTTAAGTCCCATGACAGCAATACGCGGATGTGTTATGCCAAAATCTTTTTGCAATGTCTTGATGAAAACATCGATTTTATTGTTGATAAGTTCTTTAGTAATGATGTTGTGAACTTCTTTCAATGCTACGTGATTGGTGACGCTGCCTATTCTCAGTTTGTTAGATACCATCAGCATCAGCGGGACGTGTTCTTTGTAGAAAGTGCTGATGTATTTTTTCTGACTTGAAAATTGAAACTGATCCGACTGTATGCTTTTTTTGTTTACAGGTGCTGTTACCAAAGCGTCGAGCTTACCCTTGTTTAAATCATCGACAGCTAACTTCAAAGCGTCGAATGATGCCTTGCCAGAGATCTCTGTCGCGATACCAGGTTCAATCTTCAACTCCTCATCGGTATGGTTGATGAAGTTAATCCTGCCAGCTTGAGCCTGCTGCGCATCTCTGATAAGAGAATAGGAGAGCTCTTCCATGTTAAAATTTTTTTTGTAATAAGAAAAGACTTTCGATTGCCCATATACAATAGGAATAAAAGAGTCGAAGATTCTACTGTCGCAAAGAGTTTTCAGGATAATCTCATAACCAATGCCGTTGATGTCACCTTGTGTGATACCTATGACGGGCAATTTTTGGGAGTCTTTCTGTATTAACATGATAGGTCGATTTTGGAAGACTCCAAATTTATGATAAAAAAAATAAAAAATCAAGTAATAATGAAATTAAATGATTATTTTTTTTATAATCCTTTGTAAATCATCAAATTGATATTGTCATCGCTGAAGATTTCGTTAGCGACGTCCAAAATGTCGTCCGACTTGAGATTTCTTATCTTTTTCACTGTTTCCGACAATGGCTCTATGCCTTCTTTGGTGAAGGCTGCTCTTGTCATCGATAGTAGCTCGCCTAATCCTGATTCGCAGCTCAACGCTAACTGTCCTACTAATTGGTTCTGTGCGTTAGATAACTGTATGCTGCCAAGTTTGTTGTTCTTCAGCTTGTTTAATTCCTTAAAGACTAGGTCGATGGCTTTGTCTAACGACTGAGGATCTACGCCCATATAAATGGAATAGTTGCCGGTGTCGGAATATGCGTTATATTGCGATTCGATGGTATAGGCAAAACCGTATTTCTCTCTGATGTTGAGATTTAACCTCGAGTTCATGCCTGGACCTCCTAAGATGTTGTTCAGCAATACCATCTGCATTTTCTTGGCGCTGTCGATATGATATGCCAAACCTCCGATGATGCAGTGCGACAAATGATTGTTCCTTTCTTCTATCTTGTTGAAAACAGGCAATTTGCTAAATGTAGTCCTATGCGATACGGTAGTCTTCTTTTGGAAATCGCTGAAGTGTGATATTATCTTGTTCTTGAATTTATTGAAAGGTATGTCGCCAATAGTCGCGATGACCATTTTGTCGGTGGAATAATTATTTCTTAGGAAACGTATTATGTCGTTACGCGAGTAGCTGTTGACTAAATCGACGGTTCCCAAGATGTTACGTCCCATCTCGTGTCCTCTGTAGAGATTGTTTTCAAATTCGTCGAATATCTCTTCGGCTGGGCTGTCGCGATATGAGTTTATCTCATCGATGATGACTTCCTTTTCTTTTTCTAATTCGTTGGCAGGATATGTGCTGTTAAAGGCGATGTCGGAAATCAAGTCGATGGCTTTGTTATAATATTCTTTTAAAAAAGAGGCGTGTATGCAGGTCTCTTCTTTTGTTGTGTACGCGTTGAGCTCGCCGCCTACGTTTTCGAGACAGCTCAGGATATGAAAGGCTTTGCGTTTTTTCGTGCCTTTAAACAACAAATGTTCAATGAAATGAGCTAAGCCGTTTTCATTGCTTAGCTCATCACGCATACCAGTGCTAACCATCAACGACAGATGCGCAATAGCTCCTGGTCTATGTCTATGTATGATTTTTATGCCATTTGGCAAAATGTATTCAGAGATAATACCTTCTTCTGGCATACTTGAAAATCCTCAATTATTTTATTTCATCCAAATATCGAATAAGCTTTCGTTTTGTGAGTGTGTTGGCTTGCTGCTGTTTCTTCCTGAGAGCCAGAGGTTATTCTCTGCCAAGCCGTCTTCATCTTTTAATACTCTGTATGAATTCTTTGCATACATGTTCGGATTTCCGCTGTTCTCTAACAATACCACAGCAGTATGGAAATCTTCGAGACCGGCATCAGTCTTCTTGCCACTGAAAATGAATGACTGCTGTGCATAATAACCTTGTACGTATCCATCAACGACATAATAACATGTAAATAAGTCGTTGCTACCTGTTATCTTTACACCGTATTGAACCACCTCTTCGTAGTCACCTTTTACAACATCATATTGTTTTCCATAGAAATTCATTTGCTTGTTGGTGTATATAAATCCCATGTATCTGTCGGAATATACTTGCACAGAATCTGGATTCTCAGCGTATGATTCGTAGATCAAAATGTGAGGAGATGAGACATATTCGCCTTGCATGTTAGGAGGAGTGACGCCAGAATACACTGGGAAGTGTTGTGTTACCTCGTCATATATTTCATCAGGGAGAACATATTTAGGTACGGCTCTAACCAGATTGTCATTGTCTTTTTTAGACAAATCGCCTTTAAAGTAACCTCTAATTTCTGTGCTATATTGGTCGGTGCATTTGATGTCTATCGTATATCCATCTGAAGATCTGTCTATTTTAACGACACCGGAATTTACTTTTGCCATGCTGCTGTATGTGCCGTTAGAGTTGTGACCTAATACCCATGAGCCATCTGGATTACGGTAAGTAGAACTTGCTATTCTTTCAGCTTCTTTAGATATGAAAGTGAAATTGATGAAATTTTTGCCGCTTTCGTCATATAAACGTAAGTCTACATTAAATCCACCTTCGACTTCGCCGTTGTTTATAATGCTTCCCGATTTTATCTCGTATGTTGAGTCGCCTATCTTAAAGTAGTTGTCTGGAGTTTTATTTCTTCTACATGATAACGAGAATACTACAGCTATTAGTAATGTGCTGACCTTTAATAAGTTTAAAACGTTTGATTTCATAATTAATTTTATTTCTGCAAATTTAAAAATAATTTTCTGATTATAACGACTTTTTAACATAAATTAACATGATTAATTTATGCATAGAAAATAACGACGACTCAAAAACGTTTATTATATTTGCAATGCGTAAATTTTTAGTAGTATGAAATTGAAATCTTTATTCTTATTGTTACTTATAGTTTCTCCTTTTATGGTTGAAGCACAGAAAGATATTAAGAAGGAACGTATCTCCACAACGATGTTCAGCGCCACATATTCGTATCAGTTTCCTGGTGCCGACACCAAAGTGATTTATGGTAATAACTCTACCGTTGGTGCGAGTGTGTTGTATAAGACCGACAAAAACTGGTTGTGGACTGCCAATGCTAACTTCATTTTCGGTGAGAAGATAAGTGCTTCTCGTGAAGATATTTTAGGTATCATATTAGATAGCAACGGTGAATTGATTACGGGCGATGGAATCTGGGGTAGCTATGCAATGTTTGAGCGCGGCTATCATCTTCAAGCTAAAGTCGGTAAGGTCTTTAATGTATGCGCGCCTAATCCTAACTGCGGCTTCTTCATTAACGGCGGACTTGGATACCTGCTCAACAGAATAAGAATAGAGTTTTCTTCTTACGCTTCAACGCCACCTAATCTCGCCGACGACTATCGTTACGGATACGACAGAATGCGCGGTGGCTTCGCATACTCAGGCGAAATAGGTTATATGTATCTGAGCAACTCCCGCGTGCTTAACTTCTCCGTGTCGTTAGAATTTATCCAAGCTCACACTAAGTCGTTGCGCCAATGGGATTTTAACCTGATGGGTCCCGACCTTAAAAATTATATCGACAGATACTACGGAATACGTGTCGCAATATTTATTCCTACATATAAGAGAATGCCTTTAGATTATTATTACTACTAATCATGAAAATCTTGTATTCACTCGCAATAAGATTGTACAGCGGAGCCATAGCCTTGGCTTCTCTCTTGGGAAATAAGAAAGCTAGACTTTGGTGGAAAGGTAGAAAAAATCAATGGGATAACTTGAAATCTCTTGATAAAAACGACGAATGGATATGGTTTCATGTCTCTTCATTGGGTGAGTTTGAGCAGGGCTTGCCTGTTATCGAGAGCATGAAAAAGAAATTCCCTCACTATAAAATATTGCTGACATTCTTCTCACCTTCGGGATATGAAATAAGAAAGGATTTTCAACTCGCTGATAAAGTGGCGTATATGCCCTCCGATACCTCTACAAACGCTAAGAAGCTCCTGAAGAATTTTAATATTAAAATGGCTTTCTTCGTGAAATATGACTTCTGGTTCAATTACATGAAGGCTCTTAAAAATAATGATATACCTTTATACTACATATCGGCATTGCTGCATCCTGATCATTACTTCTTTAAATTCTATGCCTCTTGGTTTAGAAAGCAGCTGTTTAACGTGTCTCATTTCTTCGTACAAAACGACGATACAGCTAAGCTGTTGAAGTCAATAGGAATTAAAGATGTTACAGTCACTGGCGATACTCGCTTCGACAGGGTGTATGAGATAGCTAAACAGTCGAAGTCGTTTCCTGAGATAGAAGATTTTATCGCGGGAAGAAAATGTATAATAGCGGGTAGCTCGTGGCAACCTGATGAAAAATTCCTCATACCTTTTTCTAAAAATATGCCCGACGACTATTGTATGATAATAGCGCCTCACGACATCGCTGAGTCTCATATAAAACAAATCACTTCTCAGTATGAGAGTCAGCAGTCGATCGTTTATAGTCAACAGGTCAACGAGACAACATGTCAACAAGTTAATAAGCCAAAAGTCCTTATTATTGATACGATAGGTATTTTGAAGCAGATTTATAAATATGCTCGTTTTGCTTACGTTGGCGGTGGTTTTATGAACAGCATTCATAATACGCAAGAGGCTCTTGTCTTTGGATGCCCTGTGGTCGTTGGTCCGAAATATCATAAGTTTGTCGAAGCTGTCGATTTAGTTGAGAAAGGTGGAATGTTCTCTGTCACAAATCAACAGGAATTCGATGAGATATTTGAGAAACTGATGAACGACGATGCCTTTTATAGCAAGGCATCTGGAATATGCCAGGATTATATCCAACTTAGCATCGGAGCTACGGAGAAGATTATGGCGAGGGTTTGAGAATTTGAGAAACTGAGAATTTGAGAATTTTCAGGTTTTCAGATTTTCAATTTTTCAGATTTAATAAAGTCAAAGTTCCAAAGTCTCTCTCATGACTTTCAGCGCTTCTGCCACATTGGTGACAGCATCTACATAAAGTATGTTTTTGCCGTTGAGTTCTTTTACCTTGCAGCGTCGTTGATGTGATGCGGCATATCTGATAATCTTCATGAAGGTGTCGGTCTGATAATATTCCGACTCTTGATTTGAAACGAGATAAGCCGTCATGATTTTATTTTTCAGTGTTATCTTCTCGAAGCCTAAATCTCTTGCCAACCAACGTAGTCGCATGGTGTTGAGCAGATCTTCTGTCTGAGGAGGAATCTGTCCGAAACGGTCGGTGAGGTTGTTGGTAAATCGTATCAGTCCTTCTTCGTTTTGAATGTGGTCGAGTTCGGTGTAGAGGCTGATACGTTCAGCGGAAGAGTCGACATATTCGTAAGGTATTAATATCTCCAAGTCTGATTCGAAGACGCAGTCGCTCACGAATTTCTTGTCTTTGAGTTCGCCTTCGAAGATGTCTTTGAACTCAGTTTCTTTAAGTTCTAATATAGCTTCGTCCAATATTTTATGGTAAGTCTCGAAGCCTATGTCGTTAATGAATCCGCTCTGTTCTGCGCCGAGCAGGTTGCCTGCGCCTCTGATGTCCAAGTCGCGGAGAGCGATGTTAAAACCGCTGCCGAGATCGGAGAAGTCTTCGATGGCTCTAAGTCGTTTGCGAGCCTCGTCGGATAAGATGTTAAGCGGCGGCGCCAACAGATAACAGAAAGCCTTTTTGTTGGAACGTCCCACGCGACCTCGCAGCTGGTGAAGGTCGCTCAAACCAAAATTCTGCGCCTCATTGATAATGATGGTGTTGGCGTTAGGAATATCCAAGCCAGCCTCTATGATTGTCGTCGATAGCAGTACATCGTATTTCTCGTCGATGAAGTCGAGCATGATTTGTTCCAACTTACTTCCCTCCATCTGTCCGTGAGCCACGCCGACTCTCACGCCTGGAACGTAAGTAGTTATCATATCGCACACTTCCTGAATGTTTTGTACTCTGTTATGTACGAAGAAGACCTGTCCGTCGCGAGCCAGCTCATATTGTATTGCATCGCGTATTATCTCAGGGTTGAAGGTGTGAAGCTCTGTCTCGACGGGCTGACGGTTTGGTGGAGCCGTCTTGATAATACTCATGTCGCGTGCGCCCATCATAGAGAATTGTAATGTCCTTGGTATAGGTGTGGCTGTGAGAGTTAAAGTGTCGACATTGGTTTGAAGTTGTTTCAGTTTTTCCTTTGCCGAGACGCCGAACTTTTGTTCCTCATCGATGATGAGCAGTCCTAAGTCCTTGAAAGAAACGTTTTTGCCTATGATGCTATGAGTTCCTATTATGATGTCGATGCGTCCGTTCTTGACATCTTCAATAGTTTTCTTCTGTTCTTTGGCAGTCTTGAAACGGTTGATATAATCGATATTGACAGGGAATCCTTTGAGTCTTTTGCAGAATGTCTGGTAATGTTGCAGAGCCAGCACTGTTGTTGGCACGAGCACTGCCACCTGTTTGGAGTCGCAGACGGCTTTGAAGGCGGCGCGTATCGCTATCTCGGTCTTGCCGAAGCCTACGTCGCCGCATATCAGTCGGTCCATAGGCGTTTCCGATTCCATGTCGCGTTTCACATCTACTGTCGCTTTGAGTTGGTCGGCCGTGTCTTCATACATGAACGATGCCTCTAACTCTGTCTGAAGATAAGTGTCGGGCATGAACTGAAATCCTTTGCTGTTCTTGCGTTCGGCATATAATTTTATGAGCTCGCGTGCTATGTCTTTGACGCGACTCTTTGTCTTCTCCTTAAGCTTATTCCAAGAGTTGGAGCCTAACTTGCTGAGCGTTGGCTGCGAACCGTCTTTGCCGGAATATTTGGAGATACGATGTAAGGAGTGTATGCTGACATACAAAAGGTCGCCGTTCTGATAAATGAGACGCATCGCTTCCTGTTGCTTGCCGTTATTGTCGATGATTTCCAAACCATCGAAACGTCCTATGCCATAATTAATATGTGTGACGTAATCGCCGGGCTTTAAGTCGTATAGTTCTTTTATCGTCAGAGCCTGACTCGAGGCGAAGCCTTCACGTAACCTAAATCTGTGATAACGTTCGAAAATCTGATGGTCGGTATAACAACAGATCTTCATGTCTCTGTCGATGAAGCCTGCCTGAATGGAATAGTTTACAGGAATGAAGTAATCATCGAAATCTGTATCGTCCTTTTGTCCTTTGTCTTTAGCCTTTTGCCTTTCATCTTTTGGCTGCATGTCGTTCAAGATACTCTGGATACGTTCGAGTTGTTTCTTGCTTTCTGAGAAACAATAGACGGTATAACCTTCGGATTTTAAATTGTTAATATCTTTTAACAATAAGTCGAAATTCTTGTTGAAGGAAGGCTGTGGCGCAGTGTTAAAGACTATTGATGTTTCTTTGTCTTTGTTGATGAAATTGCCGAAAGATATTGTCTTGAAATTATCTAACTGCGTAATGATTTCATCACCTTTGGTAAATATAACCTCTGGATTTTCAATGTTATTAGAATCTTTTGAAGAAGACTGTAGCCTGTTAAAGACTTCGATAGCTTTCTCGTATTCGTTATTGATTTTTTCCTCGAGACAATGTCCTTCTTCAATCCATATTGTCGATTGTTTTTTTAGAAATTGAAGTATTGATTCTCTTTCGTATTCTTCGTTATAATCTTGAAGGTTAGGAATTAATATTATGTCTTTAAGTTTTTCTATCGACAGTTGATCGATGGGGTTGAAGCTTCTTATTGAATCTATTTCGTCGCCGAAGAACTCGATGCGATAGGGGTAGTCGTTGGAGAATGAGAATACGTCGACTATGCCTCCGCGTATTGCAAACTGTCCGGGTTCTACGACAAAATCGACGTGTTCAAAATTGAGCTCGACGAGATTGTCGGTGAGAGTGTCGATGGAAATGTTATCAGCAACCGATAGTTTAAAGGTGTTGTTGCTCATTGTCTTGCGAGTGATGACTTTCTCGCTGAGCGCTTCTGGATATGTGACAACTATAGCTTTTCTGTCGCTCGACGACAATCTTTGTAAGACTTCGGTTCTTGATAATATATAGGTGTTGTCGGCTTTCTCAGGTTCGTATGGTCTTTTGTATGAAGTAGGGTAGAAGAGGACGCGTTTTTTGCTGTAGTCGGCTTCTTTTTCTTCGTAATAATTCTCCAAGTCATTGTAAAAATACGCTGCTCTTTCCTTGTCGCTGCATATTATAAAGTTTTGCCCGCCTATAATGTCGGAAGTTGTAGCTACAATAAAAGCCTTAGACGAACCGATCAGTCCTAAACATGATACGTGTTTATTGTTAGTTATACTGTTGGCTAAATCGTTGATATTATGATTGTTGTGATATAATTTCTTTATTTTGTTTTTCACGTCGTAAAAATTAAGTCTGCGAAATTACAGTTTTTTTTTAATAATATTTAGTTCTTAAAATTTATTTAGAAAAAAATATATATTTTTGTGCTAAAGATAAAAAGATAATTAGAAAAATATTAAAGATGAAGCGTAGGCTAGTTATATTTGATTTAGACGGAACGTTGCTTTACACTTTAGAAGATTTGCTTAACAGTGTAAACTTTACTTTGGATTTATTTGATTATGAAACATGTACTCTTGAAGAAGTCTCTTCTTATGTCGGCAATGGCATAGAGCAATTGATGCGCAGGGCTCTCCCGACTAACATTTCTGAGAAGGAATTTGCATTGTGCCTCGCGTGTTTCAAGGATCATTATTCAAAACATTGTTGTGAGAAGACACGTCCATATCCAGGCATGATGGAACTTCTGCAGTTGTTAAAATCGAGGGATATTAAAGTAGGTGTCCTCTCGAATAAATATCAGGAGGCTGCGGAAGAAGTCTGCGAACATTATTTCGCCGGATTATACGACATCGTAGTAGGCGAGAGTGAACATTGCAGAAAGAAGCCTGCTCCCGATGGTATCAATATGATATGCGAAAAGTTAAATATCCCTAAAGATGAGACCTTGTTCTTCGGCGATTCAGAAGTCGATGTTAAGACAGGCGATAACGCTGGAGTGTACTGTGTTTCGGTGCTGTGGGGATACCGCGATAGAGAGTTCCTGGCAAATAATGGAGCTCACGTATTCGTAAAAAATCCGTTAGACATTGCTGATATTATTGGTTAATACATACATAAATAGAGATTGTTCTTGAGGAGCAGTCTCTTATTTTTTTGTCTTTAATAATGTGAATTTTATTTGAAAGCAGATGTTAAAAACGAGAAAAAAACATTATATTTGTCACACTAAAAATTAACTCTATTATTTTATGGAAACATTTCTGCCTGTTGTAATTGCGTTTATCTTTATATTGGCAATTTTAGGTATCATAGCTGGCGTGAGTAACGACGCCACTAATTTCATGTCGGCTGCTGTGGGAACAAAGTCGGCTTCTTATAGAGCAGTAACAATCATCGCCGCTTTGGGTATCATCATAGGCTCTCTCATGAGTAACGGCATGATGGAAATAGCTCGCAATGGAGTGTTCTCTCCTCAACATTTCTTCGCTAACGAAATTATCTACATCTATTTAGCGGTGATGATAGCTAACCTGATCTTGTTAGATGTCTTTAACACCTTGGGGCTTCCGACTTCAACATCGGTCTCGCTTGTGTTTGAACTTCTCGGAGCAACGGTGGCTATAGCGATGATTAAGATGCACGATGGAACAGCTGGCGTTACCTTGGCTGAACTTATCAATACAGACAAAGCCCTGACGATGGTAGTGGGTATCTTCCTCTCGGTGGCAATAGCCTTCATATTCGGTATCATAGTGCAATATATCACACGTCTCATCTTCTCTTTCAACTATCTCAAAAACCTTAAATGGAAGATTGGTATCTTCAGCGGAATAGCAACGACAGCCTTGATTTACTTTATGCTCATCAAAGGTATGAAAGGCGCAGCTTTTATCACTGATGATATGCACGCTTGGATAGATGCTCATACATGGATGCTATTAGGAATAAGTTTCGTCTTCTTTACCGTATTGATGCAGATACTTTATTTCCTTAAAGTCAATGTGTTGAAACTTGTCGTCCTTATCGGAACATTCGCGCTCGCCATGGCTTTCGCTGGCAACGACTTAGTCAACTTTATTGGCGTGCCTCTCGCAGGTCTAGATACATTTTTGGATGTGAGACACAGCAATGTGCCAATGGAATCGCTTTCTATGGGTTCACTTAATACCATGTCGGCTGCCAATACAATATATCTTGTAGCAGCAGGTCTTGTGATGGCAGTGACATTGCTTACGTCAAGAAAAGCTAAGATAGTGTTGCAGACTTCCCTCGATTTGTCTAAACAAAACGGCGGTAATGAGTCGTTCGGCTCGTCAGCTATAGCACGTAGCTTGGTGCGCTTTACAAATAATATGGTTACAAGCATCGATAACATCTTGCCAGCAAAATTAAAGTCATGGATAGAAAAACGTTTCGACAGTAGAGAGATGATACTCGAAGAAAACGCTTCATTCGACCTTATCAGAGGCGCTGTGAGTATAGTGCTCGCTTCTATGCTTATAGCTCTCGGTACTTCGTTAAAACTTCCATTGTCAACGACATACGTTACATTTATGGTGACTATGGGTGCTTCTTTAGCTGACCGCGCCTGGTCGAGAGAGAGTGCTGTATACCGCGTCACGGGAATGTTCTCCGTCATCGGTGGCTGGTTCATAACAGCGATAGTGGCGTTCTTGATATGCTTCGTGATAGCATTGTTGTTCTACTACGGCGGCATAGTGGCGATGATAGTGATGATAGCTCTTGCTGTTGTCATCATAATTAAAAACAGAGCAAAAACAAATAAGAACAATGACACCGACGACTTGTTTGAACAAGCTCTTAATACCTCCGATCAAGAAGTTATCTATGAAACACTTATCCAGCATAATAAGGAAAGTATAAGCGAATTGCTTAATATCTCTAAAGATATATATAATGATGTCGTCAATGCTTTTATGAAGGAAGATATCAAGACTTTGAGAAAAGCGTCTAACGACTGCCGTCTTGCCAAAGACAAGATGAAACAGCTGAAGAGAAAGGAAATCATTATCATGCGTCGTCTCGACGATAAGATGATCAACAAGAATACTTGGTTCCATCTTTCTTATAACTGCATTGAGCAGATTCTGTACGCTTTGCGAAGAATATGTGATCCTTGTAAGGAATACGTCGATAACAGTTTCACTCCTTTGGATAAGAAGTATCTTCCAGAGGTCGAGATTCTTAAAGATAATGTGCTGTGGTCGTTGAGTGCGGCTGACAACACAATCCTTAATTCCGACTATAAAGATGTCGAATATATTATGGAACAAATCACTGCGAGAGAGTCGGCGGTTATTGAGATGTCGCATGAACAGATGAATAGAATACAACACGACAGAGATAATATCGACCTCGCATTATTATACCTTAATATAATACAAGAGTCATCGGAGCTTGTCACCGAGATGCGCCATCTTTTACGTAGCGAAGCTAAAATGAATGAATAAAAGATAATGATTATATGAAAAAAATTACAAGAAAATTATTGCTTGCATTATGTGCATTCATGTTCCTCTCGAACATGGCAATTTCACAAGAACAAAAATCATTTACAATCGACAAATTGTCGGTGGAAGGTAGAGTCGACTTCGACTATGAACATGGAAAAACTTCAACTTCTGGCATCGGCGGCAAGTTCTTTAACTTCGAGATGAAAGGTTCTTTTCTCAACGATTTCTCTTATCGTATCCGTCAGAGAATAGATATGCAAGGCTCGGGCTCAAAGACCGACTTTATGATCCTTTCTTATCATGCACACAAAAACTGGTCATTCACAGCTGGTAAGATGCCTTTGGCTGTCGGCGGTTGGGAATATGACCTCCCTCCAATTGACGTGTATTTCGCATCGTTGTTTTGGAACAACTTCGCATGTTATGAGGTAGGTGCTCAGGTGGAATATCATAGCAACAATAAAAAACACGATATTATTTTCCAAGTCACTAACTCTACTTTTGCTCCAAATAAATTCTCTGGCATGTATGCCTACAACCTTATTTGGTACGGTAACGTTGGTCTTCTCAAGACAGCATATTCTATCAATATGATGGAACAGAAAAAAGGCGAATACATCAATTACATCTCTTTAGGTAATGACTTTGATTTTGGTAAGATGCACCTTGTTGTCGATTTCATTAACAGAGGCTTCTTTAATCAAAGCAATTTCCTCTTTGGAGATTTTTCTCTTATCGGAGAAGTGAAATATGCTTTTACCGATAAGTTTACTTTTATGGCAAAAGCAGGTTACGACAGAAACAAGCATACCTATTTAAAAGAGGTGGAAGAGAATGGAATTATGGTTCCACAGCCACAGGCTTACGACATGACTGTGACTCCAGGTGTTGAGTATACATTTGCAGGCTTAGGTTTTGAAGCTTATCCATATAAAGGAAACAAGAATGTGAGACTTCACGGATTCTTTGCTCTTAATGATTTAAATGAGCCAACTGATGATATGCTTAATCCAAATTCATCGAATCTTGAATTTCAATTTAACTTAGGTGTCACTTGGAGAATTAACTTTGCAAAATAAAAACAATTAAATATTTGAGAAAATGAAAGGAATGAAATTTTTAACAAAACGTCGTATAGAAGCATTGATTTTCTTAATCATCTTCTTTGGCTTTTTTGGCTTTTTGGGACACAAGATGGAATTGCCCAACATGATGAACACCATTATGAATACAGCTTATAAGCTCTTGTTGGATACCGTCTTCTACATCATGGCTATCACAGTAATATCGGGAGCTTTGGGTAACTTGCTCGTAGAATTTGGTGTTGTCAGATTGATAGAAGTCGTCCTTCGTCCTCTTATGAAGCCTCTATACAACCTCCCAGGTGTTGCTGCTCTCGGCGGCGTGATGACATTCTTATCAGATAATCCAGCCATCATCAGTCTTTCAAAAGACACTCACTTCGCACGTTATTTCAAGAAATACCAACTCATTTCATTGACAAACTTCGGTACTGCATTCGGTATGGGTCTCGTCGTGATTATGTTCATGATGGGTAAAGGTTATCTTCCAGCTGCTTTGGTCGGTTTGCTCGGCGCTGTCATTGGAAGTATAATATCGACTCGTCTGATGCAGCATTTCATTCTGAAATCTAATCCTGAACTTGACGTTGAGATAAGTGATAAAGATGGTGATGAAGAAAAAATATCTTTCAAGTCGGAAGGTAGTGCTTTCTTACGTTTCTTGAATGCAATCCTCGATGGTGGTAAGTCAGGCGTTGAGATAGGTCTCGCCATTATCCCTGGTGTTCTTATCATCTCGACTGTAGTTATGATGCTTACCTTTGGACCATCAGCTGATGGAAGTTATACAGGCGCTGCATACGAAGGAATAGCTTTGTTGCCATATCTCGCTGGTAAGATAAATATCGTTTTTGAATGGTTGTTTGGTTTTGAGAATCCACAGTTGGTCTCATTCCCAATCACGGCTCTCGGTGCTGTAGGCGCAGCTCTCGGTTTGATTCCTCGTTTCATTCAAGAAGGTATCATCGACGGTAACGCTATCGCAGTGTTCACAGCTATGGGTATGTGCTGGAGCGGTTATCTCAGCACTCACACTGCAATGCTCGACTCTCTCGGCTTCCGTAGCCTCACATCAAAAGCTATCTTAGCCCATACCGTCGGAGGTCTCGTGGCAGGTGTCGCAGCACACTGGCTTTATGTTTTGTTAGCTTGGATATTTTAAATAATTGACAATTAACAATTAACAATTGACAATTGACAGTTGACAGTTGGTAGTCTCAATATAATTGTAAATTGTACATCGTAAACTGTTAATTGTACATTGTAAACTGTTAATTGTAAACTGTAAACTATTATGCAAAAGGTTACATTAGGAAAGACAGGTTTCGTAGTAAACAAAAACGGTTTCGGTGCTTTGCCGATACAACGTATCTCGAAGGAAGACGCGGCTTATCTCATGCGTAAGGCTTTCGACAACGGTATAACATATTTCGATACAGCGCGTTTCTATACCGATAGCGAAGAGAAAATAGGTTATGCCTTGAGCGATATACGTGATAAGGTCATCATCGCTACTAAAACAGCAGCGACTAATGTAGATGCTTTCTGGAAAGATCTTGAGACAAGTCTTACATTATTAAAGACAGATTACATCGACTTATATCAGTTCCATAATCCGAGTTTCTGTCCTAAGCCTGGCGATGAGAGCGGCGTTTATGAAGCTATGCTCGAAGCGAAAAAGAAAGGTATGATACGTCATATCGGTATCACCAACCATCGTCATCATGTAGCGAAAGAAGCCATTGAATCAGGATTTTATGAGACATTGCAATTTCCTTTTTCATATATAAGTTCAGAAAAAGAATTAGAGCTTGTGCAGATGTGCAAGGAAAGAGAGATGGGCTTCGTCTGCATGAAGGCACTCTCCGGCGGCTTGATAACTGACTCTGCCTGCGCTTACGCTTTCCTAAATCAATATGAACATGTGCTTCCAATCTGGGGCGTGCAGAGAGAATCGGAATTGGATGAGTTTATTTCATATCAGGAGAATCCTCCGGTGATGACAGAAGAGCGTTGGGCTAAGGTGAAGAAAGACAGAGAAGAACTCGCTGGCGATTTCTGTAGAGGCTGCGGATATTGCATGCCATGTCCTGCTGGAATACAAATCAACGACTGTGCGAGAATGAGTCTTTTCTTACGTCGCGCTCCACACAGCGTTTATCTCGCCGACGAATGGAAAGAAAAGATGAAACGCATAGAGAATTGTCTGCATTGTAATTTATGCAAAAGCAGATGCCCTTACGGTTTGGATACGCCGACATTGTTACAGAAGAATTACGAAGACTTTAAGACGTTTATTTGATTAAGTCAATAAGTCAATGAGACAATAAGTCAGTGTGTTATTGTGACTCTACGACTTTTTAAAAAAAACGAGATTGTGATGAGCAGTCTCGTTTTTTTTATGTTGTCAAATGTTAATTTTATTAAGAAATGAGCCCGAATTTTTAACTTTTTTTAACTTTTTTATTCGGAAAAATCCTTATATTTTTGCAACGTCAAGTAAATAAAAGTAGTAATTAATTAAAAACCAAAGTTGAATTTATGAAAGTAAAAATTGCAACATTGTTATTGTGCATGGCTTTCTTAATGCCAGTGGTAGCACAGCAGAAGACAGATTCATTTTTTAATTATCAAGATGTTGGTAGAGCTATCAACAAGACGCCGGTCCCCACTTATCATGATACAGAAGTGGGCTTTAACAATATGAATGTTAATGCTGCGCCTTTAAATGGGGGCTTGTTGCCATTGACTGTAGTATCGTTTGTTTATTTATTAATAAGAAGAAAGGAGGAGGTAAAATGAAAAGATTTACGTTTATGTTGTTATTGTCTGTTTTGATTTTTACGCAATGCAAGAAGAAAGAAGATAACTATGATGCTGGAGATAAGACCGTACCTGTAAGATTTGAGATCCCATTAGAGCAGTTTCGTTCTGATTTCAAGAATCTCTTTCCAGATGGGAATATTAAGTGGGGTAATAAAAACAATGTTGAATATGTGTATTTGGCAGTTCCCAATGTATATAGTCATACTAACGCGAGTCTTAATTATGTTCAGAGGTTCATTGGGCAAATGTATGAAATGAAAGCAGAATGTGATGAGGCTACAGATAAGTTGATTTTTACTGCAGATATACAGCAGAATATATTTTGGTCGGGTAGGAAGTTTGATATGTATTATTTTGGGAATAACAGAGGTGATGAAGAAAATAGTAATGTAGTCTCAATATATGATGAGTTGAAGCCTGAATATTTTATAGGTAAGAAGGTAATGTTTGATAAACAGACTGGCGATATAGAAGATGTAGGGAATTATCATGTAGCTACGATGCCTGTTGTTGTCAAGACAATACGTGAAGGTACTACCATTATAGAAGTTAAGTTGCAAAAAGGAGTTCCTGATTTCAAAAGCATTACGTCGGTAGCTGTTTTGGATTTAGAAGGAGAGACAGAGTTGCGAGGACCTCGTGTAAAATCGCTGACAATTAAATGGAATGGAGAGATGTTTGAACAGATGTGTGAATATTTTCCAGAAGCAACATACGATGTTAGTGATAATGCAGGAGAGAAATCTTTTATCACATTACCGCCGGATCCGGAGAGATTAGTCTTGGAATGTGACAAAGGGCATTATGTTTTTGAAAATGGCATAGAACAAAATCAGGTTTATGTTGGTAGGAATGGAAATTCTCTTGATGAAATACAGCCATTATCGTGGGAGACTCCTTGAATTATGATTTTATGAGTAATGAGGGTGTAAAGGGATAAAGGGGTAATGGGTTAATGGGTTAGAGGTGTAAAGTGAAAAGGTTTAAAGGGATAGGGTATGAAGGTCTTGGGGTATAGAGATTTCTTTAACCTTTTCTTCTTTGATAAATGAGTGGAGGATACCGGACTCGAACCGGCCACCTTCAGATTGCGAACCTGACGCTCTACCTGATGAGCTAAACCCCCATTGCTTTTCGTCTGGCAAAACTACAAAAAAAATATTGCTCTACGATATTAATATTGCATTTATTTTTATACTTTTGCGCGTTAAATAATTAACTAATCAATAAACTAACAAAACAATGGAAATAGAAGCTTATATCGTTAAAAGAGTGAACCTCTTGATGAATGCTACTGACGCTAAAATCGTTAAACGCTTAGAAGGTGGAATGAGTAATTATACTTACGTTGTAGAATGTCAGGGTGTTAAATATACTTACCGTGTGCCTGGTAAATATGCGGAACGTTTTGTAGATAGAATCGAAGAATGGGAAAATATTCAGAAGGTAGAGAAGTTGGGTGTCAATAACAAGACGGAATATGTAGAACTGAGAACTGGAGAGAAACTTGCTTTGTACGTTGAAGGTACTATTATGTCGAATACTGATGTGGTCTCTTTTAACGAGATGTCGGTTAAGGCATTGAAACAATTACATGAAAGCGATATTCAATTTAATGAATATAATGCCTTCGCTCGTTTGGATAACTATGAGAAATATTGCACAGACTTAGGTTTTCAACATCCTCAGGAATATATAGAATTGCGTAACAGATTAGACGCGATGAGAGATATTTATAAAGATGTCAAACATGTTCCTTGTCACTGCGATTATCAACCGACTAACTTAGTCATTGACGGCGATAAGTTTTATATCTTAGACTGGGAATTTGCCGGAATGAATGACCCGTATTATGACATAGCTTGTTATGGTAACGCTGGTTTCGACAAAGCATTGAGCCTTTTAGAGACTTATCTCGGACACAAACCGACAAGTGAAGAGTTGAAACGCCTCCATTTCCACAGAGCATTCCAATGTCTCCAATGGTATAACGTTGCGATGTTTAAAGAAATGATAGGATTGAGCAAAGATCTCAATATGGATTTTACAGCTGTAGCTCAAATGTTCTATGGATTCGCTAAGGATTTAATCGAGGCATACGATACATTGTAATTAAATACGAAGAGACGTGTCAATCATAAAAATATTGACACTTTCATTAGATTGACAAATAGAGATACTGCATCTCCCATAACAAGGATATTGCGGTATCTCTATTTTTTTGTTTTGATTTTTTTAATATTATTTATAAATTAGCGCTGATATTTCTGCATTCTCTCTCTTATGCGGAATAATACTAACATAAATTAATAAATCATGAACAGAATAGAGCAACATCCTATCTTGGATATTCCGCAATCGGAAGAAGTGGTATTTGAATACAACGGACATGAGGTAAAAGGTCGTAAAGGTTATACAATAGCTGCAGCTTTGCATCAGGCGGGTTTTACGGTTCATAGCCATAGTCTCGATGGTCGTGAGCGAAGTCTCGAATGTGGTATCGGAAAATGTGGCGCATGTGAGATGCTCGTAGATGGTAAGATAAAACGTATCTGCATAACGCCCGTCGATGGCGTGAGAAAAGTCAGGGAGATTCCTCACGATTATCTTCCTGATTTAGAAGAACCGAAAGATAATTCTCAGCAAGTTTATTATACACAAGTCGCTATTATAGGTGCAGGTCCTGCAGGTCTCGCTTGTCGCCAGTACCTTAATGAAATGGGTATCGACAATATTGTCATCGACAATAATGCCATGATCGGCGGTCAGTTTAACATGCAGACTCATCAATTTTTCTTCTTCGAGAAAGAACAGAAATACGGCGGACAACGTGGCTTTGAAATTGCTAAGACTCTCGCTGGCGATGATTTATCAAATATTTTCCTTAACTCAACAGTTTGGGATTTGCTTGAAGGAAAACGTATCGCGGTGAAAAATATTAAAGATGATACTATATTTTATGTTGATTCTGAGTATCTTGTGGTGGCTACTGGTGCAGTTCCTTTTATGCCCGTATTCGAAAATGACGATCTCCCCGGAGTTTATACGGCTGCCGTTGTGCAGAAAATGATGAACGTGGAGCATACTTTGTTGGGAAAGAGAATACTTTCAGTCGGTGCAGGTAACATCGGTTATCTTACTTCATATCAGGCAATACAGGCTGGTGCGAAAGTAGTTGCTATCATAGAAGGTATGGATCACGAAGGCGGATTCCCGGTACAAGCTAATCGTTTACGTCGTCTTGGTGTCCCGATTTATACCTCACATGTCTTGCTACGTGCTATTCCAAATGATGACCACACCGGAATTAAGGCTGCTGTTGTGGCTGAATGTGAGAACTTTAAACCTATTCCGGGTACGGAAAAAGTTATCGACAATATTGATGTGATTAATATATGTACAGGCTTGATGTCAGATAATCAGATTCTTGAAAAAGGAAAACAGATATTCGGCCTTAAGGTTTATGGCGCTGGCGATACCGTAAGAGTAGGAGAGGGTACATGCGCAGTTCTTCGTGGTAAGCAGGTGGCAATGGAAATTGCGATGGAGATGAGAAAGCCTGTCAATTATGAAGATTATCTGACTCTTTCAAAAGAATATATCGACTCACAACAGAAACCCTTACGTCGTTTGGAAAAACCTAACAAGCCTTCTTTAGAAAGAATGCGCGAGCGTAATTTCGTTATCGCCGATTGTATCTACGGATTCGCCTGTAATCCTTGTACTTTCTCTTGCCCTAAGAAAGCAATCGTAAAACCTACTACGAGCAGTGTCCCGATGATCGACTACAACAAATGTATCGGCTGTATGGAATGCGTCTCGCATTGTCCAGGTCTCGCCATCTTCGGTTACGACATAAAACAAAACAAACTCTTCCTTCCTTTTGAATATGAGGCGGAAGAAAATTCTGATGTATATCTCATCAACGACAAAGGCGAGAAAGTAGGAGAGGGTGTTATTGAAAAAATAATTAAGAAGTCAAATAAGACGAATGTTGCTCGTGTAAGAGCTCTTAATGTAGAAGGTGAAGCTTTTACGGATATTACAGGTTTTATTGTCAAGGAAAACTATCCGGAACCTTTAGTGATGAAGCCACTGTCCGATTATGAGAAAGGTCCAAAGTTTGTCTGTCATTGCGAAGATGTCACGATAGAAAAGATTTTACAAGTCGTTGGTGATAGGAAAACTATTTCTGTTGATGAGTTGAAACATACAACGCGTCTTGGCATGGGAGCATGTAGAGGAAAACGATGTGTTCCGAGAGCTCGTCAGTTGTTACGTTCTTACGGAGTTGAGCTGCAAGGCGAATCGACACCGCGAGGACCTCTTTCAAATCAGGTTACACTTAACGAGATGCAACCGTCCAAGATAAATACAAATATCATTATTCCAGCAAATAAAACAAGCAAGCAAGTATACTGCGACGTGCTTATAGCAGGCGGTGGTATTACGGGTAGTGCTGCATTCCGTTATTTTGCTGAGGCTGGTAAGAAGACATATCTTGTCAATTATGAACATGGTTCTTCATGGCGTAACATCGGCGGTGGTCGTCCTGCATTTTCGGTTCCGGAAATAGCTGAGATAGCAAATCAGAATCAGGCTATCTTTAAGGAAATACAGAAACAGACAAATATTCATTATAAGCCAATACGTTATGTTGGACTTGCTCACGATGATAAAGAATATAAGGCATTAGAGGCTTCTCTTGCTTGGTCGGAGGGTTATATGGTTGATAAAAAAGATTTTACGAAAGAAATCTCACCTTATTTCAATCCGGATATAGATACCTATCAGGCAGCCTTGATAACAAAGAACTGCTGGCAGGCTACGCCAGGACGTGTCATCGAATTTATAAGAAACATTGCTTGTCAGAACGGTGGCATGCTTTTGGAAAATGCAAGATTACTTGAAGTACAGCGCACCGACGAAGGTTTTATGGCTTTGGTATATAATCAGAATAAAGAGTTTATAGAATTTCACTGCGAGCATTTTGTTAATGCGCTTGGTTCTAATGCTGGCGAATTTGCAAAGCAGCTTGGTGTCGACACCGGTTTTTATCCTGTTAAGCATCAGGCGTTTATCACAGGAAGGCTGCCACTCTTAGGTAAGGACGGTGATGCTTTGGATATGATAATAGACCGTCGCAACTATAAAGGATTCTCAGCTGTCTATGGTCAGCAGTTCGCTCATACTGGACAGATTATAGGCTGCGCCTCACCAGCGACTGATGCTTCTGAGGTTGTCAAAGATTTAAGATATAATTCAAAGGCATTTATAGAGATATGTGCTGAAGTGTTCCGTCAATGGATTCCTCAACTCGGTGCTGTCAGTTTTCAGGCTTTCTGGTCAGGTTATTACACGGAACCACGATACATTGTTGACCCTGATAATAATTTGATTGCTGGTATGCGCGGACATGGGTTCATGCTCGGACAATATATGGCGAAGATGTATGTGGATAAATATCTAGGTAAACCGACACCTTCATATTTCGACCGTCTTACATTGAAAGGCGACGGCTTGAAAGAGAACGCGTTTAAGTAATAATAAACTTAAATTATAAAGTCATGGGAAAAGCAATTAAGCAACTTATCATCTTGCTGATAGCATTTACAGTGATAATATTGTTTCACTGTTTCTACGTAAATAAATCTTCAGAGAATACCTCTTCTGTCAATATAAAAGATGTTATCACATCATCTTACGATGCCTATTCCTTATCAAAATTTGAAGCGGCCAAAGACAAGATGATGCAATATGCAGAACAATTATACCAAAAAGATCTTGCCGAAGGCGAGACCGACAAAGAGTTCGAAGGTTTTACAGTGGCTGAATATTGCTGGAAAGCTTTAGACGAATATGATGAAGAACTCAACGTCCAGAAAGAATTGGCATTGTTCTTACCTCTTATATTGGCAATACTGATAATCATCGCAGTCGTGGTGTCAATACGACTCGGACTAAGTGCTATACGTAAACTTGATTTCGATAACGACGCAACAGCATTTTAAGGAGGATTGATTATGGCAAACTACAGAGATTCACAAAAGATTAATTTCTCCAAAGCAGAGGAGAGTCGTTTTCGTCAGTTGTTCAACGACTGGGCAAAATCAATAAAAGGCTACAATCGTAACAGATTGGGCGACCAACTGAAGATTGTCGAAGTATGGGATACGCCAATATATCGCGGATTGATAAAAACTCAATACGATAACAGAAAACTTGAGAATACATACGAGCGTGTCAATGGAAGAACGTTTCCGCCAAGAACAATAACATCGGAGTCACAAATCAATCGTTGGACTTCAGCGAATTATCCGACAACTTTCACCTCTCAAGAGAATCGTATCTGCATAAAAGGCTCTCAATATATCGATGGATGTCACACTTGTCATGCTACAGGCAAGGTGACTTGCGGAAAATGTAGTGGCAGCGGAACAATCAGAGTAGCATGTACAGCAAAGCAGGTGTGTACGAAATGTGGAGGCAGAGGAGGTGTTTATGTTACAAATAGAGAGCTTGAGTATTACAATACAAGTGAAGGTCTGAAATCTCGTTATGTGGATAAACAAAAATATCACAGTTGTTCCGCTTGTAGTGGCAAAGGATATATAGAAGTTCCTTCTTTTAGAGAAGAGACTTGTCCTACCTGCAAAGGAAGTGGTAGAGTCACTTGTCATACCTGCGTGGGTGATGCGCATTTAGTTCGTTATTGGGAGTTACGCCAGAGTTTATATTATAAAGTCAACGTCGATTATCGTTTTCCTTCTCAGGTTCCTCTCGATGAAGTTCCTAAAATCATTAAGTTATTTAATAACAATACTCCTTGGCGAGTAATGGAGAAACTGAATATCGACAAGGAAAATTTTGACAAAAACGACTTAGCATCTCGTCCTATAGTAGGAAGTATGTTATCGCGAATGCCAAACAAGATAGAGCATCTTCAACATACAGCGGTATGTTTCAATATTCTCGAAGCATGCGAATGTGAGGCAAAGACTGTCGTTTATGAAGTTGATAGAAAGAGATATTCATGTCTGTTGCTCGGTTCTGATTGGGAGTTGATAACGGTGACATCGCCTGTGTCGGATCACATGGACGACCTCAAAGACAAGGTGAATCATTATTGTTCGATGCATCGTTTCGGCAAGGCATGGAGCGTATTGCAGAAAGTTAATAAGTTCCCGCAGGCAGGTTCCAAAGAGGCTTATATGCAGGAACGCTTGGAAGAACGAATGGCGTTGATGTCTCGTTTGGGCGGTAACTTCGCGATAGTGTTGTGCGCCTTGCTCATAGCGCCTCTATTGCATACGCTTTACGAATCAGGATTTTATGCTCCATGGACATCATGGCTGATGGATAAACTCGACATTGGCGTTTTGGGAATGATGTTGCTGTCAGTAGTCTTTGTGATGTATTACAGCATGAGGTATTGCAAAAGAGATCTCCCAGGATTCGCTTACAGAGTGGCATCGCCTTTAAGACGTTTCATCAGAGGTTTCGTCACAGGAATAGGCATATCTATATATTTGGGAGCGCTATCAGTGATTTTGACTTATGTCGGAATAACGGTATTAGCATGTAAAGTCGTATGGATAGGTATCACTATTGTGGCATTCATAATAATTATTATTGCCGGATTGGTTCAGAATATTGTTTCGTGATGAAAAGAATATTGCTCCTTTTGTTTCTGATAAATTCATCATTGACATATGCTCAGAATGTTGATCTTACTTCTATTGATGAGTTCTTTAAAATAACAGACAAACTCAAAAATGGAAAGGAAATCGACGAGGAACAATGGTCTCAATTTGAGAGTTCTACAGCATATTCAATAATGGATAGCCGTATAATTGATATTGTAAAGACTTCCATAAATTATGTCTTTGGTGATTCTGAAAGTATGATGAATCTAGAAAATACCAATATGCTTGAGAGACTTTTTGTTGAGAATTACAAAGAAGTAAACAATAATTATTCTGATATTAAAGTTTTTAGGGATAACTATGATTTTGAAACACTGGTCACTAAAGCTAAATTCAGATTACAATCCTTCTTAGGATGTGAAATGTTGGATTCTTCCGCTAAATTGAAACCTGTATTTTTTCTATTTCTTTACGCAGACGCTCAGGATAGAGATGAAGCCATTGTTGTTGATTTGAATTTCATTTATAGAATGGATGAAGATGCCAGAGTCAACCTTATTGCTCATGAATTCTTCCATGCATATAGAAGACATTTTGAAAATCATGATTTCAATTATGCGGATGACATTAACTTCGCAATTGATATGATAGCTAACGAAGGTGTTGCGGATCAGATTGATAAATATAATATGGATTACAATCAATACTATAGTTCTATCATTAACTCACAAGAACTTGCAGCGGAATTTACAGCATTATATGACAAAGCCGAAGAAGACATCGAATATCTTCAAACCATTGTGGTGCAGTATTTAAAAAGAGAGATTGATTTTGAGGAGTGTGTCGATAAACTTCTCTCGGTATATAAATACAACGGTCATGTTATGGGGTTCTATATGTCAAATCAGATTGTCAAGGCAGGATTGAAAGACGAGATGGTAAAAGGATTTCATAATCCATACGAATTCTATAGATTGTATGATTTGACATTACGCGACAAAGGAAAATCTTTAGACGAAGATTTTTTGAATTACTTGAAAGAATCAACAAAATAGGACGTGGCAAAACTAATGTAGAGACTGTCATATTATGACAGCACTAATCGATGTCATATTATGCACACTACATTATGAATAATAAAAGAGGCCGTCAAACTTGTTAGACAGCCTCATTGTTATATCCATTGCCGCGTCCATTGTTTTGTTTATATTATTTTGGACGTAACTTGCCTCATCCTTATTTTGGACGTAACTTACCACATCCTTATTTTGGACGCGGCAAGCCACGTCCCTAAATATTCTAATACATCAGGTCTCCTAATCCAAATCCGTCGTCGAATCCTAATTCGGCACGTGCTTCTTCGCTCATCATCGACGGATTCCATGCGGGCTCAAATGTTAATTCTACTTTACATTTTCTTACTCCCATCATCGAGCCGACTTTCTCCTTCACAAACGTTGGAAGTTGATCGGCGACTGGGCAATTAGGAGCCGTCACTGTCATTAGGATTCTTACATTAGCCTCATCATCAATGTCGATGTCGTATATCAATCCTAATTTATATATGTCAACAGGAATTTCTGGGTCGTAGATGCTACCCAAAACCGCAATGATTCTCTCTTTTAATAAATCTTTCTCTTCAGCTGTCATTGGTTCTTTCTTCTTAAAAATATTTAACATAAAACCTTTTTACTTTAATCCCTTAATCCTTTAATCCTTTAACCCTTTATCACTCCATCACTCCATCACTTCATCACAAACTCTGTGAATTAAACACTTCCGCATAAAGCATCATCTGCTTCACCATGCTCAACAATCCGTTGGAACGAGTCGGCGACAAATGTTCCTTCAGCCCGATCTCGTCTAAGAAACTCATGTCGGCTGCTATGATGTCGCTCGGCTTCTGTCCTGATAACACCTTTATTAATAAGTTGATGATGCCTTTTGTGATAACGGCATCGCTGTCGGCGCTGAAATAAACCTTGCCGTCTTCCATCTTTGCATGCAACCAGACTCGCGACTGACATCCGTTGATGAGGTAATTGTCGTTACGATATTGAGCGTCAATAATTGGGCAGTCTTTCCCCATCTCAATTAACATAGCATATCTGTCCATCCAGTCGTCGAACATCGAAAATTCTTCAACGATAGAATCTTGTATCTCTTTTATTGTCATTGTTCTAATTATTAATTTATCTTAACATATTAGCAGCTTTTTCTACTGCCTTAATGAAAATGTCTATTTCTTCTGTCGTGTTATATATTGCAAACGAAGCTCTTACGGTTCCAGGGATGTCGAAGAATGTCATCACAGGTTCTGCACAATGATGTCCTGTCCTCAAAGCCACGCCCATTTTGTCGACTATCGTTCCTAAGTCGTAAGGATGAATATTGTCGATTAAGAATGAAATCAGTCCGCTTCTTTTTGGAGCTTGTCCTATAAATCTGATTCCATCTATCTTTGAAAGTCTTTCTGTGGCGTAATTTAAAAGATATTCTTCGTATTCTTCAACGGCTTTTCTGTCAAGACTTTGAATGAATTTAACAGCAGTCTCCAATCCCAAGGCGGCTCCTACATTAGGCGTTCCTGCTTCAAATTTGAAAGGCACCTTGTTGAATGTCGTCTGCTCAAAACTGACTTTATCAACCATCTCGCCTCCATATTGATAAGGCGGCATCTTCTCCAACCATTCCATCTTGCCATAAAGTCCGCCAATACCCATTGGAGCGTACATCTTATGTCCGGAAAAGACAAAGAAATCGCAGTCTAAATCTTGAACGTCAATGACATGATGTGCCATCGACTGTGCTCCGTCGATGATTACAGGAATGTCATATTTATGCGCCATCGCTATCATCTCCTTGATAGGATTTATAGTAGCTAAGGTGTTGGAAATATGAGCGATGCTGACAATCTTAGGTCTTTGCTTTAACAATTCTTCGTATGCGTTCAAATCTAAGACGCCGTTTTTATCCATCGGAATGACAAGTAATTCGCCATTCTTCTCTTGTATCATCTGCTGCCACGGAACCATATTGGAATGATGCTCCATAGCTGAAACCATTACCTTATCGCCTTCATCTACAAGTAGTTTTCCGAGAGAAGTCGCGAGAAGATTTAACGATTCTGTTGTTCCTCTCGTGAAGATTATCTCGTTAGAATCTTTGGCGTTGACAAAAGCTGCAATTGTCTTGCGAGCGTTTTCGTATGCCTCCGTCGCTTCTTGACTTAAAAAATGAACTCCGCGATGTATGTTGCAGTTCTCGTTTAAGTAATAGTCGCGTTCTCTTTCTATTACGCAGAGAGGCTTCTGTGTCGTAGCTGCATTGTCGAAATACACAAGCGGTTTCCCATAGACCGTTCTGTCTAAAATCGGAAATTGCTTGCGTATCTCATTTATATCTAAATTATTGAATATCATATCTTACTCAAATCAATCTTGAAATCGTATTCTTTCGGTGTGCTGCATTGGAAGACGCAGTTTTCACAACATGACAATTCGCCTTTCAAACGACGTTTTATCATATCGTCGATACGCTCTCTAAGAGCTTCTATTTCAATGTTATTACTTATCTCAGCAGCGAAAGCGTACATCAAAAGCATACGAGCGTTGTCCTTGCTGATGCCTCTCTGTTGCATATAAAACATCGCATCTTGATCTAACTGTCCTATCGTCGAGCCGTGTGAACATTTTACGTCATCAGCATATATTTCAAGGAAAGGCATCGCATTGACCTTGGCTGTATCTGTAAGAATTATATTGCTGCAATTCTGATATGCGTTGGTTTTCTGTGCGTTAGGCGCAACATAAACATGTCCGTTGAAAACCGCCGTTGCTTCATTATCGATGATACCTTTGAATTTTTCGTTGCTGTTACAATTAGGAACGTTATGATTTACTTTAAGTTGATTATCTACATGTTGTTTCTTATCAACTAAATAAAGTCCATAGAGATTACTTTCCGCTCCCTCGCCATCAATGTCAACGAAAATGTTATTACGAATCTTGCCGCCGTTGAAACTGATAGTGTGAGTCTGTAACCTACTGTTAGCTAACTGCTTGATAGTATTTGTATTTAACAATGATGAATTGTCGTTCAGATTCTGAAGCTTATAATTATCTAACTGGGCGTTTTCTCCAATTATTATCTCAGTATAAGAATTGACAAAACTCGACTGTTCTTTTATAGAGTCATCACAATCAATGATTTGAACTTGTGAGTTTGTTTCTAATATGATGAGATTCCTTGTCTGAATGAAAGGATTGTTTTCCTCGTCGATGATTTTAATTATCTGAATAGGTTTCTCTGCGACAGCATTTTTTGGGGCATAGATAAAAAATCCGTCTTGCCATAATGCTGTGTTAATATCGTAAAAACCATTGACATCGTTGACGTTACAAGTTCCAAAATATTTTTCAAAGAGTTCTGGAAATTGTTGCATCGCCTTACGTGTACTTCCGATTACGATACCGCTACTCAATGTTTTAATACTTTCATCTTCAGAGAACATTCCGTTTGTAAGTGTCACGACTTCCGTGTCAAGATTTTGAATCACGCAGTGGAAATCGTGGTTTTTCTTCTCGATAGAATCTATATTATAATTTTCATTAACACATTCTATCATGCGAGAGTTACGCCATTTCTCCATCTTCTTCGTAGGGAAGCCCTTGTCGATAAATCTTTTAAGAGCTTCTTGACGCAACAGTTTCACCTTTGGAGTGTCGTCAGCGGAAATCTTCTCCATCGAACCATTAGCATATTCGATGAATCTATTATGTAATATTATTTCTTGATTTTCCATAAGTTACAAAATTTTTAATTAAAGTAATGTGTCTTTAATCCATTCGTAACCTTTTTCTTCAAGTTCTAAGGCAAGAGATTTATCGCCCGATTTTACTATACGTCCGTCGTACATTACGTGAACGAAATCAGGGACGATATAATCAAGAAGTCGTTGATAGTGTGTGATAACGATGAATGCGTTGTCATCTCTATGCAACTGATTAACTCCGTTGGCCACTATTCTCAAAGCATCGATGTCGAGGCCTGAGTCAGTCTCGTCAAGAATTGCGAGCTGAGGTTCTAACATCGCCATCTGGAAGATTTCATTTTTCTTTTTCTCACCACCTGAGAATCCGACGTTTACATAACGATTCTGGAGTTTTGCAGTAATCTCTACCATCGCCTGCTTCTCTTTCATCATCTTAAGAAATTCTGGCATGGTGATGTTTGGAAGTCCTTGATATTCACGCTTCGCATTGATGGCAGTACGCATGAAATTCTGGATGCTCACCCCCGGAATCTCGACTGGATATTGGAAACTGAGGAAGATGCCTTCGTTGGCACGGTCGGAAGGACTCATCTCTAAGATATTCTTACCTTTAAACCAAATCTCACCTTCAGTAATTTCGTAACCTTCTCTACCTGTGATGGCTGCTGCCAAAGTACTCTTGCCGGTTCCGTTAGGCCCCATAATGGCGTGAATCTCACCTTCGTTGACGGTTAAGTTAAAACCTTTTAATATTTCTTTGCCTCCTACAGAGACGTGTAAATTTTTTATATCGAATAACATAGTTCTTAATTTTCTTTAAGTTAAAAATAATTAACCAACACTACCTTCTAATGTGATTGACAATAATTTCTGAGCTTCGACAGCAAATTCCATCGGAAGTTTGTTCAAGACATCTTTAGCGTAACCATTAACAATCAAGCCGATAGCCTTCTCGGTGTCAATTCCTCTTTGATTACAATAGAACAATTGATCTTCAGATATTTTCGATGTCGTCGCCTCGTGTTCGAGTATTGCCGTATCGTTGCTACATTCAATGTAAGGCCAAGTGTGTGCGCCGCATTTGTCGCCGAGAAGTAACGAGTCGCATTGTGAGAAGTTGCGGCAGTTACTTGCGTTAGGTGCAATTCTCACCAAACCGCGGTAGCCGTTCTGACTGTGACCAGCGGAGATACCTTTTGAAATGATAGTGCTTTTACTATTCTTTCCGAGATGGATCATTTTAGTTCCGGTGTCGGCTTGTTGGTAGTTGTTTGTCACTGCCACCGAGTAAAATTCTGCTGAGGAATTTTCGCCTTTCAAGATGCAACTTGGGTATTTCCAAGTAATTGCAGAACCCGTCTCGACCTGTGTCCACGATATTTTCGAGTTATTGCCACGACAAATTCCGCGTTTTGTTACGAAGTTATAGATACCGCCTTTACCGTCTTTATCGCCTGGATACCAATTTTGTACGGTAGAATATTTTACTTCGGCATCGGTCTCTGCAATAATCTCCACTATAGCGGCGTGAAGCTGATTCTCATCGCGTTGCGGAGCGGTGCAGCCTTCCATATAACTTACGTAAGCACCTTCATCAGCGACGATTAAGGTACGTTCGAACTGACCTGTATTAGCAGCGTTTATTCTGAAATATGTCGATAATTCCAAAGGACAGCGTACGCCTTTAGGAATATAACAGAATGAGCCATCGCTAAATACGGCTGAGTTTAAGGCTGCGAAGAAGTTGTCGGTATGAGGCACTACAGTTCCTAAATATTTTTTAACTAAATCAGGATGTTGTTTCACTGCCTCGCTGAACGACATGAAGATGATTCCGTATTTCGACAAAGTATCTTGGAATGTCGTCTTGACGGAAGTGCTATCCATCACAGCATCAACGGCAACGCCAGTAAGACGTTTCTGTTCGTCTAAAGAAATTCCTAATTTGTTAAAAGTATCTAATAATTCTGGGTCTACTTCATCAAGACTTTGCAGTTCTTTCTTTTTCTTAGGAGCTGCGTAATAGATAATATCTTGATAGTCAATTGGAGGGATGTTGAGATGTGCCCATGTCGGCTGTTTCATCGTCAACCATTTTCTGTAAGCTTTTAAGCGAAATTCAAGTAACCATTCAGGCTCTTCTTTTTTTGCCGAAATGAGTCTGATAATATCTTCGTTAAGTCCTTTCGGCGCGAAATCTGTCTCAATATCAGTCACAAAGCCGAACTCATACTCTTTGTTGGTTACTTGTTCAATTATATTTTCGTTAGGATTTGAATCCATGTTGTTATTTTTGTTGTTTAATAATAAGATGTGTTATTTATTTTTTTACAAAGATACGAAAAATTGTGATACGAAAAATTCCATTTTTTAGCATATATTTGCATTCTAAAACATTTATTTTAAATGAAGATTAAGCAACAGAATATAAACAAATCATTACTGATATTGTTGTCGCTAAGTTTCTTTGTCAGAGCTGTTTTGGCGATGATTGTTGAATTTGGCAACGACGAAGTTTATTATTGGACCTACGCCATGTATCCCGATTGGAGTCATTTCGATCATCCTCCTATGGTGGGCTGGCTTATTCAGCTTTTTAGTTGTAACTTGTTGTTCGATAGTGAGTTCTTTCTGCGACTTTCATCTGTTGTCTTTATGACAATCAATACTTATTTGGTATTTCTGATTGGAAAACAAGTTAAGAACGAACAGACTGGATTTTACGCTGCATTGCTTTATACAGCCTCGATTTACGCTTTTGTGATGACGGGAATTTTTATTTTGCCAGATACACCATTGAGTATCTTTACTTTACTTGCAGTATTACAGTTTGTTAAATATTTTCAGTATGAGAAAAACAAACATATGCTATTAGCAGGATTGTTTACAGGCTTGGCGATGTTATCGAAATATTCAGGTGTTTTTGTATGGGTAGGCGTTGGATTGTATGTTATTATTTATGCCAGAAAAGAATTTAAGAATCCTTTTTTATATTTATCAGCTTTAATATCAGTGGTTTGTATGTTGCCTGTCCTGATTTGGAATCTAAATAACGATTTTATTAGCTTCACCTTTCATGGAGGCAGAGTCGGTTTCTTCGGAGACTTCCACCCTGAATATTTTTTGACAGAAATAATCGGAGAGTTAGGATATAATAATCCTGTAAATTATGTGTTGATAATCATATCTTTAGTCGCTTTGATAAAAGGAAAGAATTTTGTTGCTGACATGCCTAAGCGATTGATTTTGTGTTTAAGTCTCCCGTTGATATTATTATTCTGGTTCTTCTCATTGACACGTGAGATATTGCCACATTGGACAGCTCCGTCTTTTGTATTGTTATTGATTTTTGTGGCTGCACAACTTGCTGATAAGTATGAAGTTAAAGATGAAAATGTAATTATTCCAAAGTCGATTGTCGTATCTCTTTCCGTTTTGATTATTACCTTAATATTAGGTGTTACGGAGATTAAAACAGGATTCATTCCTTTGAATTTCTCGGAACGTTCTAAAACAGTGCAGCGATATGGTGAAGGCGATTTTACTCTTGATATGTATGGTTGGCGTAAGATTAAGCCTGAATTTCAAGAGGTTAGACGAGATGCAATAGAGAATAACCTGATGAAAGAGTCTGACGGAATGATAGCTTTGAAATGGTATCCTTTGGCGAATTTTGATTATTATGTCGCATATCCCTTAGGTATTGATATGTATGGATTTAGAGATCCGGCAGAGATACATAAATACGCTTGGATTAATAAGGAAAGAGGCGATTTGAAATTGGGTGAAGATTATTGGTTTCTGACAGAAAGCTTTGATTATTACGAACCTAATAAATATTTGAAACCATATTTTAATGAGATAATTCCAATAGATACCATTAACATAGAGCGTTGTGGTAAAACAGCTAAATATGTTTTTGTGTATAAATTAGACAATTTGAAAAAGATTCCTCAGACATGGTTTGAATGAATACCTAAAAGAGGGTGTGATGATGTTGAATCTTAATGAATATTAACGAAATATGTTAATTTTTGAGACTTTTTAGTTAAAAATTATTTAGTTATTGAAATTTCTTTGAAAAACACTTGACAAAGCCACATTAGGTTTATTATTTTTGCATTACCAAAATTTATAAACCTAAGCCATGAAAGAAGAATTTATATATTATCTGTGGGAAAATCGTCTGTTACATCTTGATTTGAAAACGACCGATAATGAGGAGATTACGATTCTATCGGTAGGAATTCGTAATCATGATTCGGGGGCTGACTTTGTTAATGCTCGTATTAAAATAGGTGATGCATTGTGGGCTGGTCAGGTTGAGATTCATGTTCGCGCTTCAGATTGGTTTAAACATAATCATCATAATGATGCTAACTACGATAGTGTAATATTACATGTGGTTTACGAAAACGACACAGATAGTTTGAAGATTCCTACTCTTGAAATAAAAGACAAATTTGATCTTTCCATATTTCATAAATATAATTGGTTTTTTGGTTCTAGGAATTGGATTCCTTGTGGTGAATTTGTTGGTGGCGTTCAGAATTTTACGCTTATCTCATGGTTAGATAGAATGCTCGTTGAGCATCTTGAGAATGAATGTAAAGATCTGGATTTTAAGTTGAAGAACAATCATTATGATTGGGAACAGGCTTTCTATCAGAGACTGATGCGGTATTTTGGTTTGAAGGTTAATAATGATTCTTTTGAGTATTTGTCGAGGATATTACCTTTGAATCTTCTCTTGCGACATCGCGATAATGATATTTATATCGAATCGATGATGTTTGGTTGCGCAGGCTTCCTTGAAAGGGATTTTGAAGAGGATTATCCTTCACTGTTGAAAAGGGATTTTATGATGCTGAAGTCGAAATTTGGATTGAAAGTCATGCCTCTTTCTAACTGGAAATTTCTTCGACTTAGACCACCAAACTTTCCCACGATTAGAATCGCTCAGTTGGCGAAGATTATTACTAAGAATGGAAATATGTTTTCTAAAATAAGAGATGCTGATGATATACAGGAAATAAGGGATTTGTTTGATGTAGAGTTAAATTCATATTGGGATAATCATTTTCAATTTGATAAGACTTCAAAAGTGGAAAGGAGGAAAATACTTGGTAAGACTGCTGTTGATTTGATAATTATAAATGCTATTGTGCCTATGTTGTTTTATTATGGACATACGCATTCTTTGGAAAGTTATAAAGAAAAGGCTATGAGTTTTTTGGAACAAATTGAAGCTGAAGATAATATGATTATTCGTAACTTTCAGAATAGTGGTGTTGTGTTGCAAAATGCGTTTCAAACACAAGCAATATTATATATGTATAAATATTATTGTAAGCGGCGACGATGCTTGGAATGCAGGATTTATTCGGTACTGTCGAGAAGATGCTCAGAATGATTGTCACTCAACCTTGTATCCTATACAACCGCTGTAACGATTATCGTTACCCAGCATTACGTATATCACTAATGCCCCGCTTTGATTAGGTGTGAGATCCATCGTATAGATGCCGTCGTCTGTGATATTCCATTCGTAATACCATTCTTCGTCATTCACGATGGCCCATCTTTCACCATTACGTGGCTGTATGCTGAATGTGTATGTATGACCTTTCTTAAGTTTATAATTCATTGGAATGGATATGATATTAAGATTTGCGCCCATATTGGTATAAATTACCGGAAGTTCTTTGACATTATGTTTTTTGATAAGTTCAAGAAGTTCATGGTTGTCAATACCAGCATCATCCCATTCTTTCTCGAATAGATTCTCAACATTACGAGCAAGAGGGGTATCAAGAGGATAATGTTGCATCAACATATTCCAATCTTCTTCCGTAGGATCTTCAATATCATATTTGATTATGTTAGACCAAACGTCATCTTGATCATGTATGCAGAAACTTATGCCACCTGTTTCCCGCGGCATAAATTCGATACTATAGATGCCGTCACCCTCATAATGCCAATCATCTTTTTTATATGAGACCGCATTGTTGTTTGCTATTCCTATATTATGATCAGTTAGCATTTTGACACGTATAGTATAGAATCTACCTATCTTAAGAGATTCTTGTAACGGGAATTCTATAAATTGAAATTTTCCTTCGCCATCAGCATAAAATGCCGGCAGTGACAATTCGCCTCTCATGACCATGTCGTAAATGTCATTGGCATTCATTCCATAACTAATCCACAAAGAACTTACGGGAGGTAATGATAAGAATTTACTACGTGAGATAGGTACATCAAGAAGTTGGTATGAATTATCAACAGGGAAATGAGTGAGAATCATCCATTCTGGAGATACATCAAACCATATCCAATAATCGTCACTTCGTGTAAATACATTTCCATCAACGCTGCCCGCACCCCATGTCGGATCTAATAAAATACCATGATCTTTTTTCGTGTATGCAAAGATCCACCCATGTTCATCTGTAGTATACCCATCATGATCTTTTGTCATACCTCCTACTATTTCAACTCTGATATCTACTGATTTAGCCATGTGATAGAAAAGATTGCAATAAGCCTGACAAACACCCTTTCGTTCATCCCAGCACTTGTCGGCATCATATATCTTGTAATCTGTATCATAACTTATATTGTCACAAATCCATTTGTAGATAGCGCATATTTTTTCATAATCGTTATTACATCCTTCTGTTATTGTTGATGTAACATCAGAATAGTCATATTTTGATTTGATAATATACTGGTTATGTTTATAATTAGGCTTTTTATATAATTCGTTATAACCAAAATATATTTTTTCTGGCAGGTGGGAAGCATTCTCCGACACGGCACGAATCGAAACAAACACAAATATTATCACAAATATTCTCTTCAACATACGAATATACAACTTTGGTTGGTTCTGCAAAAATAGTAAATTATCGTCATAAAAATTTTTAAAAGTAGTTCCGTACGTGGTGCCTATAAATAAGTCGTTTAAAAATATTTCAACAGACAAATACTTTTGTACAGCGCATGAATTTTCATTTGAAAAATATTCTATCTTTGCAAAGCATATTAACGCTTGTTATTGACGTGATTGTCGGATACGCATAAAATTATTAATCTAAATTTATATTATGAAGAAATTATTACTTGTTTTAGCTTTTGTTATTATGTCTTTTGTTTCAAATGCTCAGTTGTTTGTGGCAGGAAGTGTTTCCGCTAATTATTCTGGTGGTTCAACTGAATATACTTCACCTTTTCATACAAAAGATGATAAACCTCAAAAATTTAACTTTGCAATTACGCCTGCTGTAGGTTATATGATTCCGGGAAAAAGTTATGGCTTTGGCTTGAGTTTGGGTTATGCGTATGCTTCTGAGAAAGATTGTGATTATTATAATGATTTCAACGGTGATGTTTTGGTGACGAGTAGTACTAAAAAATTTTCAAATGCTTTCGATATAGCTCCGTTCTTTCGCTACGCTTACGCTAAATTTGATAAGATAACATTATATGTAGATGCTAAGATGCCTATTGGTGTGGTTAAGAATAATACTAAAAGTGATAATGTAACAAGAGAATTAGGAAAGGCGTTTGTTATAGGAGCTCGCTTGATACCTGGTCTAACATATAAGTTTAATGATCATATTTTGTTTACAACAGAAATAGGTTTGTTGAGTATCAATTATATGCACACAAAGATAACAACTTTCTCATCAAATGTCGTAGATAAAACCAATGACTTCACAATTGGAGCTAATAACAGAACTGTAGCTTCGTTTGGTTTTGTGTATTTATTCTAATAACTCGTTGATTTATCGAATAAAAAAACAAGCGGCTCTATTGTGAAACCGCTTGTTTTTGTTTTATGTCTTTTTATCATTCGCCGCATCCGCCACCGCAGCTGTCGCAGCAACTTTGATTGTGGCAGTGACCACCGCCGCAACCTCCACCGAAGTCGGCTTCTGTCAATTCGCGAACGTCTAAAATCTCGCCTGTGAAATATAATGGCACGCCTGCTAATTCAGGGTTGAAATCGACTTTAACTGTTGTCTCTCCAATTTCTAAAATCTTACCAGGGAATGGTTGATTGTTATTGTCTGTAAACCATACCTGTGCTCCAACTTTGCATATTGTCTCGTTGAAAACGCCGTCTTGTACGAAGATGTCTTTATTTACATCTAACACGTTTTCAGCTTTATGTTCGCCGTAACCTTCTTGTGGTGTCAAAGCGAAACCAAATGTTGCGCCTGGCTCTAAACCGTCTAAGTTTTCTTCAAATTTTGGTAACAACATTCCTTGACCAAATATAGCTTGGAATGGTTGTTCTTTAGTTGTTTCTTGGATAACTTCACCATCGGCTGTCTCGCGATGCAAAACGTATGTCATTGTGACTACTGTGTTTTTTGCTACTTTCATTTCTTATTTATTTTATGTTATTTAAATTATAATTGTTAATACGTTCCGAATATTTTTCTCAAAATCCATTCAATGGAAATGAGCGATAAAATTACAAAAAATAATGATTTCATGTTGATTAAATCTTTATAATCTGTTTCTTCTCTCATTATTGATGTTATTCTTTCATCATTATCAATAGCTTTCGTGAGTTTGTCTAATTCATTGACGTAGAAATTCTTTCCGCCTGTAAGTGATGATAATAACTGCATCCTTTGTGAATTGGCAACTAAATCTTGTGCTTCTGCTCCAACATCATCAACGGTAAAACTTCCTTTTTCTGAATATATTATGTTGCCGTATCGTGCTTCAGCTGTGAAATTGTAAATTCCTTTTGGCAATGTGCTGATATTTAGATAATACGATTTGTCTTTTTTTGAAAAATAATATTCGTAAATCTTTTTGGTATTTTTGTTGCTTATATTAATTCTCAAATCTGATTCGTTTGTCAATTCTTGGCTCGGATTTCTTAAGTCGGCAGTGAAAATGATAGGTTCGTTATTTAGGTAACTTTCTTTATGGTTGATTATTAGCTCTTTGTCTTTTTCTGTTAAAAGATATTTGACGGATTTTGTAAATATTTCCTCAAAATTATCGTAACTTTTGTTGTTGTAATAATCATATAATTTCCATTTCCAAATATTAGTGCCAAAAAGGAAAGCGTTTTTTCTTTCATCGCTGCTGAAACTCAAAACGGGATTTGAAGTCGAAATGTCGTTGATATTAGCTTGAAGCAGAATGTCGTGATTGTTTTTGTAAGAAAATTCCAGATGTGGCAATGATAGGGGAGGAAATTTGTTTATTTCATTAACTATTTCGTTATCAATGTTAAAAAGTCCGAATGTGTTGTTAAGATATGGTTTGATATCTAAATTACTATTAACAGCTCCCCTGTTAATTTCTATTAAGTTTTGTATTTTGTTAAAAGATTCTATATCAGTGTTTTCTCCTACGATATAAAATATCGGAAGATCTTTATTTTCTTTTAATGCATGATTTAATTCTTCAAAATTACTCATTCCAAGATATGGGATCTGATGTAGAAAGATAATGTCATATTCTTTTAAATCAGGAAGTTGCTCGTTAGAAAATATTATCTCTATATCGAAATTGTCGGCGAGAATGTTTTTTATGCTGCCCAAATCAGGGTGAGGCGATTTTGCATAAAACAGTACCTTATATTGTTTGTCGACTACATTGATAAACAATCTTTTGCTGTTATTCTTTGTTGTGAGTTCGTCCTCGATTTCTTCAATCTGAATGTCTATTTGTTTCGCGCCTTCTTCGCCAGAGTCGATACTGAAATCTATTGTGTTAGAAAAACGATTTGTATTGACAGGAATTTCTACTTCTTCAATAATTTCGTTATCAACTAAAAGTTTGACATTTATAGTTTTGTTGCGGCAGTTATTTGCATTCGCTACTAATCTTATAGGGATTGTTGTCTCTGTTGGAACGCTTTTGTTGTAAAATACATCCTTGATATACAAATCTGGATAATTTGTTGTGTCTCCGAGTGTTACTGTATAAATTGGAAATGGAAACGACTCTATGTCCTGCTCCGGAGAATATGATTTGTTGCTGATGCCGTCGGAAAGTAGAATGACGGCTCCTACGTTTTTCTTGTAATAATCTTTCTTAATAATTTTTAAGACTTCGTGAATGTCGGTGTAATAATCCTGATAATCAATAGTGTCAAAATCTTTTACTTCATTGCCGAAAAGATATTTGTCGATAGAATGTTTTTTATTTAGACTATTAATCAATGTGTCTAAAACGAGAGGATAATCTTTCTTGTAAAATACAGAGTCTTTGTTTAAAATCAAGGAGTTAGAGTTGTCTTGTGCGATGATTATAGTAGATGGCTCTGTGACTTTATTATTTACCTTTATATAAGGGTTAAAGAAGAGTATAACGATTAGACTTATTGATAAGCTTCTGATAATAAACAATATGGTATTTAATAATTTGCTATAATGCTGCTTTTTGTTCGAGATGTACAAAAGCGTAGCGAAGCATAATCCTATTAAAACCGAAATTATTATCATCAACATTTTGGAAAATTAATTGTTTGCAAATTTAATAAAAAGACTTGTAAGAGCATTATTTATAGTTAAAGTTTAATGTTAAAAAAAATTATAAAATTTTGTGTTTATATTTTTTAATAAATTATTTTTGTTGCAATAAAAAAATGAATGATATGAATGCTTTTGAGTTAGAAGTTAATAAATGTTGTGATTTGTTAAAAGAAGGTAAAGTTATTATATATCCAACGGATACTATTTGGGGAATTGGTTGTGATGCAACGAATTACGACGCAGTTGAGAAGATATATAAGGTAAAAGAACGTTCCAAAGGCAAGGGCTTGATAGTGTTGGTTGATAGCATAGAAATGTTAAAGGATTATGTAAATAATTTGCCACCTATCGCTCCTGATATAATTCGCGCTGCTAAAAATCCTTTGAGTGTCATATATTCTGAGTCGAAGGGTTTGGCGAAAAATGTATCTTCAGATGGCTCTATTTGCATCCGCGTGGTCGATAATGATTTCTGTAAAGCCTTGATTGCTAAGTTGGGACGCCCAATAACTTCAACATCTGCTAATCTCGCAGGCGATATGGCTCCTTCTATTTATGTGGAAATCAGCGAGCATATCAAATCGTCGGTTGATTATGTGGTTCAGCTTTATCATGATGTCTTGACAAAACCTAAAGCATCGACAATCATAAGGTTATATGAAGATAATCACTTTGATGTTATACGTCAGTGACAATTAACAATTGACAATTGACAGTTTACAATTAACAATTTATAGTTTGTTTATTAGAAGAAGATATGAAACATTTAAGATTATTATTATTCCTATTTATTGGTTTGCAGCTTTCGCTTAATGCTCAGGAGAAGCAGTCGGAGGTAAAAATGGATTCTAAGTCGGCGCTTCAGAAGTTGTCGACGGTTTATTATTTGATTAACAATTTTTATGTAGACACTGCCGATTTTGATAATTTGACGGATGAGGCTATTGTAGCAGCACTCAAGGAGTTAGATCCACATTCTGCATATATCCCAAGGGAAGACGTTCAAAAAGCTAACGAACCTTTGGAAGGTAGTTTTGAAGGAATTGGAGTGACGTTTCAGATATTTCAGGATACTATTTTGGTTATCACACCAGTGCCTGGCGGTCCTTCTGATAAGGTAGGCATTATGGCTGGAGATAAGATTGTGAAGATAGACGGAGAAGATGCCTTTGGTAAAAAAGTTAATAATGAATATGTTGCAAAACACTTGAGAGGTAAGAAGGGAACTAAAGTTACTCTTGGTATTAAACGTGGCGATAGTAATGAACTTATTGATTTTGAAGTTACTCGCGATGCCATTCCGCTTAACAGCATCGATGCTTCTTTTATGCTCGATAAAAATATTGGCTACATCAAATTGGATCGTTTTGCTAAGACATCAATGGAAGAGTTTGAAGAGGCTATGACGGAACTGAAAGCTAAGAAAATGAAGTCGTTGATTCTCGATTTGAGAGGTAATAGTGGCGGCTACCTCAATGTTGCTGTCGAATTAAGTAATCAGTTTTTGAAGAAAGATAAGACGATAGTCTTTACAGAAGGCGATAAGAGTCCTAAGCAGATTTTCGCTACCGACAAAAACGGTAAGTTCGCTGACGGTAAACTCGTGATTTTGATTGATGAGGGTTCGGCTTCGGCGAGCGAGATTGTCTCAGGCGCTGTTCAAGATTGGGATAGGGGCGTGCTTATTGGTAGGCGCTCGTTTGGTAAAGGCTTGGTGCAGAGACCTTTCAATCTTCCAGACGGCTCGGTGATACGTCTTACAACAGCTCGTTACTATACACCTACCGGTCGTTGCATACAGCGCTCCTACGACAAAGGTTCGGAGGATTATTTTAAGGAAATGACAAAACGAATGAAACATGGCGAGTTCTATCATGCCGATAGTATTCAATTCCCTGACTCTCTGAAGTATTCGACATTGTTGAGCGAGAGGACGGTGTATGGCGGAGGCGGAATTATGCCAGATATTTTCATGCCTGTTGATACATCTTACGCTACCCAATTATACACCGATTTGGTTCGTAAAGGTATCTTTAATCGTTTTACTGTCGATTATGTTATGGAGCATAGAAAAGAAATTATTGAGCAATATGGTGATTTTGAGAACTTTGATGATGATTTCCAAGTGACAGATTCTATGATTGAAGATTTTAAGAATTACGCTGAGAAAGAAAAAGTGGACTGGAATGATGAGCAGTATGAACGTTCGGCTCCTTTGATAAAGTTGCAGCTTAAAGCTTTGATAGCTCGTAATGAATGGGATATGGAGGCTTATTATAAGGTCGTGATGCAAGATGATAAAGTGGTGCAAAAAGCGGTTGAGATCCTTAACGACTCGAACCAGTATAGAAAGATATTGAATAGATAAGTAATACTTTATTTTCAATACGTTATGAATAAAGAAGGCTTTGTGAGGTCTTCTTTATTTTTTTATTCTGAAAAATGATATTTATTTTGAAAATACCTTATTTATATTAGTGAAAAATCATTAAATTTGTAGGCTTGATAATTAGCTTAAATGAAGTCTTTTTCATGAGAGTGAAAGTCGGGTTTTAAAGAGAAATAAATATTAAAATATAACTAAACTAATTCAGATGAAAAAAATGCAGATTTCTATTTTTCAGAAGGTTGTTGCCTTGTGTGTTATGGCTATGATGAGTGTTCAGCTTAACGCTCAAGCACGGATTGAATTGAATTCGGGTTTTAGAGGAAACCAGATCTCGGAATCGACTTTGAAAGGTTTTGAGACGACGTTTTCATATAACGCTATCGACATGGAAAACGTTGAGACAGAGTTTGGTGCTTTTTCGAGACTCGTTATGTCGGATGCAGTTCCAAGTGGTGAGATAGGAGCTCCATCATTGCCTGTCACCCGCAAGCTGATAGCAGTCCCTTTTGGCGCAAAACCTGTAGTGAATGTAGTGGCTTATACTACTTCAGATTATAAACTTAACGATTATGGCGTAGAAAGAGTATATCCACAACAGCCATCGTATAGTAAAGATACAAAAACGGAAGATGTCGTTTTTCAATATGATAAGAAAGCTTATAGAACAAGAGCTCATTCAAATTCACCAGAAGTCTCTATGGAGATTTTAGGAACGATGCGTGGAGTTCAAATAGCTGCTTTACAAGTAGAACCTGTCAGTTATAATCCAGCAAATAATACACTTCGTGTTTATAACGATATACAATTAGATGTCGATTTTGAAAATGCAGAAGTTGAAACGACAGAAAAGGTTTTGTTGGAATCATACAGCCCTTATTTTGATGTGGTTTATAAACAATTATATAACTCGAGAGCCGTTACCGATATTTTTGATGAACATCCTGACTTATACAAGGCTCCAGTATATATGACTGTCGTGGCTAACAGTATGTTTGAAGAGGCTCTTCAGCCATGGCTTGAATGGAAGACACAAAAAGGTTTCTTTATCAATGTGAAATATGTTGAAAGTAATACGCTTGCATCAGAAATACAATCGCATGTCAAAGAGCAATATAATAGTGAGAATAAACCTACTTTCCTTGTCATTGTCGGAGATAGCGATAAAGTGGCTCCAAGTGTTCCTTCTGGACAAGAGACGAATTTGGTTACTGACTTGTACTATGGTAGTCTTGATGGTGATTACTTCCCTGACATTTACTATAGCAGAATGAGTTGTGAGACAGTGGAAGAACTTGAAAATTTGATAAATAAAGTTCTTCAATATGAAAAATATACAATGCCAGATCCTTCATATCTAAACAATGCCTTGATGATAGCTGGCGTTGATAACTGGTGGAATCCTAAAGTGGGAACGCCTTCCATTAATTATGCAACAAACTTTTTCTTCAACCAAACCAATGGCATGGATAAAGTGTATAAATACACTAATGTCTATACAGGCTGCTACGATAATATAAATACAGGTGTAGGCTTTGTGAACTATACGGCTCATGGCGTTGAAACAGGTTGGGTGGATCCTGCTTTTAGCAATGCCGATGTTTTGAAATTATCTAACAAAGACAAATATTTCTGGGCGTTGGGAAACTGCTGCCTCACTGGTAACTGGGGATATACACAGTCGCCATGTTTGGGTGAGACAATGATTAGAGCTAAAGAAAAAGGAGCGTGGGGATATATCGGATCATGCCCTGTAACATACTGGTATGAAGATTATTATTTCGTTGTAGGTGCGACAGCTGTGTATGATAAAATGCCTAATGTAACACAAACAGAGACCGGAGTCTATGAAATGATTTGGGAAGATGATGTCTACAATGTTTTGTCGGCAATTCCTTTTGTTGGCAACCTCTCTGTGACAAGTGCCCGTTCTAATGCTGAATATGAAAATACCAACGGCATTGAGACGTTGTACTATTGGGAAGCTTATCACACAATTGGCGACGGAACAGTCATGCCGTTCAGAACAAATCCTACTCCTAATACAGTTTCTCATCCTGATATTATCAATATGGGATTAGATTTTTATACTGTTGCAGCTGAGCCTTCATCATACGTCGCAATATCAAAGGACGGAGTATTGCATGGCGCGGCAGAAGTTGGAATAGCAGGCGTGGTAGATGTTCCAATCACTCCTATATTGTCAGACGGCGAAGCAACAGTGGTGGTGACACATCCAAGACATATACCTTATATTAAGAACGTAACAGTGGCTCCAACAGAAGGTCCTTACTTGTCGGTATATTCGGTAAATCCAGAAAGTTTTCCTGTAAATCAAGAATGTAAGATGACATTGACAGTTAGAAATGTAGGTGAAGAGTCGACTGAAGGTGAAACAAAAGTTACATTAAGCAGTGATTCGGAATATATAACATTCACAGATTCGCAAGCTACATTCTCGTCATTGGCATCAAAATCAACAATTGATTTGAATGATGAGTTTTCTTTTGTAATTGACAAAACAGCTGACGATGAAACAGTTATCATAATTGATTGTGAAATAGAATATGACACAATGAAATGGAATAACAAATTCTTGGTGAATGTCGTAAGTCCTATCATTGAATATGAAGATTATGTGTGGGGCAACAGTTTTGAACCTGGTGGAACATTCAGCGTCAAAGCTAAATTTAAAAATGTGGGACGATATAAAGCAACAAATGCTGTTGTGACAGCTACAACATCAAGTGAATATGTTACATTTAAGAATGCGACAGCAAGCAAGGAGGTGATCGATATAGATGAAGTCGCTGAATTTGATTTTGAGTTTACTGTAGACGCATCATGTCCTATGACAGAAAAATTCCATGTCGATTTCAGCTTGGTGGCTGATAACGACAAAACGGCAAACGGTTCATGTGTCTTGACAAATGTTTGTGATGTGGTGTTTACTTTGAAAGACCAGTTTGGCGATGGCTGGGCAAAATCGGCTATCGAAGTGAAATATGACGACGGTACACCAACCGATACACTGACGATGTTTGATGGGGATTTGCTTGCTATTGAAAAAGGTATCGCCTTAGGAACAAAAGTAACGGTTTCTTTCATTAAAGCTAAATATAATAGCTATGAATGTTCATATACCATTGAATATAAAGATGGTGAATTGATATACGATTCTGGAAAGAATCTTAAAGAAGGACTACATTGCGAATTTGTGACAAGTTGTATTGATACCACAAATGTAAATGAAATTGAGGTGAATAATGTTAAGTTCGATGTTTATCCAAATCCAGCAACTGATGTTATTAATATTACATCGAATGCTCCAAGATATGAGTATCAGATGATAAACAGCTTAGGACAAGTGGTGCTCGAAGGAGTTTCGTCAGAAGATAATACCATTTCTGTTGCTAATATGCAAAATGGAATTTATTTCTTGAAACTTGTAGCTGATGGTGAAATGAAAATTAATAAAATAATAATTCAATAGATTTAAACATTTAAGGGCAAAACTATTTGGTTTTACCCTTTTTAATTAATTTGAGAAATTACTATGAAAAAAACTTTTTTAACAATTATTGCTTTTTTGTTGGCATTGTCTATCAATGCACAAGAATGGGTCGGAATTAATAAGAGTGCTCATAAAAGAATACAGGAGAAATTGATTTCTTCATCGGAAAATTCAATAATCGTTGATGTTGATATAAATGGTTTCTATAAGGAGACGGTAAAGACAGACAAAGGCGATATGCTTATTATCAGTGGTGAGGATATGGCAGCGATGCCAATAAAAGGAGCTCCTAATCTCCCAATGTATCCAATATCTATGATAGTAGGTGACTATGCTGAAATGGAAATAGCAATCATAAAATCAGAGTATGTTGATTTTGAGAATGTTGATGTTGCACCTTCAAAAGGAAACTTTAGCCGACAAATAAATCCTGATGATGTTCCATATACTTATGGCGGTATGTATCAGGAAGATGCGTTTTATCCTGCTCAACAAGCATCACTCGGTGAACCTTATATCTTGCGTGACTTCCGTGCACAGAATATGATGGTATATCCATATTCATATAATCCTGTGACAAAAACATTACGCGTTTATACTTATATGAGAATTGAAGCAAAGAAAGTGAGCGATAATGGTGTCAACCAAAAAGTTAATCGTAAGAGAAATAATAAAGTAGCTCCAGAAGTCAATGCATTATACGAACGTCGTTTCATTAATTATCCTTCAAAAGAAACAAGATATTCGTTCTTGGAAGAAGAAGGCGAGATGTTGATAGTTTGTGTTGATGAATATGCAGAAGCACTGCAGCCTTTGGTTGAGTGGAAAAACATATCTGGTCGTCCTACATCATTAGTTAAATTGTCGGAGACTGGTGATAACTTAAAAGAATATATCGAGAGTTATTACGCTGAAAATCCTGAGCTTGTTTATCTGCTGTTAGTCGGAGAACATAATAATTTGCCTGCACATCCAATGAGCGGTGGTAGATCTGACAACTATTTCGGTATGTTGGAAGGTGACGATTATTACGAAGAAGTGATGGTGGGCCGTTTGTCTGTAAAATCGGTAGGCGATGTTGTAAATCAGGTTAATAAAATAATTCATTATGAACGTAATATTGATGAAACAGCTACATGGTTGTCGAAGGCTGCTGGTGTCGCCGCTAAAGAAGGTCAAGGTCACTATGGCGAAGTCGACTATGAACACATGGATTTTATCAGAGATACCTTATTGAATTATACTTATACAGAAGTCTCTCAATATTATGCAAACGTTAATTATCCTTCATCATCACAAATGGTAGTTGACTTCAGTGAAGGCTTAGGCTTGATTAATTATTGTAATCACGGTAGCCCTGAAAGTTGGGCTGTGGCAAATTTCACTACAAAGGAAGTCCACAGATTGACAAACGACAACAAGTTGCCTTTTATATGGTCGGTGGCTTGTAATAATGGTCAGTTCGACTATGATGAATGTTTCGCTGAAGCATGGATGAGAGCCTCGAATCCAAACACAGGTGGATTGACGGGTGCTATTGGCGGTATGTTCTCATGGATTTCTCAGCCATGGAATCCACCAATGTATGCTCAAGATGAGATGGTCGCTATTTTGACAGAATGGCGTGAAGGATATAAGCATACTCTCGGCGGCGCATCATGTAATGGTAATATGTTTATGATGGATATGGATCCTTTTGAAGGACCAGAGACTCACAACACTTGGATACTCTTCGGCGATCCTTCCTTGATGATAAGAACAGATGTGCCTAAACCATTGAATATTACTTTGCCTCAACAGGATTTGTTTGTAGGTATGACACAGTTTAATATCGGTGCTGAAGCTGATTATGGTATCGCTACATTATCGTTTAATGGCGAAATACTTGCAAGCGCTCCAATAAAAAATGGTGTGGCAGAACTCGTTTTTGAACCTCTTAAAATTGAAGGAAAAGCTAAATTGGTCGTGATGGGTTATAATAGAGTCACGGAAGTTAAAGAAATAAACGTCATTCCGGCTGAGACTCCTTATCTCATCCATACCTCTCATGAAATTCATGAAGATAACGGCGCGTTAGAATATGGTAAGACAACAGACATCTCTATGAGAATAAAGAATGTTGGTAAGCAAGCTACTAATAATGTGACCGTTACTCTTAGCGCTAATTCTGAATATGTTACAATATCAAAGAACAATGTTCAAATTACTACAATCAACGCCAATGAAGAAATAAATCTTGATAAGGCATTTACCGTTAATATTAACCCTAGCATACCAGATGAGACAAAAATAGAATTTACAGTGACATGTAGCAATGGTACAGATACATGGACAACAATGTTTTATGAATATGCATACGCACCAGTATTCGTAATCAATAGGGTAGGCATGCACTCCAACAAACTTGCTCAACCTGGAGAGAAATCCGCTATTGAAATTGAATTTGAAAATGTTGGTAATGCGGTGGCTTATAATGTTGTAACAGAAGCGTATAGTAGTTCATCTGATATTGAGTTTGAAGATATATCGGCTGTTACTGAAGAAGTTAAAGTAGGTGAATCTTATGTTGTGACATTAGATTTCAATGTGGCTAAGTCTGTATTGATAGGTACCGTGTTCGATGTGATTTGTACGGTTAATGCAGATTTCGTAACAGAATCAACGAATTATGAATTAAAAGTCGGCTTGGTCGGTGATAACTTTGAAACTGGTGATTTCTCGGCTCATGAATGGAAAATAGAAGGTGAAGGCGTATGGGTCATAGATTCAATAAAACCATACGAAGGTAAATATTGCGTCAAATCGGATAATGTGTCTAATAATAAATACACAAGAATGAAAGTTCAGGTTGATGTGGTTGCCGATGGCCCATTGACATTCTATGTTAAAACATCATCAGAATTATATTACGACAAATTGGAATTCCTTGTTAATTCTTTGGCATATAAAGAATGGTCGGGCGAAACTGATTGGGAACAATATACGCATCAATTGAAAAAAGGTTCTTACACATTGGAATGGAGATACAGAAAAGACTCTTCGACAAGTGAAGGTGAAGATAGAGCTTATGTCGATAACATAGTTTTCCCTCCAATTTGCGTGGTGAGAATACTCGATGCAGTCGCAGGATTGAAATATAATATCGATAATGAAAATCTTACATTGTCGTGGAATGCTGTTGAAAATGCAACGGAATATCTTATTAGACGCGATGGAGAACTGGTTGCAACACAAACAACAACAGAGTTCAATGATAATGTTTCTGACAATATCGTGACGTATACTATAGTCGCTAAAAATGGTGAGAATTATTCTGAACCAGCGTTTATCGTAGTGGATCCGAATAATAAGTCGGGAGTAAATGTCCTCGATTATGAAATGAATAGAATATCGCTATATCCTAATCCAACATCTGGAATTATATTCGTCGAACTTGATGAAAATTTCGATGCTGTAGTTTATAACTATCAAGGTCAGGTAATGTATAAAAGATATGATAACTATGGTAATTTGGATTTGTCTGACTTGAGAGCTGGAGTTTATTTCTTGGAAATAAGAATGGACGATAAAGTAATGGTCGAGAAAATAATTATTGATAAACTATGAAAACACATAATAGTAAAATTATGTCATTACTAACAGTATTATTGTTAGTTGCAACTTTTGTTTTGGTTGGATGTAAACCAGTACCTAATCCAGATGGTCAAAATTCTGGCGGGGACACTCCTACACCAAACACTCCTTCACAGAATGTAAATGTTTCTGATTTTTTAGTTTCCGAATGTCTCGAAAAATACCGTGGACTAATGTATGATAATAATGATACTATTTATGCTGTTGCAGTAAATGATAGCAGCCTTATGATAAGAAACATAGCTTATTTTAATTGCTGCTCTGAAGAATTCTGGGAAGAGCTATCTATGGAAGGAAATAAAATCCTTATAGAAATATTTGAAGACGACTCGGAAGTATGTGACTGTGTATGTCCTGTCAGCGTTGAGTTCGTCTTGAGCAATTTGGAATTGGGACAGACATATAATATTGTTCTATCACGAGGTTATTATGGATATTTCAGTTTTGAAGTCGTATTTGAAAAAGATACAGATTTGATGTTTATCAAATAAAAACAAATACATTTTAGTTTGGTAATAGCACAATAAATGTAAAATAAATAACGTTAACCACAAAATTATTATACCATGAAAAAAAATAACTATAAAACCATGTTTTTACCAATAATAATGTCATTATTGGTTGTAACTTTTGTTTTTGTCGGATGCAAACCAGAGCCAGAACCAGAACCAGATGGGGACACTCCTACATCAGACACTCTCTCACCAAACACCCCTTCACAAAATGTAAACATTTCTGATTTTTCGGTCTCTTCATGCTTGGATGAAGATAGAGGAGGGTATTACGATAGTGATACTATATACGTTACCGCTATAGATGACAATAGTCTTAAAATTAGAACAACAAATACTCTTTTCAATTGTTGCTCTGAAGAGTTCTGGGAAGAGTTAAGCATGAACGGAAATGAAATCAGAGTTTATATGTATGAAGACGACTCGGAACCATGTGACTGTGTATGTCCTGTCAGCGTTGAGTTCGTCTTGAGTAATTTGGAATTGGGACAGACATATAATATTGTTCTATCACGAGGTGGTTCTGGATATGGATATTTCAGTTTTGAAGTCGTATTTGAAAAAGATACCGATTTGATGTTTATCAAGTAAAAACAAATACATTTTAGTTGGGTGGAAGGCAATATTCATAAAGTCTTCCATCCAATAGTGATGGTTTTGTAATTAATTGCCATTAAAATTTATGAATAAAAAAATGCAGAAGTCGTCTGCCATATAAATAATTTCAATAAATTTGTTGTCGGATAACATAAGGTTTTGTTCTTTTTTTGCACCATAAAGACACAAAAAAAATATCTTTATGTTATTCATTTCTAATGAATTACTTTATATCGAACTCGCGTTAATTTAAATGAAAAGGTTATTATGCTTAGTGACAATGTTCTTGTATGTGACGTTCAATATGTCGGCACAAGAATGGGTGGGTGTTGATAAGTCAGCTCCATCAAGGATTCAAGAAAGTTTGGTGTCATCGACAGAAGAAGAAATAGTAGTCGATGTGAAAGTCGGCGGATTCTTCCAAAACGCTGCCACGACACCAAGAGGCGAACAAATCGTAGTCAGCGGTATCGACATGGCTTCTATGCTCATCGCAGGAGCTCCCGATATCCCAATGTATCCTATACCTATTATAATAGGTGATAAAGCGGAAATGAAAGTCTCTATCGTGAAATCTAATTTCGTCGATTTCGAAAATGTTGAGGTGGCTCCATCAAAAGGTAATTTCAGCCGTGAGATAAATCCTGATGATGTGCCTTATACTTATGGCGAGATGTATCAGCAAGATGCGTTCTATCCAGCAACACCAGCACGTTTGGAAGATCCTTATATCTTGAGAGACTTCCGAGGACAAAACCTTATGGTTTATCCTTATTCATATAACCCTGTCGCTAAGACATTACGCGTCTATACCGACCTCCGTATCGCTGTCAAGAAAGTAAGCGACAATGGCATTAACCCAAAGATAGCCAAGAGAAGTAACGAAACTGTAAATCCTGAGATGGCTGCTTCTTACAAACGTCGTTTCATTAATTATACGGAAAATAAGAGATATTCCTTCGTCGAAGATGAAGGCGAGATGTTAGTGATTTGCGTCGATGAATACCAAGACGCTGTCAAGCCTTTGGTGGAATGGAAAAATATCTCTGGTCGTCCTACGACAATGGTACCTGCTTCCCAGACCGGAACTCTCGATGATATGAAAAGTTATATCGCGAATTATTATGACTCTCACCCTAATCTGACTTACATCCTCTTGGTAGGTGAATATGATAACCTGCCTCCATACGAAGTGATTGTCACTCTTGATGGTTGGCAATATATTGCCAAAACAGATAACTACTACGGAATGTTAGAAGGTGATGACTTCTATGAAGAGGTTTTGGTCGGTCGTTTGTCTGTCAAGGATTTAGAAGACGCAAAAAATCAAGTTGATAGAATAATATATTATGAACGCGATATTGACGAGACCGCCACATGGTTGTCGAGAGGTATAGGAATCTCGGCGAACGAAGGCGGTGGTCACTTCGGCGAAAGAGAATACGAACATATTGATTTTATCCGCGATACCCTCTTGAACTATACTTATACAGAAGTGTCTCAAATATACGACGGCGTTGATGGATATACGATTACAGCTTCAGACATAACAGCAGATTTCAATAAAGGTGCAGGTATCGTTACTTACTGTGATCATGGTGAAGAATTGAAATGGGTACTTGCCAACTTCGATACGCAATGTGTTCACAATTTGGCAAATGATAATATGCTGCCGTTTATCTGGTCAGTGTCGTGTCTCAACGGACATTTTGACCTTGACGAATGTTTCGCTGAGTCATGGATGAGAGCAAAAAATCCAGCTACGGGAGCTCCTGTCGGTGCTATTGGCGGTATGTTCTCATGGATATCACAGCCATGGGTGCCACCATTGTACGGACAAGATGAGATGATAGCAATCTTGACAGAATGGCGCAAGGGCTATAAACACACACTCGGCGGAGCTTCCTTGAATGGAAATATGTACATCCTTGATATGTGCCCAGAAGACCAAGGATATACTCATTACTCCTGGCTTCTTTTCGGCGACCCTTCCATGATGGTTAGAACTGAAACTCCTTCAAAAATGGAAGTACATTGCAGCTCGGAAGAATTGTTTGTGGGAATGACAAACTATACCGTCAATGCTAATGTAGATTTCGGTATCGCAACATTGTCGAAAAACGGTCAGATAGTTGCTTCTTCATATATTAAAAATGGTCGGGCAAATCTCAATTTCCCTGAACTTACTGAAGAAGGAACATTGAAACTTACGGTGATTTCTTATAATAAAGTCACTGTGATGAAAGACGTAGAAGTGAAGTCGGCTGACGATGCTTTCTTGATTTTCAATAGTTATGATTTGAATGAAAGCGATGGTCAGTTGGATTATGGAGAGACAATAAATCTTGATGTTACAATTAAAAACATAGGTGCAAAAGTAGCAAACAATATTGACGTTGAACTTGTTTCAAAAAGTGATTACGTCACTATGACAAAAACTAATGCTACTATTGCCACACTTGGAGCTAATGCGACAGCAGAGATTAAGGATAAGTTTGAGTTTAACGTCGCCGATAATGTTCCAGACCAAGAGGAACTGTCATTCAATGTCGTATGTAAATCGGGTGATGAGTCATGGACTGACGACTTTTCAATCATAGCCAATGCTCCTAAGTTTGAAATCGATACTATGTATGTAAGAAGTCAAATCGTTGAACCAGGTGCAGAAGCTACTTTATTTATAGCAGTTAGGAATAACGGTCATAGTGAAGCCCGCGATATTAAAGCTGAGATGATTAGTAGCTCCGACGACTTGACTTTCTTGGAGCCAGATTTTACAGGAGAAACTTTGCAAGCAGGTGATGTCATGGAGATTACTGTCGACTTCGAGTCGGACGAAAAAGTGAAGAGCGGAACCGTCTTTGAAGTGCTATGCTCTCTTACTGCAGGTAACTACAAATTCAAATACAACTATTATATCACTATCGGAGAGTCGATGGAAGACTTTGAAACAGGCGACTTCTCAAAGGCCGATTGGCAATTTGAAGGTGACGCCGATTGGTTGATAAGTAGCGGTGCTTACGAAGGAACTTATTGTGCTAGATCCGGCGACATTGATGATAGTCAAAGCTCGACGATGTATCTTGCCGTAGATTTCGTTGAAGAGACTGAAATAAGCTTCTACTATAAAACAGCTTGCGACTATTACGACAAACTATATTTCTATGTCGATGATGTGGAAATAATTAGATGGAACGGTAATAATTCACCTACTGATTGGCAACAATTTACACATCTCGTTTCAGAAGGAACTCACACCCTGAAATGGACTTATAAAAAAGATAAAATTGATTCTAACAGTGATGACTGCGTATATTTGGATAATATCGTTTTGCCAGCGCTTAACATTATAAAAATTGATGAAAATGTAGATTATGTCGCTGATTTTAAAATAGAGGAAAATCAAATTGATATATATCCTAATCCGGCTTCCGATGTAATATATGTAGATCATGATAAGTCTTTTGATGCCACAATATATAATTACCAAGGACAGATTGTTAAAAAAATAAATGTGGAAAATGGGAAAGTCAATGTTTCAGAACTTCCTAACGGAATATATTTCTTTGAGGTGAAGACGGAAGATCATGTATATGTGAAAAAGATTGTGTTAAGATGACTTTATCTTACATGATGCTATCATTTAAAAAGGGGGAGAAGTCTCCCTTTTTTTATTAATATTTTATTAAAAAATACTTTTTTTTTATAAAAAAATATTTACTTTTGTGCAGGGGATAAGCAGGAGAAAATAATCAAAACAAATAGACTTAAATTATTCATTATGAAAAGAAAAGTTATCACGCTTTTTAGAGCATTTGTTTATGCTTTGCTAAGTGTTTCCGTTGTTTCGTGTGGTGATCATGAAATAAAAAAGGTGGAGATGAACAATCAATTCGCGATTTCATTGTTCGCGGATACCATCACGATTGGAGATTTGATGGATAGAGTGGATTCCTCATTCTATCAATTTATTAAAGTGTTAGATAATGGTGACATCTATGCCTATTATGCAGATTCTGTTAATAATGCAGTTAAAGCTGCTGATGTGTTCGGTCAGATACCTGATGTCGATTTTGATGCAGATCAGACATTTGAAATGCCAGAGATCCAAGCTCCACCAGTGCCAATACCATACTCATACTCCTTCGATGAACTTTTCTCGATGCCTTTCTCTTATGAGGGCTATTCCATTACATCTGTAGTTATTAAAGAAGGTGGTATCAATATTGAACTCGCCACTGATATGGATTTCCTTGATACTTTGGTTCTTTTTACAAATAATATCATTCTCAATGACGGTAAGCCTCTCGAGATAGAGTTGCTTATGGATAAAGACAAACAAAATATCCATATCCCATTGGAAAATTGCAAGGTGGCTCCTATCGACGGTCAGATTTCGTTCGGTGCCCGACTTGCAATTATGATTGATCAAGCTATTGGAGGCGAATATAATTTCGACATTAAAGGTAGTGTCAAAGACCTTGACTTCCTGACGATAGACGGTGCTATCAATGATATGAACTTCGATTTCATAGGAAGCCAGCCGATAAGCTTCGGATTTAAAAATCTTGCCGGTGACTTTAAACTCGTAACACCTGATTTCAATATAAAATATCATAATTCATTTGGCTTCAAAGCAAAAGGCGTAATCAATGAATTGTACCTCACCGACGAGAATAATAACAAAATTGAGTTGAAACAAACCGATAGCATATGTATTGAGTTGCATAATACTCACGATGGTTATGATATTATCTCTGATTTAGATGATCAGCTGGTTGAACAAATTGATGTGCTCGGTAACTATAACCTCATTACTTTCAATGGAAATATCATGGTTGGATGCGACGAATTGAAGGATTATCTCATCTCCGACGAATCTCATATTGATGTCATCGCCGATTTAACATTACCTTTGAAGTTTAATATAAATGAATTATGCTTTAGAGATACTTTAGATTTTGACCTTCAGTTGTCTGATGTAAATACTGAAGTGGAAGGCATTGATGTGAAAGATGTTTTTGATGAGTTGGAGTTTAAACTCGTCTTTAAAAACAAAATGCCATTCCAGATTACTCCTCAGATCTATATGATGTATCAAGGTTATATCATTGACTCCTTATTTACCAGCAATACCACAATTCATGGATATTTCGATGGACAGTTGACAGAAGATGTCTTGACAATAAAAGTATCGGAAGATAAACTTGATCACGTGCAACTTGCAGATAAGCTCTGCATCGACTTGAAATTGTCGTCATTGGGTAATACCATTATCATGAATACCAACGATTATTTCGACTTGAAACTTGGTATTAAAACAAAAACAACTGAGATTAATCTTGAAAATGTGGATTTCTAAAAAATGATCGTTATGAAAAAAATATATAGGATATTTGTGTTGTTAATAATGATGTCATTTACAATGGCATCAAAGGCTCAAAATGATGGAATAGCTTTGACATTATTGCCGCACCTCTCATATAATAATTACTATAATCCAGCTATACCTGTCGAGTCAAAGTTCGTATTCGGTGTCGGGGTGTCTAATGTGGGTGTCTCACTCTTTAACTCAAGCGTTAGATACAATAATATCTTCGGCTTCGATGCTAATGGATTGCCAAACTCAATAGACGCCAATAAGTTTATCAATAGCCTTGACGAACATGATAATCTCATCAATGCTAACTTATCAATGGATGTGCTACGTCTTGGATTAAGACTCGGACGATTGTTCATTGATTTCGACTGCCGACTTAAATTTAATGCAGAGGCTCATTACTCGAGAGACTTCCTAGGTTTCTTCGTTAATGGTAATGGCAATTATCTCGGTCATGATAATCCTGCCGACTTTAGTATAGGCCTCGATGCAAACTTATTAACAGAAGTGTCGGTCGGACTTCAATATGATGTTACGAAAAAATTGACAGTAGGTGTGAGACCTAAGGTTTTGCTCGGTGTTGTAAATGTCTCTGTCAATGATGACCAGACCAAGATTTATACTGACCCTAATACTTATGCCATGACAGCTGATGTAAATATCAATATGCAGGCTTCTTCAATATTGAAATTAGACAACATCAATACTATTGGCGATTTCGGGACTTTGTTTGAAGAGGTGAATTTTAATAATATGTTTGATTTCAAGCAAAATATAGGATACGGCATCGACTTTGGCGCATCATATACTTTTAACAAACATATAGGCATAGCAGCTGGAGTATATGACCTCGGCTTTATTAAATGGGATAAGTCTAAAGAGAAACATAATCACAAAGATAATGTCGTGGTGAACGACGCCTTGATAGACGATTTTGAAGATCTCCTCGAGATGAAACTCGACTTCAATGAAATGTATTTAGGTATAGTGGAAGATATTTGGGATAATGATTCCTTATACGACGGACCTGGCTACACAACTTCTCTTAAAACCAGAATTATGTTACAAGGCTATTTTGAACTTATGCCAATGCTTAGAATTACTGCTATAAGTCAAATGTGTTATATTAGAAATGAATATAGACCTTCATTTACATTGGCATATAGCGGTTCATTCTTCAGATTGTTGAACGTGACTGCAAGCTATACAAGATCTGAATATTCTGGCAATACCATTGGCGCAGGAGTCAGCCTTAACTTTGGACCTCTTAACGTCTATGTTCTGACAGATAATGTGATGATATTCTCAAAGCTTGATAAAACACCAATGGAGATGGCAACAAGCTATGGCTCTGCCAACGTGAGATTAGGCTTGGTGTTTACCTTAGGCAGAGTGAGAAGATAGTCAGTTAGATTTGTTTTAATGATTAAATAAAGATTGATATGGAAATTAAATTTATTGGCGCTGCAAGAGAAGTGACAGGTAGTAAACATCTTATCACTACTCGTCATGGAAAGAAGATACTTTTAGACTGCGGAATGTTTCAAGGTAAAGGTCTTGAAACCGACGCGTTGAATAGAAATACTATGGTTGACCCAGCGGAGATTGACCATATCATTCTGACACACGCTCATGTTGATCATTCAGGATTGATACCTTATTTTTATAAAAGAGGTTTCCGAGGTTCAGTGATATGCACTCAGGCAACACGTAACCTCTGTTCCATCATGCTGCCCGACAGTGGCTTTATTCAGGAAAACGATACACACTGGTTTAACAAGAAAAGAGCCCGTCAAGGATTGAAACCTGTCGAGCCTATTTATACGGAAAAAGATGCCCACGCATGTATGGAACTCTTCATTAGCGTGCCACTTAACCGTCAGTTTTATATCGACAATAATATAAAGGTGAAGTTTACCAATACAGGTCACTTGCTCGGAAGTGCCGCCGCAACAATAGAAATCGACGAGTTCGGTGAAGTGACAAGAATTGGTTATACAGGCGACATAGGTCGTAACAATAATTACTTGCTCCGTGCTCCCGACGCTTTCCCTCAATGCGATTATCTTATCGTGGAAAGTACTTACGGAGATAGATTGCATCAAAATAAGCAGCTTTCTGAAGATGAATTGTTAAGAATCATCAAGCATACTTGTGTTGAGAAAAAAGGCAAACTCATCATTCCTTCATTCGCAATCGGTCGTACACAGGAAATCGTCTATATCTTGAATAATTTTTATAACGAGGGAAAATTGCCGATCATTCCTATCTATGTCGATAGTCCTTTGGCAGTCAATGCAACGAATATTTTCCGTATGCACCTTGACCTATTTAATAAGGATGTGGCGGAAGTCCTTGAACATGATGACGACCCATTTGGATTTGGAACATTAAAATATATAACTAATGTCAATCATTCAAAAGCCTTGAACCAAAGAAAAGAACCGTGTATCATCATCTCTGCGTCAGGCATGATGGAGGCTGGCAGGGTGAAACATCATATCGCAAATAATATCGACAATCCTAATAATTCGATATTGGCAATCGGATATTGTGCGCCTATGACTCTTGGCGCGCGTATTTTAAGTGGCGAGAAAGAAATATCAATTCACGGAATGCCTCATAAAGTAAATGCAGAAATATTTAGTATCGATGCCTTCAGTGGACATGCCGACTATCAGGAGATGGAAGAATATCTGCGTTGCCAAAATCCAGAGAAGGTTAAGAAGCTTTTTATCGTTCACGGCGACTACGAAGCGCAGGTGCCTTATAGTAAAGTCTTGGAAAAGTCAGGATTCAAAGATATTGTGATACCGAAACCGGGAGAGGTTTTTAGAATTAAGAATTGAGAATTAAGAATTAAGAATGAGGAATTTTACATTATACATTCTTCATTCTTCATTCTTTATACATTCTTCATTCTTTTATTTTCTTCTTTATAAATGATATTCCAGCGTAGGCGAGTGGCGTGCCGAAGATAATTTCTATTCCTAACTTCATGAAATATTGCGTAGCTATCATCATAATGATGTCGCGCCATGTCATCGTCCCGACGAATGCTATCAACACAAAAGGAACGGTGTCTAAAAGATGAGCGGCGATGGAACTGCCTATCGTCCTAAGCCACAAGAATCTTCCTTCTGTCTTTTTCTTTATCTTATCCATGAGCCATGCGTTTGAAAGCTCACCGAGGAGAAATCCTGTCAACGACGCAATGACGATACGAGGCACGTAGGTAAAGACGCTGTCGTAAGCTATGGCAGTGCCTTCTAAATAATCTGGCGATGGGAGCCAGACAGCAATCTGCGTGAAGACGACCATGATGATGTTACAGAGAAATGTCATCCATATCACTTTCTTAGCCTTATGATAACCCCATATCTCTGTGAGGATGTCACCGAGCATATAGGCAAAAGGGAAGGTGATAGTGCCAGCATCGAAATAGATGATATCAAAAAAACTGATTACTTTCACTGCCATGATATTCGATACCAAGTATAAAGTAACGAAGAAGGCAGTCACAACCATAAATGGCATCTCGCCACTTGTTCGGTTTTTTAAAGGGTTTTCCGAGACCTTGTTCATAATGATTTAATTTGTTCGCAAAGATAAAAAGAAATATTTATGTGACAAGTTATATATGATTGAAAAAATGTCACTTCTCATCTTGCTTTTCCCATTGATGTTTATTATCTTTGCAAGAATAAAAAATCATAATTTATGGAAAAGAATAAATATATCAGATTCGATTGGGCGATGAAGCGTATGCTTCGCGATAAAGCCAACTATGCAGTTTTAGAAGGTCTCCTCACAACTTTGTTTAAAGAGAAAATCGTTATCAACAGACTCTTGGAAAGCGAGAGCAATCAGGAAGATGAGTTTGACAAATATAACAGAGTCGATATTCTTGCGGAGAACAGCAAGGGCGAGCTGTTTATCATAGAGGTGCAGAATAACGATGAATATGCTTATTTCCAAAGGATGTTATTCGGCGTCTCAAAGTTGGTGACGGAATATATTAATAGAGGAGAAGGCTATCAAAACATCAAGAAGATTTATAGCGTCAATATTGTCTATTTCGATTTAGGACAGGGTAAGGATTATCTGTATCATGGCAAGACGGAGTTTCTGGGTGTTAATACGGGCGAGGTCTTAAATCTCAGTCCTTTCCAGCGACAGAAGTTCAATGTTGATGTCGTGAGTGAGTTGTATCCGGAGTATTATATTTTGAAGGTAAACGATTTTCATGACAATCCGACGACGCCATTAGAAGAATGGATATATTATCTTAGTACAGGCGACATACGCAGTGACTCCACGGCAGCGGGTTTAAATGAGGCGAGGAAGAAGTTAGAGTTGGCAATGATGAGTAAGGAGGAGCTGTCGGCATATTATCGTCATTTGGATAATACTGTGATATTGAAAGATAATATCTACACCTCACGAGGCGAAGGCATGCTAGAAGGCAGAGCGATGGGAAGAAAGGAAGGCATGCGTGAAGGCATGCGGGAGGGTATGAAGAAAGGTAGGAAAGAAGGTAGAAAGGAAGGTTTGGAAGAAGGCATGAGAAAAGGACGCGAGGAAGGTATGGTTGAAGGTATAGAAAAAGGTAAAAAGACGATACTGAAAGATATAGTGGCAAACCTAAAATTGTCAGGGGCGAGTGTAGACTTTATTATGGATGTCACTGGCATGACAAAAGAAGAAGTGGAGGGGTCTTTAAGACAATGACTCAAAGTAGTTTTGTGAGTGAGACTAAAAAAAACAGCGAGCAGAAACTATTTCTACTCGCTGCTTTTTTTATCTGAAAATCTAAGAAATTTTCAAATCATCATTCTTTTAGATAGCTGATGAAATCATAAATGTTGCAGCTACTGCGATGATAGCGTAAAGCTCTGGGAATACGGCTAAGATCAATGTTTTACCGAAAACATCGTGACCGTTGCCGATAGCAGTGATACCATTAGCGCAGAGCTGACCTTGACGCAAAGCTGAGATTAAACCAACAACGCCGAGGAAAATACCACAGCAGAATACTGCCATAGCTTGGTTCATGCTGATCTCTGGTGTCAATACTCCTTGTAACAAGAAGAATCCTAAGAAACCATACAAACCTTGTGTTCCAGGCAAAGCACTTAAAACAAGGTAGTTGCCAAATGCTTCGTCATTTTTTTTCATCGCTCCAACGGTTGCGTTACCACCATAAGTTACACCCATTGCACTTCCGATACCGCATAATCCAATCATAAGAGCGATACCAATGTAAGCTAATACTAATGCTGTTGTCATAATGTTTAATTTTTATTTGTTATTATTTTATTTGATTTTCTTTTGTTTAATAGTCACACGTCCGTGTGCCTCTACATGATATTTTACCAAAATTCTCAATTCTTAATTCTTAATTCTCAATTCTTCCTAAACGGCTCATACTGTTTCGCACCGCCAACAAATCCTGAGTTCTTATAAAACTCTACGAAAGTTAGACGCATAGGGTGAACGAAGGCACTCAATGCAGACAATGCAATATTCATAGTATGTCCTAACAGTAAGATGATGAGCATGACTATCGTTCCAACTACTGGGATGTCGGGACTCATCTTCATAGCTAAGTCGTTGAAAACTAATCCTAAGATAGAACCTGACAATCCTAAGGCGAACAATCTGATGTATGAAAGCACGTCACCAAGAAGTCCTGTCGCCATGTTATAAGTATCCCACAATCCTGAACCTATATTGACGAATGGCGAATATATCTTGTTGAGTGGTCCGTTGAGCAAGAAGATAAACACAGCTCCTACTATCACGCAGATATAGAATGGCGTTCCTATGCCATCGACGAGGAAGGTGACAATGCCGCCTAAGAGTAATATTACCCAGCCTATTGTTGGAAGGGCAGAGGCGAAGCCTGTCATCTTGGTCTGGTTGATAATCTTCAGACACATGCCGAACAAGATCTGGAATACACCTATTATTAATGATACGTAGAATGCTGAATACAGTCCGTCAGGTTTGAACATGATACCTTTGAGTCTGTTGACGAAAGGAATATCGACGTCGAGTAGAGGCACTCCGAAGAAGGTGCCGCTTACGATGCCCATCGCTACCGTTCCGAGTCCTAAGAAGAACACTAACCACAAGACATTCTGCATCTCCTTTAGTTTCTTGCTGAGTATTAAAGCGAGTGATACTATAACTAACAAGGCTCCGTAGCCACAGTCGCCCATACAGAATCCGAAGAACAAAACGAAGAAAGGCGCGAAGAAAGGCGTCATGTCTAACTCCCAATATGTCGGGATAGAATACATATTGCCTATCATCTCAAACAGTCTTGCAAATTTTCTGTTCTTAAGTTTAATTGGAGGATTGTCGACGCCTTTTTCAGGTGCTGTCGCCTCGAAATAAATATCCTCCTTCTTGAGCCAGCTGATAGTGTCGGCTTCTATTTCTGTCGGGACCCAGCCTTCCAATGCCATAATCTTGTCGTCTGCCAAATGTTCAGCGGCTTCACTGACTTTATAGAAATCGGCATCTTCAAGGACAGATTGCTTATATTCTTTTAAAAGAGTTATAGCATCATCGGCGATGTCGGTAAGATATTGATTTATGTCAGTCAATTCTCGTTTAAGCTCATCAATCTTATTTTCAATCTCCGACTTTGTCATTGCTGGGAAATGGAAGCTCTCTGCATCGAGATTTACGTCTTTGCCTTTAGGAGTGATGGTGGTGAAATATTTAAATCCTGCCAATTCATTTACCAAGAAGGCATTGAACTCCTCTTCCCAAGCGTTGTCATATTTTCTGCTGGGCACTGTGAAGAAACGTACGTCCCAGTTGTTGGCTTTGATCTGATTGAGTCGCTCCTCTGGAAATTTTCCCCACTGAGCATAGACGTTGCTATCTTTTTGCAGTGATGCTATCTCCTGTTGGATGGAGTCGATCTTTGCATATTGTTGGTCGATATGATCTATGAGAGCTTCGTTTTTTAAGTCGCCGAGTCGTCTAGATGCTACTTCACTTATTGACTTATTGACTTGTTGACTCGTTGGCTTCTCCAACAGCTTCACCACATTATTGATATGTTTCACTTCTGCCATCTTGGCTTTCATGTTCTCGTCTTGCAGTGTTTGTTTTTTAGCATGTACGTGAACTACGCCATGGTCGCGAAGGTCTGTGAGGAATTTGTTGTAGTCGCGATGATATATCAGCATCGTGAGTTTTGTCATAGGGGTAATCATAATGTAACCTCCTCTTCTTGACGCATTTTAACAATTTTCTGAGCTGCCTTAGATAGATTTTCTTCGTCTTCCATGACGCGTTTTATCTTTCTTATAGCATCGGCGAAACCTGGTATCTGCACTTTTTCATAAAGGTTTACCTTCTGTGTAGTTTTCTTTCTCGCCTTGCTGAGCAACTCCATCTTACGTACCCAGAACTCGCGTTCCAATGTGATGTCGATGAGCGACTTCATATATTCTATGCCGTCTAATATCCATGCCGGCATATTGAAAACGCTGAATTCTTTTACCTTATAAGTAGCACCTTCATACACTGGTGTCTTTACGCCAGCGATTTTCTTGGTGCTGAACTTCACGCCTTCAACAGTGATGAGATCTGGTTTGAACTCGCCCCATAAGCGGAGTATGTCGCCCGACTCTCTTAATATTTTTTCGAGTCTCTCGTCGAACTCCTCCACTTTCTCTTTGGAGCGTTTCACCTCGAGACGCAATGCCGACTCCTTGCTCTTGATGGTAGGGAGCGTACGCACGCGTATCTTCAGCTGCTTCTCCAACTGCTGTAGTGACGTCTTATTATATTGAAATTTTATTGCCATAATTGTGATGTTTTATGTAGGCAATCAATCTTTTTTCTCAACCCAATGCTTGTCCATGAATTCCTTCTTGATAGATACTTCCGACTGTGTGAAGTATTTGCCGAAGAGATTCCATGCTGTGTCTAACATCTGCTCGATCTTAAGGTCTACGTCGATGGCGAGTAATTCGTTAGAATATTCTTTTGCGAAGTCGAGTACACGCTCATCGTAGTTTGTTAAGTCGAAGCCGTTTTCCAATTTGGTGCGGGCGTTGGCGGCGTCGGCATAGAGACGGATACAAGCGTTCATCACCTGAGGGTGGTCTGCGCGTGTCTTCTTTCCTATAACCAATTGTTTCAAACGCGACAAACTTCTGAACGGGTCGACGATGACCTTGCCGATTTCTGTGTCTTTACGTAAGAAGAGCTGACCTTCGGTGATATAACCTGTGTTGTCTGGAATGGCGTGTGTGATGTCGCCGCCCGACAATGTAGTAACAGCTATGATAGTGATTGAACCTCCGCTTGGGAACTGCACAGCTTTCTCGTATATCTTTGCTAAGTCTGAATATAAAGAACCTGGCATTGAGTCTTTCGATGGAATCTGGTCCATACGGTTTGAGACTATACTCAAGGCGTCGGCGTATAATGTCATGTCGGTGAGAAGTACCAAGACTTTCTCGTTCTTATCTACCGCGAAATATTCTGCTGCTGTTAACGCCATGTCAGGTACGAGCAGACGTTCTACAGGAGGAGCTTCTGTGGTATTTACGAAAGAGACGATATGGTCTAAGATACCTGCGTTCTCGAATAAGTTTTTGAAATATAGATAATCGTCGTTGGTGAGTCCCATGCCGCCGAGGATGATACGGTCGGCTTGAGCTTTCATCGCTACGTTAGCCATCACCTGATTATAAGGCTGGTCAGGGTCGGCAAAGAAAGGTATCTTCTGTCCTGACACCAAGGTGTTGTTTAAGTCGATGCCTGCGATACCTGTAGCGATGAGTTCCGATGGCTGTTTACGCTGTACTGGATTTACGGAAGGACCGCCGATCTCACGTTCTTCACCATCTACTTCAGGACCGCCGTCGATAGGCTGGCCGAAGGCGTTGAAGAAACGTCCGCATAACTCGTCACTGACTTTGAGGGTAGGAGCCTTGCCGAGGAAAATGACTTCAGCATTGGTAGGGATGCCCTCAGTGCCGGAGAAGACTTGTAATGTTATCTCGTCGCCCCAGATCTTCACGACCTGTGCCAAACGTCCGTGTATATATGCCAGCTCGTCGAAACCTACGCCAGTAGCTTTCAAGCTACATGTAGCCTTGGTGACCTTGCTGATTTTTGTATAAACTTTTTGAAATGCACTCATATATGTTATTTTTTTAATTATCAATTATTTGACAAATCTTTCTTCTAAAACGGCATTGGCTTCTTCTTCTGCCTTGTGGAACTCTTCCGATTTGAAGATAGTATAGTTCATCTGTCGGAAAGCGTTGATGAGTCTCTTGAAATATATAGCGACTTCTTCAAAGTTTTCAAATCTTAATGTGGAACGAGTGACGCCGATGACTTTCTTTAACATATATTCTTGACGTTCCAATGATGTTGTTGCATCTATCTTATCGAAGGCATCTTGTTGTAAGATGACGAAGTCGATAAACTCAGATCTCCATAAGTCGATATGATAGCTGATTGGCACGCTGTCGTCGCCGAGGATGTTAATCTGTTCTTCCATCTCCTTACCTTTTATCAAGGTGTTACGTGCTTCATTGACGAGCTCTACCCAGTTTTCATCTAATTTTTCTTTTGCAAAATCTATAAATTCTGGATATTCGAGATATTTTGAATATGAGTCTAAGGTGTCGATGGCTGGATAGCGTTTGGAGTCGGCGCGGTTTTGCGATAATGCGTAGAAACAGCGAGCAGCTTTCTTTGTCGACTCTGTCACAGGCTCTTTCAAGTTACCGCCTGCTGGCGACACTGTGCCTATGAATGTGACAGAACCCGTTGTGCCGTTGTTGAGATATACGATGCCGGCGCGTGCGTAGAATCCTGCTATGATAGCCGACAAGTCCATAGGGAAGGCGTCTTGTCCTGGAAGTTCTTCAAGTCGGTTCGACATCTCACGGAGTGCCTGAGCCCAACGTGAGGTGGAGTCGGCGAGCAAGAATACCTTTAAGCCCATCGCTCTGTAATATTCGCCTATCGTCATGGCTGTGTAGACAGAAGCCTCACGGGCTGCTACCGGCATATTCGATGTGTTGGCGATGATGGTGGTTCTTTCATATAATGATCGTCCTGTGCGAGGGTCTTCAAGATGAGGGAACTCGGAGAAGATTTCCACGACCTCGTTGGCACGTTCACCGCAGGCTGCCATGATGATGATGTCGGCATCGGCATGTTTTGCCAAAGAGTGTTGGATAACAGTCTTGCCTGTACCGAAAGGTCCTGGAATGAAACCTGTTCCGCCTTCGAGGATAGGGTTCATGGTGTCGATGACGCGGATGCCTGTCTCCAATAATCTGAAAGGACGTGGCTTGTTCTTATATGCTTTGACGGCTAACTTCACTGGCCACTTCTGTACCATGGTGACATTATGAAGCTCGCCTTCTTTGTCTTTTAATGTAGCAACAACATCATTGATGGTGTATTCTCCTTCTTTAGCTACAGACTCTACTGTATATTCTCCTTCAAATTTGAAAGGCACCATAATCTTATGGTCGAGCCAGTTCTCTTTCACATTGCCAAGCCAGTCGCCTGCAATGACTTTGTCGCCGACTTTAGCTAATGGGGTGAAAGACCATTTCTTATCGTCTTCCAATGCTGGTGTATATTGACCTCTCTTCAAGAAGACGCCGTCCATCTTATCTAAGTCGTTCTGAAGTCCATCGAAGTTCTTGGATAACAATCCAGGACCGAGTTCTACTTCCAACATGTGTCCTTCGAACTCAACCTTAGAACCTGGCTTCAGTCCGCGTGTGCTTTCAAAAACCTGAACGTAAGCTATGTCGCCGATGATCTTGATAACCTCAGCCATCAGTCTTTCTTTGCCCAAGAAGATGAAGCATATCTCGTTTTGAAAGACGTCGCCTTCAATTCTGACCAAGACCAAGTTGGAGATGATACTTACTACTTTACCTATTGTCTTATTCATGTTATATGTTTTTATTATTAAATATCAAATTCTGAGTCAAACTGGAAGTTTTTCTTGAAACGTTCTAAGAGCTCGCGGAAAATCATCTTTCCTTGTTCTGTCGTCATCTTGCTCCAACGTTCAAGTATCATCAGTTTGAGCATAAAGGCAATCACATTGTCGAAGGTGAAATATTTATGTTCTGTCATCTCGTCGAGGAAATCCCAATAGAGCATATCTATTTTATATTCACGTTCGGCTGTGTTGTCTTTTTCAAAAAGTGCCAATACCTTATCTATATAAGGGTAATCGTCAGACAACTCGAAGTCTTTGGCTCGTGATGTCTTCAGTTGGTTGGCGAAATAAGAATCGCCTATTATTTCTTTCTCTATGTCTAAATGGTATTTACGACAGTTGAGTGCGGTGATAAGGTTTCTGATGTTCAATGAGAACTCGGCATATTTTCTTACCAACTTCTCTTTTTGCGCAAGCATGAAGTTCCAATATCTCTCGCTCAGCTCCACTTCAGGGAGACGATTCGTCGTGGCTCTGTCTTCTTTCTGTAAGTCTAAAAGATATTCTTTCAGGTAAGAAGGGACGAAGATAGGATCCTGAATCTCGTCTTCCAACTGTGATGCTGTGAACACTGTCTGAAGCTCAAGGTCTGGCTCCTGTTTCTGTAAGAGACGAAGCACCTGCGCGTTATCGTTAGGGTAGAAGAAAAGATTAATAATGTCTGTTTCTTTCTTTGTCAGATAATCGCTGAGATAAGTACGCAGTTCATGAACCGAAAGACTGAGTTTCTTGTCGTCGCGACTTATCTCCGGTAGTCCTGCTATCAGGCAATAATAATTTCCTCCTGCGATGTCCATAGTCTAAGTTTGATAATGTTAAATGAAATCATCAAAAAAAGATATACCCGAATGCCGGATATATCTTTATTAATTATGAGAATAACAACTTCTTAGAGTAATCTTTTAGATAAGCATAGAAAAATTCCTCGAACACTTTGTCGGAGAATGTGAGCTTATAGCTACCGTCTTTAGGTTGTATCACGAAGCCTTCTTTTTGGTTAGGGCTCGTTACGAGAGTGAGATTGTTTAATAAGTCCTTATGTTTGGCGAGGAGATATTTTTCAAACTCTTCTTTTTCTTTTGCATTCATCATCACGTTAAGATCGGCATTACCTTCAGCGTTCCATTTCTCTATAATCTTCGACATCAACTCGCGCATGAAGTCTTCGTCTTTGAAAGCTGCTGATGTCATATCAACGGCAATCTTATTAGAGATGAGATTAGTAAGTTGTTGTTTAAGAGCTGAGATGGCTTGTTTTACGCTCATGCTTATTTCTGCTTCTGTCTTTTGTCGCAGGTTTGCCGAGTCGTTGTTAGCTTGATTTAATATAGCTTCAGCTTTGTTTTCAGCCTCTTTGATGATGTTTTCGGCATCTTTTTGTGCTCTCTCTAAAATTTCTTTAGCGTCGTTTTGAGCTTTCTCGATACCTTCTTCGTAGATCTTCTTTGTTAAGATGTCTAATTTGTTGTCGTTGTTATCCATAACGGTTGTTTTTATTATGTTATGCGTCGATATTTGCGTATGTTGCGTTTTGTTCAATAAATTCGCGGCGTGGTCCTACTTCGTCGCCCATGAGCATAGAGAAGACGTAGTCGGCTTCAGCGCCGTTTTCTATCGTGATCTGACGTAATGTTCTATGAGCAGGGTCCATGGTAGTGCTCCATAATTGTTCTGGATTCATCTCACCAAGACCTTTGTAACGTTGTATGTGCAAGCCTTTGTCGCTGCCGTCAGACGACAACTCTCTCGTTATCTGAGCGCGTTCTTCTTCTGTCCAGCAGTAACGCTCTGTCTTACCTTTTTTAATAAGATACAACGGAGGCGTTGCGATATATACGTAGCCTTTGTTGATAAGTTCAGGCATGTAACGGAAGAAGAAGGTGAGTATCAATGTGGAGATGTGGCTACCGTCCACGTCGGCATCGGTCATGATGACAATCTTATGATATCTCAGTTTTTCTATGTTCAATGCTTTGCTGTCTTCTTCTGTTCCTATAGTAACACCGAGAGCGGTATAAATGTTCTTGATTTCTTCACTTTCAAATATTCTGTGAGGCATAGCTTTCTCCACGTTGAGAATCTTACCTCTAAGAGGAAGTATAGCCTGGAACGATCTGTCGCGACCTTGTTTTGCTGAGCCGCCTGCTGAGTCACCCTCAACGATGTATATCTCTGTCTTCTCTGGATTCTTATCGGAACAGTCGGCGAGTTTGCCTGGAAGTCCTGAGCCTGACAAGGCGCCTTTACGTTGAACGAGCTCTCTCGCCTTACGAGCGGCGTGACGTGCTGTAGCTGCCAACACGACTTTATCTACGATCATCTTAGCTTCTTTAGGATGCTCCTCTAAGTAGTTGTTGAGATGCTCGCAAACAATTTTATCTACAATACCCATCACCTCGCTGTTGCCGAGCTTGGTCTTGGTCTGTCCTTCGAATTGTGGCTCTGGCACTTTCACTGATATAATCGCTGTCAAGCCTTCGCGGAAGTCGTCGCCGTTGATTTCAAATTTCAGCTTGGCGAACATGCCTTGTTTCTCAGCGTATGATTTTAAGGTACGTGTCAATCCGCGACGGAATCCTGAGAGGTGGCTGCCGCCTTCGTGAGTGTTGATGTTATTTACGTATGAGTGTAAGTTTTCTGAGAACGAGGTGTTATATTCCAATGCTATTTCAACTGGGACGTTGTCGCTTTCTCCAGAGATAGTGATTGGCTCTGGAGTGAGTTTCTCGCGGTTTTTGTCCAAGTAATCGATGAAGTCGGCGAGACCGTTTTCTGAGTGGAAGACTTCGCTCTTAGGAGCAATGTTGAGCTCTTCGTTCACTTCGCGTTCGTCGGTCAAGGTGATGCTGATGCCTCTGTTGAGATATGTGAGCTCACGCATACGTTTCGACAAGGTCTCATAGTCGTATATGTTGGTGAGGAAGATGGAGTCGTCTGGAGTGAAGGTGATGATGGTACCAGTGTCTGATGCTTCGCCTACTACTTCAACTTGTGTTATTGGCTTGCCGTATTCATATTCTTGTTTGAATATCTTACCTTCGCGATGAATCTCTGCTGTGAGATGTTTTGAAAGTGCATTGACGCAGCTGACACCGACGCCGTGCAGACCGCCCGACACCTTATATGAACCTTTGTCGAACTTACCGCCAGCATGCAATACTGTGAGAACCACTTCCAATGCTGAGCGTTGTTCTTTCTCGTGCCAGCCTGTTGGGATACCACGACCGTTGTCGGCTACGCGTATGGAGTTGTCTTTTAATATTCTGATGTCTATGGTGTTGCAATAACCAGCCATCGCCTCGTCGATAGAGTTGTCAACGACCTCATAAACTAAATGATGCAAACCTCTGACGTTGACATCGCCGATATACATCGCTGGACGCTTACGAACAGCTTCTAATCCTTCTAAAACTTGAATATTACTCGCGTTATAGTTGCTCTCAGCAACATTTTTTACTTCTTCTGCCATCTTATTCTTGCGTATATAAATGCTTAATTTGTTCTTATTAATATGCGCAAAGATAAGAAAAAAAATCGTGATATTTTACAATTTCAGTAACAAAAAATTGAAGAAAAAATGAGTTTTATTGAACTTCTTTTTATGAAGACGCCTTAATGAAAATATATCAATTTAGACGCATCAATGTTTGTTATTTTTTAAGGTATCATTGATACGTCTCTACTCGGTGACTCGGTGACTTGGTGACTTAGTTACTCAAAACCTGTACTTAAACCCTAAGAACATCTGGAATCCATAACTTGGGTAGCCGTAATATATTTGATATTTGTTATGAATCAGATTTTTAACCTCTGCATAAAACGACAAGTCGTCTCTGAAGTTGTAGTTGCAACCTAATTGTATGTCGCAGATTGGCTTCAATTTTTCAATATTACCGTCGAATGATTGGGCGTAGCGTACTCCTTCAAAGTATGTCGCGATGTTGAAATCCCATTTGTCGTTATATTTGTAAAATCCTTTTAACATAAATTCAACTTTGGGCTTATACCAGTTATGTGTGAAATAATACAACTCTCTGCTGTAATTATTATATGCAAAGTTTGCTGTTGCATTAATTTTGTCGTTGAGCCTGAAATTGATATCTGCTAAAATATTGAAGACGATGCAATAACTTAGTTCTATGTCAAAAGTTCCCGGATTTTCAAATGAAGGAACATAGAAAATCATATTGTCGATATTTCTGTAACGGATGCCGATATTGGCACTTACGGTATTCATGATATTAAATCTCAATCCTCCTTGAAAATCGAATTTCGTCTTTTCGTAATCGAATTCAGCTATCTTTGTCAAGTCGGAGATGATGAAAGGGTTTTCTGACAATATCTCTTTTAATGAATTTATCTTCGTTTTTCCTCCCAATCCTGCGTAAAACTCGAAGTTCCTCTCGAAGAGATAGAGGCTTCCTTTGATGTCGGGATATATGCCTCCTACGCTAGTGGAGTTAGTCTTAGCGTCAACGCGGAATCCCAAGTGAAGGTTGTAAAACTCACCGTCGAAGGCGAGATGTGGGTTGGCAGCGATTATGAATAAAGTCTGCTCTATGTTGTCGAGTTCGGCATTAAGGTCAAGGCTCAATGTCTGCATGTTGTCCTTGCTTCTGAACCATGAGTTGGTGTGTTCCAAATGAGCATTGAATTTCAAGAGGTTTTCTTGCATTCCGCCTTGTATGCCCGAATAGCTGTAGTCTAATGCAAACTCGTCGTAAAGCGACATATAACTCGATTTGTTATTGTTAGCATTCACGCCTGCATTCAACGAATGTATCTTCCTTGCTTGGTCATTAAAATCATTGTTTAAGAAATACATGTCATAGTGATAATTGACATACGAATGCAGTTGTAATTGCGAGAAGCGGTTCGTCATCGACAGGCGAAATTCGTTGTTCATATATTTCGCGTTCTCGTAGTCTTTCATGCCGAGCCATGTGGAGTTATGTGTGACGCCTATGCCTAAACTCATTCTTTTTGTTGGATTTGAATAATGACGGAAGAGGAAGTCGGGCGAGATACGTGTTCCTAATCCTGCTTTCAAAAAATTGTTCGTCGTGACATAGTCATTTTTTTGTGTGTAAGTCAGCGGACTCACAGGCTCCAAATCAATATTATAGTTATAGATGTAATCTTCTGTGTTAATCTCGTAATTTGGTATGTTGAAGTCATTTTCCGTGATGTCGGGCGTTTTCGTAATGCGCTCGGATTTCTGTATCTGTGGAGCGTAGGTGCCTTCTACCGTGACTTGTTCATTATGCGACTGAGCATTAGCCGATATGCCTATCAAAAATAATAATATAATTATTAAACTATTTCTCATCGTTAATCGTAAATTGTCAATTGTTAATTGTAAACTGTTAATTGTTAATTACCTCAAGTTTCTCTTGTGCCATGCTTACGATTTCTTCGTAGTTGGCGTCGTCCTCAGGATAATTCTCGATGACGCTTTTTAATGTTTCTTTTGCTTGGAAGATATTGTCTTTTGCTACATAGACATCGCTGAGCACGATAAATGAGCGAGCTGTCCATTCTACATAGTTGCTGAATTTGTCGGAGACGAAGAAGACTTTTTCTTCGGCATCGTCATATTGCTGCATATTGTAGAGGCAAATCGTTGAGAGATAAGCGCATTCGGCTCCGGTCTCGTTGTTGTCAATGTCGGAGCATATCTCCAAATATTTGAGAGCTTCAGGATAATCTTCCTTGTCGAAGAATGATTTTCCTGTGATATAATTGGCTTGTTTCTTTTTGTTTATGTCGATGTCTTGCATAGCGATAAGTCTGTTGGCTTTTTCTATGGCTTTGTCATATTGCTTGTCGAAATAATAGCTTTTCATGCAGCCTTCAATAGCTTCTGTCATGACATCTTGTATCTCTGTGATATTTAATAATCTCTCGTAATGTTCTGCTGAGGCTGCGTAATTGGATTCATCGTAATCCATGCGAGCGGCGAGCAGAAGCGCGTTGTCGGTGTAGTCGTTGTCGGGACATTTTATGATATATTCTATATGAGTCCTGATGCTGTCGGTTTCATTAGTCATCTCCTTTGATTTCATGGCGTAATAATGAACGTCGAGGAGGTAGGCTCCCTTAGGATGTTTCTCGATATATTGCTCGGCACCTTTTATGGTTTCCTTGTATTTCTTGTCAAGATAGAAGTCTTCTACGTTCTTAAACGTCAATGAGTCTTGCTTGTCGATACTTATCTCTCCTAAGTTGTTTTCCGCAATATAATCGAAATATTTTTGTATCTCATTATTTTCACGATAGATATTGCTGATGATGTTAAGAGCCTCTCTCGATTCTTCGGTATTTGGATATTGAGCGACTACAGCTTTTAGGTTCTCTAACGCCTTGTCGTTCTCGTTATTATTGTAGTAAATCATGCCTATCTTCATCAGCGATTTGCGTGCAAAAGGAGAACGAGGTCTTTCTTTGCTTATCTTATCGAACGATGTGATGGCAGCGTTCTTGTTACCGTTGTTGAGATATGTCATGCCTGTTTCATAAATAGCTCTGTCGTAGAACGACGACTTCTGATGTCGTGTGGCAATGATGTTGAGTCTCTCGATTTTTTCGTTTGCCTTGCCCAATGCACCGTATCCCATGGCTTGTTGGAAGTAGGCGTAGTCGGCGTTGTCGTCGCTGAGCTTCAAAGCGTTGTTATATGATGTTATGGCGTTGTTGTATTGACGTTGAATGAAATAGCAGTCGCCTATGCGTATCCAGGCGTCGGCTTGTCTTTCTTTGTCAGATAGCTTGTCGTTGTTGATGAACTCTTTGAATTTCACTGAGGCATTCTGGAAGTCGTTGTTGTTAAGATAAATATAAGCTAAGTTGTAATATGCGAGAGCGTAGAAGTCTGATTTGTCGGCTCCATCAGTCTTGATGAATTGATGGTAGGTTTTGACGGCTTTCTCTTTATTGTTTTGTTGAAGATATGAGTCGGCTAACCAGAATATCGCTTCTTTCTGACTCATTGCTTCAATGTCGTTGTTGCTTGCCGATTTCTCTAAAAACTTAGCGGCTTCCTCGTAATTGGATTCGTTGTAATATTGTATGCCTACGTTATACATCAGCTGCGACTGTATCTTCTTCAAATCGGGACTTAGATTGTCGTATTCGTCTATTGTCTTCAGTGCGAGGCTGTAGTTTTCTGAATTAAGAAGAAGGTGTATCGCGATGTCTTGAAGGTCGCTGAGCTGACTCGACTGCGGATTGTTTTTTATGTAGTCGTTGAGAATGTTGATGCTTTCGCCGAAAGGGTCTATGCCTGGAATGAAGCTGAGTACCGCATAGTTATAGAGAGCGTTTTCTTTTAAGGTGTCGTTGTAATTCATCTTATAAGCCTTCAAGAAAGTGTTGCGTGCAAACTTGTCTTGATCGGTGTTGGTGTAACATTGTGCCATATAGTAAGATGCGTATTGAGCCAACTCGTCGTTTTTATCAGCTACCTTGGTGAAATGTTCGATGGCACCTTGGTAGTCTTCGTTTTTCATCTTACAGAAACCTATTTTAAATTCTACTTCTCTCGGCAGCTTACGACGGCTGTTCTGCGTCGCTATGTTGTAATATTCAAGGCTTTTCTTATAGTCGCCTTGTTGATGCCACGACTCTGCTAACATGAGAGCGATGTCGGCTTTACGGCTTTTCTGAGCCTTGGTTAAGATATTGTCACCTTTGTCGACGACCTCGTTGTGATTGCCTTTCTCAAAATTTATTTGAAGTATGTAAATGTCGGCGATGTCGGCATATTTCTCATTTTGTTTCAAACTTTTAAAAAGCTCTAATGCTTTGTCGCTTTCTTCGTTGATGTATGAGATGTGAGCGTAATAATAAGTGGCGTCGTCTTTATATTTATTTGTTGTCTTGCTCAGACTTTCAAAGATAGGAGTGGCTTTATAGATATTTTGTGTTTGATAATGACAGTAAGCTGTTTTGAAGTCGCATTCGTCTTGTTCTTCCTTGTTGAGTTTGTCGGAATTTATGTCGGAGTAAATCTTTATGGCGTCGCGATATTTTCTGTTTTTAAACAAGTGGTTTGCGTAAATGAACTTGGCATGATTTGTCATTATGCTTGTCGGGTTCTCCTTGATGAAGCTCGTCATTTTGTTTTCTCCGTCACCTTCTCCTAAGAGTAGGGAAGATGTTGCTTCGTAATATTTGGCCATAACGACATTGTCGCTGTTTTTGTCATTGGCCGCTGCTATGTATTGTTCGAAACATTCCAATGCAGAGGCGTAATGTTGGTTTTCAAACAGGAGCACGCCTTCCTCGTAAAGTCTCTCCGGATTGTATTGATTAATTTCTTTCTGTGCTGATGCGCAGAATGTTGTCAGTATTAATACTGATAATATGATGAAATTTTTTAACGTAGATTTCATATTGTTTAATGAGAAAAAAATATTTGTAAAATTAACGACAAAGTTAAGAAAAAATTATGTAAAAAAGAGCCCTTGAAGGACTCTTTTTTTAGATAAAAAGCATAAGCGGGATTCTGTTCCTTGTTGCCAAGGTGATTGTCATTTCTCTAGGACCGACGTCGCCGTCAGTCTCAAGCAACCTACCCTCCCGACTCGGACGAGCAGCCCTCAAGCGTCGGTGTATTTGGTCTTGCAGCCCATAAGGTTTACCCCGAAACTATGTTGCCATAACTTCGCGTGAGCTCTTACCTCACGTTTTCACCCTTACTCCTAAGAGCGGTAATTTTCTGTGGCACTTGCTGTTATCTTTTTAGATACCTTCCTGTTAAGAAGTATGGTGCTCTGTGCTGTCCCGACTTTCCTCACGCAGAATTTCTCCTGCCTGCGACAATCGCTTTTCGAGCTGCAAAGATAAGAAAAAAGACTAATGACAAAAGTCAAAAGTCTAAAGATTTTTTTAATTCATAATGCATAATGCATAATTGTTTTCTCAGATTTTCAAATTCTTAGATTTTCAGATTCATAATCCTCTCTTTTCCTCTGAAATCTTTATGTATTTTAACGTTGGAAAATCCACATTCTTTGCATAGTTCGGTCATCTCTTTTCCGAGATATTCGTTGATCTCAAACCATATTTCTCCGTCTTCTTTTAAATGACTCTTAGCAAATTCTAATATCTTTCTGTAAAAAATCAAAGGATCTTCGTTGCTGACAAACAATGCCTTATCTGGTTCCCACTTCAAGACGTTGTCGCGCATTTCTGCTTTTTCTAATTCTCTTACGTAAGGCGGATTGCTTACGATTATGTCGAATTTATTTTCGATGTAGTTATTTAAACTTAAAATGTCATCCTGAATGAAAGTGATATTTACTTTATTATTTATGGAGTTTTCTCGCGCAACTTTTAAGGCATCTTCTGAAATGTCTAAAGCATAGACCTGAGCCTCAGGAAACAACTTCGCTAAACTTATCGCAATGCAACCGCTTCCAGTCCCAATATCTAAAATTGAAAGTCTAGACTCTGCATTTCTGCTACTATAAAACTCGTTGTCTTGTTGACCTGTTGTCTTGTTGACTATTTTATAAACCATCTCCGAGGTCTCAGGTCGCGGAATCAGAACACTTTCGTTGACTTTAAATTTTAATTCGCAAAATTCCGTCTCTCCTATTATATATTGTATAGGCTTATTTTTTAGCAAATCCTTCACTGCGAAATGAATCTTCAGCATCTCCGATTCGCTGAGACGTATGTCAGGCTCCAAAGCCATTTTAACTCTGTCAATATTGAAGTAATGTTCAAATAAGATAAGAATCATTGCGTTAGCTTCGTCCTTATCGTAAATAGAGCAAAGCTGGTCACAATAATACTTCCGTATGTCTTTAACTAAATTAGATGCAACTTTCATACTGCAAAAATACAGATTGTTATCGAAAAAATATTAACTTTGCGCTAAATTCTTTTGAAAGGTAAGAAACTTGTAGACACGTTGAGATGCACCAATTACGTCGTGTTTATTTTCATCGGTGTAATATGTTACGTCTCTACTTGTAGACTTATTGACATGTAGTCTTGTTGACTTAAAAGATGATGTTCGACGATACATATAAAATATTGACTTCCGAAGGTGACGGATTATATAAGGAGAAAGGCAGTAAGTTTATTGCCAAGGCTTTTCCTGTATATAGTGAAGACGAGGTAAAAGTTCGCGTTGCGGAATTTAAGAAACAGTATTTCGATGCTCGACATCATTGTTATGCATTTATCATCAATCCCGACAAATCATGTTATCGCTCCTCTGATGATGGCGAGCCGTCTGGAACTGCGGGTAAACCGATATTGAACCAAATTCTATCAAAAGACGTGACTAATGTCTGTGTTGTTGTTGTTCGTTATTTCGGCGGGATAAAATTAGGCGTGCCCGGACTTATCAACGCTTATAAGTCGGCGGCGAAAGAGGCTCTCGATAACGCGACTGTCGTTGAAAAGACCATAGATGAGGTCTATTCCGTTGTCTTTGATTATCCTCTTATGAATGAGGTGATGCGAGTGTTGAAAGATGAAAATCTAGAACAACAAAATCCAAAGTTTGAACTTAATTGTTATCTCGAAATTTCGGTAAGAAAGAAAGACGCTGATAGAGTGGTAGATAAGCTGAAGAGATTGTACGGCGTCAAAATAGATTATCTTAAAACTGTCTGATAATCCGATATTTATAAATTATATATAGAAACCTTCCTTTGCTCGTAATATAAATCAAAGAAAATTAATATTCAATATAAAATTGATTTTTTTATTAACTTTTTTGTCCTCATTTTTGTTGAAAATTTTGGAAACGAAATTGATTTTTTTAATCTCCTGATTTTTAAAATATTGTAATTTTCTAACTGATAAAATGAGCGAACTTTGTGTCGAAATATGGAATGATTGTCTCAAAATAATTCAAGAGAACACCCGTCCTCAGAGTTACAAGACTTGGTTTGAACCGATCAAGCCTGTGGCATACGAGGATGAGGAAAACGTCTTGACTATACAAGTTCCGAGTCAGTTTTTCTACGAATATCTTGAGACTCAATATATCAGCCTGCTGAAACTTACAATACATAAAATATTGGGACCTACAGGACGATTGAAGTATAGCATCGTGATGGATAATTACGGCTCCGACAATCCTTTGGATATAAAGGTGCCGACGACAGATAGAACTAATACCGTCAATCCAGCGGTGCGCGTGCCGATTAATTTCGACGACGAACAAAATAAGCCGATAGTAAATCCTTTCGTCTTGCCTGGAATTAACAAGATTAAAGTCGAGTCGCAACTTAACGAGAATTATTCTTTCGACAATTTTATTGAAGGAGATTGTAATAGGCTGGCTCGCTCTGCAGGTCTCGCTGTGGCCGAAAAACCAGGAAAGACTGCTTTTAATCCGCTGTTCGTTTATAGTCAGACCGGACTTGGAAAGACTCACCTTTGCCATGCCATAGGTTTAGAGACAAAGAAACATCATCCGAATCTTATCGTTCTCTATGTCAATGCAGAACAGTTTATTCAACAATTTATGAGTTCTTGCAAAAACAAAACGAGAAACGATTTCGTTCATTTCTACCAGATGATTGATGTTTTGATTATCGACGATATTCAGTTTCTTTCAGGTAAAACAAAGACACAAGATTCTTTCTTCCATATCTTCAATCACTTACAGCAAAATGGTAAGCAGCTGATTTTTGCCAGCGACAAAGCACCAAGTGAAATCAAAGATATGGAACCTCGTCTGCTTTCTCGTTTTAAATGGGGATTGTCGGCAGATTTGCAGCAACCAGATATTGAAACGCGAATTAAGATCTTGAAGAGAAAAGCGTTCAACGATGGTATCGAACTTCCAGATGAGGTTGTCGATTATGTGGCTTCAAGAGTTAAGACGAATATCAGAGAGATGGAAGGAATTTTTATTTCCTTGATAGCACAGTCGTCTTTGAATAGAAAAGCTATTACCTTGGATTTGGCACGACAACTTGTTGAAAGATTTGTACAAAATTCGACTCAAGAAGTGTCTGTGGAATTTATCGTTAATGTGGTTTGTAACAACCTTAATATCGCTATAGAAGATTTTTATTCTAAGTCGAAGAAACGCGAACTCGTACAGGCACGTCAGCTTGCGATGCACTTCGCTAAAAAATATACAGAACTATCGCTCGCTACCATTGGGCAGCAATGTGGCGGTAAGGATCATGCAACAGTGATACACGCTCTGAAAACCGTAGCCAATCTTTTAGAAACAGATAAGAAATTCAAGACATTAGCCATAGAAATAGAGAAAAATATCTGCTGATGAACCGTCATTTTGGAACACTTTATCTCATTCCTACTTTGCTTGGCGCAACGACAGCCGAACAAGTCATTCCGCAAGGAACTTTAGAAATTGTTAGAAAGATACGCTTTTTTGTTGTGGAAAATGTTCGCACTGCACGCCGTATGCTTTCAAAAATGAATATGCCTTGCCCTATCGATGAGCTTACCTTCGTTGAATTGGATAAACACGATAAGTCTAATAATCCTGATCTGATGACATATCTTGGCGAGGCGCTGAACGGTAATGACGTGGGACTTATGTCGGAGGCAGGAACTCCCTGCGTCGCCGACCCAGGAGCTCTTATTGTAGAACTCGCTCATCAAGCTGGAATAAAAGTCGTCCCTCTTACTGGACCTAACGCCATGATACTAGCATTGATGGCTTCTGGATTTAACGGCCAGGCATTCTGCTTTCATGGCTATCTGCCAATAAAATCTCCCGAAAGAAGCAACGCGATAAAAAATCTTGAACGACGCTCTGCTACTAATAACGAGACACAGATGTTTATCGAAACGCCATTTCGTAATAACGCTATGATTGAGGAACTTACCAAGACATGCCATCCTAATACTATGCTCTGCGTGGCATGTAACATCTCAATGCCAGACGAGGAAATCGTGAGCAAGCCAATATCGGAATGGAAAAGAATTAAGAAAGACTGGAATAAAAGACCAGCTGTCTTCCTGATTTATAAATCAAAATATTGATTGAGACAACAAGCCAACAAGACAACGAGACAATAAGTAGAGACGTGGCATATTACTCTTATGAAAATTAAACAATATGTAATTGGATGTCTTCAAGATAAATAGGTTATGAATAAAGAAGAATTTCTTATATATTGCCTCCTTTATGCAGTTGACGCAGCTGGCGTTAAGAAGCAGAATCTTGTCCAGATGTCGTTGAAAGCAGATGCCGTTGTCTTCGTTAAGATATACAATATGATTCAGCAGCAAGATGAAACTACTAGAAAATCATTGCTCGATTCTATGTTAAAGTCTTTTAACAAAAACGAGTTGATAGAAGATATGAAAAACACCTTCCTCCTTGATATGGAATCTTCACTTCAAGAAAATATCATCTATGTCATAAATCAAAATCTGTCATAGTTATTTGTTGATTTTACATATTCCTTTGCTGACTTACGTGAGAATTGCGAAATATTATTTCTGATGAGATATGTTCGTAGCTGATAGCAATTCATTTGTTAAATTTATTTTGTCATAAAACTAATCTTCTTTTCTGATATTATCTTTGCATCAGAAACGAAGATGATTTATGTTTAAGAAAAATAGTTCAACGATTAAAACTCACAACCTCAAGTCTAAAGTAATAACTTCATTTGTTCCTATAATCGTCCTAATCTTATGTCTGATCTTTGTCGTTAAAGTTTTTGACACTTCCGCTATGGAAGGCGCCAGTCAGATTGCATTGCTCCTTGCTTCTGCTGTATGCGTCTTTATCGGAATGGTGTTTTTTAAAATACCATGGGATGAATTTGAAAAATCTATAAAAGAAAACATCGGTAATGTAGGTTCTGCCATCGTGATGCTGCTTCTCATCGGAGCGATAGGAGGGACTTGGATGCTGAGCGGCGTGGTACCAACGATGATCTATCACGGTATGCAAATCGTTAATCCTAAAATATTCCTTTTTGTTTGCTGCCTCATCTCGGCTGTAGTTTCCGTTGTGACAGGAAGCTCATGGACAACAATCGCGACCATAGGCGTAGCCTTGATAGGAATAGGGCAGAGCTACGGCATATCTACATCATGGATTGCTGGCGCGGTAATATCGGGAGCCTATTTCGGCGACAAAATCTCGCCTCTATCCGACACTACTGTTATCGCTTCTTCAACGGTTGGAGTGCCTCTGTTTACTCATATTAGATATATGATGATAACGACAGTGCCTTCTATGATTATAAGTCTGATAGTGTTTTTGATTGTAGGCTTTTCATCTGTTAGTGATAGTTGTCAGGAAACAAACTCTCTCGCAAATGATTTAAGAGCGACGTTTAACATCAGCGCGTGGCTCATGATAATACCGTTTTTCACCCTCGTGATGATAATTCTAAAACTGCCTTCGCTCATAGTCCTGTTCCTCTCTGCGTTGGTAGCAGCGATATTCATTCCAATAGCGCAGCCTCAGATTGTTGCACACCTTATTAATATTGATAGTGACGAAATAACTTTTCTTGATATGATAAAGACGATGCTGATTAGCTGTTATGGAAGTACTTCGGTGGTGACATCTAACACTATGCTTACAGATCTGATAGCTACGCGCGGGATGTCAGGCATGATGAATACCATCTGGCTGATAATATGTGCGATGTGTTTTGGCGGAGTGATGATGGCGAGTGGTATGATAGCAAATATCACAAATCTTATTATGCGCTTGATAAAACGTACCATCACACTCGTCGCCTCGACGGTCTTTACTGGAGTCTTTAATAACATATGTATCAGCGACCAATATCTCTCGATAATTCTTACATGTAATATTTTCAAGGATTATTATGATAGGAACGGTTACGAAGCTCGTCTTTTGAGCAGAAGTGCGGAAGACTCCGCTACGGTTACGAGCCCTCTTATCCCATGGAATACCTGTGGCATGACGCATTCTACGGTCTTGAATGTCGCTACTTTGTCATATCTTCCGTATTGTCTCTTCAATATCCTAAGCCCGTTGATGTCTATAATAGTGGCAGCAGTAGGGTATAGGATATTGAAGAAAAACGTTGAAAGTTGAACACCTTCTATCTCTCTAATCCCTCTATAAACTTCTCTGGTTCTCAGATTCTCAATTTCTCAATTTCCTCAAGAATCTGCTCCGCATGAATCTTCGTCTTTATCTCTTTCGGATTAAAAATCTTCTCGATAATTCCATCCTCGTTGACGAGATATGTCGTTCTGAGAGTCCCTATTGTTCTGCGACCGCAAGCCACTTTCTCTCCCCAACAACCTAATTGTTGGAGTAGGGTGGTGTCGGTGTCAGCTATAAGAGGAAACTCCAACCCCTGAGCCTCAGCGAATTTCTTCTGAAGCTCTCTCTTGTCTTTGCTTACGCCGATTATCGAATAACCCGCTGCTTCCAACTCAGCCTTATGCGCTTGAAGCGAGCAAGCTTCCGCGGTGCAGCCGCTGGTGTTAGCCTTCGGATAACTGTAAAGAACAATCTTTCTGCCTCTGTAATCGCTGCTTTTTATTTCGTTACCATCTTGGTCAATGCCTAAAACTTCTGGTATTCTATCTCCAATATTCATAGTTCTGTTGTTTTAATGTTAATATTGCAAATTTACAAAAAAAATGTTTGTATAGTAAACTCTAAACCCACAATTATACACCATATCCTTTCCGCCTTTACCCCTTCACCCTTTCATCCTTTCATCCTTTCACCCTTTACGTCCTTTCCCCCTTTACACCATTACTCCATCACCCCATAACTCCATTACTTCTTTCCCCCTCCACTTCTCAGCTTTTCAGATTTTCAGCTTTTCAATTGTACATTGTTAACTGTTAATTGTTAATTTTTTTTGTGCGTTCCGGCTATGCCGTCGGGCTTTCCGCTGTATCTTTGCTCGCTATGCGTTCGTCCCGCCACTAATCCCTTCTCACAATCATCGTTTCCGTTCCCGCATTCAAGACTCGGCAGGCTCGCAAAGGATGCCGCTCCAATCCCTAACGCGAGGTGCTGCTGCTATAAAGGGCGCTACCTGGAAAATCTGTGCTGCTATTAATTAATAAGGTGTAGAGTTATAGAAGGTTTAAAGGTAGTAAAGGAAGTAAAGGAAGTAAAGGTGATAAAGGTAATAAAGGAAATAAAGGAAGTAAAGGTGATAAAGGTAGTAGTTAAATTAATAGTTAATAGTTGATAGTTGAGGATGTTGGAGTTATAAGTTTTCAATGAACGTTTATCCTCTGTGTTCAATGCGACTCTGCGATAATTCACCTCGTTGTCCTGTTGTCTTGTTGTCCTGTTGTCTTGTAGGCTTGTTGACTCAAAAAAACGTGCTAAAATCGTTCTGTTTTTCTTCTGATTTTTGGATTTTGTGATATTTTTTCATTCAAATTGGTTCTAA
>SUWV01000037.1 GCA_015061315.1 Lentimicrobiaceae bacterium
TATAACTTCATTCAACAAAACCAATACATTTGCTTCATATATGACACGCTCAAGTTATGGCATCTACATTGTACATTATCTGATAATTGCAGTCGTAGGATATATGTTGAAAGTCAGAACACAGATGCCCCCGACTTGCATTTATATAATTCTGACAATTGCTGTTTTCACAATCTCTCCACTACTTTATGAAGTACTTAAAAGGATTCCGTTCATAAGATGGTGCGTCTTAGGAGAGAAGAGATAATCCTTTCTCAGTAAATACCTTAGGTAAATATCTATTTCTATTTGATACTTTTGCGGTCGAAATTTTCGACCGCAAAATTTACAATTGAACGATTTAAAAAAACATTAACATTAAAGGAGTTGTTGATTTACAGTATTAATTATTACATATATCCTCCCACAGATTAGAACTAGTCCTTATCTTTCAATTTATTTTTATGTTTTATCTCTATTGACTTTATGCTTTCTGCTGTCGGTAAATCTTCAGGCATTGTTCCTCCTAAATCTTCAATTGTCTGACGTACTTTCTTTCCAACGTCATAATGAGTTTGATTTGCATTAGTTTATTATATTCTTTCATCTGCTGTACTTCTGCTATTCGTGTCTGAATTGCGAAGTACGTCTGAGCTTGAGCTACAATCGGCTTGTTTGGATCTGCATTTTGAACAGTGAGGTAGCAAGCGTAACGAGATAAACGTACTGATTCAACAGTTCTTACAGCACCTGATCCAATAGTAACCATATCGGTGACATCAACGAAATGGTCTCTAACCGAAACATTACTATTATTACAAGACTCTTTGGCTTTATTAAGAACCAGCAGAAAATTACGATAATCTCTATATTCTAAAATTCTTGCCAAATCTCTCGACGACCAATATTCAATACCATTGTCATCTGTTTTCTTGATGCTTTCAAATAAAGCGACCGCTCTTTTTGTCAATTTCGTTTTCATAATGATTTTGATTTAAGTTCTTTGCAAAGATACAACAAACCTCAATCTTTGTCAAGGAAAATAAAGTTAAAAAATATTAACATTCAAGGAGTTATAAGAATATATATTATTAATTTAATTAATTGCATCAATATGGTGATAAAAATTCCCTGCGACATTTTTAGGGTTGAAGAATTGTCGCAGGGAGAAATAGGTTGATATTGAATGGACATCTTATGTTATAATTCAATAATCTTGTGATTCATAATAATATCTTAAATGTAATGCTACCCATACATCTACTCCACCATATCCCATATCATTATGTTGATATTCATACTCAAGTTCTATTATGCAATTTCCAATATGCCATTCAATAATATTATCAGTAACTATTGTAGGTTCACCATACTTGGACATTAATTTTTTAGCAACAATTTCACATTTGTTTGTTAAATCTCTTGCATAGTTTAGAAAGTTCGAATAATACGGAGTATCATACCTTGTTGCTCCACCAGAAGAAGAAGAAAATCGAGATTTTACTAATTTATCATCTACAAAATCAAAACACCCAACTTTAAATTTAACACCTGCCATTTGAGGTTGATTAATTTCCAATCTAGAATCAGCAGATTCAATTTCCTTTTCTGAATATTTGATTCCATTATTATCAAAATAATCTTCAACACTATATTGACTTTGTCCCAAACTAACTCCAAAGAATGACAATCCGCAATCTTGAGCATTACTAAATTCTATTGACATAATAATCATTGTCAATACTATTGATATTCTTTTAACAATTGTATTCATAATTTTTATTTTATCAGATTATAATAATTTATTTCAAACCATAAACTTTACCTGTTCCTTGACAAACAGAACATTTACCACTTCTTCTGCCATTCTCAATCAGACAATTAGCACATGGTATATCACCAGAACCGAAATCGTAATTTTGATAACCATCTCCATTACATGTTTGACAAGTTCCACTACCATGACATATATGACAATCTTTATAACCGTAACGATTATTATAATAACTTTTAGAACCATGACTATTATTATTCGAAGAACTATAATCATCAGGAACATTTATCGAATTACTTATAAACAAATTATTACTAATACCTTGATTTTGATTCCACAATGCTTGAAAATCAGAAACTTCCATCAAATAAACATTAAACATTGATGTAAGATCATACTCAGGCATAGTAATAAACATCATCACATTAGTTAAAGCCTCGTCTAAAAACAACATTGGAATAGAATATGTACCACTACTATACACTTTAGAACCTTGAAATGTTCTTACTCCATTTTGTTCTTTATAGAATTCATATGTATCCTTATTATCAAAAACAACTTTATCATTATAAAAAGTCACATATCCAATCTGAGGATCATCTCTATAAATTTCTCCAGTATTAATATTTTTAGCTGTTCCATCAACACAATACGCCATAGTAAAAGGATATTGTCTATTTTGTGCAATACTACACATATTTATTATCACAAACAATACTACGAATATCTTCTTCATTTTTTTTAATTATTTCATTTTCTTTTTCCCTACTCACTTCACGGCTTTTCGGTTACTCCGTCAGTACCTTTGAGAATCAAAATACGCACATAAAAAAACGCGGTACTTTTGTTTATCCCTGCTCAGAGGTGTTTGGCGTAACCCAGACAGAAGAATAACCAAAAGCCCGCGAATGAATCGCAGGCATTCTAACTATTATTCTTTTCTGTCTTTTTAGTCGCCAAACTTTCTGAGCAGTAGAATAAAGCTAAAACGCTTTTCCAATATTTATAATGTACGTATCATATACGTTAATCGTTCATAGGCAAAATGTTTAATTACTATTCATTTATCACTCCGCAAATGTAGAAAATAATTTGAAACAATATCATTATTCTCTGATATTTATTTTTAAAATAAAATGTATTTGATGTAAGATTTGAAATTACTATTACATCACGAATCTAAAGTCAGTGACGTCCTCATGCCGCCTCGACTAAATAGCGTTAAGAAATTATGATGATGAAGCGTTAAGAACAAAAAGCTGTCTGAGCGAAGCGAGTTCTTTTTGTTTAGCGTAAGACTCATAATTTTAGCGGATTTAGTCGCAGCGGCGAGCTTTTCTGTTTCTCTTTTTGCGGCAAAAAAGAGAAAAATTATATTATGGTAACTTTATAAACTCCACGTTGTTTCGTTTCAAAACAAGCCCTTCATATATTTTATATAATCTTTGAAATTACTCTTGTACAGAAGCTTACGCATACTCGGTTGATGCGGAAACGGAAATATATAACGTCTCAGGATATTGTTATCAGGCGAAAGATATTTATATCCTCTCTCTTGGAAATTCCAATAATTCCTCACTTTCTCTTCCTCATTAGTTAAGAGTCGAAGCACAGGTTCACCAAGAGTTATAATTGGAGAATCCTTATAACATTCTATTTCTTTTCTTAGCAGTTCTATGTTCTGTATTTTATGCTTTATCAGGACGTTAGGTGTATCAGCAGGTGGTATGCTGTAGAAATACTTAAAAATATTTGTTGCATATACATTCTGTACAGAAATATCTAATTCACGACATATGTTTTCCACATAAGTTTTCAACGCTCCGTTTTTGTCGAGATTAAGTGTTGTATTTATATACTTTCGTCGCTGCTTGTTCCTTATAGTTGGGTCTTGACCAATGATAATAAGTTTAATTTCCTCATCTCCTATATAAGGTTTCACCGTTGATAAATCAAAGTCGATAGGATTCGCTGGATCATTAGGCAGTTCCAAGCGTATTTTTACAACCTCATCAATTATATCGTTGATATTCATAATATAAATAATTTCATAATATATATAATGTGTGAATTCTATTATTATTCAATATATAGCGAAAAGAGTCGCCTAAATTCAAACGCTAAAGTAGGAAATAATTTAAAACAATATCATTGTTCCCTGAATTATTTTTAAAATACAAATATATTTGATGTAAGATTAAAATTACTATTACATCACGAAGTTAAAGTCAGTGACGTCCTCATGCCGCCTCGACTAAATAGCGTTAAGAAATTATGATGATGAAGCGTTAAGAACAAAAAGCTGTCTGAGCAAAGCGAGTTCTTTTTGTTTAGCGTAAGAATCATAATTTTAGCGGATTTAGTCGCAGCGGCGAGCTTTTCTGTTTCTCCTTTTGCGGCAAAAAAAGAGAAATTAAATTATAGAAACTTCTATAAGCTCCACGTTTGAATGAGATTTATAATAATTGCTAAAACAAATTAGAATGACTTCCTAATCTAATAAGTTCCAGAATTTTTATTTCATTATCGTCTATCTTGGAATATATAAGTATCCAATCAGGATGTATATGACAATCCCGATATTTCTTCATTTTTCCCTGTAACCGATGATACTTAAACTTCTCGTCTAAAGGAATATCTGAAATCAGTTTTTCCAGAACTTCTTCAAATACTTCCACTTTAAACGTTTTGCTTTTCCGTGCTATCTCCAAATCTCGCTTAAATTTTGTTGAGATTACAACTTTTCGTTTCATTTCAACAGGTCTCGCTTAAAATCTTCAAAACTTTCATAAACCACGCCGCGTCCTTCTTCAAGCTCTCTCATAGCTTCCAAAGTCTCTTCATTTGGTTGATAATCATTTTGAAAGATCTCTTGCTTCCCTTCGTAGTTTTCTTTCTTCATAATTGGATTCTGTAATTCTTCTATGGGCATATCCAACCTCGTACTTAAAGTAAAATCTAACATTTGCATAATATTTTGGTTTTAAAAATTATAATGCAAATATATGATCAAAATTATAAAACAACAATAACAAATAAGTCAAAGGAGATAGTTTTTAAGTTAATGGATTTCAATCATCTCTCATAATAATATTCATTAATATTTTTTAACATAACCTTTACCTCATTTCTTTGTTTGATGTTAAAATACGTCAACTGACAATTATTGACATTAAATCTATAATATATGAAAACATCTAAATTTATATTATTATCAATCACGACTTTAAGTATGATGTTTCTTCTAAGTTGTGATAATGGAAAAGAAAAGAAGTCGCAAGTAGCTTCTGTTCCGAAAGTAGATGTCGCAAAGCCTTACGTAATGCCAATCGTTTTGAACAAAGATTATCCTGGGTATCTGCAGGCGAGTAACATCATCAATGTGGTCGGACGCGTAAGTGGTTATGTCACAAAGCAGAACTTCAGCTCTGGACAATATGTCAATGCTGGCGACTTGCTTTACATCATCGATCCTTTAGTTTATGAAAACGAAGTAAATCAGGCGAAGGCTAACCTTCATTCTGCGGAAGCGAGTTTAGATTATTACGAGAACAACTACAACAGGATGTTGGAAGCTTCTAAGAGCGACGCTATCAGTCAGATTGACTTGATACAAGCAGAGACTAACGTCCGTACCGCACAGTCTAATGTCGAGAGTGCGAAAGCCGCATTGAAGACGGCGGAAAAGACTTTAAGTTATTGTTACATAAAGGCTCCCATCTCAGGCAACGTTTCCACGAGCGGCGCCAGTGAAGGCGAATATGTCGATGGCTCTATATCGCCTGTTTTATTAACGACGATTTACAATAACGATCCGATGTTCGCTTATTTCAACATAGAAGACAATCAGTATCTTACGATGAAAGTCGCAAGTAAAAATTGGGATTCGTCATTACCGAAAAAAGTATATATAAATATGCAGGAAGATATGTTTCCGCAAATTGAGGCGACACCTAATTACATATCACCATACGTTAATCTAAAGACGGGAACTTTGATGTTGAGAGCTGTTTTCGACAACAAAGACACTGATTTAAAGAGCGGTATGTATTGCACCGTTTCCTTGCCTTACGGAGAGGAAGACGCCGCGATTTTGATTCCTGACGCTTCCTCCGGCACCGACCAATCTGGAAGATATATTTACGTAGTGGATAACGATAATATCGTATCTTACAGGCATATAGAAGTCGGTGAGATTATCAACGACAGTCTCATTCACGTCACTTCAGGATTGTCGCCCGACGAGAGATTTGTTACAAAAGCCTTGCTGAAAGTCAGGGCAGGAATGAAAGTCGAACCTATAAATCAATGATGCCATGTTTACAAAATTCTTTATCGACAGACCTGTTTTCTCGACCGTCATCGCTATAGTCATCGTCATAGCGGGCTTGGTGACGCTGAGGACGTTACCCGTTGCGCAATATCCCGACATCACGCCTCCAACTGTCATGGTATCAGCTTATTATCCTGGAGCAAGCGCCGAGACAGTTGCACAGACAGTAGGTGTTCCTATCGAGCAACAAGTCAACGGCGTGGAAAACATGATGTATATGAGTTCGAGTTCATCGAGCGACGGAGAGTATTCATTGACAGTGACTTTCGAGTTAGGAACCGATATTGACGAAGCCGCCATCATGGTGCAAAACAGAGTAAATCTAGCTGAGGCAAATCTCCCATCGTCAGTAAAACAACAAGGCGTAAGTGTCCTAAAACGCAGTCCGAATCAACTGATGTTCATCACATTAGATAGCGACTTAGAACAATACGACGGTTTGTTTCTCGCCAATTATGCCAATATCAATATTGTCAATGAGTTGGCGCGACTTAAAGGAGTCGGTGACGTTCACGTTTTCGGAGCATCAGACTACGCCATGAGAGTGTGGTTAGATCCAGAGATTATGAGAATCAGAGACATAACACCCGACGAAGTCTTGGCGATGATAAAATCACAGAATATGGAAGTCTCTGCCGGTGCCGTCGGCGCTCCTCCTACTTCCAACGAGATGGCTTTTCAATACAGCATCAGCACGAAAGGCAGACTTATTAACGAAGAGGAATTTGGCAATATCATCATCAGGACTTTAGAAAATGGTGAATATCTGCGACTTAAAGACATCGCCAAGATAGAATTAGGCTCACAGTCATATTCTGTCACAACGACGATGAAAGGCGAAGAGATAGCTGCTATCGGTATCAACCAGATGCCTGGCTCTAACGCTTTGGATGTAGCTAAAGAAGTGAAAGCCAAGGTAAAAGAGTTGCAACATTTTCTTCCAGAAGGCATCAATATGAACATCGTGATGGATAACACTAAATTCGTCACCGCCTCCATCGATGAAGTATTAGTCACGATAGCTGAGACGACATTATTAGTTATCTTGGTGATGTTCTTGTTTTTACAAAACTTCCGAGCTGTCATCATTCCTGCATTAACGATTCCGATCTCATTGTTAGGAACATTCGCCGTGATGCGACTTCTCGGATTTTCCATAAATTTATTAACATTATTCGGATTAGTATTAGCAATTGCTATTGTAGTCGATGACGCTATCGTTGTTGTAGAAAACGCATCTCGACTAATAGAATCGAAGCTACGGAAGCGCAAAGACGTATCGCATATATCTAAGAAAGAAGAACTTGCAATACGTAAAGAAGCTGTAACAGAAGCTATGAAAGAGATACAAGGTCCGGTTATAAGTATCGTTTTGGTCTTACTTGCAGTCTTCATTCCAACAGCATTCATTGGAGGAATCACAGGCGAGCTTTACAAGCAATTCGCTCTTACAATCGCCACTGCCACAGTGATTTCCGGAATAATATCCTTAGTATTCACTCCAGCGATGTGCGTACTTTTCCTCAAAGAAGAAAAATGGAGCCTCAAATGGTTCAACAAATTATACGACAAGACTTTAGGATTTTACATCAGAATAATAAAATCATTTTTAAGAAGACCTGCCGTAGCACTGACAACATTCGTAATCATATCAGCATTAACGATGTACGTCTTCATAAAATTACCTAATGAATTTTTACCTAAGGAAGATTTAGGATATTTCATGGTGACGGTACAACTTCCCAATTCCGCAAGTTTAGAAAGAACAGAAAAGGTTACAGCGGAACTTTCTAAGATGTTAGACAAATATCCAGAGATCGACACTTATTTGGTTATCAACGGATTTTCGTTTGTAAAAGGCGGCAATAGTTCCAACGAAGCGAGTTTGTTCGTAATGTTAAAAGACTGGGACGAGCGTAAAGGCAAAGGCGAGAGCGCGACAGCAGTCATCGACAGAATTAATATGGAAGCCGCTGAGATACAGGAAGCTAACATCTTCGCCATCAACCCGCCTTCAATACCAGGACTTGGAGCTTCGGGTGGATTGGCATTCGTACTCGAAGACCGTAACAACTTAGGAACGACAGAGTTAGAAAACGCCGTCGCCACCTTGATTGAAAACTATCAAGAAGAGCCAGCCTTGATGTATCTTCAAAATCAGTTTGAAGGTAACAGCCCGCAATTTTTCCTAAACATAAACCGTGACAAAATCGGCATGATGGGATTACAGTTAAATCAAGTCTTCGACGCACTTTCATCATATATGGGTTCCACTTTTGCCAACGACTTCGTGAGATTCAACAACATATATCAAGTCATCATTCAGGCAAATCCTGGAAATCGTAATGTTATCAGCGACATCTTGAAGTTAAGCGTAGAAAATCCTAACGGCGAGATGGTTCCATTTTCAGCATTTTGTAATATTGAAGAAAAGATGGGACAAGCGCAGATAAACCGTTACAACCTCTACCCAGCCGCTAATATCATGGCGGTTGCTAACGAAGGTTATAGCAGTTCCGAGGCGATGAAAGCATTGGAGAACTTGACAGAGAAATATTTAGGAAATAATTTCGGCTACGAATGGACGTCTGTCGCTTATCAGGAGAAACTATCAAGTTCGAGTGTGATGATGATTTTCGTCCTTGCTATAATATTGGTAATCTTAGTCTTGGCAGCTATGTACGAAAGTTGGACTAATCCTTTCGCCGTTATTTTAAGTGTGCCGTTAGCCTTATTAGGAGTCGTGGCAGGATGTATAATAATGTCGTTGCCGATAAGTATTTATTCACAAATCGGTATCATTTTGTTGATAGCCTTATCGGCGAAGAACGCCATCCTTATTGTAGAGTTCGCCGTTGAATACAGGGCGAGTGGCATGAGCATCGACGACTCTGCCATAGAAGCAGGACGCGTGAGGTTAAGACCTATTCTGATGACCTCGTTGGCGTTCATACTCGGAGTGTTACCGCTTTTATTTGCGAGCGGTGCCGGCGCAGAAGCACGAATTGCACTTGGAGCCGCGGTAGTATTCGGCATGCTCACAAACACCATCTTCGGAACCTTATTCGTGCCTAACTTCTTCAGACTGACAGAGAGAATCCACGAAAAGATTAGAAATTAGGAGTGAGGAATGATTTTAATCTCGCAAAGGCGCAAAGTACGCAAAGAATTAAGAAAAGACCTCAGCGTAACTCTGCGTCTCTGCGAGAGAGAAATATTAATTACCGATATTATTAAAAAATTCCATTCCATTTTGAACAAAATCTCACTCTCGATTGTATTATATACGGTTTTGGTTATACATTTCAATTTTCTCAAATGACGAAAAGCACTCAAGTTACCAGCTGGGTGCTTTTTTAATTGAATGTACAATTTACAATTAGCAATAATAGATTAATGGCGACATACTTTTCATTATTTTTTTAAATAAAATCATTCCATTTCAGTTAAAAAATATATCTTTGCAACATGAATAATCAACAAGATGAAGTACCTCAACGAATTTCACAAGACAACGACAGAGCGCAAGTTACACGAAATGGAAGAATGGAAGAAATCACCATTCGATTGCGTGGAAGCAGCGAAACGATCAATACAATTAGTAGCGGAAGCAAATCGATTATACTCCAACAAGAAATAGAGTCAAAAATAGCTGAAAACTACGCAAAAGAAAACAACATTTGGTTACCTTTATCAGAAGTTTTCCATTTAGGCATACAAGGCCAAAGTGGTAATGAGAACGACACCTATTTCTCATCAGACGGTTTTGTGTATAAAGTAAACAACTTAATGAACAGCGTAAATATCAGTTCATTATTTGAAAGGTTAATGATACACAATCAAATATTTCCAGAGACAGCTTACGAATTGATTGGTTTCACAGGTTTTGAAGGGAGAAGTGCATATCCAATTTTAAGACAAAGGGCGATAAAAAATCCATCTATAGCAACGCCAGAAGAAATTGAGGATTATATGATTTCCTTAGGATTCAAAAAAATTAACAAAACCACCTTCACAAATGATGAAATTACCATATCTGATTTACAATCTCGAAATGTGCTAAAAAGCGATAGCGGAAACATCTATGTTATTGATGCAGAATTTTCACGCTGCACATAAAAAGCAAACATTTTGAAACACCCTAAATCATTAAGTTCAGGAATTATTTTTACGATATACTGTTACCTCATTAGTTCTCTTATCTCTACGATAATAGTCATAAAACTTGTTAATATATTTTAAGAAAGTTGGGAAATTTGTACTATCTCCCCATTGATTATTAACAACTATTTCTATATTACCATTCAATAATATAGGATCATTAACGAAAAAACGGTTCAATAAATCTGGTTGTTGTTCCGCATCTTTCTCTATTTCTCTTTTTTTCTCAATGAACTTTTTCTGATGAGACAAATCATCATAAAATACTTCTTTCAGTTCTTCATAAGTTATATTTGAATGTTCTTTAACATATTTATAGACCACATTCAGTACAAATCTATTTTTAGGATAAAAATCTCTACCATTCAAAGAAAATTTATCACAATTTTTAGTTTTCTTCACTTTATTCTCATTGGTCACATATTCTTTATCAGTTTTAGCAACATCTTGATTAATTTGAACCGATTTAAAATTTCGATTTATTCCAATTCTAATCTCTGATAATTCCTCCTCTACTTCATCTTTAACAAAACCTTCTTTAACAAACATCTCTACAATTAAATCCTTAAGATAATCTTCCACTTTATCATCGTTAAGAAAAACATCAAGACGCTCTCTCAATCTTTTGCGTTCATCAAGTTTTTCATATTGCTCTTTGCAGAACAGTTCAAAATATTCCTTATCGAAAGAATCGTAAGACAATAATTCACAGAATGTAATGCCATTATTATCATCTTCATCAAATTCAATTTTATAGACACAAATTGCATCAGCTGAGTCATTTGGATCATCATAAAAGAAACGAATATCACTACCGATATAAATTCCGACATTAGATTTTAACTGACGCATATAAGACAACAGTTGTTTCTCTTGTCTCTCATTACAATCATTTCCTGGTCTTTTTACCTCTATCGGAATTTCCTTGTTATCTTTATGAAGGACAAAATCTGGACGAATTGAATTATTATTCCCAATCGGCAAGCTAACTTCTCGCCTGACACTCCCATTGTAAGGTTTCCATCCTAAAATTCTAAGACAATAAGCAATATCATCTCTAAATTTATTTTCCAACATGCCTACCTTAAAATCGGTTTGCAAAACATATATAATTTCTTTCCAATTTTCCCTCATAAAATATTTTTTCGCAAAGATATACTTTTTTGAACAAAATCTTACTCCCGATTGTAATACATACGGTTTTGGTTATACATTTCAATTTTCTCAAATGACGAAAAGCACTCAAGTTACCATTTAGATTTGACTATAACGCGATGATAAAATTGTTATCTTTGCAAAAAAGAACTAACATTTATGTATCATTTTAATTTTATTTTGAGGAAAGGCTTGTTATGCCTTGTTTTTGTTTTAACATTTTTATTGTGTATTGATGCTGAAGCACAAGATAATCAGCAGTTTTACAATTATGATCTTGAAAGCTGGGTGAACGAAGGCTCAGAAGATGTCGAGCCTGCACATTGGCATTCTTTTATGTCGGCATCTGGTGGTTTTAGTGGTCTTATGTCACAGCAGATTGAACCTTCATATGCTAAACGTCCTGGTAGTCAAGGTAGCAGAAGCGCTCGTATTTTTTCAAAGAAGAAAGTAGGTATTGTGGCGAACGGTAATATGACGACAGGCAGAATCAATGCTGGAAGTATGAGTGCGAGTGGAGATAAAAACTATAATTATACACAGCGTAACTCAGATTATTGCACGCCTATGACTGTCATTCCAGATTCTCTTGCAGTGTGGGTTGCTTTTAGAGCGGAAGATGCTGGCTCTTACGCTAATGTGATGACGGCTATTCATGGCGATGTCGATTTGAAACAACTTGGCTCGGGAGGATATGATCCTGCTAATATGGTTTGTGCTACAGCAAAACGTGAGTTTGCAAGGACATGCGCTTCTGGGTCCTCATTGGTTTGGAAAAGATTGTCGATGCCATTTGTAGCAGGCTCGCATAATGATCCTAAATATATATTAACGACATTCTCTACGAATAAAAATCCTGGTGGCGGCAGTAGTGGTGATGAGCTCTTTGTTGATGACATTTACTTGATTTACAATCCTTCTATAAGCCTTGATTATTTAGCGCAAACGGAATATGTGTTCCCTCTTGATGGATCAGTCTTGAACATCGACATCGCTTTCAATCTGTCGGGTTCTATGTCGGTTTACAACTTGAATAAAGATGCTAATCAGGTCATTGCTCAATTATCAGACGCTGACGGAAATTTCGATAATCCTACGGAATTAGGTCGCGTCACAACTGATGAAAGCGGCGTGATTCATGGCGTGATACCTTCATATATCAAAGATGGCGATGCTTATAGAGTGAGAGTCGTCTCGACAAATTATCCGATGACATCGGAAGATAACGGCACGGATATAAGTATATACGGTGGTAATGGAATTGACACGTATTTCTTAACAAATATTGACATATATCCAAATCCTGCTGACGATTTTGTCAAAGTGACTTCAAATAATATCATAAGAGAAATTAACATTTTCTCTATCGATGGCAGAATGGTTTATTCTGACAATGTAAACCAGAACGAGATGACGATTGATTTGTCATCTTTCAATAAAGGAACTTATATCGTCAGAATGATTTTAGACGGAGAAGTCGTTGTGAAGAGAATAGTTAAAATCTGAAAATCTGAAAAATTGAAAACCTGAAAACCTGGAACTTTTTCTCTTTCTCAGATTTTCAGATTTTCAGATTCTCAGATTTTTATATTCAATCTCGGTAATATCTCTCCCGATTTTCCTTGCAAGAAAATGTCGGTTATCGTATCCGTATAAAGCGAGCGATCTCTATTGATTTCAATGATGGTCGCTCCTTTTCTTTTAGCGATGCCTGGAATCATATTGGCAGGATGGACCTGACCCGATGTGCCTATTATTATAAATACGTCGCAGTCGTTGGCAGCCTCGACAGAATTATGATAAGCGTCTTGTGGAATGCCTTCGCCGAAGAAGATGAAATCAGGTTTTAAGAGATGACCGCATCTCGGACATAAAGCTGGCTCTTCTGTAATCTTAATTTCTTTTAACGGATAAACAGCATCGCATTGTTTGCAGACGAATCTCGAAGAGTTGCCATGAAACTCGTGCACGACTTTATTTCCCGCGATGCGATGAAGGTCGTCGATATTCTGTGTGATGACGCATTTTAGCTTTCCTTCTTTTTCCCATTCTGCCAAAACATAATGACCTGGATTTGGCTTTATCTCGTTGTTGTTGAAGAAATCGAAGAAAATCTCTTTTATCACTTTCCACGATTCTTTGGTGTGACGATAATAATAGTCAATATCCAACGAATCAGGATCATATTTGTTCCATATTCCGTTCTCGCCCCTGAAAGGAGGAATGCCGCTCTCCGCCGAGATGCCTGCTCCCGTGAAAGCTACTATCTTCTTCGCCTTAGAAATAACCTCGGCTGCTTTTGCTAAATTGTCGTTCGTTGTCATAATGAGGAGATTTTTGCAAAGATAAGAAAAAAGGGTTAAAGGGGATAAAGGATTAAAGGTTTAGAGGGAATAAAGAAGTCCTTCCCTTTCACCCATTAACCCATTCATCCTTTAACCCTTTAACCCTTTAACCCTTTCATCCTTTCACCCTTTCAGACTCTCTATCAATCTTTGGCATCCTGCTGATATAACTTTTATTTGATTCTGAAGTTCCATCCTTTTAGCTTTTGTACAATGATTAAAATCTTCACACAAATAAAGCATGGAAATAACCTCTGCACAACTTCCCTTTGTAACCTTTAGGTGAAAAATGAATCTGCTTTTATAACCGGAATACAACCCCTCTGCGATGTTATTCATTATACTTACAGCAGCTCTCTGAATCTGGTCACTAAACCCGTAATCTTTACAATTACTCATCATTCTGTAAATGTCGTTGACAAGACATCTTGACAGTTTCCAAATGTACATTTCTTCAATACTGTTTATCATATCTTTTGATTTTTAGTATGGGTATAACGTAATAATTATCAATATATTGTGTTAAAAATAATTAACAATAATAAAATTATACTTCCTCTCATCCCTTAATCCTTTCACTCTCTCATCCTTTAATCCTTTCACCCTTTAATCCTTTAACCCTTTAACCCTTTCACCCTTTCATCCTTTCACCCTTCTCAAAAAATAATCTAAAAATTAACACCCAAAATATTTGTTTTTTTTAATTATTATCATAACTTTGCAGAATTGTGAAATTATTGAAATTCTATTTACAATGGCATATATTTCTTTTGACAAACAGCATTTGGTAAACCTTGAATTTACTATGAACAAAGAGATTTTGCGTTCTAATCGTTCAGGTGCCTTTTGCAATACAACAATCATCGGTTGCAATACAAGAAAGTATCACGGACTGTTAGTCGTGCCGCAACCTCAACTCGATAATAACAACCACGTACTTCTTTCGTCAATCGACGAGACGGTCATCGTGAATAAAGAGGAGTTCCATTTCGGCGTCCATCAGTATGAAGACGGAACCATCATGCCTCACGGACATAAATATATTAGAGAGTTCTCCGCTGAGCCGATACCGAAACTGACATATAGGGTGGGAGGGACTCGCATCACTAAAGAATATATCTTCGCTGAAAACGACAGCCGTATCTATATCCGTTACTTCGTGGAAGAGGCCGCTCAGCCTATCACATTGCGTCTGCTGCCTTTCCTCGCTTTCCGTAACGTACACATGCTCACTCACGAAAATCATGTCGCTAATAGAAAATACACTCCAATAAAAAACGGCGCTTCGTGGCAGATGTATGAGAACTACGATTCTCTATTCTTGCAGACTTCAAAAAGCTCTGAATATACTCACGCACCTCATTGGTATAACAAAGTGTTCTATCTCAGAGAGTTTGAACGTGGCTATGACGCGGTGGAAGATTTGTATGTACCAGGTTTCTTGGAAGTGGAACTTAAAGAAGGCGAGTCTGTCATAGTGTCGGCTGGTCTCGAAGAGAAAAATCCTGCTACATTCAAACGTCAGTTTGAGTCGATTATGGAATCGAGAATACCACGCGACAGCTTCGAACATTGTCTGCAAAACTCGGCGCAGCAGTTCATCATCAGAGAGAAAGACGGAACTCGTATGTTCGCTGGATTCCCTTGGTTCGGAAGCTGCGGCCGCGATACTCTCCTCTCAATACCAGGTTTGATTCTCGCCAACGGCGATAAAAAGACTTTCAAGGAACTGCTGAAATATCTTATCGATACTATGCAAGGTCCATTCTTCTCGAACAGATATTACCAGAAATCATTATATTACACTGCCGTCGACTCTCCGCTTTGGTTCTTCCTCATCCTTCAGAAATATGAGGCTATGCTCGGCGCTACAAAGAAATCTATATGGAAAGACTATGGCACAGTGATGAGCCTCATCTTAAATAGTTTCATCGAAGGCACTGACTTCAATGTCAAGACTTTGGAAAACGGTCTTCTTTATGCGGGTAACGAAAACCTTGCTCTCACTTGGATGAACGTGTTCTGCGACGGTAAGCCTTATACTCCAAGAACAGGTCTCGATATAGAGATAAACGCTTTGTGGTATAATGCCTTGCGTTATGCAGTGGAAATCTTGAAAGAGGCTGATAAGAAAAATCCTGACTTGCAGAAATGGAATGAGGTAGCTGATAAGGTTAAAGATTCGTTTACAAAATGTTTCTATAATGAACAAACGGGTGTTTTCTACGATTATATAAATGATAACGAAAGAAATAACGAAGTGCGTCCAAATATGTTGATTGCTATATCATTACCTTATTGTCCTTTGAACGATGACCTGAAAAAGAAGATCTTTGACATCACTCGTTCTGAGTTGCTGACACATAGAGGCTTACGTTCATTGTCGCCACGTTCTGAGTTTTATAGGGAAGTGACAATCGGTAATCACAGAGAAAGAGAGACAGCTTATCATAACGGAACGGTATTTCCATGGTTGATAATGCCTTATGTTGATGCCGCTGTTGGTCTTTACGGAAAGACATCATTGCCTTATCTCGAAGATTTGTACAATGCCTTTGAAGAGGTTATCGCTGAGAATGGAATAGGTACTATCTCAGAGATTTACGACGGTAATCCGCCTCACGAGTCGAGAGGTTGCATCTCGCAATCGACGAGCGTGGCAGCGGTTTTATATTTAAAATATGTTATTGACGGATTGAAAAAATAAGATTATGAAAGTGTTGATGTTTGGCTGGGAATTTCCTCCTCATATCACCGGAGGTCTCGGCACTGCTTGTTTCGGAATGACAAAAGGTCTCGCCAAGAACGGCGTCGATGTGTTGTTCGTCGTTCCTAAAGCTCATGGCGATGAAGATGAGACTAACGTCCGCCTGCTTAATGCGAGCGATGTGACTGTCAATATTGATAATGAAAAAGATAGATCCTATTGGGATAGGGTTCAATATATGGAGATTGGCTCTAATATAATTCCTTACGTGGGACCTGAACGTTTTGAGCAGATCGTTGAGGAACAGCGCGCTACCAATTATTTCCAGAGTCCGGTCTTCATGCCGAGATATGAGTTCTCCGGTAAATACGGCGCTAACCTCATGGAAGAAGTCTCGCGTTACGCTCTCATCGGTTCTTCTCTCGCTCTCGAACATAAAGACGAATTCGATGTGATTCACGCTCACGACTGGCTGACATATTCCGCTGGCATCGCGGCAAAAGAGACGACAGGAAAACCTCTCGTAGTTCACATGCACGCCACTGAGTTCGACCGTTCGGGAGAGAACATCAATACTCTCGTTTATTCTATAGAACGTCGTGGCATGGAAGCCGCCGACATCGTCATCACCGTCAGCGACCTTACAAGAAAAATCGTGGTGGAGAAATATGGCATCAATCCGAACAAGGTCATCACAGTGCATAACGCCGTCGAGCCAAATGACAAAAGACGTTCAGAATATGAGACCTGTGGCTTGAAGAATAAAGTAGTCACTTTCCTCGGACGTATCACCTACCAGAAAGGACCAGAATATTTCGTTGAAGCAGCACATAAGATCTTACAATACGACCCGACGATACATTTTGTCATGGCAGGAACGGGCGACCTTCTTCCTAAGATGATACGTCGTGTGGCGCAGCTTAAGATGGGAGCTAACTTCCATTTCACAGGCTTCTTGAAAGGCAACGACGTAGATCAGATGTTCGCGATGTCGGATGTCTTCGTCATGCCTTCAATATCAGAGCCTTTCGGCATAGTTCCTCTCGAAGCTATGCGTCTCGATGTCCCTTGCGTCATCTCAAAACAATCGGGTGTTTCGGAAGTTCTTCAGAATGTGTTGAAGGTAGATTTCTGGGATATCAACGGCTTGGCTGACAGTATCTACGGTCTCTGTCATTATCCTAAGCTGAGCGAGATGTTCAAGAAGAAAGGCAAGGAGGAAGTCGATAATCTGAAGTGGGAGTTCGCCTCCAAAAAGATTAAAGACGTCTATGAAAAAGCTATCGAAATTACCAAGTAGCCTGAAAGGCTTATACATATACAATGTATGGCAGCGCCGTACGAATATAGAATAAAAAAACATTAAAAAAACATATATTATGAGTAAGTCGATTTGTTTTTATTTCCAAGTACATCAACCATATAACTTACGTACTTATCGTTTCTTCGATGTAGGAAAAAGACATTTTTATAATGACGAATATAGAAACAGAACAGAGATGCGTCGTCTCGCCGACCGTTGCTATCTTCCTATGAACGAAGTTCTTATGGAACAGATAAAGAAATATGGCGACAAGGTGAAATTCGCTTTCTATTTCTCGGGTCAGGCTATAGAGCAGATGCAGCAATATGCGCCAGATGCTTTGGAAAGCTTCCAAGAACTCGTAAAGACAGGCAATGTTGAAGTCGTGGCTGGAACTTACGGACATTCTTTGGCATCACTCCATAACTTAGATGTGTTTAAGAAACAAGTTACAGAACATAAGAAACTGATGAAAGAGACCTTCGGTGTTACACCTAAGACATTCATCAACACAGAGTTCATCTATTCTAATGAGATTGGTGCAGACGTGGCTGAGATGGGATACAACCTCATGGTGACAGAAGGAGCGAAACACGTCCTCGGTTGGAAGAGCCCTAATTATCTGTACGCTAACTCTATAAATCCAAAGTTGAAGCTCTTGTTGCGTAACTACAAACTCAGTGACGATATTACATTCAACTTCGAGAAAGATATGATATCGACAGAATCGTTCGTCGAGAAACTCAATGAGATAAATGAAGAAGTTGTGAATATCTGTGTCGATTATGACAACTTCGGCGACAGACATGACGCTTCTACAGGCATCTTGGAATTTATGAAATATCTTCCTGAAAAAATCTTTGCGAACACCGACTTTGAATATGCTAAGCCTATCGAGATGATTGATAAGTTGCAGACCATGGGAATGTTCGACGCTCCGATTCCGTTATCTTGCATGGAAGAAGAACGCGACCTCTCGGCATGGATGGGTAACGACCTTCAAGATGATGCCTTGCAGACATTGTACTCATGCGCAAGTAAGGTTAAACGTTCTAAAGATGAGGGACTTATCCGCGACTGGAATGCGCTTCAAGACGCACATCATTTCTATAGTCTGTGTACGAAATACAGTAATGTGTCGCCATACGACTATTACATCAACTTCATGAATATCTTAACAGATTTTAAAGAAAGACTGTCCAATTAACAATTAACAGTTAACAATTAACAATTGACAGTTAACTTATAGTCTTAAAAATATAAAAATCTCCCACTGATTAGTACGGATAGCTTCTGTGTATATCAGTGAAATCAGTGGGATTTTTTGTGGATACATTCAATGTGTCCGTTGACTTGGAGACTTGGTGGCTTATTATCCTTTATAAAGGAAAAAAAGAATATTATTTCTATCCTTTATAAAGGATAATTGTTATATTTGCAAAAAAAAGCTATGGATAAAAATATTCTAAAGAGAATAATAATAGAATATCAGAATATAACTTCTGAGGTATCATTGACAAGAAGAGATTTTAATTTTTCATCTAAGTCTAATGATGTTCTTGTTGGATTGAGACGTTCTGGAAAATCGTATATGATGTTTCAGAAAATACAGCAACTGATAGAGGAAGGTCATAAAAAAGAAGAAATATTATATA
>SUWV01000008.1 GCA_015061315.1 Lentimicrobiaceae bacterium
TTAGAACCAATTTGAATGAAAAAATATCACAAAATCCAAAAATCAGAAGAAAAACAGAACGATTTTAGCACGTTTTTTTGAGTCAACAAGCCTACAAGACAACAGGACAACAAGACAACAGGACAACAGGACAACGAGACAACAGACAACAGACAACGAGTCAACGAGTCAACAGGTCTACAAGGCAAACACCCGAGGAGACGATAAGAACGCAGAGGATAAACGTTCATTAAAGACATTTAACTCCAACAGCAACTTTTAACTATTTATACCTTTTTACACCTTTAAACCTTTACTTCCTTTATTACCTTTATACCTTTAAACCTTCTATAACTTTACACCTTATTAATTAATAGCAGCACAGATTTTCCAGGTAGCGCCATTTATAGCAGCAGCTCCTCGCGTTAGGGATTGGAGCGGCATCCTTTGCGAGCCGGCAGGGTTTTCAAAGCGGGAACGGAAACGAAGATTGTGAGAAGGGATTGGTGGCGGGACGAACACATAGCGAGCAAAGATACAGCGGAAAGCCCGACGGCATAGCCGGAACGCACAAAAAGAATTAACAATTAACAATGTACAATTGAAAAGCTGAAAATCTGAAAAGCTGAGAAGTGGAGGGGGAAAGAAGTAATGGAGTGATGGAGTGATGAAGTAAAGGGTTAAAGGTGTAAAGGATGTAAAGGGTGAAAGGTGGGAAGTATTAACTTTAAACCTTTAAACCTTTAACACCTTTACTACCTTTACACCTTATTAATTGATAGGGGGGTGCGACTTATTCCATCACGATGTTTTCATCGCTGAGCATTTTTGAGAACAATCGTGCGGCATAGCTCTCAGGAATAAAGATCTTCTTGATATTCATCGCCTTCAAAATAGATCTATGCGTATTGTCTATAGCACGGGCGTAAATATTCTTAACCGATAATTCTTTCAAGGCTGCTACGGTCCTCAGCGAATGTTCCATACTCTGCCCGATTGCTACTATAGCGCAGTCGATCTCATCTAATGGCAATGACTTCAAAGCACTTACTTCTGTGGCATCCATGATATAAGATAGTGAAATCCTATCCTTTACATCTTCTATCTTACGCTCATCGTTGTCGATACCAATAACTTCATTGCCGTTATCGGTAAGATCTTCGGCTAATGTCTTGCCGAAATTTCCAAGTCCTATTATTAAATATTTCATATATAATCTTAATTTATTATTACATTATCTTTTGGTAATCTGTATTTAGGTGTCTCTGAATGTTTTACGAAACTCATTAACACTGTTATCAAGCCGACTCTACCTATGAACATAAGTATCGTGACCCATATCTTGCTACCGTCTGATAGTAGCGGTGTTACGTTGAGACTTGAGCCTACGGTACTAAATGCTGAAATTGTCTCGAACAGCAGACCTTTCGCTGAGATATTGGGTTCCATTATCACGAGACCTATGAAGAAAATCAATATTGTGAGCATAGAACCGAATATTACGGCTGAGGCTCGACGGATGGAGTCGCTTTCTATCTCTCTGTTAAAGAGACGTACGTCTTTCTGACCTTTTATCACAGAGAAAAAATTTCCCATTGCCACTGCGAAGGTGTTTACTTTTATACCGCCAGCTGTCGATTGCGAGCCTCCGCCTATCCACATCAGAAACGAGTAGAATATTATCGTTATCAACGAGAACTGAGTCAGGTCGATGCTGTTAAATCCTGCTGTCCTTGGAGCTATGGCGTTGAAAAGAGATTGTACGATCTTATCAAAAAACGGCATACCAGCAAATGCTCCGTTCCATTCGCTAATAGCGATGATTATGGTACCTACTACGATTAAAATTGCTGTCATACTCAGAACAATCTTCGTATTGATATTAGCGATATGTGAGTAGAACGGTCTCTGTTTCTTTCTTCTAAAAATCTTGTCAAAAAACTTTCCTGACTTATACGAAAGCATTTTCTTAAAATTCATTAAGATAGGAAAACCTAAGCCGCCGAGCACTATCAAGGTTGATATAATGATATAGAAGGCATTATGGTTATACATTATGGTCGGGTTACCGAGGTTGCCACTCAAAGTGGAGAAGCCTGCGTTACAGAAAGCAGATATGGAGTGGAAGATGGAGAAGAAGATCTCTTGATGCAGATTCATGTTCATGGTGCCATGTATGCTGAGCCATATAAAAAACGCTCCGATGGCTTCAATGATGAAAGTGAAACCTAATATATACAATAAGGTAGAGATGAGAGAGCTGAATGTCTCGCTGCCGATCATGTCGCGTAGAGCAAATTGGTTGAAGAGTCCTGTGCCACCCATAAAGAAGATGGCGAAGAAACTTGTTATCGTCATGATGCCGAGACCTCCAATCTGTATGAGAAGCGCGATGACAATTTGTCCTTCGTAGGTGAATGTCTGGGCAATATCGACTGTGGAAAGTCCTGTAACGCAGACCGCGCTGGTGGATATGAAGATGGCATCAGCAACAGGAAGCACGATATGCTCTTGAGTAGAACGCGGAAGCAGTAGTAATAAGGCACCGAATAATATTATGATTGCGAAGCAGACTGTCATCAGCAAGGCGGGATTGGTCTTTTTATTTATGAAATTGATGATACCGCTCGACACTTCTAAAGCCGCGAAGAGAAGTAATGTCAATATTATGAAATGTTTGTTACTGAAAAACTGCCATATATTATAAAGAGCACTCACTTCTGTTATAGGAATGAACTTAGGTAATGCAGAGAACAACAAAAGCAAGCCAGTAATTGTCGTGAGTGATATTGTCTTACGATTTATCATTTTCCACTGAAAAACAATGCGGACTAAAAACGTAATGAAATAGCACCACCACGCGACATTGTAAATATTTAATATTACATTCTGTTCCTTGTCGTTAAGCACGAAGCCGTAGTCTATCACGCAAGCCGCTATGTTGAGAGCAGAAATAAGGAATATTATCAACTTATACCAAAATGAAATTCTATTCTTCAACGTTTGTGTTATGATATTATCTAAGATGTTATTTTTCATTGAGCTTTGTAAATGGTAAAATTTTTGGATTCAAATATAGGAATAAACATTTATATAACAATTTTTTTCTGGTTATTTTTGAGGAAATGAGGAGGTGGAAGGGATGAAAAGGGTTAAAGGGGGAAAGGATGAAAGGAGTAATGGAGTAATGAAGTAATGGAGTGATGGAGTAATGAAGTAAAGTTATAAGTATTACCTTTAACACCTTTAATACTTTCAAACCTTTAAACCTTTATTACCTTTACACCTTGTTAATTAATACAGAGAAATAAATGCTTAATGAAAACAATAAAACATTAAATTTGTACTTTCAATAAAGAATTTCTTAAACACTTTTGTTTTATGAAAAGAATATTAATCTTTGCAGTGATATTAACAACATTAACAAGCTGCGCTCAAAATGACAAAAACATGAAAACGTTAGTGACTTATTTTTCCGCCACGGGCAACACCGAAGCCGTAGCGAAGCAGATTGCCGACATCACAGGTGCCGACATTTTTGAAATCAGACCTGAAGTGCCTTATTCGCAAGCCGACCTTGACTGGACAGACAAGACTTCGAGGAGCAGCGTTGAGATGAACGACCGCTCATTCCGCCCTGCTTTCATCAAAGACTTGAAAAACCACGATGACTATGATGTCATCTACATCGGTTTCCCGATTTGGTGGTACACCGCTCCTACCATTATAAATTCGTTTGTTGAAGAATACGGATTTGAAGGAAAGAAAGTCGTGATGTTTGCGACATCAGGTGGCAGCACTCCCGAAAAGGCTCTCAAAGAGTTCAAAGCCGCATATCCTGAAATCGACTGGGTTGAAGCGAAACTCCTCAACGGAGCTACGGAGAAACAACTGAAGACGTGGATTGAGAATGTTAAGAAATAATAGTTATAGATTATCAGCCGTCAGATTACAGTGGCGGCTGATTTTATTATAGTTTATATCAGAAAACAAATCACAAGAAACTTCAGTTATTAACAACTGTCACCTTCTCACATCAACTTCTTTATCATTTCCAATTTATCGTAAGGCGGATATTTCATCATGAAGTCGATTCGATTTGATGATTTCAAGACGGCTCTTTTGTTGCTGAACGCCAAAAAACTTTCCTTGGAGTGATATTTTCCCATGCCGCTCTCCCCTACTCCGCCGAAAGGCAGATGCTCGTTGGCGACATGCAGGATAGTGTCGTTCAGACAAACTCCTCCTGATGTCGTGGTTCTTAATGCATCTTCCTCACCTTCATCGTCACCGAAATAATATAAGGCCAAAGGCTTAGGACGATTCATGATATATTCCGACACCTTATTGATATTATCAAATTCTATGACAGGAAGTATAGGTCCGAATATTTCTGTCATCATTACATTGACGTTATTGTCAGACACACGTCCGTGTGTCTCTACATGAGAATATTGTCTTAACTCTAAAAGCGTAAACTGAATATATCTTTCGTCTTTGTCGCATTTTCCGCCGTAAAGTATCTTTCCTTCATCGAGATAAGAGACCAATCTGTTATATGCTTTGTCGCTGATAATCCTACAGAAACAATGACTTTTCTGCATGTCGTCGCCATAGAATTTCTCGACATAATAAATCATCTTTTTCAACAATTCGTCTTTAACATCATGATGCACCATGAGATAATCGGGAGCGACACAGGTCTGACCCGCGTTTATCGTCTTTCCCCAGACTATTCTTCTCGCTGCAAAATCTATGTTCGCGTTTTTATCGACGATACACGGACTCTTACCTCCAAGTTCCAAAACCAATGGCGTGAGATTTTTAGAAGCAGCCTCCATCACAACTCTGCCCATATCCGGACTTCCCGTATAAAAAATGAAATCGAACTTCTGTGCCAACAAAGCCTGATTCACGTCTCTATGTCCTTGAACCATCGTGATATAATTCTTATCGAAGGTCTCATCTATCATTTTCTGCATCACATCCGAAGTTTTTTGAGAATAAGGCGAAGGCTTTAAGACAGCGCAGCAACCAGAAGAGATTGCCCCGACCAAAGGAGTGAACATCAGGTTGAAAGGATAATTCCAAGGCGCGATAATCAATGCTACGCCGAAAGGCTCATACATCACATAACTCTTCGACGGCATGAGATAAACGGGAGTCTTCACCTTCTCAGGTCTCGCCCATTTCTTAATATTTTTTATATGATCGTTAATCTCATTTAACACTATCGTGATTTCCGTCAGGAAAGCCTCTTCCTTACATTTATGCAGATCTTTCCACAAAGCATCATAAAGCTCATCTTGATATTTCACAACGACTTGCTTCAACTTCTTCAGCTGTTTCAATCTGAAACCGATTGACTTAGTTTCGTTTGTCAGGAAAAATTCTCTTTGTTGCGAGACGATATTATTTATTGAATTACTAAGTTGCTGAGAAGCTGAGTTTGTCGATTCCATGATGCTCTTTATAATTAAATGTTGTTTAACTAATGGACGCGGCAAGCTACGTCCGTACATACGAATACAAAAATAGCAAAATATTGTTTTTGAATAAGAGAGAGAATTGAGAATTAAAGTTTATAATCGTAAGATTAGAAGGTGAGACCGTATGGTTGTCACAATTAAAGGACAACTAAGACGTTTTCATTATGTCATTTGCCAGTCTTTATTCTCGTAAATAAAAAAGGGACGCTATCATACGTCCCAAATTGTAAATTGTTAACTATAAATTGTTAACTCTTATTCTATCTGCTTCTATTTCTGCCTCTGCGTCCTGAATCTTTCCTGTCTCTGCGGTCTTTCTTAGAATCTTTCCTTGAATCTTTACGACTTTCTTTCTTCCTTTCCTTCTTACCTTCAGGTTTGTAGCTTCTGTCGCCGAACTTGTCACGGTTCTTACGCTCCGGTCGGTCGTCGTCGAATTGTTTCTTCTCTTTTTTCTTCTTTGGCTTAGGGTCGGAGGTCGTTATCTCAACGCGGATTCCTTCCTTATTTCTTCTTTCGTCAGCGAAACAATCGACGATGAATTGTGCTTGTGTCTCATCAACATCAATAAATGAGAAGTTCTCCATCATGTCGATTCTGCCAATGCGAATGTCCTTCGTTCCTGTAACGTCGTTAATCTTACCGATGATGCTGTTAGGTTTGATTCTGTCTTTCTTGCCCTTACTGAAGAACAACCTTTGCAATCCGCTGTCGTCGTATTCTTTCTTCTCGCCTTTAGCTTTTTTCTCTTTCTTCTCTGGCTTAGTATCGTCGAAGTTCAAGTCTTTGGCATCTTTATAATAATCTAAGAAACGGTTGAAGTTAAGTGCCACGACTCTCGCAATCAAGTCTTCGCGACTGAGCCAGTTCAGTTTTCGGAAAGCTATAGGAAGATAATCTTCGATGTCGGCACGCATGATATCGACTTTCTCGAGACGGTCGATATGATTGAAGAGCTGCTTCTCACACACTTGTTTCGCCGATGGAACCATCGCTCTTTCGATAGTCTGACCAAGTTGTTTCTCAATAGCTTTGATCTTATGTTTTTCGCGAGAGTGTATCAAGCTGAGACAAACACCTGTCTTATCGGCTCGACCTGTACGACCGCTTCTGTGGATATAGACGGCAGTCTCGTCAGGAAGATTGTAATTAATAATATGTGTAAGATCGCTGACGTCGATACCGCGAGCTGCCACGTCGGTAGCGACGAGAATTTGCAGATAACGTTGACGGAAGTGATTCATCACCAAATCGCGTTGAGCTTGCGAGAGGTCGCCGTGAAGTGAGGCGGCGTTATAACCATCGTGAATGAGATTATCTGCAACTTCCTGAGTTTCGAGTTTCGTTCTACAAAATACGATACCGTAAATTGATGGTGTGTAGTCGATGAAACGTTTCAATGCAAGGTAGCGGTCGTTGGCTCTAATTAAATAATGTATGTGACGCACGTTAGCCGTACCAGAATTCTTCTGACCGATAGAAATTCTCACTGGGTCAGTCATATAATGGTTGAGGATTTTCTCCACTTCCACCGGCATGGTCGCTGAGAAGAGATGAATGTTTTTCTCTTCAGGCATATATTCTAATATCGCGTCTACATCTTCCTGGAATCCCATATCGAGCATCTCGTCGGCTTCGTCGAGGACGATAGTTCTTACGTTAGAGAAATCTATCTTGTCACGACGTATCATATCTTCGAGACGACCTGGAGTCGCGACGATGATCTGAGGTTTCTTAGCAAGTTCTTTAAACTGCACCTCTATACTTGCGCCGCCATAAACAGGCACGACTAATATCTCAGGGATATATTTTGAATAGTTTTTCAAGTCTTTGGAAATCTGAACGCAGAGTTCGCGAGTCGGACAAAGTATCAGTGCCTGCACGCAACGTTGCGAGGCGTCGATGTTCTGAAGAAGCGGAAGTCCGAAAGCGGCTGTCTTTCCGGTACCTGTCTGGGCGAGACCAACTAAGTCAGTCTTTTGTGAGAGGAGCACAGGTAAAGTCTCCTGTTGAATTGGCATAGGTTCTTTAAAACCCAGCTCATCAATAGCCCTCAGTATAGCCGGGTTCAAACCATAATCTTGAAATTGCGACATAAATATCAATAGGTTAAATTAATAAAAGAAATCTTTTGCAAAGATATGAAAAAAGTCGACATGACAACAAGACAACAAGACCACAAGTTTTTATCATTATAAAAAATTTCTTTTTGTATATTTGCACCTTTCATAAAATTCATTCAGATGTCAAAAAAAATATTCACATCATTCTCCAAATATCTTATACTTAGTTCTTTGTTCTTTGTTCTTTGTTCTTGCAGTAAAGATGAGACGCCTATAATAGAGCCAGAGATTGTCAAAGAGCTTCCAGAAATAAATGTCGATAGTATTTTTATCAACCTTGATGAGGACATAATAAAGAAGAAAGCTGCGAGTATCGACAAGGTTTTCAGCAATTTAAGAAAGAAGGTTGGTTTTAACGGAGTTGTTCTTTATGCAGAACAAGGCAGAGTTGTATATAAAAAAGCATGGGGTTATCGTAATTTAAGAAAGAGAAGCGACGACTTACAAGCCGATGATATTTTTCAATTAAGTTCTGTTTCAAAGATGTTCACTGCAGAGGCTGTAATGATCTTGAAGAACGAAGGTTTGATAGACTATGATACTGACATCAGAGAATATATACCTGAGTTTCCTTACGAAGGTGTCACCACACGATTATTGTTAAATCATCGTTCTGGTTTATCGAGATATGAGAGTTTAGCCGATGCCAAATGGCCTGACAGGAAGAAGCCTTTTTTGAATGAAGACATGATTGAATATTATGCGAAATACCAACCTACGCCATATTTCAAACCAGATGGAGGTTTCAACTATAGCAATGTCAATTATGCTTTATTGGCATCTGTTATAGAAAGAGTATCAGGCATGTCATTTGCCGATTATATGAGAGTTAAAATCTTCGAACCTATTGGCATGGATAACTCATACATCTATGAAATGAATCCTGATGCCAACGTATCTTTATACATTGAAGATGTCGTTCAAGGATATTACATGGACAGACGACGTCCGATGCAGGCTCCCAACGAATACCTCAACGGCGTAAAAGGTGATAAAATGATGGTGTCTAACACAGAAGACATGTTTAAATTCATGACTGCTGTCGACTATGGTTTACTCCTTCCCGATTCTATTCAAGACGAAGCTTTCAAACCAGGCAGTCCTAAGAGCAGGAAACGCAAAGACAATTACGGCTTTGGTTGGAGAATACCAGACAAATATCCAGGATGTTATTATCATTATGGATGGTGGAAAGCTTATCGTTCCTTCTTCATCAGAGACGACGTAGATGACAGGACGATTATCGTTTTAACCAATACTAACAAAGGTCCTAACTCCGATCATTTCTGGAAGATTATTAACGACAATAGCATCAAACTTCCGCCAGCATCTGTGAATATCACATACTGGGAAATTGCAAATGAGAATAAATTCCCATACTCTTCTTATCGCCAACGTACTTATAAAGAATAAAACTATTCTTTAACAACAAGTCGGTATCCAACACCATGTATGTTTTGCAACTCTACATTAGGATCATCTTTAAACAGCTTCCTAATCTTAGCGATGTAAACATCCATGTTACGAGCATTAAAGAAATTTTCCTCGTGCCAAATCCTTTGTAATGCCAACGACCTTTCAACAATGCGATTTTTATACTCACAAAATAGGAATAACAAATCTAATTCTCTGTTCGTGAGTTTCTTTTCAACACCGTTTCTAATCAAGACGTGCCTTACACCATCGAAGGTGTAAGATGCCAATTGAAAAACATGTTCGCTTTTTGTCTTTAAAACCGTTCTCTTACATATAGCATTGACCCGTTCGTATAACTCATCAACACTAAAAGGTTTACATATAAAATCGTCTGCTCCGACAGCGAATCCTCTTGACACATCAGCCCTTGATGTCTTAGAACTTATAAACATAATCGGGATTTCTACATCGTATTGTCTGATTTTCTCAACTAAAGTGTAGCCATCAACACCTGACAGTACAGTATCAAGAATCACAAAATCAAAAGCCTCGTTCTCAAAACGAACCAAAGCATCTAAACCATCACTCGACAACACTGTCGGATAACCTTTAACAATCAAAAAGGACTTCAGAATATAACCCAAATTCTTATCATCCTCAACCAATAATATTTTAATAGTCTTTTCCATTCAGCATGTTTAATTACTAAATTTTAAAACAATCTCTTGTAAAAACTAAATTTCAAGTACTTTTTCATCACAAATATAAAATGGAAATTACTGTTTTTCCAAATAAAAAAGCAAGTATTTTACACCTGATAGTATTTTTTAACATTTTTCATCTTTTTTTTAACATTTTTAGTTAATTTTTATTTAGATATAATAAAAAAAAGTGTATCTTTGCAACGCGAATGATGCAAATCCCTTTGCATTGTTCGTAAGGTTTCATAAATTTTGGTTTTTGGTTCTCGAGACCGTCCTTGCTCAAGGGCGGTCTCTTTTTTTTGTCATTTCAATATTATTTTTCAAAAATATATTGTAACTTCGCAGAATAATAAAAATATTTTTACCATGATAAAGATTAGAACCAACTTGAAGCATATCAACGGCTTCATCTCAGATGAGCGTATTCTTAATTTCAAGAATAAAGTTGAAAATACATTTAAAACAATATATGACAAATCTGGTGCTGGCAACGATTTCTTAGGCTGGACGACTCTTCCGTCTGAAATGACAAAAGAGTTTATCCAAGACATCAAGAATCAAGCTGAACTGTTACGTAAGAAATCAGAGGTGTTTGTAGTGGTCGGCATCGGCGGTTCTTACCTCGGAGCAAGAGCTGTCATAGAAGCTTTATCTCATCAATTCGGTGCATTAATTAATAAGGTAGGTAATACTCAAATCGTTTATGCTGGTCATAATATGAGCGAGGAGTATATGGTAGAGCTGCTCGAACTCCTTGACAATAAGGATTATTCCATGGCTGTCATCTCCAAATCGGGAACCACAACAGAACCTGCCGTCGCTTTCCGCATCTTGAAAAATCATATCGAAAAGAAATATGGCGTTGAAGAAGCAAGAACTCGTATCGTAGCTATCACCGACAAAGAAAGAGGAGCACTTAAAACTCTCGCTAACACAGAAGGTTACAAAACTTACGTCGTGCCTGATAACGTCGGCGGTCGTTACTCCGTACTTACTCCTGTAGGATTGCTTCCTATAGCTGTCGCAGGAATAGATATAGAAGAGTTAGTCAATGGCGCTCTCGCCGTCGAAAATTATTGTAAAGAAAATCAAAATGCCGACAATGTAGTGGCTCAATATGCCGTCGCTCGTCAGGCTTTATATCACGATGGTAAAACTAACGAAATATTAGTAAGCTATGAACCTCGTCTACAATATATTGCAGAATGGTGGAAACAGCTTTACGGCGAAAGCGAAGGCAAAGACGGCAAAGGCATCTTCCCTGCCTCTGACATATTCACCACCGACCTTCACTCCATGGGTCAATATATTCAAGACGGATTACGTAACTTATTCGAGACAGTTATTTCTGTAGAGAGACCTACTAAAGAAATTAGAATACCTCTAGCCGACAACGACTTAGACCAGTTAAATTATATAGCAGGCAAACGTCTCTCCGAAGTAAATCACACCGCTGAAACAGCAACTATCCTCGCTCATGTTGATGGAGGCGTCCCTAATATCATGATTCAGATTCCTGAAATATCGGCATCTACTATAGGTGAGCTTATCTATTTCTTCGAGATGGGCTGCGCATTAAGCGGCTATATGTTGGAAGTCAATCCTTTCGATCAACCAGGCGTGGAGGCTTACAAGAAAAACATGTTCGCTCTTCTCGGCAAGAAAGGCTTCGAAGAAAGAGCTGCTGCACTTAAAGAAAGAATAAAATAATCACAACATACTAACATTTTTAAATTGGAAAAAAAATATAACAACATCGAGATAATGGCGCCGGTAGGATCTTACGAAGCTCTATCGGCAGCCATTCAGGCAGGCGCAGGCTCGGTATATTTCGGCATCGGTCGTCTTAACATGCGCTCTAAATCAGCCAAGAATTTTACTTTAGACGACCTCAATAAAATCGCTACTATCTGTAACGAACATAACGTAAAGAGTTATGTCACAATAAATACTGTCGTATTCGACGAAGAATTGGACGAGATGCGTCAGCTCGTCGATGCAGTGAAAGCTAACAAAATATCGGCTATCATAGCCTCCGACCAAAGTGTCATTCAATACGCACGACAGATAGGCGTCGAGGTTCATATGTCGACTCAATGTAATATCACCAATATAGAGGCTGTTAAATATTATTCACAATTTGCTGATGTCATGGTAACAGCTCGTGAAGTCGCAGTGGAACAAGTCAAAGCCATCACAAGAAAAATAGAGGAGCAAAACATCAGAGGTCCTAAAGGCGAACTCGTCAGAATAGAGACTTTCTGCCACGGCGCTCTCTGCATGGCAGTGTCAGGCAAATGCTACCTCAGCTTGGATAACTTCAACTCATCTGCCAACAGAGGAGCATGCGTGCAACCTTGCCGACGCGGCTATGAAGTGACAGACCGCGACAAAGAGATAACTCTCGCCATAGACAACGAATATATCATGTCGCCTAAAGACTTATGCACGCTGCCTTTCTTAGACAAGCTACTTGATGCTGGCGTGAAAATCTTGAAGATTGAAGGTCGTGGTCGCTCACCAGAATATACCAAGGTGACAGTAGGCGTGTATAGCGAAGCCGTCGAGGCTATCAACAAAGGTGAGTTCACAGAAGAAAAAATAGCAGCATGGACAGAACGTCTGCGCAGCGTCTACAACCGTGACTTCTGGGACGGATATTATCTCGGAAGAAAAATGGGCGAATGGACTCAACGATACGGCTCTCAAGCTACAAAGACAAAAATATTCGTAGGCACAGTGACAAACTTCTTCGGAAAAATTAACGTCGCTGAGATAAGAATGGAAACCAACGACTTGAAAGTCGGCGACGACATCATGATAATAGGTCCTACAACAGGAGTCTATGAAGATAAGATTTCTGAAATACGCGTCGACCTCAAAGCCGTCGACTCCACTGAAAAAGGTGAGCTTTGTTCTATCCCGACAAAAGACGTGATACGTCGAGGCGATAAAGTGTATAAAGTGATAGATGCTGTAATATAATTTTTAAAGAATGCAACTGTTCAATTTACATACACATACGAATTTCTCCGATGGAAAATCGACAGCCGAGGAAGTAGTACAGGAAGCTATCCGTCAAGGTCTGAAAATCCTCGGCTTCTCCGATCATTCACCAGTGCCTTTTGAAAATTCTTTCGCAATAAAAAACGATGAAGTACAGAATTATATCGACACCATCAATTCCTTAAAGGAAAAATATAAAGACCAAATCAAAATCTATTGCTCGATGGAGATGGACTTCATTCCCGGGATAGTTAAAAATTTTAAGGAAACGAAAGAGAAATATGGTCTCGATTATCTGATAGGCTCGGTGCATCTCGTCGGAAACGACATCAACAAGTTATGGTTCATCGATGGTTCTAAAGTCGAGACCTACGATGAAGGACTTTTCAAGTATTATGATGGCGATATTAAAAAAGGCGTGAAGGCGTTTTTCCATCAATATAACGAAATGATTGAGACTGAAGAGTTCGACATCGTCGGACATTTCGACAAGATCAAGATGCACAACCGCGACAGATATTTTCGTGAAGACGAGAAATGGTATCGCGACCTTCTCATGGAGACACTCACATTGATAAAAGAGAAGAATCTGATTGTTGAAGTCAATACTCGAGGCATCTACAAAAAACGTAGCAACGACTTCTATCCATCGACGTGGGTCTTCCCTATCATGCGAGAAATGAACATTCCTGTCATCATCAGCTCCGACTCTCATAAAGCCGAAGAGCTGACAATGTGTTTCAAAGAAGCTGAGGAAGCGCTTAGAAATTCATAAATAAAAACCCCACTTCTTCACGAGAAGCGGGGAAAAACAATATAAAGATTATGAAAAAAATTTCTACGTTATGAACAACAAATTAACGTAGAATTTTTTTTAATATTATAGAAAAACGTTTTTTTTCGTTAGGTAAAATGTGAAGTTTTATTTAAGATTTATGTTTATTAATTGAAAGTGAAATTTTATTTCCAATCAAACAACAATTTTTTCATCTCATCTAAGGGCAAATCTTTAAGTCGGTGGATGCTCCCAAGCATAGCAGCTCCACCAAAATTCAAACCCTTCAAGAAAGAAAAATCATCGAAGTCTACACCTCCAAGCGCAACAACCTTCTCATCAATAATGCCTTCTTCCGATGCTTGTCTCAACTCATCTTCCGTGAACAACGATTTATATCCCTCTTTTGAGATACTGTCGAAAATAGGACTTAGGAACACATAGTCGAAATCGTCTTTATACAGCTTCACCTCTTCTAATGAATGACAAGAACGCGTCTTAAATCCTTGATAGCCTTCTGGGTATTTTACAATATTTTTATTTATATGAATACCTTTCAACGAAAATTCATAATATAACTCAGGATAATCGTGGACGACGATTCTACTTCTTTCTTCCGATGATAATTCGTTTAAAATATTTCTACAATTATCAATATCAGAATTAGGCTTACGAAGATGAACAATGTCGAAGCCGCTCTCAAACAACCTCTTGATGAAAGCAGACTCACCATCGTAAAAATCAGGTTTTGTTATCGCGATTAATTTCATTTTTTTAAGACAACGGTCAACAGACAACAGTCAACAGACTTTGTCCATAATTATAATTATGATTTCAGAGACGCTGCTATCAATAAGCAGGCGTTTCGTGTTTAGCACTACACACCTGCCTATAATCTTTCGCCCTTACATGGCTTTTATCAATTGTTAATTGTCAACTGTTAATTGTCAATTTATCAATTATCATCTCCGCGACTTTCTTTCCAGAGAGCAACATTCCGCCGAAGATAGGTCCCATGCGTGGTGTGCCGCTCACTGCCGAAGCTGCCATGCCGCAGACATAAAGTCCTGGGTAGATTTCTTTTGTTCCGTTGACGACTTCTTCTTCTCCTGAGACGACATCTAAAGAACGTTCTCCGATGACATCGCCGGTGTCGGTGGCGAGACGAATGCCGTTCTTACGAGCTACCGTCCTGCACATCTCGCTGTCGTGACCCGTGCCGTCGATGACGCATCTCGCCATGATATTCAACGGATCGACATGCATGCCTTCACGCAAGACAGGTGTCCAGTTGACGACGACGCCACTCACGACATCGTTCTTAAAGATGACGTCTTCAACGGAATAACAGTTGAAAATCGTTGCTCCTGCATGAACGGCTTTGTAAAGAAGAGCCGAGGTGCTCTCCACCGAATCCATGACGTAAAGGTTCTCGTCATATTTCTCGTAATTGATGTCGAACTCCTTGATGATGTGGAGCGCTTCTTCCTGCACCACAATCTGGTTGAACATCATAGCGCCTCCCCACATGCCGCCGCCAGGTGATAACTTCCTGTCGAACTGCGCTACTTTCAAGCCGGCTTTGGCGAGATAATAAGCCGCAACAATGCCAGAAGGTCCGCCACCGACAATAGCGACATCCAAATCTAAATTCTTTTCTAACTTACTGAAATAGGTACTGATAATTCCCTGCGATACTTTTTTTTCGATCATAATTATTTTTTATTTATGTCAACAGACTACGGACAACAGTCAACAGTCTGTTTTTGGTTAATAATTTTTATTTAATTTTTATAAATCATCTCAATTTTAGACATATATTCATACATGTCAATTTATTTTCATAGACGTGTCAATTTATCATTCCTGAGACGTGTCAATCACATTATTATTTATCTTCATAGGTGTGATCGACGCGTCTCTACATTGTTAATTGTCAATTGTTAATTGTTAATTGTTAACTATCACAAATCGTCTGGCTGATTCTCATGGCGCAGAAATTAGGTCCGCACATGGTGCAATATTTTCCTCCCACATGATTTGCTGTCTTATAATATTCCAATGCTTTCTCTGGGTCTAAGCTGAGATTGAATTGGTCTTTCCATCTGAATTCATAACGTGCCTTACTCAATGCGTTGTCGCGTATCATCGCTCCCGGATGTTGTTTCGCGAGGTCTGCCGCATGTGCCGCCAACTTAAACGCTATCACGCCGTCACGCACGTCGTCTTTATTTGGCAACGCGAGATGTTCCTTAGGCGTCACATAACACAACATCGCGGTTCCGTACCACGCTATCTGTGCCGCGCCGATGGCGGATGTGATGTGGTCGTAGCCTGGTGCTATGTCTGTCACCAAAGGTCCTAAGGTGTAGAATGGTGCGTTATGACATTTCTCTATCTGACGTTCCATGTTTTCTTTAATCTTATGCATCGGCACATGTCCCGGTCCTTCGATGAAAGCCTGCACATTCTTAGCCCACGCTCTCTCAACGAGTTCGCCCATGGTGTCTAACTCCGCAAACTGCGCTCTGTCGTTGGCATCGTAGATACTGCCCGGACGTAAGCCGTCGCCTAAGGAGACAGCGACGTCATATTTCGCGAGAATATCGCAGATGTCGTCAAAATGTTCATACAAGAAACTCTCCTTCTGATGTATCTGGCACCACTTCGAGATGATGCTTCCGCCACGACTTACCATGCCCGTCAGTCGCTCCGCGGCGAGGTTCACATTCTTCAGACGTATCCCACAGTGTATGGTGAAATAATCGACACCTTGCTCACATTGTTCTATCAAGACATCTCTGAACAGCTCCCAAGTGAGGTCTTCCGCCTTGCCGTTCACCTTCTCCATCGCCTGATACATCGGCACGGTGCCAACAGGTACGGGACAGTTACGCAAGATCCATTCACGCGTCTCGTGTATGTTGTTGCCTGTCGATAAATCCATGAGAGTGTCGCCGCCCCACTTGCAGCTCCACACCGCCTTCTCCACCTCTTCTTCAATACTCGATGTCGTGGCAGAGTTACCGATATTGGTGTTAATCTTCACCAAGAAATTTCGTCCTATTATCATCGGCTCCGACTCCGGGTGATTTACATTAGCTGGAATGACGGCACGACCTTCTGCCACTTCACGACGCACAAACTCCGGCTTGATATGGCTTTCAATGCCTAACTCCTTGCAATTCATATTCTCTCGGATTGCGACATATTCCATCTCCGGAGTGATGATGCCTTTCTTGGCGTAATACATCTGACCTATATTATCGGCGTCTTTCTCAGCTCGTTCTCTAATCCACGCCTCTCTCAGTCGCGGCAGTCCTTTCTCCAAGTCGATGCTGACATTCTCATCGCTATAAGGTCCTGAAGTGTCATAAATATAAATGGAAGGATTCGGCGTCTCTATCCTCTCCTCGCCTTTCATCACTACTGTCGGCATCTGTCTGACGAGACGCATCCCGACTCTAACATCCGGATATATAGTGCCTTGCATATACACCTTCTCCGAACCCGGATACGATATTTTAATATTTGAATTCATTGTTTTATTTTTAAGTCAACAGACTACAGACAACAGTCAACAGTCTGTTATTGGTTTATTTCTTTTATTTAGTTTTTATAAATCATTGCATTTTAAGGCTGTCAATTAATTATTGTTAATTTTCATTGGTATAATTAAAGCGTCTAAACAACTGTTAATTGTAAATTGTTAATTTATTTGGGCGTTCCGGCTATCGCCGTCGGGCTTTCCGCTATATCTTTGCTCGCTCCGTAAACTGCGCTCGTAAAGGATGCCGCTCCAATCCCTAACGCATAGTGGCTACTACAAAACAAAGCGCCTCCATTGAAAATCTGTGCGGTTCTATCATTCTCTCCTCGGCAGGCGTTCCGTTTCACTCCACTCTCGCCTATTTATCTTTCGCCATACAAAGCTCAAACTGTTAATTGTTAATTGTTAACTGTTAATTTTTAATTGTTAACTGTTAATTGTAAATTGTGCATTGCCTCAACGGGGTTTTCCGCTCTCAAAACACTGCCGCTGATAGCAATTCCGTCGATGCCGGTCTTCATCAACTCCGGCACGTCGTCATTGGTGATGCCTCCTATCGCGACAAGCGGAATGTCGATATTGTTTTCCTTCATCTTTTTCATAATCTCACGATAACCATCCAACCCTAATATCGGAGCGAGATTTTTCTTCGTAGATGTAAAACGAAAAGGACCACAACCGAAATAATCAGGAACTCCCAATTTCGCTGAGTTCATAGACGTGTCAACGACATCTTGTTCATTGTTTTGTGTCATCGACACGTCTCTACTCGTTGTCTCGTTGTCTTGTTGTCTTGTTGACTTAATCACATCATCAAAGGTATTGACCGTCGCGCCGATAATGAAATCATCACCGAGGATCTTTCTCGCTTCCGCAATAGGCATATCGTTCTTACCGAGATGCACGCCGTCGGCTTTTATCTTCTTACAAAGATGAACGTTATCGTCGATGATGAATGTCGCGTCGTATTCTTTGCACATCTTCTGCACTATGAGAGCAGTCTCTTCCAACAAAGTTTCATCTGCATCTTTCATTCGTAACTGTACCCAACGGCAGCCGCCTTCGAGCGCGATACGAGCCGAGTCGATGTAGGAATATCGCTCGGTATAATGTGTTATAAACTGGAGTCTTACATTTCTTAATTTCATAACACTATCATTTTTTGAGGGTTAAAAGCATGATTCACCGGACCTATCCCCTTACCTATTTTAACATCAGCTCCGGCGCGTATGGCTTCCGTCACATAATTCTTAGCTTCCGAAATAGCATCTTCCAAAGAAAGACCTCTCGCAATGAAAGCCGCTATCGCCGAAGAAAGAGTACAACCCGTACCATGAGTGTTCTTGGTTTCAATTGTCGGAGAAGATAATAATAACATTTTGATAGACGTATCAACGACATCTTGTTTATCATTTTGTGTCATTGATGCGTCTCTACTCGTTGTCTCGTTGTCTCGTTGTCTCGTTGACTTATTAAAAAACAAAACATCCGTCTTCACATCGCCTTCTTCGTGACCTCCTTTGAGAAGAATGGCTTTCGCTCCGAGATTGAAAAGCTGTTGAGCCGCTTCCTTTTTCTCTTCGAGTGATGAGAGTGAAGAGTCGGTTAGGGCTTTCATCTCAGGGATGTTAGGCGTCAGTAAATCTGCTATTGGGATAAGTTTTTCTTTTATAGTCTCTTGAGCTTCGATGGAGAGAAGACGATGTCCTGTGCTCGACACTATGACCGGGTCGAGGATGATGAAAGAAGGTTTATAATCATGGAGTGCCTTTGCCACAGCCTCGACGATTGCCGTATTCGACAGCATCCCGATTTTTACTACGGAAGGTTCAATGTCGTCCATCACTGCTGCAATCTGATCATAGACCATCTGAGGTTCGAGGGCGAATTGAGAGTTAACGCCTTGAGTATTCTGTGCTGTGATTGCAGTTATCGCCGTCGCGCCATAGACGCCGAGAGCCGAGAAAGTCTTGAGGTCGGCTTGTATGCCAGCGCCGCCAGAAGAATCTGAGCCAGCGATAGATAATACTTTAGGATAAGATTTCGATTGATTCATACCACTATTTTTTAGTTTTACCTTTCTCAAAATAGTGGTACGGCATGGTACCATGAAGGACTCCAAAACTTCCAGCGTCAGCATTATCTGTACTGGTGCAATGTGTATAATCTCAGACACGGCAGCCTAACGGCATACCGGACACCACCATTTGAGTTCGGGGACAAAGATAGGAAAAAAATATTTTATATTTGGACTATATAAAAAGAAAAATTTGCTCCACCTATTGGTGAAACAAATTTATTCTTGTAACAAAAACTCGTTTTTGTAATGCTAAATAAGATTATTTTTTAGCACCTTCCATGACTAATTTACCTTTGTAATATAAGTCACCATCAACGTAGTAAGCTCTGTGATAAACATGGATTGTACCTGTTTCTTTGCATACTGCTAATGTTGGAGCTTCTGCTTTGTAATGTGTTCTTCTTTTTGCGCCTCTTGTATGAGACTGTCTTCTCTTAGGATGTGCCATTTTACACTATTTTTTATTGTTAATTAATATCTTTTTTTTCTCTCAATTCTTCCAAACATTTCCAGCGAGGGTCGATGTCATCTGTCTCTTCAACAACCTGATTTGCATTATTCTCAAGATAATCTATAATCTCTTGGTTGCAATCTTCAATATTTTGATGAACTCTATGAATTGGTAACGACAAGATGATATATTCATAAATCAAGGAAGAAACGTCAAACTCGCCTTCTTCCGATGGAATTACGATAACATCGTCAGATTCCTCTTCATAACCATGACCGTATTTCAGATAAATAACGACTTCATTGTCTATCTCTTGTTCGTATTCGTCATTACATCTGTCGCACGCAATGAACACACTACCAGAGAAATTAAACGTCAATATTGATTCTCTTTCGTGTTTCTCAACGTTTAAATTCACTTTTACACAGCCTTTTTTTACTTCCGAAAACTCAAAATTATCAAAGAACTTATCATTGATTTCAAACTCAAAATCATGATAACCTATTGATAATCCTGCTATTGGTAATATATAATCGTGCATTGTGTTCATTATACTCCAAAATCGGGGTGCAAAGATAGCAAAATTATTTCATCTTTAAAACTAATTGTCATTATTTTTTTGTATAATAAAGACAATGAGTTTTTTTAAGCTTGAAAAGTTGAGAATCTGAGAATCTGAAAATTAATTCTTCATTATACATTGTAGATTGTACATTCAAAATCATTTTCTTCCTTTGAACTCGAATCCTAAATCTTCGACGGCTTTCTTGACTGCATCGTCAGAAGGATTACCTGTCACGACAGCTTCTTTCTTTCCTAAGATAACTTCAACATTTTCAACATTGTCTAATCCTTTGATTGCTTTCTCTACCGAGTTCTTACAATGATTACACGACATTCCATCGATACGATAGATGACTTGTCCTTCTACGACAGTATTTTCTTTCTTAAAAAATTTAAACATAAAAGCATTTATTAAAAGTAAAACTAAAATAATTCCTGATATTATCTCGAACCACGATGCTGTCAAGGCGCTTCCTTCTATGGCGCAGTGGCCTCCAGCTTCGCATAATGATGTTATTGTAAACCACTCTCTTGGCAAGAAATAATCCACAATCAAGCCACCTATTATAGAGCCGAAGATGATAGAGCCGAGATAGAATAAGAGTTGTTTCTTCCCTAACGATTTTCCTACCACCAACAATGAAGCGATGCTTACTCCAGGTCCAGCTATCAACAGAACCAAGGCTGCTCCTGGCGACAAGCCTTTCATTATCAAGGCTGCTGCAATAGGGATGCTACCTGTGGAACAGACATACATCGGGACGGCAACTGCCAAGACTATCAACATCGTCACTATTGAAGGGAGATTTAAATTCGTGAAGAAAGAGTCTGGCACCAAGACCGTTATCAAGGTCCCTATTATCAAGCCTATGACTAACCACTTACCGATATTTTGTACCAATTCGACAAAGCTATATTTCAAAAGCTCAACGAATTTATTTCCTTTCTTCTTCTCAACTTCACAGCTGCAATTCTGTCTTACTACAATCTCATCTTTTGAAAACCATGTCGTTACGGCACCTCCAGCTATTGAAGTCAGCAAGGCGACTAAAGGTCTTACTATCGCGAAAGGCAAGCCCATCATGGAATAAGTGGCGATGATGGAATCGACGCCTATTTGCGGAGTGGAAATCATAAAAGCTACGGTGGCGCCACGCGAGGCTCCGTCTTTTCTTAACGAGATGGCTGTCGGAATGACACCGCACGAACATAAAGGCAAAGGAACTCCTATCAAGCCCGCCAATAATACTGAGCGGAAATTCTCCTTCGCCAAATATCTCTCAAAGAAATTCGACGGCACAAAGACATGAAGCACCCCCGCCATCAGAAATCCTAACAGCAGATACGGCGCCATCTGACTTAACATATTTACAAATGTTATTAAAACGTTGGTTAATTCATAATTCATATTTCATAATTTTTTTTAAGTGATGGAGTGATGAAGTTATGGAGTTATGGAGTATTTCAGTATCTCGTAAATTTGACTTCATCGGACCTTGTATTTGTAAAGTTATTCGAGCATTTCTTAATATTTTTTATTGGACAACTACCACATGAACCACCACACTTAATGCTATCATTAGTGTCAGTACCAGCAAGTGACAATGCCCTCACGATGGAATATATCGTATATCCCACCGCTACACCTATTATTATATATACTATTATTGTTTGCATTTTTTTAAGTCTACAAGTCAATAAGATAAATTGTTAATTGTTAATTGTTAATTGTTAATTAAATCAAGTTCCCTATTTGATATATCAAGAAAGAGACTATCCAGGCTATTCCTGTGTTATAGAAGAGCGTGAACAGCACTGCTTTCCAGCCGGCTTCACGGCGTACCGCAGCGATGGTAGCGAAGCATGGCGTTGATATCAAGACGAATAACATAAATCCGTATGCCACCAATGGCGTGAACAGCAGCTCACCTTCTTTAGGTCCCGATGTCCATCGTTGTGTTTTGACTTTATTTGCCAAGGTAGCAGTGTTACCATCTTCGTCGGAAGCTTGCAGCAAGACGCCGAGCGTAGAGACGACTACCTCCTTTGCCGCGATGCCGGTAGCGAGGCTGACGCCCATACGCCAGTCGAAGCCACAAGGACGTACGAGAGGCTCGATGAGATGTCCGAAACGACCCATATAAGAGTTTTCACTCTGAGCCGCATCTTGTCGTAACTCGAGCGATGTTATCATAGCAGATCTTTCTTCCTCAGAGATATTATCATCATTCTCAACGAGTTCTATCTCTTGTGCAATAAGTTCAGTCTCCTTAGAGTTTCTCGGGAAATATTCCAAAGCCCATATTATGATAGAAGCGACTAAGATGACAGTAGCCATCTTCTGAAGATATTGAACGCTTTTATCCCACATGTGTATCAAAGTGTTACGAGCTGTAGGGATACGATAAGGAGGCAACTCCATCACAAACTGTTCCGACAATCCCTTAAAGGCGGTCTTGTTAAGAAGCAAGGCTGTCAATATAGCAATTACAGCTCCGATGAGATATATGCTCAACAGCACAAGTCCTTGATTTTTATGGAAGAACGCTGCCACGAAAAGAAGATATACAGGAAGACGTGCCGAACACGACATAAAAGGCGTCACCAAGACCGTCACTATTCTGTCCTTACGGTTCTCCAAGGTTCGTGTCGCCATGATAGCAGGCACCGAGCAGCCGAATCCTATCAAAAAAGGAATGAACGATTTTCCGTGAAGACCTATTCTGTGCATCAGCTTATCCATGATGAAAGCGGCTCGAGCCATATATCCAGTGTCTTCCAATATAGAGATAAACAGAAACAATATCAATATGTTAGGTAAGAAGACAAGCACTCCGCCCACACCCGCTATGATGCCATCAACAATCAAATCGCGTAAGATGCCATCGCTCATCAGAGAATAGACCTTACCGCCGAACCACTCGACGGCACTCTCTATCCAAGCCTGAGGATATGCGCCTATGGTGAAGGTAGCCTGAAACATAAGCCACATAAAGAATATCAAGATAGGGAAACCTAACCATTTGTTTGTCAAGATGTCGTCGGCTCTATAAGCGTGATTTTTTATTTTCTTCTCGCTCTTACGATATGTCTCTTTCAAAGCGCCTCTGATGAAAGCATAGCGCGCATTAGTCAGAAGAGTATATACATCCTCATTGTAATCGCGTTCTAACTCAAGGCGTTTCTCCGTAGCTTCAGCGATAATCTCTTTTCCGTTGGGAAGATTCTGTATCTCCTCCACAGTAGATTTTGTATTTTCAAGAACATTAATCGCGATGTAGCGAGCCGGATAAATATTGATGATGTCTTTGTTAAGTTCAATTTGTTTCTTGATAGGAACTATAGCCTCCTCGATGTCGCGACCGTAGTTGATATGAATATGTTTGCTGAGATTTTTCTTCTCTTCATAAACATCGACGATAGTCTCTAAAACATCAGGGATTCCTATTCCTTTGACGGCTGTCGTAGGCACTATAGGGAAACCCATCATCTTGCCAAGCGCCTGATAGTCTAAGGCATCGCCTTTGGCTGTCATCTCGTCATACATATTAAGAGCCATAACGATACGCACGTTCATATCGACGAGCTGAGTCGTAAGGAAAAGATTACGTTCGAGATTAGAAGCATCGACGATATTGAGCACCATGTCTGGATTATTCTTAGTAAGATAGTCGCGGACGTAACGTTCCTCGGGAGTAAACTCCGTTATGGAATAAGTGCCCGGTAAATCTACAAGATTGATAGTGTAGCCTTTATGATAGAATGTCCCTATTTTAAGGTCGACTGTGACGCCTCCATAGTTACCCACTTTCTCATGAAGACCCGTAGCGTGGTTGAAGAAAGAAGTCTTGCCGGCATTAGGATTACCGATGAGAGCCACAGTGATATTATTGGTTTTTTCTTTGATGACATTAGAGATGACATCATCGGCTATGGTTCCGTTAAAATCTTGAGTGTTAGTATAATTATCATCGACAGCGACTACTTCCACCTTATTGGCTTCGCTACGACGCAGTGAGATATGAGCCTGCAGGATCTGATATTCGACAGGATCTAAAAGAGGGGCGTTCTTGATAACAGTGACAGTCTCACCCTTCACAAAACCGAGCTCCATCAGTCGATGACGCAGACCACCATGACCGTTCACCTTAACAATCACACACTTGGAACCTGTCGGCATCTCAGCCAACGTCGTGATTATATCATTGTTGTTTTCCATTTTAAAATCCATTTCATCGATTACAAAAATACCTATTCTAAAAATAAATTAACATCATCATTTTTAGTGATAAAAAAAGAAAAACGATACCTATTAATAATGAAGAATTAAGAATTAAGAATGAAGAATTATCTTATTGACTCAGTGACTTGGTGACTCAGTGACTCAGTGACTTTAACATCCTCATCATTTATAGTTAATAACTTTCTCAATATTTACCAAAATTATGTGATGTATGATATTAGTTTTAACAATAATTTTGCATCGCAAAACAAATAACAATTTCTAATAATGATAAAGAATAATTTTACCTTCATGATGATGCTGGTTCTTGGCATCTTTCTTTTCTCTTCAAATCACACCTTATATGCTCAAAAGGAAAGCGAAGCTAACATCTTCGGTCACGTCCTTGACGCTGCTAATCATGAGCATCTGCCTTTTGTTAATGTATATATAAAAGGTACTACTCTTGGCACCGCCACCAACGACAACGGCCACTATATCTTAGAGCATCTTCCTGTCGGGACTCATACCGTCGTCGTTTCTTTCATGGGTTATAAGACTATAGAACAAGAAGTAACTCTCAAGGCTAACAACTCCGTTGAGATGAATTTCACTCTTGAAGAGAACACTCGCCTTATGAATGACGTAGTGGTGTCAGCAAACCGTTATGAGGTGAATAGAAAAGAAGCTGCCACCATCGTCAATGTCTTGACACCTAAGGTATTTACTACTACCAACTCTGTCAATCTCGCCGAAGGTCTCAACTATCAGCCTGGCTTACGTGTCGAGAACACATGTCAGAACTGTGGTGTCAATGCTGTACGTATCAACGGCTTAGAAGGTAAATATTCTCAGATACTCATCGACAGCCGTCCTATCTTCAGCTCGTTGGCTGGAGTCTATGGCTTGGAACAGATACCTGTCTCTATGATCGATAGAGTTGAAGTCATCAGAGGCGGCGGCTCAGCCATATTCGGCTCGAGTGCCATCGGCGGCGTTGTCAATATCATCACACGTGAGCCTATACGTAATTCGTTAGACATCAGCAATACCACACAGCTCATCGGTGGCAAGTCGTGGGACAATGTCACTTCCATGAATGCAGCTCTCGTAAGTTCCAACCGTAAAGTCGGAGCTACCATCTTCGGAATGAGCCGCGACAGACAAGGCTACGACCACGATGGCGACGGATACACAGAGCTCGGACTACTCAAAGGCAGCTCGCTTGGAATGCGCGCATATTACAGATTCTCAAACCAAGCCAAACTCACTGCCGAATATCACGCTATGCACGAATTTCGTAGAGGCGGCGACAGCATCCACATGATGCCTCATCAAACAACAGTGGCGGAACAAGCCGAACATTATATACACGGTGGAGGATTGACATACGACTATATAGCCAAAAACCTCAAGACTCGTTTCTCAATTTATACATCATTGCAAAAAGTAGATCGTAACACTTATTACGGAACTCAATACGACATCAACGCTTACGGCACTTCCAACGACTTCAGCTGGGTGACGGGAGGTCAGTTTAATCAGTCGTTCGACAGACTTATTTTCATGCCATCGGAGTTCGTGGCAGGTGTGGAATATTCTGTCAATAAACTTGAAGACATACAACTCGCGTATGACAGGACATTGCTGCAAAACATCAATATCGCGAGTGTCTTTGCTCAAAATGAATGGAAAAATTCTAAGATGGGATTATTGATAGGCGCGAGAGTCGATAAACATAATCTCATCGATAACATCGTCGTCAGTCCGCGTGCCAACTTCCGCTACGTCTTCATGGATAATCTGACAGCACGTCTCAGCTATTCATCGGGTTATCGCGCTCCACAGGCTTTCGACGAGGACTTACATATCATGGCAGTGGGTGGCGAAGTCGCTATCATCGAGCTCAGTCCCGATCTTAAACCTGAGTATTCCAACAGCTTCAGCGGCTCCTTGAATTGGTCGTCGAACATAAGAGGTGGCGAGTTCAACATCTTGGCTGAAGGTTTCTATACCACATTAAACGACGTCTTCATCTTGAAAGAAAACGGTACCGACGCACAAGGTAACATCTTGATGGAACGTACCAATGGCTCAGGAGCTTACGTGGCTGGCGTGAACGTAGAAGCTACTTACACTCCTATCAGCGACCTTAACATGCAAATCGGCTATACATTCCAAAAAAGTCGTTACAAAGAACCTGAGGTATGGTCAGAAAATCCTAATATAGAACCACAGAAACGTATGTTCAGAACACCAGATCACTATGGATTTATGACAGTGGATTACACTATGTTCGATGCTTTGAATATCGCATTGTCAGGAACTTACACAGGAAGTATGCTCGTACAGCATTTCGCCGGATACATTGCAGAAGACGTAGAAATGACGACACCTAATTTCTTCGACATGGGAATTAAAATCGCTTATGATTATAAGTTATCAAATAACAACGTAATACAATTCAACGGCGGTGTTAAAAATATCTTCAACTCATATCAAGACGACTTCGACCAAGGCGCCGACCGCGACGCTGGTTATATCTACGGACCTGCACTGCCAAGAACTTTCTTCTTGGGCTTGAAGTTAGGAATTTAAAAAAACTGAGAATCTGAAAATCTGAAAATCTGAGAATCTGAGAATCTGAGAAAATTTTCAGGTTTTCAGATTTTTAATTTTTCAGGTTTAATATACGGTTGTATTATTAAAAAAATAATTATAACTTTGAGGTCTCGATTCATTTTTTAATACACAGTCTTATGAAAAGAATTTTACATTTTTTGCTTTTTGTGTCATTGTTAGTTTGTGGATATAATACAATGGCACAAGACAGCGACTTCAGAGTCATTGCCGAAGAAGAAAACGGCATCATAAAAATCATAAACGAACATACATGTCCGTATGATATTTCAGACAACAAAAAGCATGTCATACTTCAGGTATACGGTGAAGGTTCCAGCTATTATTGGTCGGAAGAAACAGGTGTCATTCCTATTGTAGGCTCTTGTTTTTCTGTAAGTGATGAAGGAGTTGTAGCTGGTTATTATGTCAATGAAGAAGGTTTCAGCGTTGCTGGACTATGGTATCCTGAGACACAGGAATGGGAGTTCTTAGGCATGAATCCTGACATGCCGGAATTTATTCCTGACAACTTAGAATACAATCAGGCATGGGCAATGTCGAATGATGGCAAGACAGTAGGTGTCATGCAATTTGATGAGGTTTGGAACACTGCTACATATCTTTGGACAGAAAGAGATGGTTATGTAAAACTTCCTAATGGAGGTTCTAACGTGACACGTCCTCATGCCATAAATGATGACGGCACTGTAGTCGCTGGAATATTTACCGATGACATCGGATATAGAGCTCCTTGTTATTGGGTTGATGGCGAGATACATCAGATTTCTAGTTATGCAGGTGAAGCCATGAACGTCTCTGCAAACGGAAGATATGTCTGCGGAGGATTGAAAGATAGTAAAAACAGCGCCTTCATCTATGACATAGAGAATGAAGAACTGACTATGATTGAGAACACTTTAACTGATGTGTTAGGTGGAATGACTGCTATGTGTGTCACCGACAATGGCGACGCTTTCGGTTATATCTCAGCTTTTAGTGCTGACTATAATTCAAGAAGAGGCTTCGCTTACGTTGATGGTGAGCTTATGTTGTTTGAAGATTATCTGATAACAAACGGCGTGCAAGATGCGGTAAATTGGAAAGTCTATAGCGTGAATAGCGTTACTTCTGATGGAAAGACATTTATAGGAGCTGCAGAAATGAAAGATGAAGATTATACTTTCGCACTCACTATAGACGATGCAGAATGTGAAGCTCCTACAAATCTGACATGCGTCACCGATGAAAACGATAATAGCACCATAACCCTCAGCTGGAACGCTCCAGAAAACCCCGTCGATGTCACTTACGAAATCTACACAAGCTACAATGCAATCGACCCTATTTTTTATGGACTGACAGAAAACAGCATCACCATCGATAATTTAGCACCTGGATATTACAGATATTTGGTGAAAGCTAATTGGGGAGGCGAATGCTTGTCGAACCCAACAAACGCCGTCGATGTCACAATCTTCCCTTGTAACAACAATGAAATGTGCGAACTTACTTTCAATATGCTTGATGGCTATGGCGATGGATGGAACGGTGCCTTTATAGAAATAAGAAGCTCTAACAACGACTTCTCCTACAAAGTAGGATTGGAAAAAGAAGGTCTCGATACTGTCACAAAAACGCTCTCACTATGCCCCGACAACTACACATTCATTTGGAACAGAGGTGATTTTGACGAAGAACTTAGTTTCACTATAGTATTCAATGGAGAAGAAATATACAGACTTGATGTAGGTGACATCGATGCCTTGTTCGAGACTGTGTTCTTGAAATATGAGATAGATTGCGCTGGTGATAACATCAACGACATTGAACATAATTCGACATTGAATATTTATCCAAATCCTGTTGAAGACAAATTATTCCTCGCAACAGAAATTCACATTGAAGAAATTGCTATTTACGACATTTACGGAAGAGAGACTATCAGACGACAAGCCAATGAGACAACAAGTCAACAAGTGATAGATGTCGCTGATTTAAATAGTGGAGTTTATTTTGTGAAGATAAAAACTGACGATGGAAATATCGTGAAGAGATTTATTAAAAACTGAGAATCTGAGAATCTGAAAATCTGAGAATATTTTCAGGTTTTCAGATTTCCAATTTTTCAAGTTTTCAATTTTTCAGGTTTTCAGGTTTTCAAAACACCTTCCTCGCTTCCTCATAGCCTTCTTCATAAAGCGCTAACAGCTTGTTGGTATCGCGTTCCATTCTGTCAACCTCTATCGGTTTCTGAGGACGTATGACGATGAGCTCGCCTCGTTCTTCCATAGCTTCTATCATGGAAATCTGCTCATTATACATCTTGTTACGATTTCTTATGGCTTCTTGCATCGCTGGATATTCCTTATAAAACAGAGAAACATATTTCATGTCTTTCTCTGATTTCCTATATCCTTTGTTGCGAGTGAGCACCACCACATTATTATCGTAGCCTAATTCTCTCGCCCTCATAATCGGAATGGAATCTGCTATGCCGCCATCCAACATAGGCTCGCCATCGATGTAGACTATCGGACAGACGAAAGGCAAACTGCTCGATGCCTTCACAATATCAATGACTCTCTCTGGATTTTTCGTCTCTTCATAATAACATGCCTTTCCTGTCTTACAACTTGTCGTCACCATCTCAAAACGCTGCTCTGTCGTAGCCAGCACCTCGTAATCGTATGGTATTATCTCTTCAGGAAATGTATGAAACAACAAATCGAAATCCATGATATTGCCTTTCTTCAAGAGATGTTTTATCCCTATGTAATTATATTTTTTAAGAAGGTCGATGTTGCTGAACTTAGCTCTTCCTCTCTGTCGTGAGATGTATGACAAGCCATTACAAGCGCCAGCGCTGACGCCTATGGTATAAGGAAACCTGATGTCTTTGTCCATGAGACAATCTAAGACACCGCAGGTGAAGACACCTCTCATGCCTCCACCTTCGAGTATCAATCCAGAATTTGATGTTAAAGTCATTTTTTTAAGTTGTTGAGATGCTAAGATGCTACGAATACTTAGCATCTTAGCATCTTAGTATCTTACTATCTCACATTGTACATTATAAACGAATAAACGTCGGCTTGTTCTTCAATGACTTTAGAGATAGGTTTTCCTGCGCCGTGTCCTGCCTTGCTGTCTATTCTGATGATCTTAGGATTGTCACCTGTCTGCGCTGCCTGCAATGCTGCTGCATATTTGAAAGAGTGTGCTGGAACAACGCGGTCGTCGTGGTCGGCTGTAGTCACCATGATAGCGGGATAATTCACATCATTTTGAATGTTATGTAATGGCGAATATGCATAAAGCGCTTCAAACATCTCCTTGTTATCTCCACTTGTTCCGTAGTCGCTCGCCCAGTTCCAACCGATAGTAAATAAATGATAACGCAACATATCCATCACGCCGACCTGAGGCACCGCCGCTGCAAATAAGTCGGGACGTTGATTTACGACAGCTCCTACCAACAAGCCGCCATTAGAACCTCCTTGTAACGCCAAATGTTCTGGCGAGCTATATCCGTTGTCGATGAGATATTGCGCGCAGGCGATACAGTCGTCGAAGACATTTTGTTTCTGCAACTTCGTTCCTGCTATGTGCCATTCCTCGCCGTATTCGTTGCCACCACGAAGGTTCATCTGTGCATAGATGCCGCCGCTCTCAATGAAAGGAAGTCGCGAGGTGGAGAAGCTCGGATTCAAGGTGATGTTGAAACCTCCGTAACCGTAAAGCAAAGCTGGATTGCTGCCGTCTTTCTTCAGACCTTTCTTGTAAGTCAAGAACATAGGAACTTTAGTGCCGTCTTTTGATGTCACGAAGACTTGTTCCGTAGTATAATCTTCCGATTTAAAGTCTATCGCTGGAGCGCGGAAGACCTCCGAAGTATTGTCGTTGATATTATATTTGTAAATCGTTGTAGGGAAAGCGAAAGAGGTGAAGGCATAGAAAATCTCCTCGTCTTTGTAGTCGCTGCTGAAACCCACAGCGCCGTATGTCGGCAGAGCAATCTCGTGTAACATCTTGCCATCCATGGTATAGACGTAAGCATGATGCGAGGCGTCTTGGTCGTAGGTGACGATCATCTTGCCATCGGCTAAGCTGATGCCAGCAATAACGTTGTCGCTCTCAGGAATGACCTCAATCCAATTCTCCATCTGAGGATTGTTCACATCGACTTTACAAATCTTACCTTTAGGAGCATTATAATTAGTAAATATGTATAAGGTGCCGTCGATGACCTCAATCGGGCTGTATTGATAATTCATGTCGAAGCCGATTTGTACAAAGTCAGTGTCAAAGTCATTGTCAGAGTTCATCTCTTTAATCCAGAGCGTGCTTCCTGCACCTTGACCGCTTTCATAAAGGAACATATATTTCTCGTCTTTGGTGACACCGACAGTGTGGAAATAACGAGGCTGACTTGGGTTCTCGTAGAACAAGACATCTTCTTCTTGAGAGGTGCCGAGTTTATGATAATATATTTTATGGTTTTCGTTTATGTTGCTGAACTCCTTACCTTCTTCTGGGCGGTCGTATGCTCCGTAGAAGAAGCCGTCTTTATACCAGGAAGCGCCTGTGAACTTAGCCCATTCGATGTGGTCGGGAAGCAGCTGGCGGGTCGCGATGTCCATGACATAAATCTCTACCCAGTCGGAACCGCTACGTTGAATGGTGTAGGCAAGATATTTGCCGTCGTTAGATTGCGATGTGCCTGATAAAGCGACAGTGCCATCTTCGGATAAAGTGTTAGGATCTAAAAGGACAGAAGGCTCCTCGTCTAACGAATTTTGGATATAGATGACATTCTGATTCTGGAGTCCGTCGTTTTTAGAATACAGATAACGGTTGAAACGTTTTGAAGGAAGACTGTAACGCTCGTAATTGACGAGTTCTGTCATACGTTTTTTTATGTCCTCGCGGAAAGGAATCTGTGAGAGATAATCTTCTGTCACTGCTCGTTGAGCCTCGACCCACTGAGCCGTCTCAGCAGTGGTGTCGTTTTCCAACCAGCGATAAGGGTCGGCGACATCAGTACCAAAATAATTGTCAACGACAGTAAGGTCTTTTCTTGTCTCTGGATATTCTCTGACAGAATGTTTTGCAGACTCGCTGCAACCGAATAATGTAATCATGGGAAGCATGATGATGATCTTTGATTTTATTTTCATAGTGTTATGTTTTTCTTTCTGCAAAGGTATTGTTTTTTGTCGTGAAAAATAATAATTTTGCAAACATTATTTTCAAATATAATCATTTCATAACATGGTATTTAGCAGTAATGTCTTCTTGATATATTTCCTTCCCATCTTCTTAATATTTTATTTTATAAGTCCGAAGAAATGGAGGAATGTAGTGCTCTTGTTATTTTCATTAGTGTTCTATGCTTACGGGGCTCCCGACTTTATACTTTTATTGGTCGGTTCTTGTGTGGCGAATTTCTATCTCGTGAAGCTGATGCACAATTCTGAAAATAAATTAACAAAGAAACTATATTGCGCTGCTGCTATCATCATAAGTTTAGGATTGTTGATTTACTACAAATACGCTAACTTCTTCATCGACAATATAAATCTCTTACTCGAAGCCTTTGGCGCACATGCCATAACCTTTGCGAAAGTGCTGCTTCCTATAGGAATTTCATTCTTCACATTCCAGTCGATAACATACGTGATTGATACTTATAGAGGTAACAATCAGCCGATGGAAAGATTACACGATTACGTCTTATATATCATGATGTTCCCTCAACTCATCGCTGGTCCTATCGTCAGATATTGCGACATAGAACAGGAGATTCGTCATCGCAATTATAATTGGGGAGAGGCGCTTCAAGGTTTCTATCGTTTCATCATAGGTCTCTCGAAGAAAGTCCTTATTTCTGATGTCATTGGAATACAAGTCGATAAGATGCTCGCAGGCGACATCGCTCTCTTCGATACTGCAACAGCATGGATTACGATAGTGGGTTACACCATGCAGCTCTATTTCGACTTCTCAGGTTATTCTGATATGGCTATAGGTCTCGGCAAGATAATGGGATTTCATTTCCCAGAGAACTTCGACAATCCATATAATTCGAGGAGTATCACCGAGTTCTGGCGCCGATGGCACATGACACTCGGCGCTTTCATGCGTAACTACCTCTATATCCCTCTCGGCGGCAACAGATGTTCCAAATCGAGGATGTATTTCAACTTATGGATAGTCTTCCTCCTCTCAGGATTCTGGCACGGAGCCAACTGGAACTTCTTGATATGGGGCGCGTATCATGGAATATGGCTCGTCTTAGAAAGAATGGGTCTTAAAAAATTTTATGATAAGATAGGTAAAATCCCAAGCGTGCTCATCACATTCGTACTCGCGGTGATAGGCTGGGTCTTCTTCCGAATAGAAAACTTCAACGACGCTATAACATTCATAAGCAGGATGTTCGCCTTCGACTTTAACATTATAGCAACTGTTTATGATAAACAGTTCTTCTTCACATTGATAGTGGCGCTCATTTTCTCGTTCATCTGCCTCTTGCCTTTCGGAAAGAAAATCCACGACTTCGTGTTTTATACCAATTATAATAAGACTCAAAATATAATAGTCTGGCTTATAGCAGTGATAGTGTTGTTATTCTGCCTCGGCGCATTGAACGTAGCAGGATTTAGTCCGTTCATATATTTTAGATTTTAAGAAATGAAAAAGAATTTTAACAAAATATTATTTATCGCTACGATAGTGCTTTTCGCCATCATATTTATTCAAAGCGTATGGCATCCTATCAATTTCAGACCTTTAGACGGCGCGACGTATAAGAGCGATTTTCCTAAGCTGACACTACAAAGTTATAAGGATAATTCGTTTCAACGACAACTCGATAAATATTCGCAGGAGAATTTCGGATTTAGAGAATGGGCTTTTCGTTTCTATAATCAATATCTTTGGAGCTTCTATCATAAGACTAACGCTAAAATTGTGATGGAAGGTAAAGAAGGTTATCTGTTTGAAAATATTGTCGTTAAAGATCATTACCAAAGTCTGATGTATGACCATACCGACGACACTGCAGTGATGAAAGCATTGTTCGAGACCGAAGCCCTGCGTTTATGGAAAGTGCAGGAACTTCTTAAAGAACACGACATTCACATCTTCGTTAATATGCTGCCCAGCAAAAATGACATCTATCCTGAATATATGCCAGTAAACATCTGCAACGACAAACCTGACGGCGTGCATGCCTACGATTATTACAAGCCTCGATTTGAGGAGTTAGGAATCAATCATATCGACAACGTGACTTATTATCAAGATATTAAAGACAAAGTCGATTATCCTTTGTTTCCAAAAACAGGTACACATTGGACTAATATCGCGGCTTCATACTCCTTCGATTCTATCATAGAATATATGGAGGTCTTAGGAAACAGAAACCTGCTTAATATCGAATTCAGTGAAAAATATATCGACAAAAACAGACATCCTGACGATGATTTGGAGCAGCTTCTTAATCTTACTTTCCCTATAAGACCTAATAAAAATTATTACGTAGATGTAACTACAATCCCTGATTCTACGGCAGTTAGACCAAAACTTATTACTATCGGCGACTCCTTTTTCTGGACTATTTCCTACAACATACCTCTCGATGAGATCTTCAACGAATATCCTTATTGGTATTACAACAGCACTATCTATTTCGATAAGAAAAATCATTCTACTAATGACATCAATTTCGCACGAGAACTGATGTCTGCCGATTATATCATGCTCAATTATTGCACGGTACAACTTTACGACTTAGGAAGTAAATTCTTACCTAAAGCCTTGGTTTACTTATGTTATAATGATGAAGAGAGAAACAATAAGATTGAAGAAATCATCAATAATATGAGAAACGATGAAACTTGGTTTAACTCTCTTTCAGAGAAAGCACAGACACAAAATCAATCGGTTGAGGAAGTGATGCTGAATGATGCTAAATATCTTGTCTATCAACAGCCTGAGTCGGTCTTCGACGACTTGAAAGGTTATAAACTGCCGACCAACAGAAACGAGTCCTTATTGAATTTTTCCGACCCTAATTCCTTTGAAGGTAAAGTTGAGAGAATCATTGACGATATTTATGCCGACCCTAACTGGCTCAACAACATAAAGAAAAAAGCAGAACAAGCAGGTGTCGATTTTGAAACTCAGCTTAGAAATGACGCTATATGGATGCTTAATAATAATTAACAAAAATTATCTATGAAGAAAATTACGATATTATTTTTTATTGCAATTTCTTTTTTATCATGTAAAAACGAATATAAACACATCCAGACTTCGTGTCAGAAAGAATATAAATATCCAAAGTCAAAGCTTTGGAAACACGGCGTTTATTCAAAATGGGAAGCAAAGGAATTGGAAGGTGTTTTCGACGGATTGGAAGTCGATGTGATATATTCACCTGAGAAAAATAATATCTATGTCGGTCGTGTCGTTGCCGATACAATCAAAGACCTGCCTCTTGATGAATGGTTCTCTGTCTTGAACGAACCGAGTAAGACTTATTATTGGATCGACTTTAAAAATCTTTCAAAAGAAAATGCCGATTCTGCTTTTGAAGTTCTAAACCCTTTGGTAAAAAAATATGGCATTGAAGAAGTTACCTTTGTTGAAAGTCAGGATTTAAAAGCTTTGAAAATAGCGAAGGAAAATGATTATCGCACTATATTATGGGTTGAAAATCTGCATTATTGGAAGAAAAGATATTTGAAAGATACTATTTTCGTGATGAATAAAATTCGTTCACAGATAGAAGAGCTTCATCCTGATGCGATAAGCTGCGAATATACCATGTTTCCTCTTCTATGCGACACTTTCCCTGAACAGAATATTCATTTTTGGGACACGCCAAAAGATTATACTCCCGAAAATGTAGAGTTTACAAAGAAACTGTGCGAAAACGAAAGCGTGAAAGTTGTCCTCGTCGATTATCCTACAGCAGATATATTTTAAACTGAAAGTTTGAAAATCAATAATCCGAAAACAACTTATTTTCTCAGTTTCCTAATATCTTTACGTTAATATTTTTTAACGTAACGCTATGTTCAGGATTCCAAAGATAATCTTTATCAGTAGGTTTCAGATAAATCTCAAAATTGTTATCTTCAAAATCTTTAACAGAAAATACTTTGGTAAATTCTAACTTTATCGGCTTATTTGGATGATGTTCTTTTCCGACAAAATTCTTTGATATATTATCATAATTATTGATTTCCAAATCGTTGTCGTGAGTTAAATTTATTCCTAAGTTTATAAATTGATCTTGCCATACTCTACCTGTGTAAACGACATCTGCAGTCATAACGATTTTAATTTCATTGAAATGAGAATATATTTTTGTCGAAAGGATTTCAACATTTTTTGGTTTTTTCTCACTTGGTTTTTCTGCATTTGTCTTACAATAAATAGAATCAAAGACAAAATCCTTTATAACCTTGAAGTTAGCATGAGGAAACAGCGGATTTTTTGTTATTTGATTGTTCGTATATGAGTAATTATCGGCATATACAAGAGCATTGAATTTTTCGTTAATATTTTTTATTATTTCCTCGTCATTGACTTCCTCAAGTTGAAGTTTATCTTTTACATAAAAAGCTTTTTTCTTGTAATTTTCTGTGGTATAATAATAATTTTCAAAAATTCCGTCAAAGATAGTTCGCGTATATCTTAGGAAACACGTTTTCAAGTCGCAATGAAAATCTTTGATAGTATCGAGTTCTTCTCCTACCCAATGTATTTCCGCAGGCGTTGATAAATTATAATTATCTCTTAACAAAGCGTTTAAGGTAGGAACAATATCGTTATGCGATACGACAGAGTTAAAAAGTTCCGACTTTTTCAACATTGGCGACCAGATAATCAAAGGCACATGAAAAGCATCTAAAGGATTGTCGGAGTTTATGTTCAGACTGTGGTCGCCGGTGATGACAAAGATATAATTTCCATCATTGTAAAATTCTGAATATCTTTTAACAAAATGCTGTATTGCTTCGTCACCATATATTGTTGCAGCAAGATGACCAATAATTTCATTCATCTTATTTTGCTCTTCTTCAGGCAGTGTCGCAATAATTTCTCGTGCTCTTTCATAATAAGCCTCTGCTCTTTCTTTATCGTTAAGTCTCAATCTGTTATCATGCTGCGACACCGTCATAAATAAATCGAAATACGATTTATTTATATCACGTTGCTCTATGATACTCATACTTTTATCAAACATCGGCTTGTCTTGATACCCCCAGTAAGTATAGTCGAGATATTTATTTTCTTTCTTTTTTTGGTCTTCTAACAACGGAGCCAAGAAATCTATTTTTTGTGAGACTAAATAATCATAGACTTTATCGAAAGAATATTCTCCTGCATAGAAAGCGCTTGTATTGTAGTCGTTGTCTTTCAATACGCTGAATAAAGAATTATATTCTGGAATATCTCCGAACTGAAAGCCTTTTGTCCCATGAGGCACAGAACCTGTGATGGCTGGAACAGCACCGAAACTGCGTGGTGTAGTCGATAAACAATTGGTCCACAACAACGATTGTTTCGACAGAGAATCTAAAAAAGGAGTGAAAGTATATCCGTAATCATTAACTCCAAACAAATCAGCTCCCAAAGATTCAACGACAATAACAACGACATTAGGTTTCTCATCTGATGTTATAAAATATGGACCTAATACATTATCAATATTATCAACCCGTTCTAAAGGATATTGATTGTCTGTTATTTCTCTTTCTGGAAATATAGCCCTATACTGCTTTATCTTATCTTCGTCATATTCTAATTTTGATAAAACAACGTCTACATCTTCATCGTTTTTTTCTATAAAACAGGAATAAAAACAATACCAAATCTTATTGACAGCATTCACATTCTGGTTCGGCTTCAAGGTAAAAAATAAAGGAATAGAAATAAACATTAAAATAATTAATGCCGAACTTTGAACTTTAGATTCTGAACTTTTAACTTTATTTATCTTCAATGAAGCAAAAATAAATCCTATAATAAATAATATCGCCGCAGCTATCATCCAGAAATTCAATACGCTTTTAACGGTAGTGATAGTTTCCCATAAAGGTCTTTCTATCAATTCGCGACCCATTATCAAACCCGTTGAATTATGATAGAAAATCAGACTTATCTCTGAAATAATAATTATTGAAAACAAAATCGAACTGAGATAAAAAGCCGCTTTCTTTGAAAAAATTGAAATTATGTTAAAAATAATAAAGATACATAAACATAAAAACAATGACGCAACAAGATTACCATAAATCAATTCTACGACATAACTCATTCTTATTGAACCCGATGCAAAAAGTTCAAAAAATTTAACACAAAACAATAATACTATAAAACATATTGATGTTGTAAAGAATGACTTTATTATTTCTAAATATTTTTTCATAATTAATTATTTGCTGGCTTTGATAAGTATATTAACATTATCAAACATCATTCTGTCTTGTGATGTGTTTCTTAAATAAATTTTTAATTTTTCACCTTTGTAATTGTCATTCTTTGAGATGAGAATCCTGTTGGCGAAATGTTCTAATTTGCCTGTATTAAGACTTTCGTTTTGAGGAGAAACAAGTGGAACCGCTTGATAAAAATCGCCGACATTATAAATCAAAATAGGTAGTTTGTTGTCTGTAAACGATTGTAAATCAAATGATACAGAAACAATTAGTTGGGTAAAGTCTTTGTCGATTTCCAAATACGGATACAATGAAATGTATTCTTCGTTTTCGTCAAAATAAACAAATTTGTTACCGAGCGAATCGACGGTTAAATAATCATATATTTTATCAGATTTATTGTCGAAATCGAAATGATATTCAGCGATGTCGATAAAATTAGCGTCTTTTTCGCTATTTAAGAAATTATTCTCGAGAGCGTATGCGCTTATGAGATTATAGTCGTCGAGTTCTTTTTTCAATTTTTGATGTAAATCTGCATTATCTACTAAAGTAAGACGTAAGTCGCTGTCTATCTTGAACAATTTACTTCTACAAAGGAAATATTCACCATTAAGATAGTCAACAACATCACGATTGTTAAGCATAAAAGCCTGTATTACATCACTCCTAAATTCTTTCACTGTATCTAAAGATTTCCCAATCCAATGACAATATTCATCTGTTTGATAATCATAGTTATTAGAAAGATAAGCGTTGATTGTCGGTGTTATATCATAATGAGATACGACAGCATTCATTTGTTTATTTTCTTTAAGTAATGGCGAATAAATCAGGAGAGGCACGTTGAAAGAACGCAGCACGTTGCCAGTATTCAGCATTCCCATTCTATGGTCGCCAGTGATGACAAAAATCGTGTTGTCGTATTTATCCATCTTCTTGTATGAATTGATGAGATTCTTAACGCATTCATCCATATATAGATAACAAGCAAAGACATTGAGATTTTTTAGAATCGCGTTTTTCTCGGTCTTACTTACCGATGTGTTTTTTTCAATAAAATCTTTCGCCATCAGCTCGTATTTATCCTGATTTTCCAAAATTATAAATGGCTCATGTGTGCTTAAAGTCATTATAATATCAACGAAAGGTTTGTCATTATTAGTTGATTTTCTATCATTTATGACAATGTCAAACAATTCTTTGTCATCTAATCCCCATCTGTGATTTTCGCGCATCAGATTATATATATCTTCGTCAATATTTTCTTGTTTAGGAATGAAGATGTTTTCTATATCATTAACATTCAAGAAATTATCGTATCTGTCAATATCACGGTAACATCCGTAATAATATGAAATATCGTAATTATTTTTCTTAAAATCTTTTAACAAAGAATTATGTGGAGGAATGCTGAAATGACGGTGCGCGAAGCCATTTTTACCATGTGGCGTGGATGCAAAAATTGCAGGCAAGACTCCAAAAGTCCTTTCTGTGGTTGCCAGACAATTTTTCCAATAGAGGCTTTCATTCTTCAGACTGTCGATAAACGGGGTAAAAGAAATTGTTGGGTTTTCGACACCTGTGAGACATTGTCCAAAACTTTCTACAATTATAAATACGAAGTTCGGTTGCTTGTTATCTTCTGTCTTATTTAAAAACGTGCCTATAACATCTTGATAGTCAGCTCTTCTGTAAAATGGATAATCTAAATACGGATATTTGAACTGGCTATTCAACTGCTGATATGCTTTAGTGGCTTTCTCGATGACCTCAAATCCCGACTCTTTATCAACATCTTTCTTGTTAAGGAAATCATAAATCTTGACGTATGAATACGACATCTGATTTGTCGCCAAAATAAAATCAGCATGATTGTCGGCATAACGTTCTTCTCTTATAATTTTTCCATAATTAAATGATATAGAAACAATTAAAGAAGTGACAAGGATAATATATGCGACGATATTATTAATTTTAACCTTATTCCAGAGACGCGATATTATTATGAAAAGTGTTATTGATATTGCAAGATATAATATTGGAATTATTGAGAATGAAGAAGATGACGACACTGTAGCAATAAGGCTTTCAACAGAATACGCGAAGATAACGTGATCTAAAGGCATCGTCAGATTGCAGAAATATTCCGTTAATAATGTTGAGATTATTGCGTAAATAAAGATTAATACCTTATAAATTTTGACAGTGGTTTTTGGAAAGAAGTAATAAAAAATTAAGAAAATGAGAGATGACCATGCTACGATATGAGATACCAAAAGCAGGTCGTATTTATATCCTAAAAGAATATTAAGGAATTGTGAAGAAACATCAATTCTCGTTGCTGTTTCAATAAAGAAAATAATTCGCACAATAAACATCATCAACAATAACAATATGTTGAGATGGATCCATTCCTTTACTCCATTTTTTATTTTTTCCATATATGCTTATTGACAAATTATCGAAATGATATTGCTTATTAGATTGATAATGCAAAAGTAGGAAAATAATGAATAATGACAACATGTTATAACACCATAATTTATGTTAAAAATTATTAACAAAAAAATAAACAAAGCACTATGAATTATCAAATTAAATCAGTAAACTTGCACCGATTTTAAATTATTTTTATTTATATGAAAAAGATTTTATTTTTTCTTTTGTCAATGTGCAGCATGATTGCAATGGGACAAATTTCTAATTTTGAGACTACTTCAAAATCTAAGAACAACTTAAGTATTGAACAACTACGCGGACATAGTGCTATGTCCTACGAGCTGATGAGGTATCATGCCAATCAGCCGAAACTACAAGTTTACAAGAGCAAATCAGAGGTTCCTTCCGACAAAGCTGAGGTTATATTAGAAGCTCATAAGGTATTTGGCGAGTTCGCACAGCTTGGTTTTCAGATGCTCATCGATGCCGATGCCGACTCATACGACAATCTGTTTTATGAATGGTCGAGCGCATATTACGATACCTACGACGCTTTTGAATACAAGATTCCTGAGAATGCCGACCCATCGGAAACTTCAACAAATATAGTTTTTGATGATGCTGTGGCGATACAAATCCCTGCCGGAACTTACGATTTCATGATCTTATGTCCTTTCCCTGGCGATGGTCTTATATTCACAAACGGCGAATATGCAAAAGTCAATGACTTTGAATTTCAAGGAGGTAACACATATCGCTTCGTAATAGAATATGCTGAAAATGAATATGGTTTTAACGTCGACATGGCTTTCCTTTATGTAGATATTGACGCTGCCATCACCAACATTATCGTTCCTGCTAACAGCATGGATCTGACCAACAGCGAAGAGATTTCTGTTGAGATTCATAATAGAGGCATTTCTGCAATTTCTAATTTCAATGTATCCTATCAAATTGATTATGACGAAACTTTTACCGAGACTTATTCCGAGACAATAGAAGCTGGCGAAAAAGCAACTTACACTTTCGCAACAAAAGCAGATTTATCTGTTGAAAAACAATATATTATCAATGCTTGGGTCTCTCTCGAAGACGATATGATTAGTTCTAACGACCAAAAGTCTACAAAATGCAAGCATATCGGCGTGTCTCCACTTCCTTTTACTTACGACTTCTCCGACTACGGCGCAGAAGGTATTGAATCTGACTGGATAGTGGAAGATGTGAACGAAGACGACAGCTATTGGCAATATAACGAATGGACTGAAGACGTAAACGGAGGAATGGGCGCCGTAAGTTGCTCTGGCTCATGGGCTGGCGACAGAACAGGAAACGACAATTTAATTTCTGCTCCTATACAATTACCCGCAGGAGATGTTCATCTGACATTCTACTCAAGATGTATAAATGGCGATGACGCGACAGAATTGTTAGATGTTCGCTACGGTACAACGACCAATGTCGATGAAATGACTATAATTGGGGATTATGCTATCAATCAGAATGAATGGGTGAAACGTATCATCAACTTTGAAGTTGAAAATGAAGGAGTATATTATTTCGCTTTCCACGTAAAATCGGTTAATGGAATGAATGTCTTTATCGATGAATTGACGATAGACGTTGGCGTGATGGAGGTAAGTCCTCTCCTTGAAATTCAACAAGTTGTTCTTCCTTATTCCAACTGCGACCTCTCCGACGCGAGCCTGATTGGAGCTAAAATCAAGAATACAGGCACAGGTCCGACATCAACATTTACAATGACTTATAAAGTAAATGATGGCGTTGTTGTAACAGAAGAATTTGAAGAAATAATACAACCTACCGAATCGGCAGTGGTTTATTTCAATACCACGACAGATTTCTCCGAAGTGGGCGAATATGTTGTAGAAGTCACAGCGACAGCTTCAGAAGAGACAGAAAGTACACTCACCGGAACTGTAAACAATTATGAACCAATATCTAATCTTCCTATAATGACCGACTTTGTAAATAAAGAAAATTATAGTGAATATTGGACAGAGACAAATGAAATTGCTTGGTTTACAGACGAGTGGACAGGAATGTTCGGTACCGATCAAACAGGAGTTGAAAATGCTCTGATAACACGCTGTTTATATCTTGAGAACTCAGTGCGTATTAAATTGCAATATTCAAAAGGCGGTTGGGAGACATCGAGAATGTATGTGACGATGGGAAAATCAGGTGACGACATTTCTGACTTTGTCAAAGTATATGAAAATGAAAATATCGAAGGCGATACTGAAGTAGAATTCGTTGTAAATATCACAGAAGCTGACAATTATAATTTCGCTATCGTAAATGAATCAGACGAATATTGCAACTTATATCTCTATACATGTACTATTTCAGAACTTTTACAACATGATTTAAGAGTTGAAGATGTGACATATCCGGCAGCTCCTTACACACCACAGCTTCAACTGACAGGCGAAGGCGAATATTTTGTAACAGTGACTAATCGCGGAACAGATGAGATGACAAAAGTGAAAGCCGCTCTTTATGAAGGAGAAACATTGTTAGGAGAAAGTGACTTCAACACAAACATTGCTTCCGATAAAAAAGAAGTCATCACACTAAAAGCCAAACTTCCTGAGAAAAATATAGGCGATCAAATCAACCTAACCGTCAAAGTTACGGCTTCAGAAGATGATGATTATTCAGAAGATAACACGTTTGAAATCAGGACTATCAACGTAACAGAAGATGTTTATGCCACAGAAAACATCGAGGTGATAGAGACTGGAACAGGAAATTGGGGCAGTCAATTGTTCGTAGGAAACATTTACACTCTCACTGTCAGCGACATCTTGGAGTCAGTGACAATAGGACTTGCACATAGCAGCGCTGAAGATATTGAGATGGCTACCAAACTGATAGGTCTTTCTATTTATGCTATCGAAGATGAATTAAAACTCGGACAATTGGTTGCGCATACCGAATTTGAACGTGGCTTCGGCGGTTTCACAGAGATAACATTAGATCCTATGAAATTAAGTCCGGGAATGTATTATTTTGAAGTGCAACAACTCTCGACATATAACATGGGTCTCGCCGTCGATCCTTACGACTTGGAAAATTCATGTTATCAAAGAATTGACAATGACTTGAATAAGATTTTAGGACCTGCCCTGTCAATACGCGCTAATTTCAACTCAGAACTTACTGTATACGAAAAAGATGCTGCTGCAATAGAGTTCGTTGCTCCGAAGAAAGAAGCTACTTTGTTTACCGAAAACGAAACGATTTCAGTCTTGGTTAAGAATAAAGGCTCAGAAACTGCTGATATCCCAGTGCGTCTGACAGTCAATACTATAGATTTCGATACAGAAGTGACATTGAATCCATACGAAGAGAAAGTCGTCGATTTCGAGAATGTTAATATGAAAGAAGTCGGTGAATATGTAGTTCTCGCACAGACTTTACTCGAAGGCGATGAGAATGAAGATAATAATGGAATTACAAAGACTTTCACTTCTGTGGAAGAAGCCAATCCGTATATCATGGATTTCGAGTCATGTTACGATTTCGACGCTGCTCCTGACGTTTTCAATCCTCGTTGGACGACAGTGGATCGCAACGGAAAACCAACAGATTACTTCTGGATGTTTGAACATCAATATCGTGGGGAAGGTGTCGGTTTCATCGCCTTTAATCCAGAATCAACGAAACCTGCTATGACAGAAGAACTTCTGCCTGGTTTCACACCTCATTCTGGGAAACGTTTCGGTGCTGCTTTCTGCGTAGGCTATGATGCAGAAGAAATGATAAGTGATGTTTGGTTGATGTCACCTAAATTGAAACTCGGAGACGAATCAAGCCTCGAACTTTATGTCAAGACTCGCATATTAGAAAGTGCAGAACAAGAACTTGAGAAATATCGCATCTTAATTTCAGATACTAACAACGATTTTGACAGTTTTGTCGTACTTGGCGATGATGTTCGCGAAGCAGCCTTAGAATGGGAAAAAGTAGAATTCGATTTAGCGGATTATAACAACAAAGAAGTTTATGTCGCAATACAATATATCGGTGAGAAATTTAAGAATGTATGCCTTATGGTTGACGACATCAAAGTAGATACAAAATTAACAGATAGATTAGAAACTTTGTCGTCAAAAGACATTAATATTTTCCATAGTCAAAACACATTGACAGTCAAATCGGAAGTTAAAATAGATTGTATTGAGATTGTGAATATTCACGGACAGATTGTGGAAAAGAAAACAAATCTTGGTAGTGGCGATATAAATATCTCGACAGAAAATTATGTGTCCGGAGTATATATTACAAAGGTATATCGCGATAAGGCAAGCAGCAAGACTATGAAATTTGTCGTCAGATAAATGAGTAAAACATGAAAAAAGGCAGCTCCTAGATTTTTAAGAGCTGCCTTTTAATTTAATATTTCTTAAAATTTATTTAGAAACCACAACTTTCTTGATTTCCATTTTATTGCCTAAAGAAAGGACTTTCACGAAATAAATACCGTCATTGTATTTAGATGTGTTGATTTTAACATTATTGCCTCGCACTTCTAATTTCTCGACGCTTTGTCCTACAGCATTAAACACTTCGACGCTCACAATATTTTGACCTTCTATGAAGAAATAGTCTTGAGCAGGATTTGGACGTACGTTAATATTATCAACGGTTTCAATATCGCTTATTCCATCTTCTTTTTCACAAAGCAATTCATATTCAAAAAACATAGGTTTCTTTTTGAATGTTGTATCTATCTCTGTATAATTCTTTTTGTATAATTCTTCGCCGTTAAAAAAGATAGCGAAAGCACATTCTTCGTCCCAATTGCCAGGATTCCATGTAAACTGGTAAGTATCAGGACAAAGATGAAGTACTGTTGTATCACCATTTAAATATGAAGGATTTTCATTTTCAAAAATGCCTCCGCCTTCCGAAAGTTTTACTTCATAAACGATTTCACTTTGACTTCCTACTACGCTGATATAAGCGTTGTCCCAGCCGTCGCCGAAATAGTCCCATTTTACAATTTCGAGTTCACATTTATCATTTTCTGCGCAAGGATAGATTGTAGGCAAAACTACGTTTGAAATATCTGAGATACATTCTCCATTATTGAAGTTTGCTCTCACCATGAATTGATATTCGCCTGGAACCATATCAGGGAAAGAGAATGATGTTTCAGTTATACCTTCTGCAAAAGGAGCTTCTGAGTAAGATGTGTAAATATTATATGTCACATTTTCAGCATTTTCCGGAGCATCCCAACTAAGAACTAAATCATCATAATTAGGTTGTTCTATGGTATAGGTAAGATTTTTTGGAGCATCGCATGCTGCACCGTCAATTGTCAAGACAAAAGTACATTCCTCACCTTCTATGACACCAGCACCGATAAATGTCTTACCATCTTCAGTAACATTGTTGATGCTATATATTGACCAATTTGCAGCGTCCAACACTCCATTCAATTCCAAATAAGTGTTAAAAAACATCAACTCGCCACCGACGTATGCGAAAGCATTTCTGAAAGTTGGAGCTCCGCCATCAGAATATCCGAATACTGTTCCGTTGTTTGTCACGCAAGTCGCTGAGATTTGATTTCCAGGTTCAAGAGTATTTTCAAATTCTACCAACTTTTGATTTTTAATGTCATAAACGAAAGCATGATGGTTCAACAAGTAACCGCAAATATAATTTCCATTAGGGGATACGTTTAAGGCTTCACCGAAGAGATGAGGCATTCTATTGATTTTACCATCGACCCAATAACAAGGAGTCCATTCACCTTTGTCTTCATGAACAGCAAGTCCTGCAATAATATTACCGTCAGTACTTATAGCATTAGGTCTTGTTCCTGGTGATTTCCCATTTTCGATTTTCTTATAACCGTTTTCTCTTGTCCACACGTAAGTCGTTGTGCTCCAATCAGGGAAAATCTGCATGACACCAACTTTCGTACCATCGTTTGTCATTGTCCAAGCTCCGTTATATTCAAAATCACCTTCAACAGTTGAGAACTCTGGCACATCAGGATTCATACCTAAAAACTCCCATTTCTTTGTCTCTGGCGACCATAATCCAGCTACATTAATACCTAAATCATTGGCATAATATCCAGCAATAGTACCTTCATCTGATATAGAAAAAGCATATCCTGAAACAGCCATAGAACCAGTAGCCTCCGACCAATAGTAGCTATCCACTGCACCAAAACCTTGAATGGCAACATGTTCCTTATTGTTTGAAATATCGTAAGGCCAATGATAAGTATCGAGAATCTTTATTAACTCATAGTTATCACCTCTCTCAACTCTTACGTCAGGTGCAGATACTTGTGCCCTTAAATTAAGTCCACAAAGCAATAGTGCAGACAACAGCACTGATTGTAAAAATCTTTTCATAATAAATAATTGAATGTTAAAAAATAAATTCTATGGTTTTATAAACCACTTTTCTGCTCGTTTTCAGATTATTATCAAACCTGAATGACATGGCAAAGGTAATATTATTTTTAAAAAAAACAAGTTATTTCTTCAAATATTTATCACAAAAACTATTATAATTATTTTTAACATTCCACTGTCACTACATATTCTTTTCTACGAACTGCCAGTTTATAACTTTCCAGAAATCATCAAGATAAGCCAATCGAAGATTTTGTTGGTCTAAATAATAGGCATGTTCCCACACATCACAAGTAAGTAATGGCTTTAAGTTTTCATGAGTGAGAGGCGTTTCGGCATTACTCGTTTGCATAAGCGACAGTTGCCCCTTTTCGTCACGAACCAGCCAGAGCCAGCCAGAGCCGAATAAAGTAGCAGCCTGCTTGATGAATAGGTGCCTAAAATTTTCAAAACTGCCAAAATCACGTTCGATAGCAGTGAGAAGCATAGTCTGAGGCATGTTATTAATAATAGGTGTCATGCAATGCCAATAAAAGTTATGATTCCAAACCTGTGCAGCATTGTTGAAAATAGAGCCCTCGCTGTTTTTAATTATTTCTTCAAGACTCATATTTTCATAATGAGAACCCTCAATCAGGTTATTCAAGTTTTTGACATATCCTGCATGATGCTGACCATAATGAAAGTCGATGGTCTTCTGAGAGATATACGGTTCAAGAGCATCTCTCTTGTAAGGTAATTGTGGTAATTCTATCATAATAATTGTTGTTTTTTCATGGAACAAGAAAAATATATCTATTGTTCAAAAAAAGTCGTTTTTTCTACCGACAAAAAATAATATCTTTGCAATATGAAGATTTATCTTATCAACGGCATTGACGCTTTCGACGATAGTTTCATCGATGAATGTTCAACTTTTTTCCCTCAATGGAGAAAAGATAAAATGTTGAATTACAAGTTTCTAAAAGGAAGATTACAAAATGCTTTGGCGTACCTATTATTAATATATGCTCTTCGCGAGGAAGGTGTTTTCGTTGATATGCCTGAGTTTTATTATGGAGAACATAACAAACCTTATTTGAAAAACTATCCAGGCTGGCATTTCAACTTCAGTCATTGCAAGAACGCCGTTTGTTGTGTCTTGTCACGCGAAGAAGTTGGGATTGACATTGAAGAAATTGGTAATTACAAAGAACATTTAGCTGAATATATAAGCAATGAGGAAGAGTTAGAGTTTCTACATAACAGTGAAAATCAAGCTGATGAGTTTTATAAATTATGGACAAGGAAGGAAGCTGTTTTTAAGATGATAGGGAGCGGTATTACCAAAGACATTAAAAATGTATTGAAAAAAGAAGTTTCTGTAATATCTTATAAAATAGGTGAAATATGGATGTCAGTAGCGACAGGTAAATAAATTATTGGCAATCAGATACATTACAAAATATGTTAAAATTTAATAAGATTTACATTTAGAAACATACACTCATATACCACAGATTTTTAAGCCATTATAAAAAAATTAAAAATTATCCGTTTTTCATACGACTAATCTTTAGCACCCATTATATCTTTGCAATGTAAAAACTAACAAATCAGAAGATATGGGAACTTTAGAAAATTCAGTACAGTTGATAGGACGTCCAGGAATGGATCCTGAAGTAAAAAATGTAGGTGATCGTAAGAGTGTAAGATTTAGCATTGCAACAAATGATTATTCTTACAACGACAATCATGAAATTGAGAAGAGCACCTCATGGCATAATATAGTAGCGTGGGGAAAGATTGCAGAGCAAGCCGAGAAATATATCAAAAAAGGCAAGCGAATAGCTCTTGAAGGACGACTCAAGACAAGGGTCTATGAGAAAGATGGTAAAAAGAATTATTTTACCGAGATAACTATGAATGAGTTCTTATTGATTGATAGGTCAAGCAACGATGATCAAACGTAAGAATGTTAATAATATTTATTTTGCATAACTCTCTAATGTAGTAGGTGTTCATAAATTTTAGTTTTTGGTTCCGGTATGATGCCTCTTGATTGTAGTTACTTTGAATAATTATTTTCAAAGAGGCATCCTTACCAATGTAAAAAAGACTACCTTTGTAGGTCAAAAGAGACTTACTGTTATGAAGATAGTATTTTTAGAACCATTAGGACTTCCTATTGAGAAGATTGAAAAAGAATGTGATAATCTAAAGAAACAAGGACATGATGTAGTGATATACAAAGACAGATGTCCTGAGAAAAACATTGAAAGAGCTGCAGATGCCGACATTGTCATTGAGAGCAATATGCCATTACGCAAAGATTTCTTTGACGCATGTCCTAATCTCAAGATGCTGTCGATAGCATTTACCGGCTTAGATCATATTGACTTGAAAGAATGTGAAAGGAGGGGAATAATAGTTAATAATGCAGCAGGATATTCTACTGAAGCCGTAGCTGAAGAAGTTGTATGTATGATGATAGGAATGTATCGTCATATCATAGAAAACGATAGAATAACGAGAAGTCGAGAAGGCTATGCATTATCACCAGGAAGAGAAATTAAGGATAAGACCGTTGGTATTGTTGGATTAGGTGCAATAGGCATAAGAACAGCTCATCTGCTACAAGCATTTGGCTGCAAGGTAATAGCATGGAACAGAACGAAGAAAGACGTTGAAGGCGTGACATTAGTCGACAAAGAGACTTTATTTAACGAATCAGACATAGTGACATTACATATAGCTCTTAATGATGAGACACGAAATTTTGTCTCTGCTAAAGAATTGAATCTGATGAAAGATACTGCTATCATCATCAATGCGGCAAGAGGTCCGGTAATCAACAGCAGCGACTTAGCAGAAGCCTTGAACAAAGAAAAGATTGCTGGAGCAGCATTAGACGTTTACGACACAGAACATCCACTCAGCGAAGATAATCCTTTGTTATCTGCAAAAAACACTATGCTTCTGCCACATATCGGATTTGCAACAGAAGAAGCTTTCGTGTTGAGATTAGGCATAGTGGTGAAAAATGTGGAAAAATATTTGTCACGTTAAAAGATATTTTCGCGTCAGACAAGGTTAAAAAAATGTTATTTTTGCCGACTCTTGAAAATTTATCCGATAACAGACACGTTAGGATGTCTGATGTCTAATGTCTAAAGACTAATGACAAAAGGCTAAAGGCTAATGACAAAAGGCTGAAAGCTAAAGGCTCATGTCTAATAAAGAGGAGAGACTTATAGACAGAGGTTAAGATTGAAGTGATATAACTGACAACAAATATTAGTATTCTATGAAAAAGAAATTATGTCTCATGATGTTATTGTGCTTTGTGGCAATTAACTTGACACATGCCAAGCAGCCTGTTCCATATCTTCAAAAAGATTATAGGAATTCGCTCAAGATAACATTCCTATCATGGATCAGTGGCAGCACGAAACTCTCTTATGAGAGAGCTTTTCCCAACAGGCATCAAAGCGGAGAGTTGTGCGCAAGCCTCATTGGTGCAGGTCACGACAAATACCAAAACAATCCTAAGGGATACACCATGCGTTATGGGCATAAGTTCTTCCTCAACGGAAATCAAAAAAAATCGTTGATGGGATTTTATCTAAGACCAGAAGTCGTTTATTCGCATTACACTTACGACCGCAAGGTAGATGGAGCGAGAACCTTATCAGATGAAACAGCCTTGCTTGGAACCTTTGGGTATCAGTATGTCCACAAACGATTTTTAGCAGACTTCTGGGTTGGAGGCGGCTATGCCTTCGGCACTCCAGCGGAGACATACTACCATCACGGCTTTGAATTATGGCATTACTTCAGCAGTGAGAATACTAATATAGCACTCAGCTTCAGCATACGTCTCGGATATTGTTTCTGATAATAAATTACATTAATATCGTAAATTACAACAATATATAATTGACTCTACAATGATACCGCACGACACCATAATGAGCATCATCGACACTGTTAGAATAGAAGAGGTCGTATCCGATTTTGTCAGCCTCAAGAAGAGAGGTGCCAATCTGATAGGGGTATGTCCTTTCCATAAGGAGAAGACTCCATCATTCATTGTGTCGCCGGCTAAAGGTATCTTCAAATGTTTCGGCTGTGGCAAAGCCGGCGACTCAGTGCGCTTCGTCATGGAACACGAACATTATTCATATCCAGAAGCTCTGCGTTATCTCGCCAATAAATATGGCATCATCATAGAAGAAAAAGAACAGTCGGCTGAAGAGATAGTAGCTCAGAATGAAAGAGAGAAGATGTTTAACATCAACACCTTCGCTCAGCAGTATTTCTCCGAAACGATGAAAAATAACGAAGAAGGTCTCGCGATAGGAATGTCATATTTTAAAGAACGTGGCTTTCGCGATGCCATCATCAATAAGTTCCAACTCGGATACTGCCTCAACCAACGTGATGCCTTTATTCAACATGCGATAAAGAATGGCTACTCAAAAGAACTGCTTCTTAAAATAGGTCTCGCCTCTGGCACCGAAGAAAGGATGTATGACAAGTATCAAGGACGTGTGATATTTCCAATACATAATCTCACGGGAAAAGTCATCGGCTTCGGTGCGAGAATATTGAGCAGCGACAAAACCAAAGCCAAGTATCTTAATTCCCCAGAATCGGAGATTTATAATAAAAGTCAGACTCTCTACGGAATATACTTTGCCAAGAATGAGATAAGCCGTTTAGATAATTGTATTCTCGTTGAAGGTTATGCCGATGTACTGAGCATGCATCAGGCTGGAATAGAAAATACTGTAGCAAGTTCCGGAACATCTCTCACCACTGAGCAGATACGACTTATAAGCCGTTACACAAAAAATATCACCATATTGTATGATGGCGACAGTGCTGGCATTCATGCCGCACTACGCGGAACAGATATGATCCTCGAAGAAGGAATGAATGTGCGTATCGTAGTGCTGCCCCCAGATGAAGACCCCGACTCTTTCGTTCAACATAATCCTATAGAAGTAGTCAGAGATTATATCGACAAGAATGCAAAAGACTTTATCAGCTTTAAGACACAGCTACTTCTTAAAGATGCAGCTAACAACCCGATAAAAAAAGCTGAAGTCGTTAAAGATATTGTCAATACCATATCTGTCATTCCCGATGCCATTTTCCGTGCGACATACATCAAAGAATGTAGCCGTATGATGGAGATGTCAGAACAAACACTGATGAATGAGCTTAACAAATTGCTCCGTGCAAAGATCAGGAAAAACAATGGCATCCAACAAAATCAAGAGGTCGTTACTGAAGATGTCAAGGCAGAGCCTCAGAACATTAATGTCGACACTGTTCCGATAGGCTTTTACCAAGAACAGGAATTAGTGAAACTGCTTCTGATGTATGGCGACAAAGAAGTCGATATTGATGGTGTTGATGAGAACAATGAGCCGATAATATATAAGGTGAGCGTTGCCTCTTTGATTGTCGATGATTTGAAGAACGATGATCTATTATTCAAGGACGAGACTCATAAGATAGTATTCAATATTTACGACAAGGCTCTCGACGACGGCGTCTTACCGAAGGAACAATATTTCGTATCGCATGAAAACCCCAAGATCTCAGAGTTGGCTGCCAATCTTTTAAGTTCGCCATATAAACTCGACAACTGGGAGAAGAAAGAGATAAAAGTCAAGAAAGAAGAAGATGTCTTGGCGAGGTTAGTCGTCACTTCCGTCTTAAGATTTAAGGACATGGTCTTAGATGAGAAGAGGAACGAGCTAACACGACAGATCATGGAGACAACAGATATTGACGACCAGCTAATCTTAATGACTAAGAAGAAGAGATTAGATGATCTAAGAATCAAAATCAATCATGAATTGGGGATAGTGATAGCGAAGTAAAGATATAGAATTAGGATATACCGTAATATCTGCTTTAATGGCGTAATCATAGATTGAAAGAATAATAAGGCTTCTTTCAAAAAAAAATTCAACAGCCAAAGTTCGATGTTCAGCATACAAAAATAATTCGTACCTTTGCCAACTCAAAAAATGCAACTTTTTACATTAATATTAACATGAACAACGAAGGTAACAGAGGTAAACGTCAACGTATTACCACAAGAAAGACTGCTGGTGTACGCAGATTCAGTGAAGAGAGATTAGAGCAGTTCGAGAGAGAACAGGCTTCTCGCCGCGATGGTGACAATGAGCGTCCAAGAAAAACTTTCAGACCAAGAAGAGACGACGACAGAAAAACGTCTTCTTTTGAGAGAAAGAAATTTGGCGACAGACCTGTCAGAGAAAGAAGAGACGAGCGCGATGAGAATCGCAGCTTCAGAAGTCAAGACGATCGCCGTCCAAGAAAAGGCTTCAGCGAAGATCATGACAACAACGACAGTCCATTCGGAAATCGTCGTAACGCCAGAGGCGCTGCTCGCAACGAGCGCAGCTTCGACAACAAAGGTCGTCGTGACGACAGACCAGAACGTAAGAATACTGAACGTCGCGATGGCGGCGGTGGCTTTAAAAGAAGAGAGAAAGACCCTCTCTACGACAGACCAAAAGCTACAGGCCTTATCCGTCTTAACAAATATCTCGCCGACTCAGGCATCTGCTCACGTCGCGAAGCCGACGACCTCATCCTCGCTGGCGCAGTATCAGTGAACGGCGTAGTGGTGACAGAACTCGGAACAAAAGTCAATACTACCGACAAGGTGGTCTACGGCGGTGAGACTCTCAACCGTGAGAAACTTCGCTACGTGCTCCTCAACAAACCTAAAGGCGTCATCACAACATCTGACGACCCTTATGAACGTCATACCGTCATGGAACTCGTTGAAGACGCTTGCCCTGAACGCATCTACCCCGTAGGTCGTTTAGATAGAAACACTATAGGTCTCCTCCTCCTCACCAACGACGGCGACCTCGCTAAAACACTCACTCACCCAAGTCACGAAGTGAAGAAACTTTATCATGCTACCCTTGATAAACCTCTCACCAAAAACGACTTGATGAAAATCAGAGAAGGTCTCGTCCTCGAAGACGGTCCTATAGAAGTCGATGGCATCGACTGGGTAGCCGATGATCCAACAAAACGCGAAATAGGAATAGAGATACACTCAGGACGTAACCATATCGTAAGACGTATCTTCGAAAGCCTCGGCTACGAAGTAGTGAAACTCGATAGAGTGATGTTCGCAGGACTCACTAAACAAAACCTCCCACGTGGTCACTGGAGATTCCTCACACCATCAGAAATTAGCATTCTTAAAAGAATAAAATAAAAATCGAGACCCAAAAGGGTCTCTTTTTTTTACTTTGTCAGTCTATTCCCACAGCGAGCGTTCCGTTTCACTGCACATCCGACTATCCATCTCACGTCCCTACAGGGCCAGTTGACTCATTGACTTTATCAGACGCACCAATTACATCTCTCTTATTTTCATGGGTGTAATGTGTCACGGCTCTACTCTTTGTCTTATCAAAAAACTTCCCTCAAGACCTCCACCGATTTTATCTCTCTGACATTGTCGGCATGCAGCTTATAATAAGTAACGATGGCATCTAACAACTTACGACGAGAATTTAAGTCGTAAAGTCGCGTAGCCGCAGAGTCTGTATATGTATCTTTCAACAAAGACTGCCTGCTTATCAAAAAGAATATTTTGCTCAACTCAGCATCTATTTGATATATGTCGTTGTTCCATTTCTTGAAGTTACCATCCAACAAGTCGAAGCATAAGCCTTCGGAATAAGTATCAATGTTAGGGAAGAAGCCTAAATATTTGCTCAGCTGCATGGAGAAAAAAAGCGGGAAGTTGGCATAGCTGGAAGTGGCTTCATCTAACCATATCATCGAATCGTAGATGAAGTTGAAAAGCTCGGTATCAGTCTCGCTCTCGCTGATAGACTTCGACAGCAACTCGCTTATAAATATCATGATGGTTGTCTTTTTAATATCGAAAGGTATAGTCTTATAACAATGAGACAGTGATAGTTCCTTAACAAAGCCAAGACTATCGTTTCCCACATCAGCCACAATCTCGAGCAATGTCATATTTTGAAACATAGCGGCTTTCATCTTCGATTTCTTACCGTAGACGCCTTTTACCATAAAAGACTGCATACCCGCATCTTCGGTAAACATCTTCACCACGAGACTGCTGTCACCGTATTTAATAGTATGAAGTACAATGGCTCTTGTCTTGACTGTCGATTTTGCCATCACATTATAAGTATTTTAGTAGCGAAAGTCTCAATGCCAGTCTCATCGCTGACGAAGATAAGATACACGCCAGGTGCCACCTTATCGCCATTGATGGTGGTGCAATCCCAGACGGCTTGTCCACCTTCAGAATAAAGATGCGTCACGAAGGAGCCGTCGGCTGTCGTTATCTTCACCAAAGAGTTTGCGACTAAATTCTTGATACCCACCAAGCCTGTATAGTTTTGTCGTACTGGATTAGGATATACCACCACATCGGAATTTGTTTTCTTACTTGCGGTGGCTCTTCCTCGCATGGAGATTATGCCTTTATCGGTACCGAAAAATATTTCGCCCTCGCTGTTGATGGCAATATCAACTATGGTGTTTGAAAGCAAAGGGCTGTTGTCTTGCGTAAAATGATGATATTCTGTAAGTCCATTATTAGAGATATAGAAAGCACCATTTTTTGTTCCCACCCATAAGTTGTTCGCTTCATCGACACATATCGAGAGTATCGACTCGCCAGAGAGCAGATAATCAGCTTGACCAGAGCCGTCGTTTCGTGGTACCAATATTCTTGAAGCGTCGTAGTTTACGCCCTGTTTGAAAATCTTTGAGGTGGAATAAAACTGGGCGAGCCCGTCGTTGGTGCCAATCCAGACCGTTCCATTATGGTCGACAGCCATGCAGTTAGCCTCAGCCGGAAGTCCGCCCTGCCCTGTCGTTTTACTGATTATCTTATACTTATCATCGTGAGAATCATAGATTGTGTTATTGTCGTTAAAGACAATGATATTACCATTACGGCATAAAATCCATTTGTAATCATTATGATCAACCATAAGACGACTGATTTGTTCGGTGCCTATAGCAAATGAAAACCACTCATCTTTATTTGTCTTCACCGACAACATCTTTTCTGCTCTGCTATTAGCGACCCATAAATTGTTACGGCTGTCGAAGTCCATGCCAGTGACATATATGTAATCGTAGCCTATCAATTTACCGAGACTGCTATTCTTGTCGTCATAAATATTTTTCAATTTAAAATCTTCAAATTCCAAAATACCTTTATGATAAGAGCCGACATAAACTTTAGAATTGTCGATAGGATCGATGGCTATGGTAACAATATCAGATATTGTATCAAGAGCTTCTATATTAGAAGCATTAAAGTTATGCCATTCGTAGTTGGAATAACAGAAGAAACCATCATTCATCCAGTTTTTCGCCCATGTCATTGAGTAACCGCCTGGAGCCACCCACAGCTGATTACCCATAGCCTTCATCTCAAAAACAGAATTGCTGTAAGGTCCGTTGAAGGGTATAGGGTCACACGACACTTTCGGAATCCATTTAAAGAGGCTATTGTTGCTATCGCCTATCCAATAGCACTTTTCATCTGAGTCATAAATGCAATCGAAAGGCTCCACATTACCAGAATAAGTCGATATAACATCATCATTATAATCCAATGCCATTACAGAATAATGTGCGGTGATGAGCAATCTGTCATCATACGCCCTGATGTTCCTTTTTATAGAATATGAATTTGACTTATGATAATCCCATTTCTCACCATCATATACAAACAAGGTATCAGTATTATATTCATTTCTTGAATAGTTAGCATACAGCCTGTCACCAAAAGTCTCTATCTCAGAATAATTTAAATCGTCGTGAATCATTGATGTGTCGCGAGTCCACTGGGAGAAATCGGCGAGGTTGTTACTTTCATAATCAGCATAATAAACGCCATTAGTTGTAGCAGCATATAATTTATCATCATATAAAGTAATGTCATTGACACTCAGATAAGAGCCATTCTCACCTATTATATATGTGTCGCTGACTTCCATACGTTTAAGGTCGATGAGCACGATACCGAAGCCACAGCATACGTAAGCCTTATCGTCGATGAAATAAACGTCGTTGATATTTTTATTTCCTAAGATATTTTTATTTTTGATCTCATTGAGATTTATGATATTTCCATCATTGTCGACGATGTCGATATTAGCGTTAGAATAGCCTATGAATAACATGTCGGTCTTCGGATTATATCGCATCACTCCGATACCGAAGTCTGATAAGCCATTGACTTTCGTCAGTTTATTTATGGAATTATCGTCAAGGTTATAATAAAAAATCTCGTACGGTGTTGCCGCATAAATTCTCTTATCAACTTTCTCAACATTAATCACACACAAACCAGGAGCATGAGTCCTCCACTCGTTGATTTTCATCTGCCCGAAACCCGACATCACACCAAGCACCATAAAACACAATAAAAATATATTCTTCTTACTCATATCTTTAATATTTTTCATTCTTTACTCTTTTAACTTTAACCCTTTACTCCTTTAACCCTTTACTCCTTTAACCCTTTACTCCTTAACCCTTTACTCCTTTACCCCATCACTCCCCAACTTCATTACTCCATTACTCCTTTTTAACTCCAACCCCCAAACTATTATTGTACTGTCCATTTAGAAAAATCCACATCAGCCTCCACTTTTTTCTCTATCTTATTTGGCAGTGATGGGAAGAAATCAATATTAGTCAATTCTTCCACCTCATCTACTGTCATGGCGTAGGTCGACATTGGTTTTCTTCCGCTTATATTTTCGTAGACGAAGCCGATGGTATGAAGTTCGTTGTTTTCTTCTTGCAATAATACCTTAAAGAAAGCCTGAGGCACCACGACCTTATTCTCGCCTATTGTCTTGGAGGTGTCGTTCACTATGGGACCGCATATCACGAATATCTTACCTTTTTGAGATGCGAGCTCACGTACTTGTTCTTCAAGGTCTTTCCACACTCCGCCGTTGAGGTTAGGATTTTGCGGGCAAATATTGGAGAGGTAGAATGACTCGCGCATCGCCTGTTCGTCCCATTTCATGTCGGCTGCCGGCGCCATATGACCTCTGTCGTAGCCAGAATGTTTATAGTCGTTGGTATGAGCCGATACGTTTTGCGGCACCATAGGATCAGGCTTAAACTTATCGTAGCGAGGCACCTCGCCTTTTACTTCAATATCCGTCAGTTCGTATGCCACCCAGTTCGGAATCTTCCAGTCGTAATTATATGAAAGAGTGAAACCCTTATGCGTGATGACTCTGTCGCTACGCTCATCGGTAATAGTCGGAATTTCAATGTCTTCGAGATTTATATTCTGACAAGAAACATTTGTGAGACATAATATTAATATAAGGAGGAGCAACGACTTTCTCATTTCTTAATAATTTTTCACAAAGTTAAAAAGAAATAAAAATAAGTGTGACATTTAATCAAATAATATTTTCAAAATAATTATCTTTGCATCTCAATTTTAATGTTAAAAACATAAATATATCTCAACATGAAAAAACTTATTTTGATCCGTCACGGAGAAAGCGAATGGAATAAGCTTAATCTCTTCACAGGTTGGACCGATGTCGACCTCAGCCCTAAAGGTTTGGAAGAGGCTTTTGAAGCAGGTAAACTCCTCAAACAAGAAAACTATAAACCAGAATTATGTTTCACTTCTTATCTTAAAAGAGCTGTCAAGACTTTAAATAACGTCCTCGATGCTATGGATATGGACTGGCTTCCAGTACAGAAGAGCTGGAGATTAAACGAAAAGAGCTATGGTGCAATCCAAGGTCTTAACAAAGCCGACACAGCAGCTAAATATGGCGACGAACAAGTCTTGATATGGCGCCGCTCCTTCGACGTACAACCTCCAGCATTGGAGATGAACGACCCTAAAAGCCCAAGAATGGACGCTCGCTACGCTGAACTCACCGACGAACAAATACCTCTCACGGAATCATTGAAAGACACTATCGAACGTCTTATGCCTTACTATAACGACGTAATCCTTAAAGCTTTCGAAAATCATGACCAAGTGATGGTAGTGGCTCACGGCAACTCATTGAGAGGCATCGTCAAAGAACTCCGCGGAATGACTAACGAGGAAATCATTAAATTCAATATCCCAACAGCAGTACCTTACGTATTCGAGTTCGACGACAATATGAAACTCCAAAACCATTTCTTCCTCGGCGACCAAGAAGAAATAAAACGTAAAATGGAAAGCGTTGCTAACCAAGGAAAAGCTAAATAAAAAACTGAAAATATGAAAATCTGAAAAGTTGAGAATGAGAAGTTTTCAGTTTTTCAGTTTTTCAAGTTCTCAAATTTAAAATAAATAGACAATGAGAAATCGTTGGGTTATTCCGGATGTACATGGTAATATAAAAACCTTGAAATCTTTGATAGAGCATTATATCGAACTATCAAAAGATGATGAGTTATATTTCCTCGGCGATTATATCGACCGCGGTCCCGATAGCAAAGGCGTCATCGACTATATCATGAGCCTCCAAAATTCAGGATATAGTATTCACTGCATCAGAGGTAACCACGAAGATTATTGCATCAGGGCTTGGGAAGACGACAAAAAGAGATTCTTCTTCAAAGGCAGAATTGAAAAAGAATGGCGCAGAAACGGAGCTACACGAACATTGATGAGCTTCAATGCCAAGCGTCCTCGCAACATCGATAAGATGTATATCGACTGGATGAGAAACACCAAATATTATATCGAACTCGACAAGTGTATCTTGGTTCATGCTGGACTTAACTTCGGTATCAACAATCCATTCGACGACATCAGAAGCATGATGTGGATAAGAGATTTCAAAGTCGATAAAAACAAAGCCGGTGGCAAGAAAGTCATTCACGGTCACGTCCCAGTCGAAATGACAATGATAGAGCTGTTTAAAAATAATAAATATGACTTCTTGTCGCTCGACAACGGCGTATATTACAATAACAAGGAAGGCTTCGGCAACCTGCTCGCCTATAACATCGACACCGAAGAAATACTCATTCAGCCCAACATAGATTTCTAATAACAATGAGTCCTTTTGTCAATATTCACACACATCATTATATTGATAACAAAGATCTTATTCAAATAGTAAACATCGACATCGATAATCTCAATGTCGATGTTTCTTATTTCCATAGCGTAGGGATACATCCGTGGGAAAGTCTACGGTCTACTGACTACAGTCTACAAACCTTGTCGACTCTTTCTCAGATTCTCAGTTTTTCAAATTCTCAATTTCTCAAAGCCATAGGAGAATGCGGCATCGACAGAGCGTGTGACATCGACATTGAGATACAGAAGTCCATTTTCATAAAACAGATAGAAATAGCCGAGCGACATCAGAAGCCTTTGATAATACATTGCGTGCGTGCATATCCCGACATCATCTCCATAAGGAAAGAGACAAAAGCCACGATGCCATGGATCCTTCACGGCTTTCAAGGCAACGAGCAGACGGCGATGCAGCTTCTACGACATGACGGCGTTTATATCTCACTCGGAGACGTCTTGTTCAAAAACGAAGACCGAGCGCGACGACTTCTCGATATTATCCCTTGCGAGAGATTGTTTTTCGAGACCGACGTGGCGGAGAGAAACATCGCTGAGGTATATGAGAAAGCCTCGCTGCTGTCGGGCACTGAAATAGAGACTTTACGCAATGATATTTTTAATAACTTTGTAAAAATTTTTGGTGATATATGAATTGGAACTCGAGGACACAGTTATTGCTTGGAGAAGAAGGCGTTAAGAAATTAGCGTCGAGTCATGTCTTGGTTGTAGGACTTGGTGGCGTGGGAGCTTATGCCGCCGAACAGTTGGCACGTGCTGGCATAGGTAAGATGACAATAGTGGATTGCGACACCGTTAATGTCACTAACAAAAACCGACAGCTCCTCGCTTTAGACAGCACCGTAGGTCGTCCGAAAGTTGAAGTGATGGCAGAACGTATCCGCGACATCAATCCCGATGTGGAAGTGGTGGCATTAAACCAATATCTCAAAGACCAGCCTATCATCGACTTGATGGAGCAGCCTTTCGACTATATCGTCGATGCCATCGACACCCTCGCTCCAAAAGTATTCCTATTATATTACGCCGTGCTGAACAAGCAGAACATCGTGAGCTGCATGGGCTCAGGAGGTAAGCTCGACCCTTCTATGATACAAGTCGCCGACATTGCAAAGTCACACAACTGCAGGTTAGCGTTTTATGTAAGGAAAAGGCTACATCGTCTCGGGATAAGAGAAGGCATTACCGTAGTATTCTCGCCAGAGAAGGTGGCAGACAGCGCCGTCTCGATAGAAGAACAGACAGAGAACAAGATAGCGACAGTAGGGACAATATCATACATGCCCGCCATGTTCGGCTGCTACTGCGCCTCGCACGTCATCAGGGAGATATTAGCCAGAGACTAAGAACACCAAGTCGTCTCTCTCTTCCACTTTTCTCTCTATCATAGAGATGAAGTGCGTACGTCGTGTAGTCTGGCTCAACAACTCTTTAGCTTTTTCAAATTCACCGAGCTGACGATAAATCTCTATGATGTCGAGGTTGACAGACTCATATTCTTCGTCATCGGGAGTATATCTCAGCTTATACAGATCTATCAAAATCCTGAGGTTCTCTTTAAAATAGTCGTGGCATTTTTTAAACACCGCCATGCCTTCCTTAATCTTCTTTCTATTTCTGTACCACACCTTGAAACTCATCTCTTTTGAGGTATAACAATCTATATTCAACTGATGTCTGTTTCTCACTAAATCGTTGAAAGCCCACCACATAAGGCGACGGAAATATATTTCCTGCTCAATATTATAGTTGCCGTTATTCAAAAAGTTTTTATAATGTTTCACGAGAGCCATTCTGCCTTTGTTACTCACGAAATGTGCTCCATAGAAACGCCAGCTATTCCATGTATAGTAAGTCTCCTTTGGTCTTGTCTTGCTGATATAAGGCACCTCATATTTCTCCACCCATGACCAGTGGCTACAAGCCGGACATATTATCATCTTCTGATTTTCTGTGATATATCCATCGTTCAAGATCTTACCATCGGAATATAATATCGACTGATTAATCATTGAAGAGATGAGGAGATGACCTTCCATCCATGAGCCACAGCGCGGACATTGAATATAGAATGTATCGAATTTTATCATGGGTTAATAATTTTTAACATATTATTTTCTTCCGAAGTCGGCAGGTATCTCGCCCCACACTTCGGTCTTCCATTTATATATAGGCACTCTGAAGCTGTTAGTCTTGAGCCATTTCTCAGCCCATCGTATCACTTCAAAGAGAGGCTTGTTCTTCTCGTTTTCTTCTATCTTAGTCTTACACACTCCTTCCCTCACCCACTTCTGCGCATTGACAGAATCGGAATATATCGGATAGCTTAACTTATGCTTATGCTGCCAGGCGAGACAATATACTATAGCGAGAAACTCACCGATGTTGTTAGTGCCATGCTCATAGACAGGACTTTTGAAGAGATTTGTCTTAGTCTCAACGAAGACACCTTGAAACTCCATCTTACCCGGATTGCCCGAACATGCCGCATCGACAGCAATACTCTGAGTTATAGGCATATCAACTTGTAGTCTCGTCGTCTCATTAACTTGTAGTCGCGTTGACTCGTGGTCTCGTTGACTCGTTTGCTGGTATCCCGCCTTAAAAGCATCTTCAGCACTTTGTCGGTCGGGGAACGACTTATACTGCGCGCCTTTGAAACCTTCTATCTGCATCTTACACGACTCCCAGTTGCTGTAAACACCTGCCTGTCTGCCTTTCCAAACTACATAAAACTTGCTCTTTGCCATGTTGCAAAAGTAAAAATATTTTTATGAAATATGCATCAAAAAAGCATCATGATGTCGTTTTTTTTTGTATAATTGCGTTTTGTTATCAAACAACTGTGTACATGATTAATAGGAATAATAGCATAATATTAAATGTAATATTTTTAATATGCCTTGTCTTTTTATTTCCTAATAACATCATGGCTGACAGCGACAGCAAGGAGAATATCGACAAGGAAGTTGAGGAGAAATTCAATGCTGGCGAGCTCATCTTCGACCATATCCTCGACACTTACGATTGGCATATCCTTACGTGGAAGGGAAAACATGTCAGCGTATACCTCCCGATAATAGTCATCAGCGAAGGCGAGCTATATTGTTTCTCGTCGAAGCATATTCATCACGGACATCAGTATCATACAAAAAACAAACATGGCGATGATGTGACATTCTATATTCCGGAAGAAGGGCAATATGAAGGCAAGGTAGTCAGGCTGATGGACGACGGCAGTAGGCTGAGACCTATCGACATTTCTATAACAAAGACGGTATGTGGTCTGCTGGTATCGTGTACCTTGCTGATAGTCGTATTTTTACTTGTTGCAAAGAGCTACAGTGAGCGCGAGGAGAAAGCTCCTAAGGGACTGCAGGCGCTCATCGAGCCTCTTATCATTTATGTCCGCGACGATATTGCAAGACCAAATATCGGTAAAGACTACGAGAAATATCTCCCTTATCTGCTGACAGTATTTTTCTTTATACTCTTGAATAACGTCTTAGGACTGATACCGTTCTTCCCCTTCGGTGCCAACATAACAGGTAATATCGCTGTGACGGCGACACTTGCTTTGTTTACGTTTTTCATCACCAACCTGACGGGAAAGAGACATTATTATCAAGATATTTTCAACACTCCTGGCGTGCCATGGTGGTTGAAGTTTCCGTTGCCACTGATGCCGATGATAGAACTCATAGGATGTTTCGTCAAGCCTTTTGTCTTGGCAGTGCGTCTCTTCGCCAACATCACGGCAGGACATATTGTAGTGTTAGGTTTTGTGTGTATGATTTTTATCATCGGTGAGATGAGTGCCTTGGCAGGCGCAGGCATGTCGGTGTTCTCCGTCATACTCGCCATATTCGCCAACTGTCTCGAGCTTTTGGTGGCATACATACAGGCTTATATTTTCACCTTGCTGTCTGCGATATATTTCGGCATGGCAGCGAAGGAAGAACATTGAGAATTAACAATTAACAATTGACAATTAACAATTATTTGACTTATTAACTTTAGACTTTAGACTTTTGACTTTAGACTTTTGACTTTAGACTTTTGACATTTAAAAATTATAAATTATGACATCATTATTAGTATTATTACAAGATGTAGTTTCGACAGTTGTTGATTTAGCACCATTGTCGGAATTAGGAGCTGCTTTGGCAGCAAGTATCATTACCATCGGTGCTGGCTTAGGCATCAGCAGAATCGGCAGCACTGCCTTAGAATCATCAGCACGTCAACCTGAGATAGCAAGTAAGGCTCAGACACAGATGCTTCTCTCGGCAGCTTTCATAGAAGGCGTGGCTATGTTCGCCTTAGTGGTATGTTTGCTCGTAGTGGTTCTTTAAATTGTAAAGATGGAACTCATCACTCCCGATATAGGTCTGTTGTTCTGGATGACGGTGGCATTCGGAATAGTGTTTTTCGTCATAGCGAAATTCGCTTTCCCCATCATCAACGGAATGTTAAAAAAACGCGAAGAGAAAATCAACGATGCCCTCGAACTCGCAGAACGTACCCATAAAGAGATGGAACAGCTGCAAGCTGACAACGAGGCTCTCCTAAAACAGGCTTATGAAGAACGCGCTAACATCATCAACGAGACTAAACAGATATGTAACAGCCTCATCGAAGATGCTAAGGTCAAAGCCAACGAGGAAAAAGACCGCATCATTGAAAGCGCTAAGGCAAGCATAGAACATGAGAAAATGGCGGCGACGACAGAGGTCAAAAACCAAATCGCCGACATCTCTCTCAAAGTGGCTGAGAAAATACTCGCTAAGTCGTTAGACTCCGACAAAGAACAGCTCGATTACATAAACCGTCTTCTCGAAGAGATAGAAGAAAATAATAATTAAGCTATGAAGACTAAGCTCTTGGCATATCGTTACGCAAAAGCGTTCTTAGAATTGGCAATACAAAATAATATTGTCGATGCAGTCCTCCATGATCTTCTTCTCGTAAAGAAAACCATAGAAGACAACAAAGAACTGAATATGCTGATGCATCAGCCTTTCGTTTCTACGACCCAAAAGATTAACATCATCAGCAAACTCTTTCACGGAAGAGTCAAGAGCATCACTCTTAATCTTATAACGCTTCTCATTGAGAAAAACCGCGAAGAAATCATCACCAAAGTTTATGAAGAATATCACGATTTATATTTAGAGCATAAGAAGATTGCTGTCGTCGTCGTGACATCGGCTGTTGAATTAGATGAAAAGACTACCGATAGAATCGTCAATATCATAAGGAGTAAGATTGTCGGGAAAGATAATATCGAAGTCAAGACCGTTATCGACAAAGACATAATAGGTGGTTTTATTGTCAGATATAAAGACTACGAATATGATGCGAGTGTGCGACACACTTTGAAGCGTTTGCATTATGTCTTTGAAGAGAATTTATTTGTTAAAGGTTATTAAGAAAAGAAACAAAAATATATAATGGAAAATATCAAGCCTGCTGAGATATCAGCGATATTACTTCAGGAATTAACGAGTTTCGATACCAAGAGCGACTTAGACGTCAAGGGTTCGGTCTTACAGGTCGGCGATGGTGTGGCGCGTGTTTACGGCATGAACGACGCGGAGTCGGGAGAGTTGGTGGAGTTTGAGAAAAACGGTTCTGTGGGTATCGTCTTAAACCTCGAACAAGATAATGTCGGTGTCGTTCTTCTTAACGACGCCTCTGATATTAAAGAAGGTGATATAGTGAGATGCACTCGTCGCATCGCATCAGTCAAAGTCGGCGAGGGTATGTTAGGTCGTGTCGTGAACACTCTCGGCGTGCCTATCGACGGCAAGGGAGCTCTTGAAGGCGAGCTTTTGGATATGCCATTAGAGCGTAAGGCTCCTGGTGTCATCTTCCGTCAGCCTGTGAGCGAGCCGCTTCAGACCGGCATCAAAGCCATCGACGCCATGATACCTATAGGACGCGGTCAGCGTGAGCTTATCATCGGCGACCGTCAGACGGGAAAGACCGCCATTGCCATCGACACCATCTTAAACCAGAAAGAATTTTACGACAGAGGCGAGCCTGTCTATTGTATCTATGTCGCTGTAGGACAGAAAGGCTCTACTATCGCCAATATCGTTCAGACATTGGAAGACAACGGAGCCTTGCCATATACTGTCGTGGTGGCTGCCACTGCCTCCGACACTGCTGCCATGCAATATTACGCTCCATTTGCAGGCGCTGCCATAGGAGAATATTTCCGCGACACGGGTCGTCCAGCCTTGGTGATTTACGACGACTTATCAAAGCAAGCGGTGGCATATCGCGAGGTGTCGTTGTTGCTCCGTCGTCCGCCTGGACGCGAGGCTTATCCTGGCGACGTCTTCTATCTTCACTCACGACTTCTTGAACGCGCGGCGAAAATCATCGCTAACGACGACATCGCGAAGAATATGAACGACCTCCCTGAATGTCTTAAAGATAAGGTAAGAGGCGGCGGATCCCTCACAGCTCTTCCTATCATAGAGACACAGGCTGGCGACGTATCGGCATATATCCCTACCAACGTGATATCCATCACCGACGGTCAGATATTCCTTGAGACCAACCTCTTCAACGCGGGCATACGCCCTGCTATCAACGTAGGTATCTCAGTGTCGCGTGTGGGCGGCAAAGCTCAGATTAAGTCGATGAAAAAAGTGTCTGGAACATTGAAGATAGACCAGGCTCAGTTCCGCGAACTCGAGGCTTTCTCTAAGTTCGGCTCCGACTTAGACGCTGCCACTCAGGCAATACTCGAGAAAGGACGACGTAACGTGCAGATGCTGATACAGGCTCAGTCGTCGCCAATGAAAGTGGAAGAAGAAGTGGCAATGGTATTCTGTGGAGTGAACAACCTCATGAAAGACATCGCCATCGACAAAATAGCCGAGTTTGAAAAAGAATATATATCACGACTTAATTATAATCATACCGACATCATGTCGAAGATAAAACAAGGTCAGTTCGACGACGAGATAACGAGAGTGCTGAAAGAAGTGGCGACAGAAGTCAGCAACGATATGAACAAATAAATCGACGTTATGGCAAATCTTAAAGAGATAAGGACGAGGATAGAGTCGGTCAACTCCACGAAACAGATTACGAGTGCCATGAAGATGGTGGCAGCATCGAAGCTGCGTAAGTCACAGAACGCCATCATGGCATTACGACCTTACGCCGAGAAGTTCAGTGAGATAATGGAAGCCGTGAGTAAGTCAACGAGTCAACGTGACAACGAGACTACAAGTAGTAGAGACACAGAGGCACAGAGTCGTGGAGTCGCAAAGTTCTTCTTTCAAAGTTCTTCGCTCAACAACCAACAGTTGGAAAGACTTCTTCTCATTCCTATATCTTCCAACAAAGGTCTGTGTGGTGTGTTCAATGCTAATGTGATACGTGCTACGATAAATCTCATCAAAGAAGAATATCAAGAACTCTATGATAAAGGCAATGTCGATATTCTATGTATAGGCGCTAAGGTGGAAGAGTCGCTGAAGTTCAAGAAATATGCTGTGATAGGAAATAAGAATGAGCTATTAGACAAGCTGACTTACGACAATATTGTTCCTTTTGCCGAGATGTTGATGCAGTATTATAATGAAGGAAAATACGACAGGATTGTCTTTGTCTATAATCAGTTTAAGAACGCCGCCACGCAAATATTAGTAACGGAACAGTTTCTGCCGATTAGAAGTCTACAAGTCAACGAGTCTACGAGTCAACAAGGTAATGAGTCTATGAGTAGAGATATGTCTCATGAAATTCAAGATTCAGATTTCATCTTCCAACCTAATAAAGAAGAAATTCTCGAGACCATGATTCCTAAATCGCTGAAGCTACAGGTTTATAAGATATTGTTAGACAGCTTCGCTTCGGAACAAGGCGCTCGTATGATTTCTATGACACAGGCTACCGACAACGCCACAGAACTCCTGAAGGAATTGAATCTGACGTATAACAAAGCTCGTCAGTCGGCTATCACAAATGAGCTTGTTGAGATTGTCAGCGGAGCTAATGCAATTAACAATTAAGAATGGAGAATGAAGAATGGATAAGTTAATTCTTAATTCTTCATTATTAATTCTTAATTCTTATTAGTTGTACATTGAAATGAGTTCAAACTTCTCGCAGTCGAAGAGTCCTTTGTCGCTGAGTTTCAATTTAGGTATCACGAGTAAAGCCATAAATTCCATTGTCATGAAAGGATCGCTGAGCGTGGAGCCGAGTGTCTTCGACAGATCTTTGAGTCTCTGATAATCAGCAGCCACTTTAAAAGCGTCTTCGTTGGTCATTATGCCAGCGACAGGCAGAGGCAGGCACATCTTCACATCGTCGGCATAGACTGCGAAACCGCCTTTATTCTCTATTATCATATTGGCAGCCATTGCCATCGACTCGTCATCACAACCTATCACAATTACGTTATGACTGTCGTGAGCCACACTCGAAGCAAGAGCGCCTTTCTTTAAACCGAAACCCTTGATGAAAGCCACAGCAGGCTTCTTCTTCTCATAACGATTTATGACCGCAATCTTCAAAATATCATTCTCAACATCACTGACTAAATTGAACGAAGAACTTTGAACATTAGCCGTTAAACTTTTAACGCTGTAGCCCTGCGTCTTTGCGTCTCTACTTGTTGACTTGTAGTCTTGTTGACTTGTAGACTTAACACTCTTCGCTCTTCCAACAAGTTTCTCTGTCAGCAATTCACCTTTGACGACACCTATTATATTAATGTCACGATCTTCATCAACGACAGTGAAATCGTCGGCTGTCACTTTCTCCGCGACGAAATTATTTATCGTATCAACGGGAACACTCTCTAATAAAGATTTTCCGTTCTCTGCCACTAAGATACCGTCGATATAAGTCTTTAAGATATTGAAATCTTTAAAGTTATCGATGACGATAAAATCGGCGGGCTCGTTTTTCTGAAGCATTCCGACCTCGAGATTATAATGACGCACTGGATTTATGGTAGCTGCTTTTATCACGTCAATAATGTCATATCCCATGTCGATGGCTTTCTTCACCAACATATTGATATGACCTTTTATCAACTCATGAGGATGAGCGTCGTCGGTGCAGAGCATCACCTTTTCGGGATAATCTCTTATTATGTCGATGAGAGCATCGAAGTTATTGGCAGCGCTGCCTTCACGAATCTGAATCTTCATTCCATTAAGTATCTTCTCTTTAGCTTCTTCTATGGAAGAACATTCGTGGTCGGTGCTTATTCCTGCGGCGCAGTATTTTTTGAGGTCATCGCCTTTGAGGAGCGGGGCGTGACCGTCGACAGCCTTAGCATGACGTCGAGCCGCTTCTAATTTCTTAGATACCTCATCGTCGTTAAATAAAACCCCAGGATAATTCATCATCTCGCCGAGATATTTTATGTCGTCGGATGAAAGCAGTTCTTCTATGTCATCGGAATTTAATGTAGCGCCGGCAGTCTCGAATGTGGTCGCAGGCACACAGCTCGGAGCTCCGAAGTAAAACTTAAATGGCGATTTCTTCCCTACTTCAATCATATACCTCACGCCATCAACGCCCAAGACGTTGGCTATCTCATGAGGGTCGCTGACGGAGGCGACGCTGCCATGAGGCACTACGAGTCGAGCAAACTCCGTAGGTATAAGCAGCGAGCTCTCGACATGCACATGCGAGTCGACAAAGCCTGGCATGATGATTTGACTGTTGTCGTTATCGTCTTCTATTATATCTTTAATCTTACCATTGTCGATAAATATCGTACCTCTGAAAATACGAGACGCAACTACGTCAACGATATGACCGCTAATTTTGTTCATTGTTATAAGTTATGAAGTGATGGAGTGATGAAGTAATGGAGTTAATTGTTAATTGTTAATTGTCAATTGTTCTATCGCTTTCTGCAAGATGTCGTCCATTGGCTGATAGAGGAGGTAGAATGCCTCGTCGCCGAAGACGTCTCTTGCGACGTATGCCTTGAACAGAGGCTCGGTGAGTTCTCTTGCCTTGGCTTTATCTTCTGCTGTTCCGTAAATCTTCTTCTCTTCGGTGCGGCGCATCAGCTCGTTGAACATAGCATCGGTGAAGACGAAGTCCTCATTGAATTTTTTAGCGTCGCCGTATCTCATAATTTCCTTACGATGTGAGTCGGCATAGTCGAAAGCATATTGGAACAAGATACCGCTGTTAGCCATCTTATTGAAGAAATAACGGGAGCTGTCGTTTTCGAGAGGCACATAGATGTCGGGCATGATGCCACCGCCGCCATATACTATCTTACCGCCTGGTGTCACATATTTCAAAGAGTCGGCGAAGTGTATGCTGTCGGCATTGAACATCTCACCTGTCTCATAACGTGTCAGCTCTTCTATGAGATATTCTTCTTTTGTTCCAGAGAAAGGCTTCTGTATGCAACGACCTGTCGGGGTGTAGTAGCGAGCCACGGTGAGACGCACAGCGCCATTGTCGGCGAGGTCGAATTGTTCTTGCACGAGACCTTTGCCGAAGGAACGGCGACCTATGATAGTACCTCTGTCGTTATCTTGCAATGCACCTGCCACTATCTCACTCGCGCTGGCAGAGCCTTCGTCGATGAGCACGACGACGTCGTTATTTTCCCATAAGCCTCTGTGACGTGAGAAGATATAAGATCTGTCGCGGTGTTCTCCTTGAGTATATACGATAAGATTGTTGTCGGCGAGCATCTCATCAACGACGCCGACGGCTTCGCCGAGATAACCTCCGGTGTTGCCTCTCAAGTCGAGGATAAGTTGCGTCATGCCCTCGCCTTTAAGTCGTTTCAAAGCATCGACGAATTCTTTATGCGTGGTAGCTGAGAACTTGGTCATCTTGATAAAGCCGATATTGTCGTCAATCATATAAGCCACGTCAACACTGTTAGTTGGTATCACGTCTCTCGTGATGCTGAAGTCGAGCAGCTCTTCGACGCCACGTCTTTTAACTTTGACATCTACCTTTGTCTTCTTAGGACCTTTGAGGAGACTCATCGCCGTCTTGTTAGTGACCTTAGTTCCTGCCACGAGGCTGTCACCGACATAAACTATCCTGTCACCGGCGAGGATGCCGACCTTTTCCGAAGGTCCTCCTTTGATAGTGTTGATGATGGTGATAGTGTCTTTTTCAATGCGGAACGAAACGCCTATGCCGTGGAAGCTGCCATGAAGATTGTCGTTGACCTCATCGAGGATCTCAGGTTTGATATATTCGCTATGAGGATCCATCGACTCGAGAATATTGGCAAGAGCCTTCTCCTGAAGCTCGTTCATATCGACAGTATCGACATATTCTCTCTCTATCAAAGAGAAAATATCATCGATAAACAAATTGTCACCACCTTTAGGGGCAGTGACAATACCATTAGATTGAGAGATATAAATACCGAACAACACTCCTATCACAAGAATGACAGAATATATTATCGGCATAAAGAATTTGTTTTTCATGTTATAGAGTTAAAGGGTTAAAGGGTTAATGGTTTAAAGAAAAAAAGAGAAGAGACGCATCAATATCTATTTATATATTAGGTATCACTGACACGTCTCCGTAAGTCACCGAGTCAACTGTTAATTGTTAATTGTCAATTGTCAATTGTTAATTGTCAATTGTTAATTGTCAATTATTACACTGTTGCGCTTGACAATTGAAGTTCAGCGCCAGCTTTTTTGAACAAGCCTTGAAGTACTGTTCCTGGTCCTACTTCCACTACCTCTGTCAAGCCATTAGCTATCATATTACCCATAGTCTGAGTCCAGCGTACTGGTGATGTCAGCTGTGAGATGAGGTTAGCCTTGATGATGTCGGGCGATGTCACAGCCTGACCTGTCACATTTTGATATATAGGGCAGATACCTTGATTAAACTTTGTGTTTTGTATTGCTTCTGCCAATTTAACTCTTGCAGGTTCCATGAGAGGGCTGTGAAATGCGCCGCCTACCTGAAGAGGAAGTGCGCGTTTTGCTCCAGCGTCTTTGAGGAGCTGACATGCAGTCTCTACTCCTTTAATGCTTCCCGAGACAACGACTTGTCCATTGCAGTTATAGTTAGCTGCTATGACGACTTCATCTTTTATTGAAGCACATACCTGTTCTATCTTCTCGTTATCTAATCCCAACACGGCTGCCATAGTGCCTGGGTTCTCTTCACATGCTGCCTGCATAGCGTTAGCACGTGCTGCCACAAGACGTAAACCGTCTTCATAGTTGAGAGTGTTGTTAGCCACCAATGCTGAGAACTCTCCTAAAGAATGACCTGCCACCATGTCAGGCTTGAAGTCGTCTAACATCTTTGCCAAGATGACAGAATGAAGGAAGATAGCAGGCTGCGTGACCTTGGTCTGTTTCAGGTCATCGGCCGTGCCTTCAAACATAATGTCTGTTATAGAAAATCCGAGGATGTCGTTAGCTTTCTTGAACATATCCTTCGCCTTGGGAAACTTGTCATATAAATCTTTTCCCATTCCAACAAATTGGGCACCCTGTCCCGGAAATACGTAAGCTTTCATTTTTTAGTTGATATTAAAGTTAATTGTCTAAAGTCTAATGTCTAAAGTCTAAAGTTTTTAGTTCGTGACTTAATCGCGTGAGTTACCGAAGAATCTTAATAGATATAAGAACAGATTTAAGAAATCTAAGTACAATGACAAGGCTGCATGAACAGTAATTTTTGCCATGACATCACCGTCGCTGATACCAGCATTTCCTATCTGTTTGATTTTTTGTACGTCGTAAGCTGTCAAGCCTGTAAATATCAAAACGCCGACGATACTGATGATATAATCCAATCTTGCGCTGTGCATGAAGAAATTGACTAAGGTAGCTATGATGATACCTATCAATGCCATGAAGAGGAAGGAACCGAATTTAGTCAAATCGGTATTTGTGGTGTAACCCACTACTGCCATGACACCGAACATGCCAGCAGCAATGATAAATGTCTTGAAGATTGATGCTGATGTGTAAGCCCAGAAGATGAAGCTGAGGCTCATTCCCATCAAGATGGAATATACTACATACCAAAGAACTGTCTGTTGTACCGACATCCTGTTGATTCTTGCCGACATGACAAGTACGATGATGAAAGGAGCGAATGTCACTATCCAGCCGAGTGTGCTTACTCTTGCGCCGCCTTGAGGTGTGACTTGCATCAGCAGGCTCATCAACGATTCGTTGGTTCCGAAAAGAAATGCCGTAGCTGCTGTGATGCCAAGAGCTGCGAACATCCATAAAAATACGTTAGAGACAAACGATCTCTCCATTGCAGGATTCATCGTTCTTGGATTGTTGTTTTCATTAAATTGATACATAGTTGTCTATTATTATATGTTAATACTATATTCGTCAATCCGTACGGCTTTGCCATACGATGTATATGTATAAGCCCTTCAGGCTAATTGGTATAATATGTTAATGTAAGTTAGAACCGATGAGTTGCAAGAACTCTGCTCGTGTCTCGCTACGCTCGAAGGCTCCAGTGAAATCTGATGTCGTTGTGACAGAACTCTGCTTCTGAACGCCGCGCATACTCATACACAAATGTCGTGCCTCGATAACGACTGCCACTCCAAGAGGATGAAGAGCGTCGTTGATGGCTTCCTTGATCTGCGTCGTCAGTCGCTCCTGCACCTGGAGTCGTCGCGAGTAAGCTTCCACAACGCGAGCTATCTTACTTAATCCGGTGATATAACCATTTGGTATATAAGCCACATGAGCCTTGCCAATGAATGGTATCATGTGATGCTCACATAAAGAGAAAAGCTCTATGTCTTTCACCACGACCATCTGACGATAATCTTCCTTGAATTTGGCAGATAACAATATCTCCTTAGGATCCATGGTATAGCCTTGTGTCAGAAACTGCATCGACTTAGCCACACGCAATGGAGTCTTCTCCAATCCTTCACGGGTGACGTCTTCACCAAGAAGCTCTAATATCGCTGCATAATGTTCTTGAAGTTTCTCCAACTTCTCAGGATTAAACTTGTCAATCCTTTCGTAACCTATGATTTCGTTATTCATCTCTGATTGTTTGTTTTTATCTTGTAAAAGGTCTCAAAAATAGTGAAGCATAAATAATACATCATAAATGTAATGATAAACGACTTAGCGTCTGCTGGAAACATCAAGGCGTAAATCAATAAAATAGCTAGATATGTCACGAGTTTCACCATCGTCGTTAGCATATAAAAATTCGTCATCTTATCAGTGTTGCCACTACTCTTGATTTTGACACCTACAAAATATATCACAAGATTTACAAGTGCAAAAAACAATATCTGCAACGACCAATAAGGAGTAACAAATTGAGGTATTATACGTTTAAGCATCAAGGTCAGTACGACACCTAATGCCATCACACATAACAGTGAAAGAAAAAATTTCCTATGATCAGATTTCATTATTTCTTACCTTCTGCTTTTGGTGCTTCTGTATTGCTCATCTCGCATTTGCCGTTGAACTTGGCTCCTATCTCGATGTACAATTGTTTCGTGGTAAGTTCACCTTCTATGTTGGAAGTAGATTTCATAGAGGTCAATTCATCAACGATGAGCTTACCTTTCACGTGACCAGATAAGTCGGCTTGCTTGCAATAGACGTCACCTTCTATGACACCATTTTGTCCTAAGACAATCTTTCCCGTCGATTTCAAGGTACCAACCACCTTGCCATCAATTCTGATGTCGCCGTTAGATTCTATTTCACCTTTTATTATAGTGCCGTTTCCTATAATGTTTCTTGCTGGACTCTCGTTATTCATAGTATTGTTTTTTATCATTGGTACTGATTTAAAAATTCTATATACTCATCAACATTCTTGTTTTCAAAGAATATCGGATAATTGCTTTTTGATATTAATAACACCTTATAGAAATCTTCCTTGACACCTCCGAAGAGATAATCTGTCAAGAACATAGCCGTCTTATAGTCGTTAGCCTTAGCCTCATTTTCAAACTCTTCTATCGTAATCATCGACTCTTGCTTGTTGAGCATAACGCTCTTCACTTCCAACGGCAAGATTCTAAAGCTATCTTTATTAAAGTCGTTGAGACGTACTTTCAAAGGATTGATTCTAACATTCTTAGTGTTACATATAACCATTACATAATGTGCCTCATTAGGATTATATGTGTAAGGATATTCTTTCTCAGGCTCTGGCTCTTTCTGACGTGCGCTTTCTACTGGAAGGCCTAAGGCGTACATCTCGTTAGCTTTCAACAGTATGTCTAAGGCGCGAGGCTTGATGCTGCTTGTCGGATATTTCTGTACTAAACGATATAAGGCGTAAGCCATCGAGTCGACTGAATATAAGTCGCGTGCCGCCATAGCGTTAAGAAACTCGAATCTCGGCATCAGCAGAGTGTCGTCAGGACAAATCTCACGAGCTTTATTGACATTATTTCTGACCTTTTTATATTGTGCGTTTTTATATGCTTCAAAGGTCTCGTCATAAAGAACCGACGACTCATTACCTTTTGCATTTTCCTTAACGAAATATTCAGGGTCTAGTATTATTTTGGCTTGATTAGATTCTGGATATTTTGCGAGTATCTTATTCTTATAAGTCTCTGACTCGCTGTTATTTTTTTGTGAGCTATACATCTTATAGAGATAATACCACGATGTCAGCTCATGCTCGTTTTCTGGATAACGTTCATTAAGCTCAGTATAGGCATCTATCGAATTGTTATAATCTTCGAGATTATCGTAATAGATATAGCCTATGTTATTCAATGATTGAAGTATTTGTTTATGAGCTTCTTTCTTCTGGCTCTCGCTGAAAGGCAGTTGCTGCAAATAATAGCCGATGTCGGTAGGCTGATATTGGGCTGTATCTTCTGGCGTTTCTTGTCGACGTTCTTCTAACAGCTGTTCGATTTCTTCGTCAGACAATGTTGCCAATTCTTCTTCTGAGAAATATTCAAGGAGTTCATTTTCATAAATCTCTTCTTCTGTCATCATGCTTTTTTTATTGCTGATGAACCAATAATCTTCCAATGTTCTGTTGCCCCATTTGTTTCTAAACTCCGTAGCGCCACGTGTAAGAGACGTCTGGTTGTAGAAATACCACAAGGCTGCTGTGTTAGAAGCCATCGGATTCGACATATTAGGATTTGCTATCTGGTCGCCACCGAGAAGCGCCAATTGTTCTTGAAGCTCTTTCTCCTTCTGTAGTCGTTCCTGCTCTGCCTTATATTCCTCTATGACACCTAAGATGATTTTGTTTCTTGAAACGGAGTCCATCTCAACAAGACGTAAGAGGCTGTCTTGCAACTGATATGTAGTGAGATTATCGACCAAATCCGACAACATCACAGAGAGGTTTAACAGACTGTCGTATTCCGGATATGTCCTATCCATCGTCATGACGACGGTGTCGTAATAAGCTTGCGACATGACATAATCTCTATTGTCGAACAACATAGAAGCCACTTTCAAAGCCGATTTCACTTTCTGTCTGTTGTTATTGGTACTTGTAGCGACAGAGTTTCTAAGATATTTTATTCCAAGTTCTTCGTTATCTCTTTTCAGAGCAACGTCCGACATGGCGTAGTAAATCCTATCTTTATATTCTGAGTTCTTTGTGTCTTTAAGCATCTTCCAGAACATCCTCATAATTTCTGAAGTGTCTCTCGAGTCGTGACATTGAGCGAGGTTAATCTGAGCCTCGAATGTCATTTCGTAACCAGGATGTTTTTTTATGACAGCCTCGAACTGCTCGGTAGCTTTTCTGTTATCGCCTTGATGTTCATAAATCTGTCCTAAGATGAACATAGCTCTGGCTTTGGTATTTTTCTTAATATTTTTTAACAATGCACTTTTGAGGTATCTTACTGCATTGTCGTATTGTTTTGTCTTGATGTAATAATCGGCGTAAACCAAGTCGAGATTATTTCTCACAAATTTCGGCATCTTGTCGTTTTCCGATGTCGCCACTAACAACGACTGTAGCAAAGACTCGGCTTTAGGATATTGTTGCGTTTCTATGTATGTCTTAGCCAACCAAAGATTAGCCACATATTTCACATTCACATCGTCATACGAATTAGCCACGAAGTCGAAGGTACGGCGAGCCGGGATATATTCCTGTTTATAGAAATTAGCTCTTGCCATCATGAGATATGAGTCGTCGATCCACTTGACATATTCTTTACCACCGAAATACATAGAATGTCGTTGAATACATATTGACGATTTCTCTATAGCTCTATCCATTTGAGAGTTAAGGCTTAAAGCATTCTCCTTCGTTCCATAATTAAACACTGGCAGGATAGTAGTATAATCGTCTTTGACAGATTCCCTCAATAATTTCTCACCCTCTTTAACACTTTGTTCTCCGTTCCACCAAACATTATAATGACTTGTCATGTTATGATAAACTCTTCTGTTCCATTTATTTTTCTTTGTAGAACAAGAACTTAAAACCAACATCGACAAGAATATGATAGCTATGCTGTATTTGTTATTTCTGATTTTCAACACTTTTCTTGCAATTTAAAAAAACTTACCGAGAAATATAACTCCAATTTTTATATTTTATTTTTCACTCTTTTTCCAAATATGCAAAAATAAGTAATTAGACCTTATGATGAACTTTTTTTTAAGAAAAAATTAAAAAGAATTACAGAAAACTCGTAATTTTACGGCTTGAAATAAAAAAGGTATCATGGATAATTTTGTTGTATCAGCGAGGAAATACAGACCTATTACTTTTGAGAGTGTCGTTGGGCAGAAGGCTATCACTTCGACTTTGCAGAATGCTATAAGAACCAACACTTTGGCGCAGGCATTTTTGTTCTGCGGACCGAGAGGCGTGGGAAAGACAACATGTGCGAGAATCATGGCGAAGACCATTAACTGCATGAACCCTACTGCTGAGATGGAAGCCTGCGACGAATGTGAGTCATGCAGAAGCTTCAACAACTCCAACTCTTTTAACATCTATGAGTTAGACGCTGCCTCCAACAACTCCGTCGACGACATCCGCAACCTCGTAGAACAGGTGAGAATACCACCTCAGGTCGGACGTTATAAGGTGTATATCATCGACGAAGTCCACATGCTCTCACAAGCTGCTTTCAACGCTTTCCTTAAAACATTGGAAGAACCACCAGCGTACGCTAAATTCATCCTCGCTACAACAGAGAAACATAAGATCATTCCGACTATACTGTCGCGATGCCAGATCTTCGACTTCAAGAGAATCACCGTCGACGACATCTTCAAGCATCTGCAGAACATCGCAATGAAAGAAGGTATCAATGCGGAAGAAGAAGCTCTTAACATCATAGCTCAAAAAGCCGACGGCGCACTCCGCGACTCACTGTCGATATTCGACCAAATGGTGAGCTTCTCTGGTAAAAACATGACCTATAAAGATGTCATCAACAACCTTAACGTCCTCGACTACGAATATTACTTCCAAATGGTGGATAACATCCTTAACAAAGATAATAACTCTATCCTCCTCCTTCTCAACAAAGTAGTAGAAAGCGGCTTCGACATACAGCATTTCATTCAAGGATTGGCATCACATCTCAGAAACCTGCTACTCGGCAAAGACGTAAGACTCATCGACTTAATGGAAGTGAGCCAACAGCTGAAATCGAGATATGCCGAACAAGCTCAAAAATGCTCACAATATTTCCTGCTGAAGACCTTAGACCTCGCTAACCAATGCGACCTTAACTTCAGAAACAGCAACAACAAACGACTACACCTCGAAATATGCCTGATGAAAATGTGCTATGTGGAGGCTTCGAGCCCCCGAGTCACCGAGACGCAGAGTCAACAAGTCAACAAGACTACAAGTCAACAAGTTGTAGAGACTACGAGTCAACAAGTCAACAAGACAACGAGTAAACGAGTTGTAGAGACTACGAGTCAACAAGTCAACAAGTCAACGAGTCAACAAGTTGTAGAGTCAACAAGTCGCCAAGTCGCAGAGACTCAAAGTCAGACTCCTACGGTGAGGGCTGGCAGGCTGAGTCGTCCGAGCACTATTTCAATCACTGAAGATGAACCTAAGAAGGAAGAAGTGGTTGAGGAAGTATGGAACGACACCATTGATCAGGAGCGCCTCGCTAAGGTGTGGGACGAATTTGCTAACGCGATTCAGAGCAGCTCACCAAGTTTCAGCGTGAGCATCAAAAACGCCGAGCCTCAGTTAGTCAACGGCATAGAGGTTCATTACAAGGTCGATAATATGTTAGTGACCAAAGATCAGAATAATATGCAGGCACTTCGCGAATATCTAAAGGCTAAACTTCACAACAACCAGTTCGTCCTTAAAGAAGAGATAATAGAACGCGCAAGAGAAACTGTCTTATACACCGACAAACAGAAATTCGAGAAGATGGCTACCGACAATCCGAATATAGTAAATATAAAACAATCACTTAATTTACAATTAGATATATAATCATGGGAGTGTGGAGTTGGTTAGGAAAAAAGACTTTGAAAGTCTTAGGTTGGAAACTCGTCGGTAACATACCCGACGATGTAAAAAAATGTGTCATCGCCGTCGCGCCACATACAAGCATCGATGATTTCATATTAGGACGCTTGGCTTACTGTTCTGTCGGCAAGCCGGTAAAATTCCTCATCAAAAAAGAGTTCTTCGACTACCCAATATTAAAGCCTCTGTTGCTAAAACTCGGAGGCATACCCGTCGACAGAAGCAAAAACAACAATATTGTAAATCAAGTCTCTGAATTATTCAGCAAATACGATGAGCTTAACATCATCATAACGCCTGAAGGCACAAGAAAACTCGTGCATCATTGGAAGAGAGGATTTTACTACATCGCGTTGAAGGCTGAAGTACCTATCGTACTCGGCTTCTTAGATTTCAAGAAAAAGGAATTGGGATTCGGTCCTACCTTATATCCAACAGGCGACTTCGACGAAGACTGGAAAGTGATGGAGAAATTTTATAGAGGCATGACAGCAAAACATCCCGACAGATATAATCTTTCAAATTGATATTTATGGCTAATCAAGAAAATAAAAAAGAACGACTTAAAGACAAGATAAGAAAAAAATACAGAATCGTCGTCTATAACAACGAGACGTATGAAGAGAAAATCCATTTTAAATTCACATTGTTAAATTTCTTTAACATAGTGATATTATCTTCTGTTTTACTTATCGTATTGGTTACCTACTTGATAGCATTTACACCATTAAGAGAATACATTCCAGGCTACACCGATGTAAGCCTAAACCGACGCGTATATGAAATGGAGAGACGAGCCGACTCGTTGGAGACAGTCTTCCGACAAAAAGATTTATATATCAATAATTTGAAGAAAATCATCATGGGAGACGACTTTGAGAGCGACAGCATCAACTCACTCCTGACCAAGACAAGCGAGACACATTTCGACAACAAAGCCGTGAAGAACTCGAAGAAAGACAGTCTCTTCAGAATAGAATACGAAAACGAAACACGTAACAACTTGTTCAGCAACGTCATCAGTAGCGACAACCATCAAGAGTTCAAATTAGTTTCTTTCTTCGCTCCTATCAACGGCATCGTGACAAATCATTTCAACAGAGAACAAAAACATTACGGCACCGACTTAGTCTCAAGCAACAATTCTGTCATCAAAGCCACCGCCGATGGTACTGTGATATATTCCGATTGGACCGTAGAGAACGGTTATTGCATTGGAATACAACATAATGGAAATTTATTTTCAGTATATAAGCATAACGCAGTACTTTTGAAAGAAGACGGCGACTTTGTCAATGCTGGCGATGCCATTGCTATTTATGGCAACAGCGGAAGCCTCTCGACAGGACCTCATCTTCACTTTGAATTATGGTATAATGGCACTCCATTAAATCCTGAAGATTATATTTCATTTGAAACTAATAATATTCAGTAATTTTTGTATCTTTGCAGACTAAATTAATTTCAAGAGATGGATATTCTAATAAAAATCATACAACTCGTGTTATCACTCTCATTATTAGTATTGATACATGAGTTCGGTCATTTTATAGCAGCTGTTATTTTCAAGACGAGAGTGGAGAAGTTCTATATGTTTTTCAATCCTAATTTCTCGCTCTTCAGATGTAAGAAAGTTCACGGGAAATGGCGTTTTGCATTTTTCCAGAAAAACGTCCCCGACAAATTCATAACACACGAACATATCGATCCGATTACCAAAAAGAAGACCTACACCTACGAAGCCATTGATTTAAGCACACTTCCTGAAGACGATTGGCGTACCGACGAGGAGCATACTGAGTTCGGCATCGGCTGGGTTCCTCTTGGCGGATATTGCAGCATCGCGGGCATGATCGACGAGTCGATGAACTTAGGACAGATGCAGCAAGAACCTCAGCCATGGGAGTTCAGAAGCAAGCCGGCATGGCAGAGACTTATCATCATGATAGGCGGCGTGGTTATGAACGTAGTACTCGCCTATTTCATCTACACCGGACTGCTCATCTCTGAAGGAGAACAATATGTCTCCACAGCAGAAGTAAACAAATACGGCATAGTGGCAAGTCCTTTAGCCAACGAATTAGGTTTCCAAGACGGCGATAAGATTCTCACTGTAGGCGACAAGTATGTAGAAAACTTCAGCAAGATACCTTTAGAGATGGTATTAAACAACAACAGAACTGTCGAGATTGAAAGAGACGGCGTCAAGAAAAAGATAGTATTAGAAGAAGAAGCCATCAGCAAGATTTTGCAATATGAGGAGTTTTTCATTTTCTACAGAATACCGTTTGTCATCGGAGGATTTGCACCAGGCTCTGTCGGTAAAGAAGCAGGCTTAGAGATAGGCGACAGGATTATTATGATTAACGAGGTATCTACACCATATTTCCAAGATTTCTCTAATAATATAGGACAATATGCCGATCAGGATATAAGCCTCGGTGTGGTTCGTGGCAGCGACACATTACAAGTGGCTATGCATCTTCCTAAAGAAGGTAAGATAGGCGCTGCTGTAGAAAGCATCAACTTCAGCACAGAAGAATACAGTTTCTTTGAGGCAATACCAAGAGGCTTCCACAAGACAGGCAAAGAACTGAGCGACTACTGGAAACAGCTCAAACTTATCTTCAATCCCGACACCAAGGCATACAAAAGCTTAGGCGGTTTTATTACCATTGGCAGCATCTTCCCTGAACAATTCAACTGGATAGAGTTCTGGTATCTCACAGCCTTCCTCTCTATCATACTTGCTGTCATGAACATATTGCCAATACCAGCCCTCGACGGAGGTCACGTACTCTTCCTCTTAGTAGAAATCATAACACGAAGAAAACCGAGCGACAAGTTCCTCGAGATAGCACAATCGGTAGGATTGATAATATTATTAATATTGTTAGTTTATGCCAATGGCAACGACATCGTCAGATGGTTATTTTAATAATTGACGAAAGAAAACACAATAAACAGATAAAAACGAAGTTAAATACATATTTAGTCAAAAGCACGTGCGTAAGTTGAGATACATAATAATGATGATTTTTGTTGCGATAAGCAGTACTCTGATGTCGCAGCAAGCGCCTATGTTTACCAACTACAGCAATTCGTATGCTACTGTAAATCCAGGATTTGGAGGGCTCAGTGATGGTGTCAATGTGATGGGTATTTACAGAGACCAATGGACAGGCTTCAAAGACATGGAAGGCAATGCTGTAGCGCCTAACACCATGTTATTCTCTGGCGACATGCCGATACCTTTGTTAAGAGGCGGAGCATCACTTGCCATCATGAAAGACCAGATAGGATTTGAAGACAACATCAATGTCAATATGGGATATTCGTTCCATTTGGATTTAGGAGGAGGAACCTTAGGTATAGGTTTAGCGCTCAACATGATAAACCGTTCTGTCGATTTCGACAAATTCATCCCTACCGTCGACAACGACCCGATGCTTCCGAAAGGAGAACAAGACGCCATGTTGGTAGATGCCAACTTTGGATTGTTTTGGCAGATACCAGAGACCTTTTATGTTGGTTTATCTGCTACTAATCTTTTCGAGTCTAAGGGCAAGGAGCTGCTGTCGAGTGCTACATCAAGCGCGAGTTTCGTAGGCGACAGAACATTCTATCTCATGGCAGGATATGAATATCAATTCAATAATCCAGTCTTTAAGTTATTACCATCGATGTGTATCATGAGCGATATAGCATCTACGCAGTTTAACGTAGGAACAAAGCTGCTATATAATAATAAGGTGTGGGGCGGAATAAACTACCGTTTTCAGGAATCTATAGCAGCGATGGTAGGATTTAAATTCAAAGACATACAAATATCATATTCATACGACATAAACACCATGGGATTGTCAGTACAAGGTTCACATGAGATATGCGTCAGTTATCTGTTCAAGATGGATTTGGAGAAATCTCCAAGAATATATCATAGCATCAGGTATCTGTAATGTTTATATGTTTGTAATTATTCAGTGATAAAGATTTTGAAGAAAAATAATAAGTAATAATCAAATTAAAATAATGAAAAAGTTATTAGTTTTAAGTTTTGTTATCTTAATTTTCGTCAGTTGTGGCGACACAAATCAAGGTGAGTTGGTCGGTGTTAGAAAAAAATCAAAGCAGTTCTATCACCCCGATCCTTATGGCATGAAATTCGTCCCTCAAGGAAGTTACACTATGGGAGTTGGTGGACAAGATATTGCATCAAGTCAAATAACACAGCCTAAGACCATTTCTGTATCATCGTTTTTCATGGACGAGACAGAAATCACGAACAACGAATATCGTGAGTTTGTGAATTGGGTAAGAGACTCTATAGCACGTAAGATATTAAGTGAAGGTGAAAATGCAGACGCATATCTCATCAGAGAAGATCCAAAGACTGGTGAAGAATATGAAGAACCGATCTTGAACTGGGAGACAGAAATAGAATGGAATTCCGAAGAACTTGAAGAAGCTTTGTTTCTTCCTGAAGGAGAGCGTTTCTTCCACAGAAAGGAGATAGACGCTAGAAAGTTAATCTATGAATATTTCTGGATTGACCTTCAAGCCGCAGCAAGAAAAGAGTTCAGAGACGATGCTGACAGAACCAATGCCAGTTTTGCGAACCGTCCTCAAGGTATGACAGACAGATCCGTCTATATCAAAAACGACAGGATCAATGTCTATCCAGACACCTTAGCATGGATTCACGACTATGCATATTCATTCAACGACCCATTGACAGAGAAATATTTTTGGCACGTTGCCTACGACCATTATCCTGTAGTTGGTGTCAACTGGAATCAAGCGAGAGCATTCTGTATTTGGCGTACAGAAAAACTCAATAAACATCTGAGTTCACAGAAAGACGAGATGTCGCTGACAGAGTTCCGTCTTCCTACTGAAGCCGAATGGGAATGGGCAGCAAGAGGAGGCAACCACCTCAACCCTTATCCATGGGGAGGTCCTTACACTCGTAACGAAAATGGCTGTTTCTTAGCTAACTTCAAACCATTAAGAGGCAACTACGTCGCTGACGGTGGCTTGAGAACATTGATAGTAGGACATTATCCACCAAACGACTGGGGCTTATACGACATGGCAGGTAACGTGGCAGAATGGACCAATAGCGCCTTCGACCCATTGTCATACAACTACACTTGGGATATGAATCCTAACTACACATATAACGCCAAAGACAGCGACCCTGCTATCATGAAGAGAAAGGTAGTACGCGGCGGCTCATGGAAAGACATAGCCTATTATCTTGAAGTCACTACACGTGCCTACGAATATCAAGATACTGCAAAATGCTACATCGGATTCCGTTGCATACAGCCTTACCTTGGACGTAACAAAGGCGACAACCCTAACAAGGCATCGCATGTGTATTGAAAAGACTAAAGGCTAAAGACTAAAGAAATTATAATAGTTAATAAATAATTAAAAAATAATAAAGATGGGTAAATTCAGCAATTTTTTAGCAAGTAGAAAGTATAAGAAAGCTATGGGTGTAGTTTATGGTATTGGTGCATCTGTAGTTCTCGTTGGAGCATTATTCAAACTTACACACTGGCCAGGTGCCAACCTCATGTTGACAGTAGGTCTTTTGACAGAAGCAGTCATTTTCTTCTTATCAGCATTTGAACCACCACACGTAGAACCAGACTGGAGCCTCGTATATCCAGAATTTCAATATGCATATCATGGCGTAGAAAGCAATGAGAAATCAGCACCAAGAGCTGTCAATACTACAAGTAGCAACTCATCATCACAGCTCAGCGACATATTAGGTCAAGCCAATATCAGCAAAGACGCATTAGAGAGACTCGGCGCCGGCATCAACAAACTCAGCGAAAACGCAGCACAGATGGCAGAAATCAGCAGCGCTGTAGCAGCAACAAGCGACTATGCCAAAGCTATGAAAAAAGCAGCCGAATCAGCTAACGCTTTAGAAGTTCAACTTCAAAACACATTGATAGTGGCTGAGACAAGCAAACAGTTGAACAAGACAATGTCGGAATATATAGAGAAAGTCAATACATCAGCTTCATCAACAGAAGTACTTAACCACCAAATCGCTGATATGTCAAAACGCATTAGCGCATTGAACAACGTATATGGCAATATGCTTTCAGCGATGAATGTCAAATAAATTTTATTAAGCTAATTTCTTAACTAAATAAAACAATATCAAATGGCAGGTGGTAAAGAAACTCCAAGGCAGAAGATGATCTCGATGATGTATCTCGTATTGACTGCCTTATTAGCACTCAACGTCTCCGTCGATATTCTCGATGCCTTCGCTATCGTTAATGACGGTATCGAGACTTCAAACAACAGCGTAGAGAATAAGATCAAAGATTATTATCTCACTTTCGAGCAACAATATGAGAAACAACCAGAGAAAGCTGGCGAATATTGGAATAAGGCTCAAGAGATACGCGTCAAAACCGACGAGATTATCAACTATATAGAAACAGAAATAAAACTCCCTTTAGTGGAAGTGACAGAAGGCATTACAAAAGAAGAGATCTTCAATCCTAAAGATGAGAAGAAGAAACTTATCAAGAATGCCGACAAAGCCGACCCTGAGAAAAACAGACGTATCTTCCACGAATTTGAATTTAAGAATATCAGTGCAAAAGATAACTACGACGCTCCAACTAACTTCATGATCAACGAAGGCAAAGCAACAGAGCTTCGTAACAAATTGGAAGACTATCGTCTTTATATCATAAGCACTCTTCAATCTGCTGGCTTAACAAACTATGGCAGCAAGGTAGGCTTAAGAACCGATGGCGATTATTATGATGCCAACAACAACAAACTCAGCTGGGAAGAGAAGAACTTCTATCACGTCATCTTGTTAGCCGACATCGCTATACTCAATAAGATAATAGGTGAGATACAGACTACAGAATTTGATGCTGTATCGGAATTATTCAAGAGAATTGGCGCCACCGACTATAAGTTCAACGCCTTAGAAGCTAAAGTGTTCCCTAAGACGACTTACGTCTTACAAGGTCAAGATTATGAAGCCGACATCTTCATCGCAGCTTCCGATACCACAAGAAAGTTCAACGCTAAGTTCGCAAAAGGCGTCAAGGACTTCTCCAAAGCTAACTCTAAAAACGTATATAACACCTCAAGTAAAAACGGCGTGGTGTCTATCAAGATACCTACAAGCGCTGAAGGTGAACAGACATTTGCTGGTATAGTAGAGATGGTAGACCCTGAGACTGGCGAGATAGTACCATATCCATTCAGTTCCTCATTCACAGTGGCTCCACCATCAGCCAACGTGACACCTACTAAGATGAACGTCATGTACAGAGGCTTGGAAAATCCTATATCAATATCAGCACCTGGATTTACAGCCAACCAAATCAATGTCAGCGTCAGCAACGGTGAACTCATCAAAGGCAATAACGGCGAATATTTCGTGAAACCTGGTAACGAGAAAAACATAACTACTGTGACAGTATCGACAACGATAGATGGAAAGAAAGTCATCTTAGACAACTGCGACTTCCGTCTGAAACGTACTCCTGACCCTGTCCCAGTTATCAATGGCAAGACAAAAGGTTCTTTCACCAAAGAAGAGATACTCGCTGCTGGCGGATTTAATCTGACAATGCCTGACTTCGACTTTGAAGGCTACCGCTCACAAGTCATATCTTACGACGTATCAACAATTGTGGCTGGTTACCTTAAATCTGTTAAAGGCATCAAAGGAAGACAATTCAACAGCGAAGTGGAAGAGTTGATAAAAAGTTCTAAGCGCATCAGCATAGAAAATATCAGAGTGAAATCTCCTGATGGCGAAGAACGTATCCTCGACACACCTATCACTATAGACATTAAGAACTAATTAAAATAACATCAATAATGAAAAAATTATTTGTAATATTCGGTTTCATAGGATTAGGTATTTTATTCTCACCTAAGGCTTCAGCTCAAGGTTTCTTCGACGATGAGAGAAGCGTGAGAGACGGTCTCTATGAAGAAAATGCGACAGGTATAAAAACACCTATGCCTCTTCAAGATGTAAGAGAAGCTGATGTTATGTGGAAAAAGACTATCTGGCGTGAGATCGACTTCCGTCAAAAAATGAATCAAGGATTCTATTATCCAGTAACACCTCACGAGAATTATAAAAACCTCTTCACTATCTTGAAAGAAGCTTTGGCAGATCCTACCTCAGGCGTCGTCGCATATAAAGACGAAGCCAGAACAGGAGAGCTTATCAACCCAACGACATGGAACGAGATACAAACTCAGATTACAACAACGACACAGGTGCCTCAATATGACGAATACGACAATCAGATTGGAACTAAAGAAGTCGTGTCGGAAATGAGTTCCGAGTCGGTGATGCGTTGCCAGATAAAAGAAGAATGGTACTTCGACAAACAAAGATCAGAGATGCTCGTAAGAATCATCGCGATATGCCCAATAAGAATAGTAGAGAAAGACGGCGAATCAGTGCCAGAACGTCTCTTCTGGGTACCTTACGATGACAACCTCCGTAAGATATTAATCAACGCTCCTTTCTTCAACCGTTCTAACTCGGCAGCTCGTCTCAGCTACGACGACGTGTTTTTGAGAAGAGTATTCGACAGCTATATCATCAGAGAAGATAATATCTACGACCGCAGCATCAACGAATATGCTAAAGGCGTTAAAGCTCTCAAAGAATCAGAACGCATAAAAGAAGAAATAATTGACTTTGAACAAAATCTTTGGGAATATTGATTTGTTTGAATCTAAAATTTGAGAATCTGAAAATCTGAGAATAATTTTTAAGTTTTCAGATTTTCAGATTTTTAAGTTTTATAAAAAATGTACGATATTCTTCAGACGAAAATAGAATTTCTCAAAGGCGTAGGTCCCAAACGTGCCGAGCTTCTTAACAAAGAGCTTGGCATCTTCACGTTTCAAGACCTCTTAGAATATTTCCCTTTTCGTTATGTAGACCGTAGCAAAATCCATAAGGTAAACCAGATTTATGACGACACCGTTTATTATCAACTTGTCGGGACAATATCTAACGTTAAGGCTCACGGCGAGCCACGTACGACACGCATCAGCGCTAATTTCTCCGATGAGACCGGCTCTATAGAACTCGTTTGGTTTAAAGGTCTTAAATGGATTAAGAATAAATTTGTCCCTGGAAAAAAATATCTGCTCTTCGGCAAAGCCAACGTCTTCAACAACAGATTCTCCTTTACGCATCCCGACATCGAAGAATACGACCCCAACGACAAAGTCGTGGGTGATAGCCTACAAGGCGTTTATAACACTACAGAGAAACTGCGTAATGCGGGACTTGGCACTAAGCAAATCGCGAAGATCATCAAGACTTTGGTGCTTCAGTGCTGGGAGACAATACCAGAGAACCTGCCAACATCATTGATAATGCAAGACCGGCTCCTCTCGAGAAAGGCAGCATACTATAAGATTCATCTTCCATCGAACAGCAACGACATACATCTTGCCACGACGCGACTGAAGTATGAAGAACATTTCTTCTTCCAGCTGAAACTTTTACTTAACAAAAAAGAAAGAACACTGAATACGAGAAGCGTCGTCTTTAACACTGTCGGCGATTATTTCAACACCTTCTATAACGAGCGTCTCCCCTTCCCTCTCACCAACGCACAGAAACGCGTCATCAAGGAGATACGTAGCGACCTCAAGACAGGCTTTCAGATGAACCGACTTCTGCAAGGCGACGTGGGCAGCGGCAAGACTATAGTAGCTCTCATGGTGATGCTCCTCGCTCTCGACAACGGCTACCAGGCAGCACTGATGGCTCCGACTGAAATACTCGCTAACCAGCATTACGAGACTATAAAAAAAATGCTCGGCGAGATGAAAGTCACAGTGGCATTGCTGACAGGCTCCACCAAACAAAAAGAACGTAAGAATATACTGCCCGCCCTCGAAAACGGCGACATACAAATCATAATAGGGACACATGCACTCATTGAAGAAAGCGTGAAGTTCAAACAGTTAGGGCTATGCATCGTCGATGAACAACATCGTTTCGGTGTGGCACAAAGAGCTCGTTTCTGGGAGAAGACAGAATATCCTCCTCACACCCTCGTCATGACGGCAACGCCTATACCACGCACACTCGCCATGACACAATACGGCGACCTCGACGTATCTAAAATCGACGAGCTGCCTCCAGGAAGAAAACCTATTCAGACAATACATCTCTACCAAGAACAGAGACTGCGGCTTCTTTCGTTCATGAAAAAAGAAATCGCGGCAGGACATCAGATCTACGTCGTCTATCCTCTCATCAAAGAGTCGGAAAAGATGGATTTGATAAACCTTCAGGAAGGTTACGAGGCTCTGCTACGCGACTTCCCAGAACCTGAATATCGTATCTGCGTGGTACACGGACAGATGAGTGCCGACGACAAAGATTTTGAGATGCAGCGTTTTGTGAAAAACCAAGCTCATATTATGGTGGCGACCACGGTGATAGAAGTAGGCGTCAACGTCCCTAACGCTTCTGTCATGATTATAGAGAACGCCAACCGATTTGGCTTGTCGCAGCTGCATCAGCTCAGAGGGCGCGTCGGACGCGGAGCAGAACAGTCGTATTGCATCTTGATGACCGACCATAAACTCACAGGCGAAGGCAAGAAAAGAATGGAGACGATGGTGCGTACCAACGACGGTTTCGAGATAGCAGAAGCAGACCTCCAGCTGAGAGGTCCTGGAGAGACACAGGGCACACGACAGTCGGGAATGATAGAGATGAAGATAGGAGACTTCATGAAAGACGAACCTATAATACGTCATACAAGAAGAATGGTGAACCTTCTGTTAGACAGCGACCCCACATTATCGAAACCAGAACATCAGATAACAAAAGATTATTTCAATAAAAACATGGCAGCAGGCTTCGACTGGGGAAGGATTGGATGAAAAGTCAACAGACTACTGACTACAGTCTACCGTCATAAGTCTAATGTTTTGTGTTCTACATAATAAAAAAAAATCTGTAGACTGTAGACCGTAGACCGTAGACTTTTATTATATTTGCAGTTTAAATCCGGATTTTACAATGAAAGTATCTTATAATTGGCTTAAGCAGTATATCAACTGCGACTTATCAGCAGAAGAAATAGCAAAGAAATTAACAGGAACAGGTCTCGAAGTTGAAGACTTAACTCCTTACGAATCAATAAAAGGCGCCTTGAAAGGCGTGGTAGTAGGTAAAGTGATTTACTGTGTTGATCATCCAAATTCAGATCATCTTCATATCACTAAGGTCGATGTTGGTGCAGAAGAGCCTCTCAACATAGTGTGCGGTGCTCCTAACGTGGCTGAAGGTCAGAAGGTTTTGGTTGCTACTATTGGCACAGAGCTTCATAATGGCAACGAGTCGTTCACTATCAAGAAAGGCAAGATTCGTGGCGAGGTGTCAGAAGGCATGATATGCGCTGAAGACGAGCTTCAAATTGGCGAGTCTCACGACGGTATCATGGTGCTTCCTGAAGATTATGAAGTCGGCAAACCTGCTTCTTACTATTTCCCTGTGGAGCAAGACACGACGATAGAAATAGGTCTCACCGCCAACCGTTCCGACGCCACATCTCATATCGGTGTCAACCGTGACTTGGTGGCAGCGCTCAATTATCAAGAGAAAACAGATAAATATCATCTCGTCATTCCTTCGGTAGATGATTTCAAAGTTGAAAACACAAATAACGACATAGAAGTCGTAGTTGAAGATACTAAGGCTTGTCCTCGCTATTCGGGCGTGACAGTAAGCGGCGTGAAAGTAGGACCTTCACCAAAATGGTTGAAACATAGACTTGAAGCTATCGGACTTCGTTCAATAAATAACATCGTTGATATTTCTAATTACGTCTTGATGGAGACAGGTCAGCCTCTTCATACTTTCGATGCAGATAAAATCAAAGGTAAGAAAGTCGTTGTAAAATGTCTCGAAGAAGGAACTAAGTTCGTGACATTAGACGGAATAGAACGTAAGCTCAGCAACACTAACTTAATGATTTGTAATGCAGAAGAGCCAATGTGCATAGCAGGTGTCTTCGGCGGAGCTGAGTCGGGCGTGACAGAAAGCACAACTAATGTTTTCATTGAAAGCGCTTATTTCAATCCTACTTCAGTACGTAAGACTTCAAAATATCACGGATTGCAGACCGACGCCAGCTTCCGTTTTGAGCGTGGATGCGACCCTAACATGACATTATACGCATTGAAACGCGCTGCTTTGTTGATTAAAGAATTGGCAGGCGGAACAATATCATCAGAGATAAAAGACGTCATCAACGGCGACTTCACTCCTGTGCGCGTAGAGCTTAAATTCGCTTACCT
>SUWV01000009.1 GCA_015061315.1 Lentimicrobiaceae bacterium
TATACGCATTGAAACGCGCTGCTTTGTTGATTAAAGAATTGGCAGGCGGAACAATATCATCAGAGATAAAAGACGTCATCAACGGCGACTTCACTCCTGTGCGCGTAGAGCTTAAATTCGCTTACCTCAATAAGATAGCAGGTCAGGAAATAGAAAAAGACATCGCTGTAAATATCCTCACAAACTTAGATTGCAAAGTAGTGGAATTGACAGACGAATCTGTAACTGTCGATGTTCCAACATGTAAAGTCGATGTCTATCGTCCTGCCGACTTAGTTGAAGAAATATTACGTATTTACGGCTACGATAATATCGCTATTCCAGAAAAGATTAACGCTACTTTGAACGTAGTGGCAAAACCAGATCCTGAGAAGTTGAAGAGAAACGTCTCTATCATGTTGGCTTCTAATGGTTTCTACGAAATCATGAACAACTCTTTAACTAAAGAAGCTTACACCAAAGAGATGGACAGCTTCGACGAAAATAGAAACGTCAAGATTTTAAATCCTCTCAGCTCCGACTTGAACGTGCTTCGTCAGTCGTTGCTTTTCGGTGGATTGAAGAGCATAGAAAACAACCACAACCATAAGATCTTCGATATTAAGTTCTTCGAATTCGGTAACACATATTTCTACGATGCCGATAAAAAACAAGAAGGCGTTTCCTTGTCACCATATACTGAAATATATAACTTAGACTTGTTCATTACAGGAAAAGATAAGGAAGAGTTGTGGAGCAACAAACCACAGAACGTAGATTTCTATGAGCTTAAAAAATATGTCTTAGGCATTTTACATAAACTCAATATTGATGTCGAGAAATTAGAGACAAGCGAAGGCAACGTCAAACATTACGAATATTCTTTGGTTTATAGTTTGAACGGCATGGAGTTATGTACTCTCGGCAAGATAAATCAGAAGACCTTGAAGTTGTTCGATTTGAAGAGAGAAGTATATCATGCCACGATGAATTGGGATAATCTTTTGAAAGCCAACAAAGAAGCTAAGGCTGTTCGTTACGAGCCATTGCCAAAATTCCCAGCAGTACGTCGCGACTTAGCATTAATTCTCGACAAGAACGTGAACTTTGAGCAAGTGAAAAATGTTGCTTTCACAGCAGAGAATAAGATTTTAACTTCGGTAAGTCTCTTCGATATTTATACTGGCGACAAGATTCCAGAAGGCAAGAAGCAATATGCTTTAAGTTTCATCTTGATGGATACACAAAAGACATTGACCGACAAAGTCATCGAGAAGACTATGGCTAAGATACAATCTGCGATAGAACAACAACTAAAAGCAACATTACGATAATGGACAATCAAGACATCCAATCAATAAAACAACGATTCAAGATAATAGGCAACAGCCGCGATCTCAATAGAGCTATTGAGATTGCGGTTCAAGTTGCTGGCACCGACCTCACCGTATTGATTAACGGAGAGAGCGGTACCGGTAAAGATGTTATCCCGCAAATCATACATCAGAATAGTTCGAGGAAACATAAGAACTATTTTGCCATCAACTGCGGCGCCATTCCAGAAGGCACCATCGACTCCGAGTTGTTTGGTCATGAGAAAGGCTCTTTCACAGGAGCCATCGACACCCGCAAAGGATATTTTGAAGTAGCCGACGGCGGCACTATCTTCCTTGATGAAGTGGGTGAACTTCCTTTAGCGACACAGGCACGACTGCTGAGAGTCTTGGAAAACGGCGAATTCATCAAAGTCGGCTCCTCGAAAGTACAGAAGACCGATGTGAGGATAGTAGCAGCTACCAACCTCAATATTCCGTTAGCAATAGAAAAAGGCAAGTTCAGAGAAGATTTATATTATCGACTCAATACTGTGCCAATTCGTATACCTGCATTACGCGAGCGTAAGGAAGACATCAAACTGTTATTCAGAAAATTCGCTGCCGACTTCGCAGAGAAATATCGTATGCCAGCAGTGCAGCTCACACCAGAAGCCGTCGTCATGATGGAGAATTATCGTTGGGACGGTAACATACGACAGCTGAAAAATATCACCGAACAGATTTCTATCATCGAAGAAGAGAGAATCATAACGCCCGATATTTTGAAAAACTATCTCCCGAATAATAATGTCACTTCGTTACCTACATTATATAAAGGAGGTAAAGACGAAGACCCGCTCTCGGAACGCGACATATTATATAAGGTGTTGTTCGACATGAAGAACGACATTATGGAGCTTCGCAGAACCGTTAAGGAACTGTCGGAACAAAGAAATAGCGGTAATATACAGCATCTTCCTGAGCCGTCGAATATCACGCCTATCAACGCTACGGTAATTTCTCCGATGGAAGAACCAGAAGATAGCTTTGTTTATGTTCAGGACGACGATTATAGTAAAGACACTGACTCCGCTACTTCTAATACGACTTGCGAGCCTGAGCTGTCAGCAGCGAATAAATATGACACGCCTCCTACCTTGTCATTAGAGCAGACAGAAAAAGACTTCATTTGCAAGGCTTTAGAGAAGCATAAAGGTAAGAGAAAAGACGCTGCCAAAGAATTAGGCATCAGCGAGAGAACATTGTATAGAAAGATTAACGAATATCAAATCAAACTGTGATGGAGAATTTAAAGACACAGAGACATAGAGACATAGAGACACAGAGACGCAAAAATACTTGGCGACTCGGTGACTTAGTGACTTGGCGACTTATAACTCGTTGTCTCGTTGTCTTGTTGTCTTGTTGTCTTTTCTTAAACAGCTGCGGGATATATTCGTTCTCAGGAGCTTCCATTCCTGCTGAGGCAAAGACCATCTCGGTACAATATTTCCCTAACAATGCACAGCTCGTTAATCCCTTGTTGAGCAATACTTTGACAAACGCCTTGAACGATATGTTTGTAAATCAGACAACATTACAGTCAGTGGCAGAAAATGGCGACCTCGCTTTTGAAGGAGAGATTACGGGTTACAGCACCTCTCCTATCGCCATCACAGGTAATCAGACCGCTGCGATGAACAGACTGACAGTGACGGTAAATGTACGATTTACAAACAGATATGACGAGTCTAAAAACTTTGAGCAGAACTTCTCTCAATATCAGGATTATCCAAGCGAACAAGATTTGAACATGGTTCAAGACGTTTTGGTTGAGCAGATAGTTGAAGACTTATGTCAGGATATTTTTAACAAAGCCGTTGTGAACTGGTAATATATGAATAAAGAAAATGTGATATTAGAGGTACAGAGACGCAAAGACACAGAAATGCAAAGATTCAGTGAGATAATGTCGAGTCCGCATAAGATGGACGACAATGACATTGAATTATTGTCATCTGCTGTTGAGCAATATCCATATTTTACTATAGCACAGGTTCTTTTATCGGTAGGTTTAGATCTTAACAATGACAAGAGGTCAGCAAAGCAGTTACGACTTGCAGCGGCTATGGTGCCCGACAGAAACGCATTGCGACGTCTTATGGCAGAGGCAAAAGCGACAAAGACAAAAGTCGAGCATTGTGATTTGCCTGATGAGTTCAGCGAACAGACTACTGACAACAGACAAAAGTCATTAGAAACGATAGTAATTCCAGAAGTCGATTTGAATAAGTCGAAGGAAGAATTGTCGAAGGAGATGGCGTTATTAGAAGAGAAGCGTAAGTCGTTAGACGAGTTAAAGAGTCTCATCGAGCAGAGGATTATAGAATTAGAGCGTGAGAAGGAAGAGGATAAGAAAGAAAAGAAAGCATTATCAAAAACTGAAATTATCGATAAATTTATTGCAGAAAATCCTCAAATTTCGCGACCTAAGAAAGAATTTTACGACCCTATGGTTGTCGCACAGACAAGTGTAATCGACCAAGAGAATATCATAAGTGAAACATTAGCAACGATTTATCTTAATCAAGGATATATTGAAAAAGCAATTTCAGTATATCAAAAATTAAGTTTGAAAAATCCAGAAAAAAGTGTTTACTTTGCAAAATTAATTGAAGAAGCAAAAAATAAGTTTAACAATTAAATAATTAACAAAATGTACGTAGCAATTTCAGTATTCATCCTTATCGTCAGTGCTTTGATGATGTTGGTTGTTTTAGTTCAGAATTCAAAAGGCGGAGGATTGGTATCTAACTTATCATCTTCAAATCAAATCTTAGGTGTTCGTAAGACTACCGATTTCTTAGAGAAAGCTACATGGACCTTGGCAATCATTTTAGTTGTGTTATGTCTTGTTTCAAGTATAGCACTTCCAAAAGGTGGTGTTGGAGCAGGTTCAAGCGTTGACACAGAGATGCGTCAGCAAATAGAAAACACAATGGCACCTTCAGATTATCAAATGCCAGCTGCAGATGCTGAATAAAAAACAGTCACGATAAAATTAAAAAAATGTCAGAATGTCACTCTTTCTGACATTTTTTTTTGCTTTAACGTTTGGCAAACATTTTGACAAGAGGCAGGCTGGAAAATAAAAATCACATAAATATAAAAGTAAAAATTATGGCACAATTATCAATTAAACCATTGGCAGACAGAGTCGTTATCGAACCAGCTCTCGCAGAACAAAAGACAGCAAGCGGAATTATTATTCCTGACACAGCAAAAGAAAAACCACAAAAAGGTGTTGTAGTGGCAGTTGGTCCTGGTACAAAAGACAATCCTATGACATTGAAAGTTGGCGACGTAGTTATTTATGGCAAATACGCCGGCACAGAGTTCCACTTAGAAGGAAAAGATTATATGATAATGAGAGAAAATGATGTTATCGCAATCATCTGATTTTAATTCTCATTATTTTTTTATTTCATTTAGATAATAATTTTAAAAAGTATAAAAAATGGCAAAAGACATATTATTCAACCTTGACGCTCGCGACGGTTTAAAGAAAGGCGTCGACGCTTTATCAAATGCAGTAAAAGTCACTCTCGGACCTAAAGGACGTAATGTCATCATCGAGAAATCATACGGTGCTCCTCACATCACAAAGGACGGTGTTTCTGTAGCTAAAGAAATAGAATTACAAGACCCAGTAGAAAATATGGGCGCTCAGTTAGTTAAAGAAGTAGCTTCTAAGACAAACGACCTCGCCGGCGACGGCACTACAACAGCTACAGTCTTGGCACAAGCTATAGTGTCAGCAGGATTGAAAAACGTCATCGCTGGCGCTAACCCAATGGATCTTAAAAGAGGTATCGACAAAGCTGTCGCTACAGTAGTAGAATCATTGAAAGCTCAATCGGAACAAGTAGGCGAAAGCATAGAGAAAATTCAACAAGTGGCAAGCATCTCAGCAAACAACGACAACAACATCGGTACTTTGATTGCTGAAGCTATGGCAAAGGTTAAGAAAGAAGGCGTTATCACTGTTGAAGACGCTAAAGGTATTGAGACACACGTCGACGTCGTTGAAGGTATGCAATTCGACCGTGGTTACATCTCTCCTTATTTCGTGACCAACACAGAAAAAATGGAAGCTGTTTATGAAAATCCTTTCATCTTGATTTATGACAAGAAAATCTCTGTGATGAAAGACCTTCTTCCAATCCTTGAAAAATCGTTACAGACAGGTCGTCCTCTTCTCATCATCGCAGAAGACATCGACAGCGAAGCATTGGCAACATTGGTAGTAAACCGTTTACGTGGTTCTTTGAAAGTTGTTGCTGTTAAGGCTCCTGGCTTCGGCGACAGAAGAAAAGAGATGTTGGAAGACATCGCTATCTTGACAGGCGGTACTGTCATCACAGAAGAAAAAGGCTACCGTTTGGAAGATGCTACATTGGCAGAACTCGGCTCAGCTGATAAGATCACTGTCACTAAAGATAACACCACTATCGTCAACGGTCAAGGTGCAAAAGAAAACATCGACGCTCGCGCAACACAGATCAAAGCACAGATCGCTTCAACAACATCAGACTACGACCGCGAGAAATTACAAGAACGCTTAGCTAAGATCGCTGGTGGCGTTGCTGTCATCTACGTCGGCGCTGCAAGTGAAGTAGAGATGAAAGAAAAGAAAGACCGCGTTGAAGACGCTTTGAACGCAACAAGAGCTGCTATCGAAGAAGGTATCATACCTGGTGGCGGTGTCGGCTTCATCCGCGCTATCAGCTCAATAGAAAACATGAAAGGTGAAAACGACGACCAGACAACAGGTATCGCTATCATCAAACGCGCTTTGGAAGAACCATTACGTCAAATCGTTGAAAACGCTGGTTTGGAAGGTTCTGTCGTTGTCAATAAAGTAAGAGAAGGTGAAGGCGACTTCGGTTTCAACGCTCGCACAGAGACATACGAAAACTTGTTGAAGACAGGTGTCATCGACCCAGTCAAGGTTTCAAGAGTAGCTTTAGAAAACGCTGCTTCTATAGCAAGTATGCTCCTTACAACAGAATGCGTCATCTCAAATCATAAAGAAGAAAATCCAATGCCAGCTATGAATCCACAAATGGGTGGCATGCCAGGAATGATGTAATCTGTCCACTAAAGGACGCGAAATAACACGAAAATTGTCCGCGAAAGGACGCAAAATAACACGAAAATTGTCCGCGAAAGGACGCGAAAAAAAAGAGCCTGTAATGGGCTCTTTTTTTTATGTCTACGGACCTTCCTTAGACGCACGTCCGTGCGCCTCTACAGGATATGCAATAATCTCTCGTAGAGACATACGGACGTATGTCTAAAGAAAATATTTTTATTTCTTCACAAATCTCTTCACAATCTCTCCTTCACTTGTGACGACTTTCACAAAGTAAACGCCTGCCTCTAAATCAGCTACGTCAATGCTGTGGACAAAGTCTGTAGTCTGTAGACCGTAGACTGTAGTCGTTCTTCCGTAAACATCGTAAATAGCGATTTCTTCTACTCGAACTTCTGTCGCGAGGAATAACTCGTTATCAACAGGATTTGGGTAGATGTTGATTGATGATGACAATTCGTCGATACCCATAGTGCCTCTTGTCATGACGTATGGTTCCATAACATCACCGACTGTCGCGTTGACACTGAATGTGAATTCGTCTGCTATGGCGTATGTCTCGCCTGTATTCACATCATAATATTTGAATGTGACTGTCTCGCCGTCTTCTCCGCTTATTGTCATGAACATAATGTAGCTGTCGAGTGCTTCGACGTAGATTGGTCTTGCACTGCCACGACATTCACCGTCTGCAAACGCTGCCACTTCATAAGCGCTCTCTGCGCCTTCAACCACTGCTATCATCGTCATGTTCATTGGATATTTCGAGTAATCTGCTGTCCAATGATTATTGTCTGTTGTGACATTTGATTTCATGCTACCTTTCGATGATGACGATGGATAGACCAATGTCTTGGCATAACCGGATTTGTTCTGATACATATAACCCATACCTGGTGTCATGCTTGTGAGTGTTCCGCTCCAGCCTAAGCCATCGTAATATTGGGCGAAGCCTGTCTGTGACTTGACATAGTCGCCATTGCTTGGATTTGCTGATGCGAATGCTTCTTCAACAGAAACATTTGTTGACAATGGATAGCTTATCCATTTCCAGTTGGTGCCCAATGTGATTGGATGTTCTGATGGATTTACTTCATAGCCTTCCAATGTGACATTTGTTGCTGATGACATCTGTATCATGAACATGTCTTCTACTGAAGTCTCTTCCAATGTTCCGTACCAGTTGCCACCTGCTTGATTAACGAACTTGCTTTGGTTCTTGATTTGGATGCCGCTTGTTCCGACAGCATTCTCTAAGTTAGCGAGACCTTCAGCGCCTTCGTTCACGACGTAGGTCGAATACCAGTTCCAACCTGATTTAAGTTCTTGATTGTGAACAATGGTACTTGTAAAATTGATAGCATATGGATTGATGACATCGCCTACAGCTCCGTTCACCTCGAATGTAACAGATTGGTTTGTTTTGAGGTCGGAGACTGTCTCTGTAGCATGATCGTATAATTTGAAGGTGATGTTATCGCCAGCGTTACCGTAGACCATCAGGAAGCATTCGTATCTGTTGGCAGGAGAGCCCACATATTGAAGTTTGCCTGAGCCTCTCACCTCATCGCCGCAGAAAGCGCCGAGTTCGAGGTTGAAATCTGACTGCTCAACGCCGTCTATTGCTATCGTAGCGATGACTGTCATATTATTTGCATAGAGAGAAGGATCTGGAGTCCAGTAGTAAGGAGTTTCTCCATCGTCGTTCACATAAATCATGTGACTTTCACCATTTTCATATTTTCCATCACTCTCTACGACTACATTATAGTTGCTGTCGTAGATTTTGTAGCAACCTTGGCCATATGCACCATTGATGCCATTACCAACATTATCATTTATAATAAATTCTGCGCATTCACCTGCTGGCAATGTGAAATATTCTACATGGAGTAGTGTACCGACTGTTGATAACATTTGGTATGGACCGCCTTCAGCTATAATATTGCCGTTATGACCAACAACGCTCCATGTGATTTGATTACCGAAACGGTCTTGTGCAAGTTCAAGTGTGAATTGCTCGTTGGCATCTGACGTTTCAACTTCTACAATTTTTTCACTCATAGCCAATATTGTCTTTTCTGAATAGAAATATTCACCATTAATTGCAACTATTCTAAAAGTGACTTCATGTTCTCCTTCTGGGATATATGCAAATAAATCTATATCAGTATTTTCATGCGAAGGTATAAATCCGTTCCATTGATATTCTGTAATATCTCCGCCTTCAACATCTATTTCAAATTCTATAGATGTAATGTTGTCTGTGCCAGCATTTGCGATATTAAGAACAAATTTCTTTTCGTATGAACATGTAGAAGTATTTTCTTGCACGGCATCTTTTATAAAAGCATATACCGGTTCATCAACACCTTCTTTTTGCTCTAATTTGTTGACATTAAGTATTGGACGTGTTGGAGTTCCTTGATATGTTTCTGCTACAAAAGCAAGGAAATAGATGTTATCCAAATCTACTTCAACACCATTAGGAACGCCTATTATCTCTGGTATTTCATAGATATATTGCTTTGTAATCAAAGTGCCTGCTGTAGCTGGACTTACGGCATCTCCCCATGTTGGAGTGATGACATCACGAAGAACGTGCATGTGACGATATTGACCATCTACAATTTGTGAAGGATTATATTGTTCAGCTCCCGATTGTGATCCTATGATATTATCTTGCAGCATCATAATAGTAAGATAGTTAGTGTTGTATGCGCTGCTTGAAGTATATTCTAATTCTACTGTTATATCAGCCACACGAGTATCAGGATTTATAACAACCTCACCGTCAATATTGACTTCTGCGAGTTGTGAAAGCTGCTGAGACACCAAGTTTGAACATTCATTGTTAGCAGGATGCACACTTTCTCCTACACGATTAACCATAACAGAAGGAATACCACCCATATTATTGAGCACATTATAATATGAAGTACTTACGTCGATATTTAAGTTTGGATATGAAGTTGGCGACAAACTACTTTGAGCATGAATGTTTACAGGGAATACCTTTCCTGGATTAATATTTGATATATCATCCAATGCTTTATGACCCATAGGACAATATGGACAGTTCCTTCCTGTAAACTCTTCAATAAGTACGTTGCGGTATTGTTGTTGCGGTTGTTCCGGAGTAGAGCTATTTATTATCTCCACATTATCGACACAGAGGATAAACTGGTCGCTGCAGTTGAAGTGACGTATTGCCAACCATACTTCCTGTCCCACATATTGGCTCAGATCGACTTCATATTGGAACCATGTTCCTGTTGCTTTGGTTTCAAAACCTTTTGCTTGCGATTTTTGATTTCCCATAGCTCTCGATGTCATGGTCCATTCTGCTATAGTGGTAAAGTCATTAGCATTGTTGTTACTTGCTGTTGATACTGCCACACCGAAATGTTCTGCAGCCCATGATGAGTCTTGTGCTGCTGCCATGAATCTAATCTTAGAGCTATTGTCGATCAGATATTTCTCTGGAGATACGAGATAGTTGTCAGGATAGAGAACTCCTACTTCATTAATATACGATTGTGACATCGCGCAATTACTTCCATTAAAACCTTGTGGTCCAAGGTCTGCTGCAAAATAATCTGATGAGTTAATCCACTTATATCCGTCGTTGTCGGCATCAATTGTAGTCCAGCCATCCAAGCCGCTTTCGAAAGTAAAGAATGACTTACCCGATGGTACCTCTTCATTTTCTTCTTCTATCATCTTATATGCTTCGTAGGCGTTGATACGTCCGGAGCCTGTTCTGTTACTTTTCTTGTAATCTAAAGGTGTAGCTGTTGTCTCCAATATTCTGCAAATATCTGCTGGCGTGAGATCAGGGTTCTTGTCGAGCATAAGTGCCATAATGCCAGCCACGCAAGGTGTAGCCATTGAGGTGCCGCTATAACTATAGAAGCCATCATTGTCATCGTAAGCAGCGGATACTATATCAACGCCTGGTGCGCTGACATCAGGGCGGATAAGACCGATGTTGCTGTCATTGCTTGCAGCGCCCGCTCTCTTGCTATCAGCTTTCAATGCCGACAACTTTCCTTTTGATGATTTATATTCATAGTCGTCTATTGATTTCAGTTCTGCCACTGCTGAGCCGCTCTCGTTTGATACGAAAGCGCGTATCATCCAAGTGTATTCAAGACCTTGTTCGCTGAGGTCTCCCCATGTCGTTCCATCCATAGAAAGCCAGCGTCCGTTAGGGTTGCCTGTATCTGAACATGCTGCCGCAGGAAAATCAGTTCCGTTATTGCTGAATAACACTATCCAGAGGTTTTCGTTTCTGTCTATAGGCAAAGAGCTTGTCAGATCTATTTCGACAACACTATTGGAGCCTGTCAGTTCAAATGTCTGGGTATGTACCAACATCTCAGGCGCATAATCGCCGCCGTAATACACGAGCAGTTCAGGAGTGTCGGCACAATAATCATAGACAGATATTTTTGACAGCATGTCTCCGCTATGTTGCTGTAATGTAGCTGCTGGGAACATGACGCCCCAGTAAAATGACTCAAGTCCGCCTATGCTTGTCTCGAAGATGCCGTTGTCGTAATGCAACCAATTTTCATCTATCTCAACACCTGAGTTTAATAGATAGTCGTGCCACTGTGAGCCTTGCCATGTCACAGGACCTTCTGATGAGAAGTAGGCTGGCTCATCATAATAATCTACGGCGCCAACTGACACCACTGCTGACAAACCTCCTGCATTAGCTTGTTGGTCGGGATGCAGCCATGGTGGAGGACAGTTACCAGGAGCGTTAATATTATAAGGTATAGGTATTGTGTCGATGCCGTCTCTCTCGTTACCTGCTGCCACAGAAGCTACTACACCTGCATACATCACATTCTCGAACATCTCACGCATGATTCCACTCACGTATGAGTTCGGATATGTCCAGCCTAAGGAGATGCTTAGGATGTCGGCGCCGTTCTCTACTGCGAACTCAATACCTGATACTAAAGCTTCCAATGTTCCACGTCCGTCATCGTCCAAGACCTTAACGCACATCAATGTGGCATCAGGAGCCATACCGGTCTGTGTACCAGAGGTGCCATCGCCACAAATAGTGCCAGCACAGTGTGTGCCATGTCCATTGTAGTCATTGGTGTTTGAATTGTTGTCGATGAAGTTCCATCCGTGGTTTGGATATTCAGAGCCACCATCCCATAAGTGATCTTGCAAATCGGCATGCTCACTGTTGACACCAGAGTCTAAAACAGCTACGATGACGTCCTTGCCGGTATAGCCTTCTGCCCATACTTGATCGGCTCCAACAGTAGTGACATTCTGAATGAGACCTCTCTGCTTCTGAGCCTTCATTGGCTTATAATCACCTATGAGTTTCTCCTTGCCATTATGAGCTATGAGGGAGATACCCGATAATTCCGATGTCTTATAAATGACATCTCTCGTGGCAGTACAGCTGATGGTGTTCACCAACCAGTGCGATTTCAGATTAGTGACATTGTTACCTTCTTCAGCTTGAAGATACGCCATAACCTTATTTTGATTTTCAGAAGAGAATTTCTTCAGCTCGCTGATGACATATTCTCTCTTTTCCGATTTGTTGTCGAAGTTATTTAACCTGTCTGCGTCAAACTGTGAGTCTAAAATAATGTTGATAGAAATAGGTTCATTACTTTTCTGACTCAACATCATCTGCAGCTCAGAATCAATAACATCAAAATTCTGCGCATTCAATCCCAATACTGAGATTACTAATGCAATAATAAATGTTAAAATCCTTTTCATATTTTTCTTATTTTTTAAGTCGCCGAGTCTCTAAGTCACCAAGAAAATACCTTGATGACTTGGTGACTCGGTGACTTGGAGTCTTTTATTTCTTAACGAATCGTTTTACAATATTTCCGTTTTCTGTCTTGATATTCACGAAATAAACGCCTGCCTCTAAATCAGCCACGTCAATGCTGTGGACAAAGTCTGTAGTCTGTAAACCGTAGACTGTAGTCGTTCTTCCGTAAACATCGTAAATAGCGATTTCTTCTACTCGAACTTCTGTCGCGAGGAATAACTCGTTATCAACAGGATTTGGATAGATGTTGATTGATGATGACAATTCGTCGATACCATCTCCAAATGTCTTGGCACATGCTTCTTCCGATTTATCTGATTCTGTTTCGTTACGTACTGCTGCCACGCTGAAGCAATATTCGGTGTTTGGCTCCAAGCCGTCGACTGTTAATGTTGTCTCTGTTACGTTTGCCAACAATTCTGCTCCTTGATAAACGTTATAGCTCAATGCGTTTTCCACAGTGTCCCATGTCAAGTTGATTTTTGAAATGCTTGTAGCTTCTGCTTTCAAATTTGATGGTGTTGTGATTGGCAAATCAAATGTCTTGGCACAAGCTTCTTCCGATTTATCTGATTCTGTTTCGTTACGTACTGCTGTCACGCTGAAGCAATATTCGGTGTTAGGCTCTAAGCCGTCGACTGTTAATGTTGTCTCTGTTACGTTTGCCAACAATTCTGCTCCTTGATAAACGTTATAGCTCAATGCGTTTTCCACAGTGTCCCATGTCAAGTTGATTTCTGAAATGCTTGTAGCTTCTGCTTTCAAATTTGCTGGTGTTGCTATTATTGCGAAGTTAGCTACTAAGTTCCTTGCACCTTCCACTATGAAAATGTAGTTGTTTTCGGTATAGACTTCTTCTCCTTCAACTGTCCAGTTGATGAATGCATATTTCTCGTTAGCTGTTGCTGTCAAGCTGACTTCATCGCCAATATGATAGTTGCCTGCGCCTGTCACTGTTCCGCCTTCAGCAGGATTAGCAGTAGCTTCTATTGCGACTCTTGATGTAAAGTTCATGACATTAGGTTCGATGACAGTACCGACAGTTCCGTTCACTGAGAATGATAAAGAATAGTCTGTTCTAAGATCTAATATTGATGCTGTAGCATGGTCATATAATTTAAAGGTGATGCTGTCGCTATCCTCTCCATAAATAGTGATGAAAGCTTCATGTTTGTCAGCAGGAGCTGCAATATATTGAAGTCTTCCGTGACCTCTGAGTTCTTCGCCGCAGAAAGCGCCTATCTCCAAACGATGGTTGTCTTGCTCAACACCATCAATCACTATTGTAGTGATAAGCGACATATTGTTAGGATGAAGTGTTTCGTCAGGAATCCAATAGACAGGAGCGAAGTTGGCGACGAGGTTTGTAGCACGCTCTACAACGAAGCTATATTCCATCTCGTCAGAGACAACTTCGCCATCTTCTGTCCAATTCAGGAAGACATAGCCGTCATTCTCTATAGCCTTTAATGTGGCTGTCTCCCCTACTTGATAACTTCCTGTTCCTTCTACAGTACCGCCTTCAACAGGATTGGCAACGGCTTGTACAGGCTCACCAGCCGTAAAATTAATCACTATAGGTGCAATGATGTCACCTTCTGCACCGTCAGGCGTAAATGTAATTGTTATGTCCGTTTCGAGATCTAATTCTGTTTCTGTTGAATGATCATAAATCTTTAATGTATTAACATCGCCTGCATTGCCACGAATCATCAAGAAGCACAAGTATCTGTCGGCAGGAGCTCCAGTATATTGAAGTCTGCCAGAACCTCTGAGTTCGTCGCCACAGAAAGCACCAATCTCAATATTGTCTGTAGCTTGCTCAACGCCCTCTATCTCAACGGTTGCTATGACAGTCATGTTGGAAGGATAAAGTGTAACATCTGGATTCCAATGTAATTCCACTTCTGATGCAGCCACCGATGATGCAGCTACCGATTTACTCATGCTTACGGTAGGATATACCAATGTCTTGGCGCTGCCTGAAACATTCTGATACATATAGCCTAAACCTGGTGTCATAGTCTTGAGTGTTCCGCTCCAGCCTAAGCCATCGTAATATTGGGCGAAGCCTGTCTGTGACTTGACATAGTCGCCATTGCTTGGATTTGCTGATGCAAATGCTTCTTCAACCGACATCTCTGTTGACAAAGGATAGCTTATCCATTTCCAGTTGGTGCCCAATGTGATTGGATGTTCTGCTGGATTTACTTCATAGCCTTCCAATGTGACATTTGTTGCTGATGACATCTGTATCATGAACATGTCTTCTACTGAAGTCTCTGTCAATGTTCCGTACCAGTTGCCACCTGCTTGGTTGACGAACTTGCTCTGATTCTTGATTTGGATACCGTTTGTTCCGACAGCATTCTCTAAGTTAGCGAGACCTTCAGCGCCTTCGTTTACAACGTATGTAGAATACCAGTTCCAACCAGATTTAAGTTCTTGATTGTGAACAATGGTACTTGTAAAATTGATAGCATATGGATTGATGACATCGCCTACAGCTCCGTTCACCTCGAATGTAACAGATTGGTTTGTTTTGAGGTCGGAGACTGTCTCCGTAGCATGATCGTATAATTTGAAGGTGATGTTATCGCCAGCGTTACCGTAGACCATTAGGAAGCATTCGTATCTGTTGGCAGGAGAGCCCACATATTGAAGTTTGCCTGAGCCTCTGAGTTCACCATTGCAGAAAGCACCGAGTTCAAGATCTAAGCTCGATTGTTCTTCGCCGTCTATCTCTATTGTAGTGATAACAGTCATATTGTTTGCATAGAGAGAAGGATCTGGGTTCCAATAGTGAGGAAGTTCAGGAGTTTCTCCATCTATTACATTCTCCAACTTATCTACATTAAGTATTGGACGTGTTGGTGCTCCTTGATATGTTTCTGCTACGAAAGCAAGGAAATAGATGTTATCCAAATCTACTTCAACGCCATTAGGATTTCCTATCATCTCTGGTATTTCGTATGTATATGTCTTTACGATATGAGTGCCTGCTGTAGCTGGACTTACGGCATCTCCCCATGTTGAGGTGATGACATCACGAAGAACGTGCATGTGACGATATTGACCATCTACTATTTGTTCTGGATTATATGACGACCCCGATTGTGAACCTATGATATTATCTTGCAGCATCATAATTGTAAGATAGTTAGTGTTGTATGCGCTGCTTGAAGTATATTCTAATTCTACTGTTATCTCAGCCACACGAGTATCTGGATTTATAACAACATTACCGTCAATATTGACTTCTGCGAGTTGTGAAAGCTGCTGAGACACCAAGTTTGAACATTCATTGTTAGCAGGATGCACACTTTCTCCTACACGATTAACCATAACAGAAGGAATACCACCTATATTATTGAACGCATTAAAATATGAGGTACTTACGTCGATATTTAAGTTTGGATATGAAGTTGGCGATAAACTATTTTGAGCATGAATGTTTACAGGGAATACCTTTCCTGGATTAATATTTGATATATCATCCAATGCTTTATGACCCATAGGACAATATGGACAGTTCCTTCCTGTAAACTCTTCAATAAGTACATTGCGGTATTGTTGTTGTGGTGTGTCATATTTAAAATTGACATTGAAAGTATATTTCTCCGAAGGATTGTTTTCATCATAGAAAGTATATTTCATTGGAATTACGGTTCCTTTTGGAAGCTCGTTCCAATTTTCATCAACGAACATGCAGTGACCATTAAACATTGATGTTGAGAAGGCATCTAATGTATTTAGCACATTATACATACCAGGTGCATAACATGAACCCCAGCATACATAATTGCTGCCTTTACCAGAATTATCTTCAATCTCACAAACGATATTGACAGGATTATCTGTGTTATTTGTCACTTCCAAATCGAACTGTATTTCCATTACATCATTCAGTTCTCTTGTGATATTGATTGTAGTAGGATTTATATAATTACCTTCATACGAGAATAATAATGATTGACTTGGTTTCTCTGGTTCTTCTGGCAATGGATCTTCAACCTCATACTCTTCTGTAGGAGTGAACTTAAATACATTTATTGTACCTGTAGTGATGTGATCTTGTGAAGCACCACTACTAGCACTGTGGAAACCAGGAGTGTCATCTGTCATACATGAGAACCAGAACTCATTTACGTTCTTTGGGTTGCTTACTGCTGAAACGAAAGTACATTCTGATTGTGAGTGAGCCGAAGCTGAATACATATTTGTTGGAGTTAATATATTTACCACCTCTGACCACGTATCAACATTTGCTGGTTTGTAATTTACAAAGATACTTCTGTAGTAATATGGATTACCATATTCATCATAATATAGCTCATCACGGTTTACGTCTGGAGCTGAGTAAGCTATTGCTAAGTTACCGGCAGGGTCGACAGCGATAGCTGGATAAGCTGATAGACCAAATGACAACAAATAATCGCCAGCTGAACCTTCCGAACCGTGGTATTGTTTTTGTGAATCAAAGTAATTAAACCATTCTTCTGTATGTGGAGGCATCACAGCACAGAAGTTAGTGAAGTCTAAGAATAACATACCACTTTCTGGATCATCTTGGTCTGGAGTCCACATTCTCAAAGCGTGTCTGAGATCATCGTCGTATACAGAACGGAGCGCTGTCTCATATGTGCTGTTCCAGTAAGCTATACCGTCTGTTATCAAACCCCAGTATAATGTGTAGCCTGTGCCTAATTCAAGATGACTGTACAAACCAACACTAAGAGCCACGTGAGCAACACCGTCAGTCCCTATTGCTACAGAAACTTGTGCAGGAGCATATAATTCATCAAATAAAGAGGCTTCATCTGTTTCCCAGTCTAAGCCATGTACAGGGTTTCCCCAAATTATCCTGCTCTCCCATGTCAGACCATTGTCAGTAGATTTATAAAGCATGGTGTGAGCTTTTTCCCAATTGTTATAAACAACAGCGATGTTATTACCGTTAGCTGAAACCACATAGTCGTCAGCTGCATAGCAGTTAATATGTAAATTATCCATTTCAAGTGGTGAGAATTGGATATCCCAATCTTGAAGATCTGCCGAACGAAGATAATAAGATACATTGCTGTCTACTGTAGATGCGTTAGCGAAGATATGAACAGTATTGTTGTTTGTTCCTGTTGTAACTATTCTTGGCCATGCTAAAGCCATGCCATCTGGGTTAGGAATAGCGTAAGGACCGTCCCATACACCTTCACCAGCTTTTGCTCTGGTGTAATATTGAAGACCGTTACCGTTGTGGTTTACTAAGATTTCACCTTCAGCGCCGTATGGAGCTATAGAAGGCCAGCCTGTACGTAAGTCAGCTCCTGTAGCGTTAGCTTCGATACGTTGTTGAGGAATATCGTTGGAAGCATCAATATTACCTTCTTTGTAGAAGTTATATCCCGTTCCACGATCTGAGAAGTTACCATATTCATCTGATGACATCATTGCTACAACGCCTACAGAACCGTCGTTCAACTGATACATACGGTTGCCGAGATAGCTGTTAGATTGAAGGTCGTAAGTGGTATAGAAGGCTTCATTTTCTAAATAATTACGATAATCAGCCTTCGCTGAGGATTGTTGTCTAAGTTGTGTTTCCGCAACTTTAAAATTTTTCACTTCTGCACTCGGTATTGCCTTAAATACCTGATTTTGTGCAAATACATTAAGTCCCATCAAGAGACTTAAAAGTAAAGTACTAAACTTCTTCATAATTTTTAAGTTTAAATTAATATTCTGTTTATTTACAAATTTTCTTTACGGTAAAAAAAAGAACATTTCTTAAAAGCAGTATGGCAGTTATATAGATAACACAAAGAACTATGTTGTATAGCAAGAAAATAGCGGGTCTATGCAATAGGGAAAAGGTTTTAGCTATGTTTCGTTTAGTAGTCTGTAAATAAAAAAAGGTGCGACGCTTCCCTATTGTCTTTTAAGGTATCGCCAAACACCTAATCACCAAATACGGAAGCTCACACCGAAGCCGGCGAGCATTCGCGATGATTTACACTCTGGTGATTACAAAAATTGGCGATTTCTAAAAGACCATGTAAATAGCAAACACTACTTAAAAATATGTAACAAAAAATAAATACCTGTTTCTTAATACATTTTTTAGGTTTGTAATATATTTTATCTCCGCAAAAATATAATTATTTTTATTACTTTCACAAATTCATTAAAAAAAAATTAAAATTTCCAAACTTCCTCTAAGTCAATATCCCAATTGGCTTTCACGTCGAAGACATCTTTGTGATAAAAAACCTCTTCAGGAAGTTGTTTTTTACTAAAATCACCTGGCGACCAACGTCCGTTACCGTCACGGTCGAATAGAGCTTTAAGTTTGTATTTCTTTGGAGATAAATATTTAAAATCTACCTTCGACGTCGTTGTGATAATATGTCGTCTTACGAGCTTATCTCTTTCATCTAAAAGCTCTACAATGACTTGTGGCACATCATCAGGTTTCTCTACCGTCACGAAGATATTTCCATATTCTGAGAGAGCTGGCACCTTAAACATAATTTCCGTAGTGTCGTTTGTCAAGCCTTTAAAGCTAAAGAATACAGAATCAGGAATGATTATTTTGTATGATTTCTCTGGTTCGAAAGTCTTGTCGAGTTTATATTTCAACCCAAAAGAGTCAATTTTTTCAAAATGTAAGTCATTGATGATAGTGTCTTTATCCACTATATACCAAGAAGTGTCGCGCATCATTACATCAGTGACAGGCTCTTTGAAAGAAAGAATCAGATTCTGTTCAGGAAGCAACTTACCGCCACTGACATTTGTAGCGACATTCAATGATTTAACTGTCTCTTCTTTTTTATTTCTTCTGTTGTTTGTCTTACGAACTTTAAGGCTCATCGCTGAAGTATCATTAATTAATGTATCGTAATTTATTGCGAGCAATAAGCTATCTTTATTAGGAGAGAAATACCATGTTATAGTATCGTAATTCATTGAATGAGTTGGGAAGACAGCGAAGGTATCAGGCAAAGTTTCAAGTATTTCTATTTTAACGTCTTTAGCTGGATAACGAAATGCGAATCGCAGCACGCCCTCTTCAGGCACCTCTTTCTTCAACAATCTCTGAATCGAATCTTCTTCAAGAAACGAATATAAAGTGTATGATACAATCGAATCATTGTCAATTGTTAATTGTAAATTGTCAATTGGACAAACGAGACTATCTATGAAAGCGATGTCTTCATTCGGCAAGTCGAATTTCAGGTTTGAGTTACCGTCTTTCAAGGCGAAGATCAGATATTCGTCATTTTTAAGTCCAGAGAATTTGAAGTTACCGTCTTTGTCGGTTTTAGTGATATAATAAGGTTTTGAGAGATACGGTAGCGAGTCGATTTTCACGCTGTCGTTGTCGTTAGTATAAAGCATCACGAAGAAATCGGCAGAAGGATTATGGTCGAAAGCCTGAAGCACTTTGCCTTGTAATGTCAAGGTGTCGATGTTTTCGCCTGTAGATAAGACAAAAGAATAATCTTTGAAGACATTACCTTCGTGAAGGTCTTTTATTGCCTCGCCGAAGTTAATAGAATAAGTGACATCAGGTTTTAATGATTCTTTAAATTTAATTATCAACGACTTGCCACTCAGTTTATATTCAGGATTATTATCGAGAGGAGGAGAAATCAAGATATTCTTATTCGGATTATTAAGAGTGACATATTCATCGAAGGTGATATGGATCTCTTTATCAGAGAAATTAGTCGCTTGATTTTGAGGAGTTGAATGTAACACTATAGGAGGCACTGTATCTTTAGGACCGCCAGTCGGCGACACCACATTAGCGCAGCGCACAAGGCTCAGCATCAAAAGCAATGCGAGACAGTGAAATAAATATGATGACGATTTCTTCATAATGCAAAGATAAAAAAAGTCTAAAGTCTAAAGTCTAAGGTCTAAAGATTTTTTTAAGTCACCGAGTCGCTTAGACAATAAGTCAATAAGACAATAAGTCAATGAGTAGAGAATACGTGAGACATTACACCGATAGAAATAAACAAGGTGTAATTGGTGCGTCTCTATATCTTTTCAGATTTTCAGATTCTCAGTTTCTCAGATTTTCAATTTCTCAAAAGCGAATCCTTTTTCTGAATAATATTCAAGTACTTTTGTCAAAGTCGGTATCATATTTTTTTCGGCTTTTTCGCTATCATGGAAGACAATGATACTACCGTCGTCAGCATTTTTAATTATATTCTTGAAGCAATCTTCTGGGCTTAGGGTTTTATCCCAGTCGTAAGATATAACGCTCCAAGCTATGAGTTTGTAATGATTTTTCAGCTTTCTTATCTGCGACGATTTTATCCTTCCGTGAGGCGGACGAAACAAGGCAGATTGTATCAGTTGTTGTGTTTTATCAACAGAAATTATATAATCATCAGTTTTCGTATTCCAGCCTTTTTCATGATTATAAGTATGACCTCCCACCGAATGACCTTCACTGACAATCATATCGAAAGTCGTTTTATATTTTTCTATGTTATTACCGACGCAGAAGAATGTCGCTTTAGCATTAAATTTTTTTAAGATTTCAAGTACCTTAGGCGTTATGCTTGGGTGTGGCCCATCGTCGAAGGTGATATATAGTTTTTTTTCGCCCTTTGGCATCTTCCAAATCAGCGAAGGATAGAACATTCTTAATATAAAAGGAGTCGTAATGAAGCGCAAATTCTAAAAATTTGTACCCCCACCGGGAATCGAACCCAGATTTAAAGTTTAGGAAACTTTCGTTCTATCCGTTGAACTATAGGGGCGTTTCAATGTACAATGAACAATTAACAATTAACAATGTACAATTTATAATTTATTAATGAATATTAGCCTTTAGACCTTTGCCTTTAGCCTTTAATCCTCCGACTAAATTCCGTTTGCAAAAATAATATTTTTTTTCGATAATTTATTTTTCATTTTGCATTTATTATTTTGCCAAAATAATTACCTTTGTGCGATTTTTATAAAACAATATAAGAAATTATCATAAGATGAAAGTCTTTAATTTTATCGTTGATGTTCAACGTTTTGTAGAAGAGAAACATAACTTAGGTCTTAAAATTGGTTTCGTCCCTACTATGGGAGCGCTTCACGAAGGTCATCTTTCTTTGATAAATCGTGCAAAAAAAGAAAACGACATCGTGGTTTGCAGCGTATTCGTAAACCCAATTCAATTCAATAACCCTGCGGATTTAGAGAAATATCCTCGCACTCCAGAGAAAGATATCGAGAAGTTGGAGCAGGCTGGCTGCGATGCTGTCTTCATGCCTACTGCAGAAGAGATGTATCCTAACAAAGTGGAAGATCATTACGACTTCGGCGATTTGGAACGCGTCATGGAAGGCGCCTGCCGTCCAGGTCATTTCAACGGCGTTGCGATAGTAGTCCGCAAGCTCTTTGAAATCGTCACTCCTAACAGGGCTTACTTCGGCGAAAAAGATTTCCAACAACTCGCCATCATCAATAAGATGGTCAGCAACCTCAACATGAATCTTGAGATTGTCCCCTGCCCTATTATCAGAGAACACGACGGTCTCGCCATGAGCTCACGCAACGTCCGTCTCAACGAGGCAGAACGCGCCATAGCTCCTAAAATCTTCGCTACATTAAACGACAGCATCACAAAAAAAGATGTCATGTCGCCTGCCGAGATGAAAAATTACGCATTAAAGAAATATGCAGAAATCAAGGAGTTTGATGTCGAATACGTTGAAATCACCGATGAAATAAATCTTAAATCTATTGAAAACTGGGACGAATGCGATCACGCTCGTATCTTCGTAGCTCTTCAACTTGGACCAGTCCGCTTAATTGATAACGTTAGAATATTTTAATATGAATATCGAAGTACTAAAATCTAAAATCCACCGCGCTACCGTGACTCAAGCCGACCTTAATTATATCGGCAGCATTACTATTGACGAGGACTTATTAGACGCAGCTAACATTATTGAAAACGAACGCGTTGACATTTATAACATCACCAACGGCGAACGTCTCTGCACCTACGCCATCAAAGGTGAACGCGGCTCTGGCGTCATCGGAATAAACGGCGCTGCAGCTCATAAAGTAAATGTCGGCGACTTAGTCATAATCGTTTCTTACTGCTCAATGGATTTCGAAGAAGCTAAAAAACATAAACCTTCTATCGTATTCCCAGATAAAAACAATAAAATATAAAGCATTGAATAAGAGAGCATCCAACGTAATAACATATATTATTTTCCTCTTATTAGGGATTCTTCTTCTTTGGCTTTGCTTCAGAAAGATAGAGTTCTCACAGGTATTGGATTACGTCAAAACGGCAAAATATTCATGGATGCTCATCAGCCTCGCATGCTTAGCAATTTCGTTATTCTTCAGAGCCTTACGATGGAATATCTTGATAGAGTCGTTAGGATATAAGACAAGAGTCTCAACGACTTACGAATCGGTCTTAATAGCTTATTTCGCTAACACTGTCTTTCCTCGACTCGGTGAGGTGACGCGTTGCGGAACTCTCACTAAAAAAGAAAACATACCCTTCGACAAGTCATTCGGGACTGTAGTCTCAGAACGCATCATCGACCTTGTCATACTTCTCGCAATGGCATTGTTAGTCATTCTGTTTCAATGGAATCTGTTAGGAAGCCTCATCACATCCTGGCTCAATCCTCTCATAGAAAAACTGACAAGTAATATTCTCATGGGAATTATCGTCATTACCTTGACAATAGTGTTTTGTCTCGCTATCGTGTTAATCTTCAGAAAGAACAGAGAGAAAATATCACAAAATAAATTGTATAGAAAAATAGCCTCTATATGGGACGGTTTTGTCGATGGCATGAAGTCGATTTTCACTATGGAAAAGAAAGGCTTGTTTATCATCTATACATTATTAATATGGGGATTTTATGTCGTGATGACATGGCTGCCATTCTATATGCTTCCTGAGACATCACATCTCGGGCTGACAGAAGCAGTGACTTTGTTAGGACTCGCCACCTTAGGCGTCGTAGCTCCAGTTCCAGGCGGAATGGGCGTATATCATTTCATAGGTATATTGTTGCTCAACGGTTTCTACGGAATATCAGAATCAGCGGCAGTGTCGTTCGTGACGATAAATCACACAAGTCAGATGATATTTTATTTAGTGACAGGAGTTATTGCTTACGTCATTATGTTCTTTGTTGACAGACGTTTGCCTGTTAATGACTAAAGACTAAAGGCTAAAGACTAAAGGGAATAGGAAATTATAACATGAAACATTTAGAAAAGATTTACGATAAGATATTAGACAACAAATCTCTTGAAGAAAGATTAGATCTCTGGCGCAGAGAAGGAAGAACGATAGTTTTCTCAAACGGTTGCTTCGACATCTTACATCGCGGTCACGTTGAATATCTTTCAAAAGCTGCCGACCTTGGAGATAAACTCATAATCGGTTTAAATACAGATGATTCTGTAAAAAGACTAAAAGGTCCGTCGCGACCTGTCAATGATGAAAAAGCACGCGCTGTAGTTTTGGCAGGATTAGAGTTTGTTGATGCGGTAGTGTTTTTTGAAGAAGACACGCCATATAATTTAATCAAAAATGTTCAGCCCGACATTTTAGTAAAAGGCAATGATTATAAGGCAGAAGACATCGTCGGTTACGACATCGTAACTGCTAAAGGAGGAAAAGTGGAAACAATAGAACTCGTTAATGGTTTTTCAACGACAAAAATTCTTGAAAAAACCAATTCACAATTGTAAAGTATTGATCGTCAATTTTCAATCAATTTTCAATACCAATCCTTTCAAATAGGCTCCTTCCGGATGGAATATATTTACAGGATGATCTTCCGGCTGGTCGAGTTGGAATATTATCTGCGCCTTACGACCTGCTTCTATGGCAGCAGACAACACAACACTTTGAAACTGAGCCTTATCAACTGCCTGAGAACAGCTGAAAGTGAATAAAAGACCTCCCTCTTTGATTTTCTTTATCGCTTCAGCGTTAATAAATTTATAACCTTGTAAGCCTCGATGCAACGACTTATGATTTTTGGCAAATGCCGGAGGGTCAAGAATTATCAAATCAAAGTCTCCTTTCTTCATATTCTGAAGGAAGAGTTTTGCATCTTCTGCAACACTCGGATTTTCAATAGTATCGAAACCGTTGAGAGCAATATTTTTTTCACAATCTGCAATAGCTTTCTTTGAACAATCGACGGAAACGACTCTGTTTGCGCCACCACGAAGTGCCGTTACCGAAAAACCTCCTGTATAACAGAAAGTGTTAAGTACGTTCTTGCCTTTCGCTAATTTTCTAACCAAATCACGATTATTACGCTGATCTAAAAAAAAACCAGTCTTCTGACCTTTTTCCCAATCAATCAAAAACTTAGAATCGTTTTCACATACGAAGTCATCAGTTTTTTCACCAATGAGATAGCCGTCATCGACAGCTTCTTTTCCCATTCTCTGCATCGCCTCAGAGCTTTTGTTATAAACGGAATTAATATCCAATCCATCGATATTGAGAAGAGAGTCTGATATTGACTTAATATTCAATGCCATACCTTCTGTCTGAGCTTGAACAACAGCAGTTGTACCATAAATATCAATTATCAAACCAGGAAGATTATCTCCCTCGGAATGGACAAGACGATAGCAGTTGGTATGTTGATTATCAACGAGACCCATCATTTTACGAAGTTCAAAGGCTTTTTCAAGTCGTTCCTTCCAAAAAAAAGCATCGATTTTTCTGTTATCAAAACTTAATAATTTCACCGCAATATTTCCAGCTTCCGCGAAACCAGTTCCTAATATTTCATTCTTAAAATCAACAACTGTAACTAAATCGCCAGCTTGAATATTAGGAGCCGCTGTTTCTATTGCGCCTGAAAAAATCCATGGGTGATAACGCCTTACGGCTTCATCCTTGCCTCTACGAAGTTTTATGATAGGGTAATTGTTCATAATCATAATTTTGTACAAAGATAGGAAAAAGGGGAAAGACGAAAGTCTAAAGTCTAAAGATTTTTTAACTTTTTAATCCTCTATTAACGGTAAAATCTCCTCTTCAAAGATTTTCTTCTCAATAATTCTATAATGCGGTTGATATTCAGAATTATAAATCTCGCTATGATGAACCGCATATTTCCCCTGCTCCAAAACAGAATGTATCATCTCCAAATCTTCTTCAAAATTTTCCAAATCAAGATTCATAGAAATTATAACAGATTCTATTTCAGACCATTCCTCTTTCCATTCCGAAATTGCGTCTAAATCTATTTTCTCCACACTTCTTAGAAAAGCATCGAAGTATTTCTGATATGAAATCTTATTTTCTTTTAAGACGGAAAGATTTACCCGGTAGTAGTTATTCTCATATCCTGTTGGTTCATAATATCTTTCATGGAAACTTTCCGAATTATTAAGTTCATAACGTAGATAATTTCCAGCAGTACTTGTATCATTCACCAAATGTCCTGGACCGAATCTGTCTTGAAAGAAACTTTTGTATAAATCCTGCAAAGTCGATTTCGGATAATCGCTCAATTGTCGCTCCACTGATTTTTTTATACGCTCAACCGACGACGACCCACAACCTGGAAAACTCACACAAAACAGAAATAATAAATTAAAAATCAAATATTTAAACACTCTATTCATGCAATTTTCAGATGTGTCAATTTCGTATTGTTAAAATCATTGGTGTAATCGACGCGTCTCTACAAATTGTCAATTGTACATTTTCAACTGTTAATTGTAAATTGTAAATTAATTTGGGCGTTCCGGCTACGCCGTCGGGCTTTCCGCTATATCTTTTTCCGCTTCGCTCCAAAAGGATGTCGCTCCAATCCCTAACGCAAAGCGGCTACTATGTACAGACGCGTCAATAATACATTACTTCAAATCCTTTTGTCTTTCGACTTTTATCATTCATCTATTCTTACGAGTTCATATTCTCTTGAACCAAGACCGATGGCAGCAGCATGTTCGATGATATGAACTCCGTGACGCGAGTTAATTCTCTCAATCAATGCTTTAGCGTCATCGCCTTCTTGTGAAGGATAATTGAAAATCAAGTCAACACAAGCCTGGTCGAGAGCAACGGGATCTGTTGAAGCTAAGATTCCGACATCGTTCATCTCAGGAGCAGCCGGATGATTGTCACAGTCGCAATCAACGGAGAGATTATTCATAACATTGATATATAAAATCTTACCATCAAAATAATCGTGAACCGACTGAGCCGATGCAGCCATTGCCTCGATGAAATGATCTTGAGGCACATCTCTGTTCATCTTCCAGATGAGATTCTTATCAGCGCATTTACCTGCGGTATGAATGTAAGCTTTGCCATTAGCTGAAGCAACTCCAATAGATTGATTTTTAAGAACTCCGCCAAAGCCTCCCATCGCGTGACCTTTGAAGTGAGCGAGGTTAATCATGAAATCATAATTGTCGATATGGTCACCAACAAGATTATATTTAATATGTGTTGTGTCTTTGACAGGAATCTTCTTTTCACCGAACTCATCCATAAGGTCGCAAGGAGCAATTGCCATAAAGCCATGATCTTTAAATGTTTGCCAATGAGCTTCGTTAGTATTACGTTTGCCAGCATACGCTGTATTACATTCTACTATAGTTCCATTGACTTCTTGTACCAAATCTTTGATAAGTTCTGGCTTTAAGAAATTCTTACCACCAGGTTCGCCAGTAGAAATCTTAACAGCGACCTTGCCTTCTGGTTTAATTCCAAGAGCCTCATATACTTTAACAAGACCTTCAGGAGAAATATCAGTCGTCATGTAAACGACAGGCTTCTCGTTTTGCGAAGTTGAACAATTTACTAACATAGTCATCATAAAAACTGCTATTGAAATTTGTCTTAAAGTTTTCATAATTATATTTCTTTTTACATCAAATTTTCTCAATTTTTCAGATTTTCAGATTCTCAATTTTAAGGGGGCTTCTATAAATTGCTTTGCAAATGATTTATGAATTTTTATTGAGAAGATTTTTGTATTTCTTGAAAGAACATAGCGAGCTATGTGATTGAAAGAAAGACGAAAAGATTCCAATAAAAAGCATAAAGCGTGCAAAAGTTTTTACTGTCATTGTTAAAAGTTATTAAAACGGGGAATTTATAGAAGTCCCCTTAAGTTAAAGTCTTCCATCTATAATATCTCTATCTAAAAATCCTTTAACATCATAAATGACACTGTTCTCTTTCATCAATGATTTAAGATTTAATTTTGAAAATTCATTATGAGAGACAGCCAAGATTGCGGCGTCAAACGACTCATTCTCAGGAAGAACATTAGTAATTTCAATATCATATTCTTTTCTGACCAAATCAGCATCAGCCCATGGATCGTAGATAATGATATTATCGGTAAATTCATTCAAAGTATGATAAATATCAACGACTTTGGTATTACGGATGTCGGGACAATTCTCTTTGAAAGTGATTCCGAGGATAAGAATTTTAGCATCTTTTACAAGCACGCCTTTCTTATTCATAAGTTTAATTGTCTGATTGGCAACATATTCACCCATGCCATCATTGAGATGACGAGCCGCCGACATGATTCGAGGCAGCACTCCATAAACCTGAGCTTTCTGAATAAGATAATAAGGATCGACACCGATACAATGACCTCCAACTAATCCCGGATTGAGTTTTATGAAGTTCCACTTCGAGGAAGCTGCTTCTATAACATCGTGAGTATCAATATTCATAGCATTAAAAATCTTAGCCAATTCATTCATGAAAGCGATATTGACATCACGTTGCGAGTTCTCGATAATCTTGGAAGCTTCAGCGACCTTTATCGAAGGAGCCTTATGAGTTCCATTGATTAACACAGAATTATAAACATCATCAATTAAATCTGCAATCTCTGGCGTAGATCCTGAAGTTACCTTCTTGATTTTCTCTACAGTATGCAATTTATCTCCTGGATTTATTCTTTCTGGAGAATAACCTGCAAAGAAATCTACATTGAATTTCAATCCGGAAACTTTTTCTACTACAGGAATACATTCCTCTTCCGTGACGCCAGGATAAACCGTTGATTCATAAACTACAATATCGTTCTTAGAGATTACTTTTCCGACAGTCTCGCTGGCTTTTATCAATGGAGTAAGATTTGGTCTGTTGTTCTCATCGACAGGCGTTGGTACCGCCACGATATAAAAGTTAAAATCTTTTAAGTCTTCTATGTTAGTTGTACATCTAAAGCCATGATTATTGATAGTATAATTCAATAATTCATCTTCAACTTCAAGAGTTGAATCATGACCTGAATTTATCTCATCGACTCTGAATTTATTTAAGTCAAAACCTATTGTCTCAAACTTTGTAGAAAAAAGTCGAGCGAGAGGAAGTCCCACATAACCAAGACCTATAACAGCGATTTTGATGTTTTTCATTGGATTATATTATTATATAAATCTAATTTGCAGATTCAACTTTAGAAAATACTCTCCGTTTTCTTCGTATATTTTCCCGAAGTTATGACGGCTTGTACTTGGTGTATCGAAAAAGGTATTATGATAAAGATATTCTTCCAAATCATTTCTGTCGAAAAAGTGATAACATATTATATTTCCGTCTTCTTTTACGATAATATAACCACCATTTGCATGAAACTGTCCGTACCAAGGTTTAGCAGATGTCATGCCGAGAGCAAATGCCAAAAGAAATTGTTTGACCTTGTATTCATACATCGGTTGATCGGTACTATCCATAATATTCAGAGGATCTGTTTCTGTTATCAGTTTTATGGTGTCGGATAATGATTTTGATTTCCCTGAATAATATAGCAACAAGGCTTCTGCAATAATTTTTTCTATACCTAAATCCAATAAGGTAAGATTATTATGAAAAACATTATTAGCAGTTGAGATATAAGAAAGTATTGTGTCGTGAGATTGCAGATAATGGAATTTCTCTTTAAAATTGTCACACGAATTAAATTCATTCATTTGTTCTGCAGAGATACCATTCACTCGATATATGAAATTTGTAGCGTCTTTATTAGAATTGATTAGTGACGATTTAGCTCCTAACTTAGATTTGATACTGTAACCGAGTTCTGGTTTAGAACCTCTTTTCAGGTCGTGAATAACAATTCTAATATCTGCCTTATCCGATGACTTTGCTTTAACCGTGTGAATATCTATCATCTCCATGAAAGATTCAATATATGAAAAGTCGGTGTTATCATTCTTAGATTTAATAAGAGCTAACAATGCAGCAGCCTCATTCGTAAACCTATCTTGTGGAACTTCAATATCGATGTTATTACCTTTTATTATTATGCTTCTTCTTTCAGATTGTATCTTGTATGAATTCCTATCAGGTTTGTCATCTCTAAATAATTCTAAAACAGGATAGAATTTGTCATCATATCTATTTAGGTAAGCATCTCCACAATAAATACATCCATCTGAAAGCAATTTAAAGAAAGCATACAGTTCGCTCCATTCTCCTTTATTTCCTTTTAGTGCCATAATCTTTGTTTTTTGACAGATTAATTCTTTTAATAATTTCAGCAGCTGTCGCTTGAATTGCAGGGACCGCCACGGAATTTCCGAATTGCTTATAAGCCGAAGCATCTGCAACTCCAATTATAAAATTATCTGGAAATCCTTGCAATCTTGCCCATTCTCGTGGTGTCATTCTACGAAGTCCGTCTCTGTTAACCTCACCTTTTATACGTGTTACTGGCGTAAAGTCTTCCAAACGATTGTCAATTACTAAGTTTCTTTCTCTCCCCATGCCGCCAACTACAATGGCGTTTGCGACCTCATCATCATTGATTATTTCATAACCAAAACCATTGCCCTTTGAAGCATGGCGTTCCTTATGCGCAATAAGAGTCTTAATATACTGCGTGGATAAATAATATTTTGCAGAAACAGTTTCTTTTTCTTTTACATCAGAGAAAGTTTTGGTGGTGTCTGTTGGTTTAGGATATGTAAATTCATTAACATTTTGGTCTTTCCTAAAACCAACGATATATAATCTTTCACGATGTTGAGGGACACCGAAATTCATTGCATTTACTATCTGAGGTTCTGGAACATAATAATCTAAATCTTCTCTAAGAACTTTTAAGATTGTCTGAAGAGTTTTTCCTTTATCATGAATCAGCAGACCTTTTACATTTTCTAAGAAAAATGCTTTAGGTCTTTTACGGCGTAAAATCTCAGCTACATCAAAAAACAACGTACCTCTTGTTTCCTCAAATCCCAATCGCTTTCCTGCCAATGAAAATGCCTGGCAAGGAAAACCCGCACATAACACATCAAAATTATCAGGTATATATGATTTCGTACTTTCTTTAGTTATATCACCAAAAGGGACCTCTCCATAATTTAAAAGATATGTTTTTTGTGCTTGAGTATCCCACTCAGATGAGAATACACATTTACCACCAAGATTCTGCATCGCCAACCTAAATCCTCCAATGCCAGCGAATAAATCTATAAAAGTAAATTTATGATTTTCAATGGGTAAAAACGGGACTGAAAAAAAATCATCGAATAATGTATAGTATGAGGTATTTTCTGAAGGATGAGTTGTTACCTCATCATCAATATTATAATCATAGATTTCTCTAATTAGAGTCTTTGCTCTCTCCTCATAATTATTTGCGAACCCATATCCTTTGTTATGTATATAGTGAGATATAACGGCAATCTGTTCTTCCTTTCCTTCGGTTTTTGTCTCTTTCTTCATTTAGCCCTATTTTTAAAAAATCACAATCTTATGTCCATCATCTATAGATGGAGAATTGTACACAATACTCTGCAAATATAAACATTTTATAAATGAAAATAATTAGTTTTTTACATGTTTAAAAAACTCTCATATTTTTCAGAATCAAGATCTCTCAATTCCAAAAAATCTTTTGACTTTACTCTTCTAATTTTCTTATCTTTGCAAATCAATAAATTTTAAGTATGAGAGCTTGTTTCATGGGATTAGGTTACATCGGTCTGCCAACGGCAATTATCGCTGCAAAACATGGTATCGATGTGATTGGAGTGGATATTAATAAGGAAGTCGTAGAAACTACCAACGAAGGTCGACTTCATATCATAGAACCTGGATTGGAATCATTGCTAAAAGATGTCGTAACCAACGGTAAATTAAAAGCTTATACAGAGCCTCAGATCTGTGACGCTTATTTTATCGTCGTCCCGACTCCTTTCAAAGGCGACCACGAACCCGACATCTCTTACGTGGAAGCTGCCACTCGCATGGTAATTCCGCTCCTTAAACCTAACGACCTCTTCGTCATCGAATCTACATCACCAGTAGGAACTACAGAAAAGATGATGAATCTTATTTATGAAACAAGACCAGAACTTAAAGGCTTGATTTACATAGCTTATTGTCCTGAACGCGTGCTTCCTGGAAACGTGATCTATGAACTCGAGAACAACGATCGCGTCATAGGCGGAATCAACGAGGCTTCGACGGAAAAAGCTAAAGAGTTTTATAGGATTTTCGTTAAAGGAAATTTACATTCCACTAACAGCCGCACCGCCGAGATGTGCAAACTCACCGAAAATTCATCACGCGACGTGCAAATAGCTTTCGCCAACGAACTTTCAATAATATGTGATAAAGCTGGAATCAATGTGTGGGAACTCATAGATTTAGCCAATAAACATCCGCGAGTCAATATCTTACGTCCTGGTTGCGGAGTTGGCGGACATTGCATCGCAGTAGATCCTTATTTCATTACAGCCGATTATCCAAAAGAATCAAAGATTATCGCAACAGCAAGAGAAATAAATAATTACAAGGCTTTATGGTGCGTGGAGAAAATAAAAAACTGTATGCTTGAGTTTGAACTCAAAAATCATCGCAGTCCTAAAGTCGCAATGATGGGTCTCGCTTTTAAACCTAATATCGACGACCTTAGAGAATCTCCCGCGAAGTCTATAACAACCAAAGTAATACAGTCGTGCAACAATCCCGACATTATGGTTGTGGAACCTAACGTGAAAGAAAATAATCTCTTCAAACTCACTGATTATAAAGCAGCTTACGATTCAGCTGATATTGTCGTTTTCCTCGTAAATCATAAAGAATTTGCAGAATTGAATTATAGAAACGACATAATAGTCTTGGATTTTTGCGGTAATAATGTGATAAAATAAATTAAGAACTTGCTCAAATTTTAATAAAGATGAAGAAAGTATTGTTGGTATTTGGAACACGTCCTGAAGCTATCAAGATGGCTCCATTAGTAAAGAAATTTCAAGAAGACTCTGAATTTCAAACTATTGTATGTGTGACAGCCCAACATCGCGAAATGCTTGATCAAGTTCTCGACATCTTTGACATAAAACCTGACTATGATTTGAATATCATGAAACAAGGTCAGGATTTATACGATATAACATCAAGAGTCTTGCTCGGACTTCGTGACGTTCTTAACGAAACAAATCCAGATGTCGTTCTTGTTCATGGCGACACAACTACTTCAACAGCAGCGGCATTGGCAGCTTTCTACAAGCAAATTCCCGTCGCTCATGTCGAAGCTGGACTTAGAACCAATAATATTTACAGTCCTTGGCCAGAAGAAATGAACCGCAGAATAACAGGACGCATCGCAACCTATCATCTTGCGCCAACGGAACTAAGTCGTCAGAATCTTTTGAAAGAAAATGTTGATAATCAAAATATAATTATTACAGGTAACACTGTTATCGACGCTTTGTTATGGGTTGTCAATAAAATTAAAAGTGACGCCAATCTCGCCGAAACATTGCAAATAAATATTAAGAATAACGGTTACGATATAAATCGTATTTCATGTGAAGACACACGTCCGTGTGCCTCTACAAGAAAACTCGTTCTTATCACAGGACATCGTCGCGAGAACTTTGGAGAAGGTTTTAGAAATATCTGTAATGCAATCAAGACATTATCTATAAAATATCCTGATGTCGATTTTGTTTATCCGATGCATTTAAATCCTAATGTACGTAAGCCTATAGCAGAAATTTTCGGTAACGACAAAGATAAATCAGGGAACACTTTTTTCATAGAACCTCTTGATTATCTTAACTTTGTCTTTTTGATGGAAAAAGCAGACATCATCTTGACCGACAGCGGTGGCATACAAGAAGAAGCACCGAGTCTCGGAAAACCAGTCTTGGTAATGCGCGACAATACCGAACGTCCGGAAGCTTTAGAAGCCGGGACAGTGAAACTCGTTGGAACTGATTACGATAAGATTATCAATGAAGTTTCGGAATTATTGGATAACGAAGAATCTTACAACAAGATGAGCAAGGCTGTCAACCCATACGGCGACGGATCAGCCTGCAAAAGAATCGTCGATTTCATGAAAAAGAACTGAGTTCTTAACGAAACCTGATTCCTTATCGAATTGTTTCTCTTTGCCTTGACAAACTAATTCTAAAAATCTCGCTATCGTGCTTCCTAACTTGCCTTCTAAATGAGTGTTAGAAGAAGCATTATAATATTGTAAAATTTCTTTTGTCGGCATCACTTCTATTGGATTCTTAATGAATTTTAACAATTCATCTTCAGTATTTGCTAATTTAACCAAATTATTTTTAACAAAATTATAATCATCAAGAATGATGTTGTTAGATATATTAAAAAGTACAGTGGGACAATACATTATAGAAGCATCAAGGTGAATTGCCGATTCATTGGAAATCATGAAATCGATTTTAGATATAAAATCAAATGAGCTTTCTTCTTTAGGATTGGAAATCGCAATGTTATTTTTTATTAACCATTCTGTATTAAGATGCTGATAACGAGGATGCGGACGGAGAATCAAATCATGATAGTTATTATTTTTTAAGAAAAGACAAAGTTTTTTAACTTTATCAAAATCATCTAACATATTGATTGCTACGCCAATTTTCTTTACGTCATAATTTCTTTTAACAATTTTATCATAAAGAAAATCGAAACGGACTCCGCCAGAGAGATAAACCTCGCCTTTAGGTAAGCCTGCATAAAAATATTTCTCCAACGACTCTTTTCCATCTAAGAAGGAATATGTAAAGTCAAGTCTTGGAAATCCTTTCTTCACAGAAGCGTGCTGCACATAAACTGTCTTAATTCCTCTTTCTAAAGCATTAAAAATCAAGCATCTGTTAATGTCGTTATGATCATTTGCAAGAACTAAAACCTTTACCTCATATTTATCCAACATCTCACCTGCAATCTCATAAAGTCCGTATGTCGTCAAAAGACGTGTGAAATATTTAAGAATCAGAGCTTTATCTTCTTTATTAGATTTTTTGTAAAGTTTTATTAAGGTAGAAAGATAAGGAATGCTATGCCACCAGGCGCGCCTTTTATGAACGTCTGTAATATGATTATTGAGATATAGATATGTGTCTTTTTCAATATTGTTGATTATCGGTTCCAAAGAGCGTCTGTTGTTGAGCGAGACTCCAAAGAAAAGCAATCCTTTATAATTGACAGGCAACGACTTATATTTAAAATGTACGATAAAAGTGTAATAAAAAAGCTGTCCGATGAAAATACATATCTGCTTGAATAATGAAGGTTGCTTTTCCTTCACAATTCGTGATATTTCATTGATTTCTAAAACGTTAAGATTACTATATTTCATCAGAAGAATAACTTTTGTTCTTTGAGTTTATTATAATGTTCTATATCTCTCATTTTAAACACTTTGGCAGGATGACCGCCAGCGACCGACAAGGCTGGAATATCTTTCACAACAACGCTCCCCGCCTGAATAACAGCGCCTTCTCCAATACTGACTCCTGGTAAGACAATTACGTTATTTCCAAACCATACATTATCTTCAATAATTACATCTTTGACAATCACAGTGTTATCGTATGGAATTTTGGTTCCGCAATCATAATTATGATAATCGGTCATGATTTGACATGAAGTGCCAGAATGAAAGTTGTCGCCGATGACGCATTTTCCTTTTCCCGTGATTTTCATGCCGTTAAAATTCACATTATATCCAAGATGTGTATTTTGATTAATAGTACTGAAACCATTGACAGACAGTTTTCCTTTGCATGATTTTGCCTTGGATTTCACTATCCATCTAAATAAAAATTTAGGTTTGAATATTCCTATGATAATTTTTTTTAACATATTCCCAAAATCTTTTCTACGAATTCACGGAAGACGCCCTCACCTCCGTTTTTTGTCATTACCATTTGTGAATATTTTTTAACATATTCCGGAGCCGAATTAGGCGTTGCTGAGATGCCAACATTTTTTAACAATTCAATATCACCGAGGTCATCGCCAATATAAGCGACTTCATCTAAACTGATATTCAATTCTTTGCAAAGATTCTCTGCCACTTCCAATTTATTTTTAACACCTTGAAAGAGATAATCAATTTTAAGTTTTGCAGCTCTTCTTGCAACAATCTCTGTGTCTTCTCCAGTGATAATTCCGACGGGAATCTCGTTCTGATGCGCAAACAAAACGCCCGCACTATCGTAAGTGTGAAATTTCTTCCATTCGTTTCCCGTTTGGTCGTAATACATTCCGCCGTCAGTCCAAACGCCGTCAATATCTGTTAAAATTAATTTAGGTTTCTTCATCTATTCTAAATTTTGAGGATATATAATTTCGTTTCTTGGTATTTCAATCTTAACTTTTTTGCCTATAACAGATTGTCTTTCTGACCATTTAAAACCATCGCCAGGACTTAAAAGATGAATGTCGTTTTCAGAAATCACCTCACCGACTTTTAGATTTCTGTTTGTGGCAATAGAGCGTTCGAGTTTAATTTTGCTATTTTTAACCTCAGGCTCGATGAAGATTTCTTCTTTTCCCATCGACATCTCAGTGATTCTGATGTCGCGAATCATTCGGTTCACGCCGTCAGGACCTAAAGAACCAGCTTGATCTGTACCTTTCATTCTTCTGTCGATAGTGACGTGTTTCTCAATGATTTCCGCTCCCATAGCAATAGCAGCGACTGGCGCAGAAATTCCTATCGTATGATCGGAGAAACCGATTTTATATTGAGGATAATTCTTTTTTAAATATGTTATTGTATTAAGGTTCAAATTGTTAGGATGAGTTGGATATTGAGACACGCAATGAAGAATTGAAATATTGCTGTGATATTTTGTAATTACTTCAAGAGCTTCATCTAATTCTTTTTTCCCCGCCATTCCTGTCGAAAGAATCATCGGGATTTTTGTCTCGGCAAGTACTTCAAGTAATGGAATATTTGTCAGGTCACGACTCGCAACTTTCAGATAATCAGGAGTAAAATATTTCATTATACTAAGGCAGGAAGGAGCGCACAATGTCTCAACAAAATCTAAACCTCTTTCCTTTGCATATTTATAAACCTCATAATGTTGCTCATCAGAAAGTTCTAAGTAAGCTCGATGTTCACCGTAAGTTCTTCCAAATGAATTAGGTGAGTCATAAATTCTCGACATCTGAGAATCAGACAGTTCGTGAGCCAAATCGCGTTTCGTCATCTTAACAGCATTCATTGGTTGAAGCTCGATGCCGAAATATTCTTCTCTCACAGGACGTGAGACAAGTTCAACTATTAGTTTCGCAATATCAACAGAACCATTATGATTCTGTCCGATCTCACCTATTATATATGTTCCTTTATTCATATTATTTCTGGTTTTTTAAAATCTCATTTTTCATAATTGCATGATATTCTTTATTTTCATTAAGAAATGTGAGAACATCAAAAGCATTGAAATCTGGTTTTATCTTATATATCTTATTGAATATTTCTTTTTGAATATCGAAATCAATTTGAGTATCTATTGTCAATCTTATGTCGTCGTGTTCGTCAATTACTTCAGGAATGTTAAAAAATCTTATGTTAAAATCATTAGGATTTGCATAGATGAAGTTTGTGACATGCTCGTGATAAAGATTTTCGTCTGTCATTGATTTTACTTTTTTCAAAGCATTGAGAGTCACAGCCTCAGCCCAGAAACCGTAATGTGTTTTAATTGTAGGAGTTCCATTTGAAGTCATGAACGACATATAATCATAATCTGACTTTTCAAAATTATCTAAAAGGAAATTAAGAAATTCCAAATCCAAGAAAGGATTATCGGCGCAAACTCTTATGATCTTCTTCGCATTAAATTCATTTGCTGCATCAATGAAACGCTGAAGCACATCATTTTCAGAACCACGAAAATAATTTACGCCATATTCTTTTGCAATATCTGTTAAAACGTCGTTATTTTCATTTGTCGATGTTGCGAGAATAATATTATTTTTATCAATAATTGATGTTAATCTTTTAAGAATCAACGAGAAGATACCTTCATTCTCATAGAAAGGAAGTATCATCTTTTGAGGAAGTCGAGTCGAGCCGGTTCGGGCTTGTATGATAATTTTTGCTTCGTTCATTTCTTAATTTTTTTATAGCTATAAAACGTGTCAATTATTGTTTCGATTAGATTAACATAATCTTTTGCCAAAGCACGTCGTGAATAATTTTCAACGACTTCGTTTTTCTTTGTAATAAGTTGATTTTCTTTATATTTATTAAACAAATCAATAATTGCGTTTTTCATTCCCTCTTTATCATCAAAGTCGACGATAAAACCAGATTTCGTTTTGTCGAGGATAATTGCTGTGTCACCGTCAGTTGGACCAATAGCGAAAATCGGTCGTCCTGATGCCATATATTCAAAGATTTTTCCAGTCATGATGCCTTTAGCGTTAGGCGAATTGTTAATAAATAATAACAAAATCTGAGATGAACTCTGTTCCGCAATCACCTTTTCATGAGGAATATAAGGAATTATCTCGACATTATTCTCCAAATTATTTTTCTTAATAGATTCAATGACAGAATTATCGACTTGACCTATCAATCTAATTTTTAGCAGTTTAGAAAAATCTTTGATATTATCTTCCTTTATTATTTCACCAAGAGTTTCCCAAAAACGAACTGCATTTCTCGCCGCGCCTACTATTCCTACATGCGACATCGTGAAATCTGAAGATAATTTAACATTTGTTAATTTTTCTTCAATATTAAAATCGTATCCGTTAGTAATAACTTCTACATTTTTTGCGCCGTGACCTTCGAGACCTTTAGCCCAATCCCAACCTACTGTCACGACTTTATCAGCTTCAGTAAGAACTTGATATTGAAGATTATGATGTTTCTTTAAACTTCTTTTTGTCAATTTCAATTCACTAAAGAAATCGATGTCGGTCCAAGGATCGCGGAAGTCGGCAATCCAAGGAATGTTAAATTTTTTATGTAATTCTTTAGCGATAAGATGCATTGAATGAGGAGGTCCCGTTGAGATAATCGCATCGACAGGATTCTTTTCTAAATATTTTTTAAGAAAATTAATTGAAGGTTTAATCCACCAACAACGAGCGTCAGGAATAAATAAATTTCCTCTTAACCAAACACTTAGATTTTCTTTCCATGAAGATTTCTTCTTACCTTCATTGATAAATCCAGCCTTTATCTTCTCATCCTTCTTGATTCCTAAAAACTTCTTATATAAAGAATAAGGCTCAACTATTTTACGTCTTAATATCTCAGCGTCAGGAGCTACATCTTTTTCCAACGACAGATCCTCAACAGGATATTCAGCATCTTCGGCAGTGTAAATAACAGGTTGCCAGCCATTTTCAGGAAAATACTTCGACATCTTCAACCAACGTTGAACGCCAGATCCGCCCGATGGAGGCCAGTAGTATGTTATGATTAGCACACGTTTCATTTCTATAAAGTCAACAGACAACGGTCAACAGTCAACAGACTTTGTACAATTTGATTTTCTATATGTTACGACAATCGCTGCTATTAAACCTAAGATTAATATCAAAGATGAAATAAGTTGGATTGTGTTGCCTACTTTCCAAATCTTAGGTTCGTAGCGCATCATAATCTCATGATTGCCAGCTGGAATGACAGCAGCTCTCAAGATATAATCAGCTCTAATCAAAGGAGATTCTTTTCCGTCTATCCATAATGTCCAGCCTTTATTTGTCCAGATTTCTGAGAAGACAACTAACTCATCTTTTGAAGAATTAAAACTGTAAACCAATTCGTTAGGTTTGTATGATTCTAATTTTATTGTTCCAGATACTGATGAAGGATTAAAATCGCCGATAACAGTTCTAAATTCGTCATTGACAATCGCAGTTGTTTTAACATCTGTATTTTCTATAGCTGCTATCTCTTCATTTGGTGTTGTAACCCATTTAATATCAGACACAATCCAAGCGTTTCCGAAAGCATCAGGATTTATGTTGGCGACAGCTTTATTATTATTCTGAGGATAAATCAGATATTTAGTATTCATCATATTAAGTACATTCCAGAAACCGTTGCTTCCCATTTTATTCCCTCCAAGATAACGATTTATAACATCTTGATAACGACGAAGTTTTGCACCATGATAACCGCCTATAGATTTATGGAAATATGATGTACTTGCATCGTTGAATGTATTTTTCGTCAAGTCCATAACTCTGTAATTCAAGCTGTTATCTTGAAGTATCTGTTTATCTATTTCCGACATCACGAAAGGTTTATCAAAACGACGGCTATCGATGAAATTGTCATTATTAAGATAACGTTTATTTATCGGGAACATATCAAGGACAACGAGAGCAGCGAGCATTACAAACATTGCATTATTTTTTAACTTACCGTTAATATTTATTAACAAAATGATAGCGGCTACTGTAATAAACAAGAAACTTCTTATTGCATCTTTCTGGAAAATCGCCATACGAACCTTTTCCAATTCAGCCGCGAATGTCTGATAGATAGCACCATCTTTACCTGCTCCCAACTGTGCGAACTGTGAGGCTTCGCCTTGACTTAAGAAGTTAAAGAAAACATTAGGAATGATGTAGAATAAAAGGCATAAACCTGCTGTTAATCCGAAAGATATGTAGAAGTAATACATATTTTTCTTTAATATTTCTGGATTTTTCATCACTTCCGCGAGAGCGAGGAACGCCAATATCGGCATACATACTTCAGCGATTACTAGCGTCATTGAGACTGCCCTGAATTTATTATACATCGGGAAATAGTCGAGGAAGAAGTCGGTGAATCCCATGAAGTTCTTACCCCAACTCAATAATATTGAGAGGATTGTAGCGATGAGCAACACCCATTTTATTTTTCCTTTAACAACGAAAAGACCGAGTACGAAGAAGAAGCAGACTATCGCACCCACGTAAACCGGTCCGCTTGTTCCAGGCTGATCGCCCCAGTAAGCGTTATTTTGAGCTATCATTGAGCGGAAACGAGGACTTGCTTTTTCTAAGGCTGGATTGTCGTTGCCGATATAAGCCGAAGCGCCGCCTTTCACATTAGGAATCATCAAACTCCAAGTCTCACCGATGCCATAACTCCATTGAGTCACATAGTCTCTATCCAATCCACGAGTTTGATTGCCAGTATTTTCTGTAAGAACAGGTTTTCCACGCATCGTTTCTTTACCAAATTCGTAATTAGCGTAAAGCGTTGTAGTGCTTGTAAGAATTGCTAAAATCGCTGCGCATACAAGGATTCCGCTTGCCTTGAAAAATTCGGGATATTTTTTGTTTTTGATAGTCTCGATAAACTCAGCTATGACAAAAATCAACACTATAATGAAGAGATAATATGTGATTTGAATGTGACCAGCTCTTATCTCCAAGGCGAGAGCTATTGCTGTAAGAACCGCTCCCCATAGATATTTTCCTTTGTAAGTCAATATGATACCTGCAATTACCGGAGCCATATAAGCCATTGCGACAGCTTTTGAATTATGACCAGCACCCATCACTATGAAGAGATAGGAAGTGAAACCGTATGCCAATGCGCCAATGAAGCTAATCCAGATTTTACAATCGAGGACGAGAAGCAGAATGAAAAATCCGAGCATACTGATAAAGACGGACATTATCGGGCTTGGAAATCCTAAACCAATGATTTTCTGAACGTAAGTCATTAGATTAGAATTTTGTTGAACGCCGATATTCCATGCAGGCATACCACCAAACATTGAATTCGTCCATAACGACTGTTCGCCAGTCTCTTCTCTAAACTGATTGATTTCCTGAGACATTCCTTTATACATCTCAATATCATGTTGCTTAATTCTTTTGCCTTCAAGAATTGGCGTGAAATAAACTAAAGTTATCGCTGCAAAAGCAATAATCGCGAATATAACTCCAAGAAATTGTTTGTTTTTAAAAATATCTTTCATATAATTTACAGTTAATTAACAATTTTAATAGACAAATTTAGCGTTTAATGTTTCGTGTTGAGTTTCTATGCTCAAGAAGTAGATGTTAAAATTATTTAAGATTTTTTTTGTAAAGTCTTCAAGAGAAATGATATTTGTTCCATGAGACATTATTCCGTAATTCTTAACAAAAATCAATTTTCCGTTCATATCATATATCTTAACATTGACATCTGATTTGTCTGTTAAAATAAATTCACATATAGAGTTTGAATTTAAAGGATTAGGATATATCTTAATATTTTTTATATCAGTGTTAATTTCTTTTAAGTAAGTAGCGTCAAATTCATAGCAGCCCATATCAATTCTATTACCAATAATTCTTCGATTTCCCGCTAAATCTGTGATAGGGATTAATAATCCTGTTGTATCTCCACTGTTGATTGCCGGACTTCCGTCAGATAGTTGGAAGTTACGATTTTGAGTATCGAGAAATAATGGGTCGCTGTCGAGCATTGAAGCGGTATCGTAAACTGCAATATTCTCATAACCATGTACTTCTTTAAAACCACCTTGTAATATTGAGTTATAAAATTGTGGTTTGCAATCATATCCCCAGATAAAAATCTGTGAGCCGTCGGAGATGGAATTATGTTCATCGTACCAATCATTATCCCATATGATACAATTTTTGAAGACAGGATTAGCTTCGCTATAGAACTGCATCGCGCCGCCACCTGCGGACACCGTAAAATTATTCGTCATGGTAACGTTATTGACAATCGGTGAAGAAGCAGCTATCGCCATAGCACCCCCATAATGATATGCGATGTTATTATCAAACAACGAGTTAGAGACTCTCACCTCATAATCGTTACAACGTTGTATTCCCATTCCAGCGGCATTGACAGCATAATTATCCTCAAAAACAGCATTATTGACATAAACATTACAGCTATCGAAATTAGCACCGCCACCGTAACAATTCTCGCAATAATTATCATGGAAATACATATTTTCCATTCTCACATTACAATTATTAAATTGAAAACCAGCGCCGTGCATATAGACGCCCTCTTCATTGAAACCGAAGTTAGAATCCACTTCGCAGTTAAAAATGTTCAGCTTAGAATTTTCAGCGTATAAAGCTCCGCCTTTTGAAGTAGTTAGGTTATGATAAAAAATAGAATTACTGATAATGACATTATTAGAATTATAAAATCTCAATGCACCACCGCAAGCCGATTGTTGACTATTGACAGCTTTTCCAAAAGAAAAATGACAATAATCTAAAATTATAGTATCACTAACATCTTGAAATACAATACCATTCCAAGCACCAACTTCTTTTTTCCACTTAAAGAAACCAGTAGTATCAATTGGAATAAAATAAATAGAATCGTTTTTTTGACCGAGAGCTTTCAACGAGCCCTTTATCGTGATGCTGTAATAATCTTGAAAAATCACACGTGTTCCTTTGGCTATCGTCAGAGATTTGTCTTCAGGAACGACGACATCATCAACAAGCAATATTGTATCATAATTCCATACGCCTTCTTGAATGCCAGATACTTCCAAAATCTGAGCATTTATTATAAAGGGTAAAATAAGAATTATAAACAACGATATTTTTCTCATATAGGAATAAAAATTTGCCTTACAAAAATAATCATTTTTCGGCAATAAATAAGCCCTTTATTATTTATTAGGTATTTTGTTCAAGATATTGTTTTTTAACTTATTTTTGTGGTGTAATACAAACTGAGAATAATCAATAATTTTTAACAATAAAGATATGAGTAACAACAAAAAACTTTTTGAGGAATTTCCTGCGGTGACAACCGAACAATGGGAAGCCGTCATTCAAAAAGATCTCAAAGGCGCTGACTACAACAAGAAACTTGTTTGGAAGACAGCAGAAGGTTTCTCGGTAAGACCTTACTATCGCGCCGAAGACCTCAATTCAATTACATGGAACAACGTGGAACCTAACCAGTTCCCATACGTCCGCGGCAACAAAACCAAAGGCAACGAATGGCTTATCTGCCAAGACATCAACGTCAAAGATTGCAAAGCCGCTAACGAAAAAGCATTAGACGCTATCAAGAGAGGCGCTAACGCTATCACTTTCCGCTTGGAATACGACAAACTCTACACCGACTTAGAACTATCAGCATTGCTCAACGGCATCAACGCTAAGGAAGTCGAATTGAGTTTCTACAATAACAAATATCATCTCCCACTTTTGGAGCAGCTTTCAAGAATCCCTGATTTACGCGGTTCTTTGAACTACGACCCATTGACACGCTATATCCGTCGCGGAACATGGTTCATCTCCGAAAGCACAGACATGGAATTAGCTTACATCTTGACAAAAGCAGAGATGCCAGGTTTCCAGACCATCGGTATCAACAGCCACGTCTTCACTAACGCCGGAGCTACCATCGTTCAAGAGATGGCTTTCGCTTTGTCAATCGGAGCAGAATATTTGGATAAACTCACAGATACAGATTTAACCATCGACGAGATTCTTCCTAAGATGCGTTTCAACGTGGCAGTAGGTCAGAACTACTTCATGGAGATGGCTAAGATGCGTGCTTACAGAGTTTTATGGGCAAACATCGCTAAGGCTTACGGCGCAAAAGAAGAAAACGCCAAGATGCTCATCCACGCTTTCAACGCACAAATCAACATGAGCTTGTATGACTCATACGTCAATATGTTACGTACAACAACAGGTTCGATGTCGGCTATCCTCGGTGGTGTCCACTCATTCAGCGTGACTCCATTCGACATGGTTTATGAACCATCGACAGAATTTGCAGAACGTATCGCTCGTAACCAACAGCTCATTTTGAAAGAAGAATCACACTTCGACAAAGTAGCTGACCCGGCAGCAGGTTCATATTATATCGAAAACCTCACAGACTCATTGGTGAAAGCAGCTTGGGATTTGTTCTTACAAATTCAAGAAGAAGGCGGTTACTTAGCAGCATTGCGTAAGGGAACTATCCAAAAGATGGTTAAAGAAAACGCAGCAAAACGCCTCAACAACGTAGCAACACGCCGCGAGATAATTCTCGGTACAAACCAATTCCCTAACTTCACAGAGACAATGAAGTCAAATCCAGAAGCTTGGGTATTTGAAGCTAACAGCCGTCGTGATGAAAACGCAGAAATTGACACTATCGACACTTACCGCGTGGCTCAACAATTTGAGCAGTTACGTTATGCGACAGATGTTTACAGCCAAAACAACAAACGCCCTGTAGCATGGATGTTGACTTACGGTAACTTAGCAATGTTAAAGGCAAGAGCGAACTTCGCTTCTAACTTCTTCGCTTGCGCTGGATTTGAAGTAGTTGACAACGCTGGCTTCAAGACTGTTGAAGACGGTATCGCTGCCGCTAAAGAAGTGAAACCTGAGATAGTAGTCATCTGCTCATCAGACGAAGAATATGGTGAAGGCAATGCTCTCAAGATTTACGAAGCTCTTAAAGATCAGGCTATCGTGGTCTTGGCTGGTAATCCAGAAGGCACAGCCGACGTACTCAAAGCTGCTGGCATGGAATATTTCATCCACGTGAAGAGCAACGTCTTAGAGACATTACAAGATTTTCAAAAGAAATTAGGTATAACAAAATAAAGAAAGGAGAAAACGATGAAACCCAATTTTAAAGATATAAACATCAACGTTATACCTCAGACAGAAGACCCAAAAGAATGGGAAAACAAGAACGGTATAAAACCAGAATGGGAAACCGTTGAACATATCAACGTCCGTCCAGCTTACACCTCAGCACAGCTTGAAGGCATGGAGCATCTCAACTACGCAGCTGGTATCGCTCCTTATCTCCGCGGACCTTATTCAACAATGTATGTGATGCGTCCTTGGACAATCCGTCAATATGCAGGTTTCTCAACAGCTGAAGAATCAAATGCTTTCTATCGTCGTAACATCGCTGCCGGACAAAAAGGTCTGTCAGTAGCTTTCGACCTTGCAACACACCGCGGCTACGATGCCGACCACGAACGCGTTATGGGCGACGTTGGTAAAGCTGGTGTAAGTATCTGTTCAGTAGAAGACATGAAGGTCTTATTCGACCAGATACCTCTCAACAAGATGTCAGTATCTATGACAATGAACGGCGCAGTGTTGCCAGTATTGGCATTCTACATCGTCGCTGCTTTGGAACAAGGCGCTACCTACGAAGAACTTCAAGGTACAATCCAGAACGACATCTTGAAAGAGTTCATGGTTCGTAACACATATATCTATCCACCTGAGTTCTCGATGCGTATCATCGCCGACATCTTCGAGTTCACATCTAAGAAGATGCCTAAGTTCAACTCAATCTCTATCTCCGGTTACCACATGCAAGAAGCTGGTGCCACCTGCGACATCGAGTTGGCTTACACTCTCGCCGACGGCTGGGATTACTTACGCACAGGTGTTAAGTCAGGCTTAGACATCGACGCTTTCGCACCACGTCTTTCATTCTTCTGGTGCTCTGGCATGAACCACTTCATGGAGATAGCTAAGATGAGAGCAGCTCGTATGTTATGGGCTAAGATCGTCAAGACTTTCAATCCTAAGAGCGAAAAATCTTTGGCATTACGTACTCACACCCAGACATCAGGTTGGTCATTGACAGAACAAGACCCATTCAACAACGTAGCACGTACTTGCATCGAAGCTATGGGCGCAGCACTCGGTCACACACAATCGTTGCACACCAACGCATTGGACGAAGCTATCGCTCTTCCTACCGACTTCTCGGCACGTATCGCACGTAACACACAGATCTATATCCAAGAAGAAACCAACGTTTGCAAAGTCGTTGACCCATGGGCAGGTTCATACTACATTGAATCATTGACAAAAGAAATCGCCGACAGAGCATGGGAGCACATCATGGAAATCGAAGCTATGGGCGGTATGGCAAAAGCTATCGAGACAGGACTTCCAAAGATGCGTATCGAAGAAGCAGCAGCACGCAAGCAAGCACGTATCGACGCTGGCAGCGAAATCATTGTTGGTATCAACAAATTCCGTCTCGACCATGAAGACGCTATCGAGACACTCGAAGTCGACAACACAGCAGTTCGCGAATCACAAATCAAACGTCTCAACGACTTACGCGCTAAACGTAACCAAGCCGACGTCGATCGTTGTTTGGCAGCTATCACCAAGGCAGCTGAGACAGGTGAAGGCAACTTGTTAGAGTTGGCAGTCGAGGCAGCAAAATGCCGCGCTACATTAGGCGAGATCTCAATGGCTTGCGAAAAAGTAGCAGGACGTTATAAAGCAGTTATTCGTACAATATCAGGAGTTTATTCTATGGAAACAAAAGGTGATGCCAAATTTGCAGAAGCTGTCGCTAAGGCTGACGAATTTGCAAAAGTCGAAGGACGTCGTCCTCGTATCATGATTGCTAAGATGGGACAAGACGGTCACGACCGTGGAGCTAAAGTTGTTGCTACAGGTTATGCCGACATAGGCTTCGACGTCGATATGGGTCCATTGTTCCAGACACCGGCAGAGGCAGCACGTCAGGCAGTAGAAAACGACGTTCATATCCTCGGCGTCTCGAGTTTGGCAGCTGGTCATAAGACACTCGTACCACAAGTCATCGAAGAACTTGAGAAGTTAGGTCGCCCAGATATTATGGTCGTTGTTGGTGGTGTTATCCCTCCACAAGACTATCAATTCTTGTACGATGCTGGCGCAGCCGCTATCTTTGGACCAGGCTCAGTCATCAGCGACTCAGCTATCAAGATGTTAGATTTGCTTTTGGCAACGAGATAAAATTTATTAACAAAAAAAACATTTAATAAAATGAAAAAGACATTAATGACCTTAGTATTGGTTATCACAACTTTAATGATGACAAGTTGTGATGAGACATTCTTCACAGGCGGAGAAAACAAGAAGCCAGACAAAAATTTCTATTGCATTGATAGCACATATCAAAGCATCAAATCATGCGTAAGTTACGCAAGTGAAGAAGAAACGATATTGGTGTTCACATGCGATGACTTGAGTGTTGTTCAATTCACACTTAACAATCACAGCGAAATTCCTGTCGGTACTTTTGAATTAACAAATGATGATGAATGCAATTACGAAGGCGGCTTCGAATCAATTGATTTGTCAGGAGATTTAGAAGGCGTTTTATCTGTTAGTTTAAGCGAAGCTATCTACACTTTCACTTTTGAAGGTAACATCGTTGATGACACTGTACGCACCGCTTTCAGTTTAAGTTATCAAGATGAAGTTGTTGATGCTAACGCTGACACTGGTAATGGCACATTGACTATCAACAACAGTGAGTATTCACTTAAAAAAGGTGTTTGTACAAATCAAAGCTATGAAGGTTTGAATCTTTATGCTATGGTTTTGACAAGCAGCGAAAAAGAAACAGAGAACTATTGTGTTGTCACATTAGGTTTCTTAGGTAAGAAAGACATTCCTACAGGCACCTACCCTATCGCTGAGATTCCTATGATGGGACCACTCTTCGTGGTTGAAGCTAATGGCGATGAATTAATCGGTGCAACAGGTGAAATCACTATCACTAAAAATGAAGAGTCATACAGCATCAATGCTAACGGCACTTTCAAACAAGTTTCAGAAGAAGGCATCGAAGCAGAACAAACAAGCTTCACTCTCTCATATGAAGGTAAATTCATTGAGATGAAATAACAAGATGCAAATTGCCAACAAAAAAATCCGCAGGAGAAATTCTCTTGCGGATTTTTTTTATGAACTTATTTATTAAAATCATTCAACAACCAGCTTCTCAATCTTTCCATTGACATCGATAAAATAAATTCCTGTCTTGATATCGCTGATGTTTATCGTTGCATCGTTAATATTTGAAATATGAACTTCTTTCACACAGCGACCTGTCATGTCGTATATCTTGACATCGGCTTCGCTATTATGTTTAGAAGTGATTTTGATTTCCGTTGAAGCCGGATTAGGATAAATCCCGATTTCATTATCATTCAATTCAGCAATAGCCGTAGGTTTATAATCTTCATCCATTGCAGTTTTTATCTCGTCAATAAGTTGTTGTGTTGAAGTGATAGGCCAAATGTCTTCAATAACGATTTTACGATTTGGAGCTATAAGCATCACTCTTGGCATTATTATTACATTATAAAGATTTTCACAGATGTCGTGAACTGAAGTTCCATCAGTGAACGGGTGAATTACCGGGAAATCAACCTGATATTTTTGCTTCCAAGTATCAATCTTCAACGAATCGGCTGTAGGGTCAATACCGATAAAAAAGACCTCATCTTGATTAGCGCCGAAATAATAATAAGTTTCTGCAATACATGGGTCAATAATTTCAGAGTTATTACCATCGTTCCAGAAGAAATATAGCAAAGCGTATTGTCCGTCATCTAAGATATCGAACAAATGCACATTAGTTCCATATTCATCAGTACAATTAAAATCTACAGCATCCTTAAATCCTGTCTGTGCGTTGATGCTCAAAGTAAATATTATAGCACAAATTAATGATATAATTTTTTTCATCTCTATAATTTTATTAGTGTTAAGTTTTATTTATTTTATGGAAGCAATAAGGACGCAATTCAATGCGTCCTTACATTTTGTATTTTATTCTATTATGAGTTTTTCAAAAGAACCATTAATATTAATGAGGTATAATCCTTTATCAATATCGCTGATGTTTATCGTAGCTTTGCTGATGTCAGAAACGTGAACTTCTTTCATGCAGCGGCCTGTCATATCGTATATCTTGACATCGGCATCGCCATTGAGTTGAGAAGTGATTTTGATTTCTGTTGAAGCCGGATTAGGATAAATATTGAATGATGACGACAACTCTTCAATACCATCAGGTTTTGTTGTAACAAATTCCACTTTTGTTATCTCGCCCCATTCGCCTTTGATGTTTTTACCTTGAGCTACAGCGTAATATTCGGTATTTGCCTCAAGACCTTCCCATGTCCAATCGTCGATTTCATACAAAGCGTAAGGATCTTCGTACAAGAATTTCATTGTAGAGTCGATACCGATAGAATCAGAGAATGATTTTTCAATCAAGATGTAATGATATTCTGCAGTCTCTTCGTTAGGTGTTGCTACGACACGAACTGATGTCGTTGTAAGTATTTCCACCTTAACATCTATAACAGAAACACCTTCGCCACCCATTGCCACTGTATTGACAGAAAGTTGCTGAAGTTCGCCCGACTTACCTTCTGCGTCTTTAGGAAGCACATAGATGATATATTCTGTATCAGGGACTAAATCCTTCCATAAGTGTGTTGAAGGCTCTGTTCTTGCGATGCTCCATTGTTCAATAAGTTGTTCCAATGTCACGCCGAATACGGTAGTCCATTGTTCCATACTGCCTACGCTATCGCATAAGATGAAGTAAGAAGCGCACTCATCGTTAGGAGTGAAAGAAGCCTCGATAGTAGTCTCGGTAATATCAATAACACCTATTTCTACAGCAGGACCGTCGGCAGGTTCCGGATTTGGATTTTCATTTTCAACAGCCTCAAGAGTCCATGTAGCTGCGAGAGTTACGGCAGCATCACAGAAAACATAATTGACACCTTCCACATACTCAACTTTAAAATAGTTGTTAGCTTTGCCTGCCACGAAATAAGGATCTGTAAGATAGAAAGTCTCATTTCCATTATCAATCATTTTCAAGGCCGACTTGTTAGAACTATTTGCATCGACATTCCATTGTTGGCACACAATATAATAGCCATCAGCGGAACGAAGATAAACATTGTCATTTCCTGCATCTTCGATGGTAAATATTTGAGAATCGCTTTCAGCGTAATCTGCTACACCTACACCACCGATAGGACCGCTCTCATGAGCATCATGATTGAAAATGTGAAGATATTGATTTGTTGCTAAATCTTTTATACGATATTGCTCTACTGTCGGTTCTGGATCTGGTTCCGGATCTGGATTTGGTTCTTCACCACATTCATATTCCTGTATGCCAAACTCAGCAAGAGCTGATACTACATCATCTGAGGTTTTTATCTCGCCTATATCTTGAAGCACGATGCTTTTATTTGGAGCGATGAGCATCGTTGTTGGCTGGTTACAGTTGTGAGCGCGCCAAATATCCATAGCAGGTCCTTCCATACCATTAGATTCATCGGTATTGTGAATCATTGGAAATTCTATACCATATTCATCTACATATTTTTTTGTGTTATTTGTTGTGCCATTTGGTACAACTCCAATAAAAAATACATCATGCTGGTTACAGCCTAATCTCTTATAAGCCTCAACCAATGGAGGTGTCACTGTAGGCGTTGCCTCATTTGTTCTGGTATTAATATGCAACAATACATATTGATCATTTTCTAGTATTTCATACAAATGGATTTCGTCTCCAAAATAATCTGTTGCGATAAAGTCTGGAGCTTCTGTCAATGTAGTTTGTGCCTTCAAGCCGAGTGCAAAAACCACAGCAATGATAAGGGATAGAAATTTCTTCATAATTTATAATTTTAATGTTATGATATATTTGTTTACGAGTCTACAAATATAAGAAATAATATTCAATAAAAAAAGCAGCAACCGAGATTTGATTGCTGCTTTTTTATGTTAAAATCTGTTAAGATTATTCAATAACTAATTTTTGGATGTTATAGCTGTTATCTTGTTGAATTGAGATGAAGTAAACACCTTTATTCAAGTCTTCAACATTGACAGAGACCTTGCTCATATCGTTGGCAGAAATTTCTTTCACGCAGCGACCTGTCATATCGAAGATATTGATTTGAGCTTTTCCATTCAATGATGATTCGATGTTAATCATTGATTGAGCTGGATTTGGATAGATATTGAAGTTAGCTTCTATCTCTGTCAAAGCGTCTAATGAAGGTGTTGTAAAATGAACTATTGAAGTTTCACCCCATTCGTTGTTAAGGTTTTTAGCTGTTCCCAATGCAACGTATGCTGTTTCTGGAGTAAGCTCTGTCCATGTTGCTGATGTTTGTTCTGATGCTGGATAACCGTCATTACGGATTTGTTGTATTAATGACTCAACACCTGTTCCGTCGAAGACAGCTTTTGTAACCAAACCGAAATGGAATTCCACTGCGTGTATGTTAGGAGTTGCTGTAATTGTAACTTCTGTTGGCATAGCTTTGACGTCTAATGCAACTTCTGCTGGACCAGCTTCTTTTTCAACTACAAATTCTTCCACTGTTGGAGCGCCCCATTCACCTTCGCCGTTTCTACCGATAGCGACTACATAGTAAGGAACATTACCTGGAATATTTTCTGTTTCAACAACATATGTGTCTCTGTCGCATAATGGATAATCGTCGTTAATCAAACTGATGAGGAATTTATAACTATTTTCTTCGCTTTCATCATAGAACTCTTTTTTCACAAAACCAAAGTGGTAATCTGCTGTCGATTCGTTAGGTTTTGCTGTAGCGTTGACGTGTGTGTCTGTTACCATTACTTCGAGTTGTATTTCAGCTTCGCCATTATCACCTGGACATATTGTCTTAGTTTCTATAACTGATTTGTTACCGTTTGCATCGTCATAACCAATAGCTTGTGCATAAACGAAGTATGTTGTTAATTCTTTCAAACCTTCGAAAGTGTGTGAAAACTCAGTTCCTTCTGCTTTTGTTCCGTTTGCAATAATATCTTCAGAAGTCAAGTTTGCTGACTCAGAGATTGTATAATAAAAATCTTTTACAGCTGCATTCGCACGGAAATCGACGAAAACTTTTGTCGATGCTTCATAAATAACACCAACGCCGTCTGGTATATAGAAATTATCTTTCTTAACCTTTGCGACAGATACTATTGGTTCTTGGTCGCCACAAAAATTCTCAGAGATATTGCCGTCTGACACTTCTATAAGTTTGTTTACCAAATCATTTGCTGATGTAGGTTTATAATCTTGGAAAAGAATGCTACGGTCTGGAGCGATGAGAATCAAAGTAGGACAAGCAGCGATGTTATATGTTTCATAAATCACATCACCAGTAGTACCACCAGTCTTAGTATGTATTGTTGGATAAGGAATATTGTAAGTGTTAATCCATTGGTCTGTAGAATATGAAGCGTATGTGTCGGTTGGAGAAATTTCCATGAAATACACGTCGCCTTCGTTACAACCTAATTTATAGTATGCATCTACGATTCTTGGTGCATATTCTTTACATGGTCCACATGTAGAGAAAAAGAAATCAATTAAAACATATTGACCACCATCTAAGATTTCAAAGAGGTCAATTTCTTCACCATTGTGAGCTGTAGATGTGAAGTTTACAGCTTCTGTTAATGTGGTTTGTGCGCTAACGCTGATGCTTAATAACAAAGCGAAAGCAAATGATAAAAACTTTTTCATTTTTAAGAATTTAATGATTAATTATGGATTAAAATTAAGGCGCAAATGTAATACTTTTTTTTGAACTGATATGCTGAAAATCAGACTTTTTTAAGTTAAAAATTATCAACTATCAATTATTAACTATTCATTATTAATTATCAACTTCTCAATATTACCATTAATATTAATAAGGTATAATCCCTTTTCAATATCGCTGATATTTATCCTTGTATTATCATCGCAGATACGAACATCTTTCACGCAGCGCCCTGTCATGTCGTAAATCTTGACGTCGGCTTCTTTCATTTCAGATATTATATTTATTTCTGATGAAGCTGGATTAGGATATATCTTAAAATTATTTAACAATAACTCTTCCACATTTTCTCCCGAGAAAGTCTTGTCGCATGCTTCATCAGATTTTTCTGACTCTGCTGTAGTACTTACGGCTGTCACACTAAAACAATATTCTGTATCCGCTGTCAAGCCTGTTACTGTATATTGAATATCGTCGATGCTATCCGCCACTAACTCTGTTCCTTGGTAAAGGTTATAAGTAACAGCGTTTTCCACTGCGTTCCATACCACGAGCATAGAAGTGTCGCTTGTTGCAATCACCGTCGCTTCAGGTTTCTCAGGAGTTACTACAGGGACTTCTGGCTCTTCATCGCAGCTGTGTTCTTCAATGCCAAATGGAGCGAGAGCGTCTACTATGTCTTGAGCTGTTTCTACAGGATAAATGTCTTGAAGTACAATGCTACGATCTGGAGCTATCAGCACCAATGTCGGATATTGTTTTATACCATAAGTGTCGTCAATTTTATCGCCTCCTGCTTCTCTGCTGATAGTCGGATATTCAACACCAAATTTCTCTACCCACCATTGACATATTTCATCGCTGTCGGAAGGAGATATTTCCATGAAAAACACGTCATGCTTATTGCAACCGAGAGCCTCGTATGCCTCAACAACATGCGGACATGCATCAAAACAAGGAGAACAACTATAAAAGTAAAAATCTATTAACACATATTGTCCTCTGTCTAAGATTTCAAAAAGATGTATAGTATCTTGACCGTAGCAATCTACTGCTGTGAAGTCGACAGCTTCTGTTAATGTAGCTTGTGCTTTTACGTTAAGACTCAATACTATTGCAAATAAAAGTGATATAATTTTCTTCATGATGTAAATAATTTGTTTCTGTGCAAAAATAGCAAATTATCATTTTGTGAATGGCTTGCTTCTAAAAAAAAATTATCTTTGCAGAAACAGTAGTAAAGGCTTAAAATATATACAGATAATGAGAAAAATAACACATATTAGAAAAGGCTTTTCCAAGCTTCTCAAGGAAGATAAATTGAAAGCTGTTGCGGAATGTGTGAAGAACCCGTCTGAGTTTATTTCCTTATTGAAGAGTTTCTGGCATTCCGACGAGGAGAAACAGAAACAATTTGATGAGTTCAGCGAGAACACTATTTCTAATTTTCATGTCCCTTACGGCGTATCTCCCAATGTGATTATCAATGATGAAACGTATATCGTTCCTATGGTTATTGAAGAAAGCTCTGTCGTGGCAGCAGCATCGGCAGCGGCGAAGTTCTGGGGCGACAGAGGTGGCTTCCATGCAGAAATAGTTGATGTGAAAAAAGTAGGTCAGGTGCATTTCTGCTGGAAAGGAGAGAAAGACACTTTGACAAAACTGATGCCCGACATCAAGGCTGAGCTTCTGAAAAACACTGCTTCCATCACAGAGAAAATGGAGAAACGCGGCGGCGGAATATTGGATATTGAACTCATCGATTTCACCGATAAGATAGATAACTATTATCAGCTTCGCGTCACCTTCAACACCTGCGACTCCATGGGCGCTAACTTCATCAATTCTATCTTGGAAAACTTCGGTCATAGCTTGCAAGACTTCTTCTTACGTCAGGATAATTTGAAAGAAGACGAGAGAGAAGTCGAGATTGTGATGTGTATCTTGTCGAATTATACTCCCGAATGTTTAGTGAAGGTTTGGGTTGAATGTGACGTGAAACAGTTAGATGGCGTCGATGAAAAACTCGATGGCAAGGCTTTCGCCGAGAAATTCAAGAAAGCTGTCGATATTGCACACGTCGACGTATATCGCGCTACCACTCATAACAAAGGAATTTATAACGGCATCGACGCCGTCGTCATCGCGACAGGCAACGACTTCCGTGCGGTAGAAGCAGCAGGACATTCCTACGCCGCAAGAAACGGTCGCTACGAAAGTCTTTCATACGTCGAAATTAAAGATGATATTTTCAGATTTACCTTGGAAGTACCACTCGCTCTCGGCACCGTCGGCGGATTGACATCCTTACATCCTCTTGCAAAACAATCGCTCGAGCTCATGGGTAATCCTTCGGCAAGACAGCTTATGATGATAGCTGCGACAATGGGACTCGCCAATAATTATGCTGCCGTTAAGTCACTAACAACAAAAGGAATACAACAAGGACACATGAAGATGCACCTCGCCAATATCCTCAATCAGCTTGGAGCGACAGAAAATGAAAAGACATTGGCGATAGAATATTTTAAAGATAAAATCGTTTCTTATTCTGAAGTAGAGAAATTTTTACAATTAATAATAACCAAATAGCCTGAAGGGCTTATATAGATATAACGTATGGCATGGCCGTACGGAATTGCCTGAAGGGCTTATATAGATACAACGTATGGCATGGCCGTACGAATATAATGAGGAATTATGAATTGTTTTAAATCGAACGGTAAATTTTTATTGACGGGAGAGTATCTCGTTTTGAAGGGCGCTACTGCTTTGGCTCTTCCCTTGGCATTAGGACAGAGCATGGAGGTAGAAATTTTAGGCTCCAACGATGGCAGGATTTATTGGGAAGCGCTTTTGAAGCCTGCGGTCAATGGTTTATGGTCTACAGACATCGTTCATAGTGAAATACCTTGGTTTAAGGTTGTTTTAGACAAAAGAGATTTTAGTGTTGTTGCGACTGACGACAAGGAAAGAGCTGAGCGTTTGTCGGATATATTATCGAAGGCTAAGAGACTGAACGAAACTCTTTTTGATGAGCCGAGCGACTATAAATTCTGCACATATTTGGATTTCGACCCGCACTGGGGTCTGGGCAGCAGCTCCACCTTAATTAATAATATAGCCGAATGGGCTAATATAAATCCTTATCTTTTGTTGGACGAGACTTTCAAAGGCTCTGGCTACGACATAGCATGCGCTAAGGCGGAAGCACCAATCTTTTATCAAATCAACGAATCGACAGGACAAAGAGTCAATGAGTCGAGAGCGGCAAACTTCAATCCTTCTTTTAAAGATAATATTTACTTTATATATCAAGGTCATAAGCAAAATTCTGCCAATGAAGTAAAGGCTTTCTTGGATAAGAAGAAAAATTATGATAGAGAAATTAAATCGATCAGCGAGATCAGCAGAATTATTCCTGACATACAGACACTCAGTGATTTCAATTATTTCATCAAAGTTCATGAAGAGATAATGTCGAGCTGCTTAGAACGTAAACGCATAAAAAAACATTTCAACGATTTTGAAGGTGAGATGAAATCGCTCGGAGCATGGGGCGGCGATTTCTTCATGGCAGCCACAGAATGGGACGATGATAAAGTAATTGAATATTTTAGAAATAAAGGACTTGATGTTATTTTCAAATATAACGACATAATATTAAATCGTGAAATTGAAAAAACTCTAACCCTTTAACACCTCTAATCCTTTAACCCTCTAACACCCACAATGAATAATCAGATAATAAAACATAGTCCATCTAATATCGCAATAGTAAAATATTGGGGCAAACACGGAAATCAACTTCCTAATAATCCGTCTATCAGTTTTACCTTAAGTAATTGCTTTACAGAAACGAAAATAACTTACAGCAATATAGATTCTCAGTTTTTCAAATCCTCAGATTCTCAGATTTCTTTAGATTTCTTTTTTGAAGGAAAGGAAAATCAAGCTTTTAAAGATAAGATAGAGAAGTTTATTCTGAAGAACGAACAATATTTTTCTTTCTTAAAAGGGCTTCATCTGAATATTGAAAGTCGCAATTCTTTTCCACATTCTTCTGGCATCGCTTCGAGTGCATCATCTATGAGTGCATTGGTAATGTGCTTATTAGGAATTAAATATAAAGACAGAGAGATTGATTTACAGGAGGCTTCATTTCTTTCAAGATTAGCATCGGGCAGTGCAGCTCGTTCTGTATATCCGACAATGACCTTGTGGGGGAAAACTCCAACATTGTCGAATAGTTCCGATGAGTACGCCATTCCTATAGGCGATATGATAGCACCAGTCTTCAAGTCATATCACGACACAATATTGATTGTCAGCTCAAAGGAAAAAAGTGTTTCAAGCCGCGCTGGTCATTCCTTGATGGAAAATCACCCTATGGCAGAAAGTCGTTACGCCACAGCAAGAAAAAATACTGAAGATTTATTGACGATTTTAAAACAAGGCGACATAGAAGGTTTTATAAAAATAGCCGAAGCTGAAGCTAATCAGCTGCACGATTTAATGGCAACATCAAAGCCTTCATATACTCTCAAAGAACCTAATACTATTAATATCATTAATAAAATTTTAGAATTTAGAAAAGACACTTCTCTTCCAATATGTTATACATTAGACGCTGGTCCTAACGTACATCTTCTCTATCCTGATTTCTGCGCCGATAAGGTTCAGCTCTTCATTGAAGACGTGTTGAAAGACTATTGTTTTGATAATAAATATATCGAGGATAAGGTTGGATGAGGAATGAAGAATGTAGAATGTAGAATGAAGAATGTAGAATGGTTAATGCTTATTGACTTATATCATGAACAAACAATATCACGGCAAATTAATATTATTCGGCGAATATTCTATGATATTCGGTTCTGAGGCTTTGCTGATGCCGTATTACTCTGTTGGCGGAGAATGGACATCTGTCATAAATCGTCCATCGGAAAGAGCCTTTGAATCTAACGCTAATATTCGTAAGTATTACGATTATCTTTGTGATGACGACGACTTTAGGATTCTTGATCTGAGACGTTTCGGTATGGAGCTTGACGCCGGCTTATATTTCGATTCTAATATTCCTTTCGGTTATGGCGTAGGCAGCTCTGGCGCATTGACAGCGGCTATCTATGATCGTTATAAGTTAATAGAAATTAAGGATATTTGTAGATTGAAGAAATTTCTTGCTAAGATGGAGAATTTCTTTCATGGCAGCAGCTCTGGCATCGACCCATTGCAATGTTATCTCGGGAAGCCGTTTGTGTTAAGACAACAGGACAACGAGTCAACAAGTCAACGAGTTATAGAGAGTCAGTCTCCAATGGTAGAAATCTTGAATGATGACTTTATGTCAGACGATATTCACATTTTCTTGATTGATACCGAAATAAAAAGTCCGACAGCTCCTTTAGTGCAGCATTTCAAGGAGTTGAGAAAAGATGAAGCATATCTAAATAAATTCGATAATGATTATATTCCTTTGATAAGCAACTGCATCGCGACACTAATCGATAAGAAAGATGAAGATTTCTTCAATTATCTCTCACAGCTTTCTCAGATGCAAATTGAGTTGTTGTCGCATACTATTCCAGAAGCTACAAGACCTTATTTCTTAAAAAATATTAAGGATGATGGTTTTCAGGTGAAATTATGTGGTGCTGGTGGCGGTGGCTATCTCTTAGGATTTTGTAAAGATATTGATAAAATCAATAATTTTTGGAATGATTTTGGTAATAAAATCGTCTGGGTAAAATAAGCCAAGCAACATTTTACACAATTATACGTTACTTATACAAAATAAAACTATTACTAATTAAACTTATTAAAAATGAAAAAACACATCTTAACTTTAGCAGCTGTTCTATTACTCAGTTTCACTTCATGCGCAAAAGATAATTTAACACAACTCGAACAACTTCCAACCAAAGCTCAAGAGTTTGTCAAGACTTATTTCGGTGATTACACAATTCAATATGTCTTCAGCGACAAGGAATTTGCCGATGTAGATTATAAAGTACGTTTTGAAGATGGTACAGAGATAGAGTTCAATGCCAAAGGCGAATGGACAGATGTCAGCGGAAATAGAAATTGTATCCCTACAGGATTTATCTTGAAAGAAATCACCAATTTTGTCGAGAAAAATCACAAAGATTTATGTATCACCGACATCGAAAGAGACTTCAATCGTTTCACTGTAGAACTCAACGGACATTTAGAAATTGAGTTTAACAATAAAGGTAAATTCATCTCTTACGACGATTGATTTAGATTTCATAATCACAAAAAAATAGTTGGTTAATTTACAGCCAACTATTTTTTTATACCTATTAATAATATATCACGTTTAAATCGGGTTTCTTGAACTTCAACAATTCGATATTCTTGTTCTTAATTTTGGTCTTATACGCCTTCAAATGTTTCAACGATGGCAAATTCTCCAATGGAACAACGCTCTTCACGTAAGTATTCACTATCGACAAATCTTCTAAATGTTCAAAGCCTGCGAGCGGTTTGAGATTTCTCACGGATGTGCCGCCAATATTAAGCACCTTTATGTTTTTAAGATTTGTTATTGGTGTTAAATCGGATACTTGCGTATTCTCAACATTTAAATTCTTTAATAACAATAGATTAGATAATGGAGTGATGTCATCAACAGGATTACCGCTTACTGATAAGACCTCCAATAAATCTTTATCACTTAAAGGTGTTAGGTCGTGAATCTGATTGTTATTGATAATTAATTTTCTCAAGAATGACATTTGTTGCAAAGATTCTAAGCTGTAAACCACATTATTAGGATCAACAACGATTTCTTCCAGATCGACAATCGACTGCAATTGTTCGGCAGTAGGATTAGAGTTACATGTCAGATGACTGTTAAATATCTCACGCCATGCCATGTCAAGATTTCCCCACCATAATCTCAAATCGTCGGTTTGATATATCACGGTAAGCTGTCTTTGTTTTCTTTTTAAGGCAACGACTTCGTCCTGAGTGAGTTTACTTCCATCGGCGTATATCTTAGATATGTTAGAAAGTTCGTGTAATGCCTGTAGCGACTTAACATTAGTGTTTTCTATGTTAAGCTCTTTTAAGTTTTTAAGATTTGATAAAGGTGTAAGATCTGACACCTCTGTGTTTCTGACGTTCAACGATTTAAGGTTGTGTAAGCCGTAGAGTGGCGATAAGTCGTCGATTTTAGAATCAGAAAGGTCGAGGAACTCTATGTTTGTCAAACGGCTGACAGGCTCCGCGTCTTGAATGAAATGACCGACTTTAAGATTCTTGATATTAATGATAGAATGCAGCTCTTCTTTAGTAGGTCTTTTACTTGTCATAGCCTGAGTTATGAGCAGATCTTTCCAAAACGAAGGAAGCTCGTTCCACCATGCTTCAAGAGCTAATGTCTCATAAATGACGAGTACGTTAGGGTTAGAACGCATGAACTTATCTGCCATAGCCTTGTCTACCAATGCGTTGTCGCAATATATCTTAGTCAATCTCGACATATTGTCAAGAGGCATCAAGTCGGCGACTTCAGTATTTGAGAAGTTAATCTCGTTAAGACGCTCTAAACTTTTCAGTGGCGACAAATCCGTAATTCTCGTACCTTCTACGTTAAGAAAATGAAGATTAACGAGATTTTGCAGAGAACTTATATCTGACACAGGAGTGTTGCTGAGGTCTAAGTCATATAGTTTCAATAAGTTATTTAATGGCGAGAGATTAGTAATCTGAGTTCCCGACAAATTAAGACTTGTCATATTCACACAGTTTGACACAGGAGTAATATCGCTCACCTTGGTATTTGCCAAAGAAAGATTGTTAAGGTCTTTAAAGAAAGAGACGACAGTAATATCATCTATGTCAATATTATCGGCTTTAAAATCTTGCACTACATTGGCATATTTCAAATTAGAAATATCCTTGACATCTGTATTGCTGATATTTAAGTCTTTTATTTTATTCAAATTACGAATTGGGTTAATGTCATTCACTTTAGTATCTGAGCAATTCAGTGAGCGTAGTTCCGAGAGCTCTGTCAAAGGTTCAAGAGTGGTGATGTCTTCATTGCCAGCAACATTAACTTCTGTTATCTTAGTGATTTGGTTAAGGATTTCATAGATTGGCGACAATGAAGTTTTTATTGTATCATCGACCCAACGGCTGACAGTGTCGTTTATAAAAATCACAGTATCAGGCTGATGACCGAACAATTCATCGATACGATCCATCGACATCGTATCGTTACCGACTATCATAAACGAGTCTTTCAGAGCGAACTCACGCTTTGTAAGTAAGGTATAACCATCTGCCAAAATATTGTTGACATCCGACATCTCAACCTCATCAACAATGAAATAGCCTTTTCCAAGATATTGTTTCCATGCCAAACTCATTGAATTCCACCAATTATATAATTCTTCCTCGGCATTAGGCTTTGTAGTATAGAAACTTACGATCTTCAGTTCTTTCTTATAGCTATCCAAATTAATTTCAAGAAAACGAGGCTTTGAGTTATTTACAGCATCGCCTGTGATAGTGTTACCCGCTATGGTCCTGACCATTGCCACTTTAAAAAAGGTCTCGCCAGCTTCATTAATTTGTGGCGTAACACTTTGAATTTCAAAAGTAAATTTTACATTGTCAAAAAAGAAATCAATATCTTTAAGATAAGATTGTACGTCTTTATTTATCGAAGTTCCTCTATTTTCGTCGAGGTCGTCTTCCACCTGAACATTCTCATCTCTAAAGATTTTGCTATAACTCTCCTTGAAGATGATGTCTTTCTCGTGAACAAAATTATTGGGGTCACCGATGAAATTAAGAGTCTCCTGCAGATACTCTACCATCTGATGTATTTGAGACTCATACTCTTTTATGTCTTTATCCGACAAAGACGCCTGAGCTTTTAGGAAGAAGGAAGAAAATAAAAGTATTGAAAATATTAAATGTCTTTTCATTTTCATTTATTGATATTTGGTTGATAAAATTTCAGCAGTTCTTCTTTTTCATCATCTTTCAAGAAAACGAGATTAGAGATGAGCCATCCGGTGTTGAGCCCTTCTCTGTTGAACCAAGACACTTCAAAATACCAGTTATCTATTTGAAACACATGGAATTTCTCGCTATTAACTTTTTCAAACACCAAGTTGCCGCATTTCACTTCATAGAAAAATATAGACAGATAATCAGGCGAGTACGTATTTGATGCGTAATATTCTATTGATTCAGGAGTTTTGAAAATCTTGTAGATATTCATAAAGTCGAGTTCGTGGCTCATCGGGTGTAGAAAATGTTTCTGTTGTTCAGCTATATCGCCCTTAGGGAACAACTTGCTGAAATCGGAGAAATAAACATTTGTGAGTACCCATTTAGAGCCGAGGTTTTCTTGTTCTATGGTGAATATCATGCTGATATCGACTTTCTCGCCATTCATTTTGAATGTAGCAGACACCTCTGAATACCATTTACCACCGAGAAATTCAAAGTAGTTAGCATCTTTTTCGGTGAGGTCTGCGATGAAGAAATCGCGTAATGAGCCGTTAGTACGAGGGTTATCCATGTCGAACAGAAGAGGCAAGACGGTCTTGCGTTTCATTCTGTCACGATAGTCGGGTGACTCGGGACTTATTTTTGTACCATATTGATCCTCTTCATAATTGAAGCGGCTCATGAACTGGCTCATTTGTTTTGTCATTGTATAGAAAGCTCTCTCATCGGTTTGTACGTCGCCGAGATTAGTATATGACTGTGCTTCAGATGTCTTGATGAAAAACATCGACAATAGCAAGACGTTAGTCAAGAAAAATTTTTTCATTATGGATATTGCGTAAAAAGCAGCTCCTAATAATTCAGAGCTGCTTGTTTATTTATTTTATCGATGTCTCTTTAACTCTCATATCACCCAACATTACGTCCCAGAAACCGATGAGACGTCCACCAATCTGAGTCTCTTTACGTTTCACGTAAACCGTAATGTCTTTCTTGGTAGTATCTTGATAGACGAGGCGACCTTCTTTATCGAAGCCTTTAAATGTCTGGAACACGGTGATAACACCTACGTATGTGCCATCAGGCTGACGTTGTAAGTCGCTGACATATTCTATTTTATACCAATCTATTTCAACGCGGTCGTAATTAAGACGCATCAATCTTTCAAGATATTGACGCACTTTATAATATTGTACTTCGTTGGTTGTCAGTGATGATACGCCTATTTCCGCGTCTGGTGCGAAGAGTTCCTCTGCGCGGTCGATGACTCTGTTAGCTTCGCTCCATGGAGTTTCTTTAGAACCTATGATTTTGATATATTTGCTTAAGTCGCGAACTTTCTCAAGTGCGAGACTGTCGACAGCTTGCTTACGTTCATGCGATAATTCTTGAGCTTGTGTGTTGCCTAATAAAAATACTCCAAATAATAATGTCAAAAATATCTTTTTCATAATGCTTTACTTTTTAATTAATTCTAACTCTGTGATTTTATCGTTGTCGTCATATTTTACGTTATTAACACGTACGGTGACGCTCTTTTGGTCTTTGATATAGTTAAGATATTTCTCAGCTGTCGTAGGTGCGTCAAAATCAATGATGTCACCCATCTGATAAACGATGATAAGCACTGGCACATCTGGCGATGCGAACAAATTCAAAGCCTCGTTTATTTTTTCGTTGGCAGTCTCTGCATCTGGAGCTGCTGCTATGATGGCAAAATAATCTGAAATAGAAGTCTTCGATTCTGCTTTGGCTCTGTTCTCTTCTTCTATCTTTCGTAATCGTTCTTCTTCCGCAGCACGTTCAGCCTCAGCCAACTCTCGAGCTAAGACCTCTTTTGCTTTCACTATCAATGCGTCAATTTCTTGATTCTGAAGGTCTGATTTCTCTATCTCTTCAACTCTGGCTTTCTGTTCTTCTAATGTCCATTCCGTAGTCCCCTCAATTATAGCGTTCAAATCAGCTTTGGCTTGCGCAACCTTTGCTTCATATTCTTTCTTGGCTAATTTCTTTTTACTACCACAACTCGTTGTTCCTCCAATAGTTACGAAAGCTAATATCGTAACGAGAATAAAATTTTTAATTCGTAATTTCATAGTTTTATTAAGTTAAAAATGATTTCTGCAAATATAATAATTTTGAGATATGATTGCAACTCAATTTTTCATAAAAATAATTAAGAAATAATACTTATGATGTTCTTTTCATTGACAAGAAACGACGAAATTATAATTATCGTATAATTTAAAAAAGAAATGTTTTTGAAATGAAATTTTTATGATTTTTGCAAAATGATGAAACATTACAACATACCGATTTTTTTACCCGAACTCGCTTGCCCTTATCGCTGCGTTTATTGTAATCAATTTAGCATTACGGGAAATGACGATATTGTAAAACCTGAAGATGTTAAGAATATAATCGACAGCCACTTAGCTTCTTTTAAAGAAGAAAATCGTTTCGTGGAAGTGGCTTTCTTCGGTGGTAATTTCACCGGACTTCCTGTCAAAATGCAAAACGATTATCTTGAAGTGGTGCAGCCTTATCTTGATAAAAATCTCATTCACGGTATTCGTTGTAGCACTCGCCCCGATTATATCTCGCTTCAGCGTGTTAAAGAAATTAAACATCTCGGTATGCGTAACATCGAACTCGGAGCACAAAGCACTAACGACGAAGTTCTGAAACATTGTAAACGTGGTCATACTTACAACGACATCGTTGAGGCATCGCAGATAATTCTTTCCGAAGGAATTACGTTGGGACTACAAATGATGATAGGTCTTCCTTACGATTCTGAAGAGAAGGATTTTCAGACAGCAAAAGATATAGTAAATCTCGGAGCTAAAGAGACTCGCATCTATCCTTGTATCGTAGTGAAGGACACTGAGTTAGAGGCTTTATATCGTAATGGAGATTATAAAGCTCTTTCTATCAATGAAGCTGTAAGTCGTTCTTCAAAATTATATTCTTATTTTATTGAAAATCAAGTTAAAGTTTTAAGAATAGGTCTGCATCAATCTGATGAGTTGGATAAAGAAGGTTACGTTGCCGGTCCATATCACAAGAATTTTGCTGAGATGGTTTTCTCTCATATCTGGAAAGAGAAGTTTGAGAATCTGAAAATCTCAGAATCTGAAAACCTGAAAAAAGACATAATAATCAATGTGCCTGCATCGCAGATAAATCACGCTATAGGATGGAATGGCGAGAATAAGAGAATGTTGTTAGATCGATTTGATAAAGTAGAGTTTAAGGCTAATGACAAAAGACAAAAGACAAAAGATGAAGATGATGATTTTACGTTTACCATCACTACAAAAGACGAGCTTCCGACAATTATCGCTGATTCGAGAATGCCAGAGGATGCGAAGAAAAATCTGAAGAAATTAGGAAACGTCCTTTTCATCAATCCTACTTCTGTGACTTATAATTCAATATCTTCACATCCAGATATTTTCTTCTTTCAAAAAGACGATGCTTTGATTTATGCGCCCAATGCTCCGAAAAGAATAGTCAAGGAATTGAAGAAGCGAAAGATAAAACTCATCGAAGGCAAGAAAGAAGTCGGGAAGAAATATCCGGAGACGGTTCCTTATAACGCAGTCGGAATTGGAAATCTGTTGATACATAATTTAAAACATACCGACGAGACGATTTTGTCATCTTACGAAAATCACATAAATGTTAATCAAGGATATACGCGATGTAATCTTTTGGCTTTGAATGAAAATGCGTTTATCACGTCAGATGTTGGCATTTTCAATGTAGTCAACAGTCAACAGACAACAGACAACAGTCTTTATCCACACGAATCTCTTGTAGGTACGTCCATATTGTACATCGACCCAAAACAAATTAAATTGGAAGGTCAGAAAAACGGATTTTTCCCAGGCTGTTGCGGCGTTTGGAAAAACAATCTTATCGTTTGTGGCAGCACAAAAAATCTAAAAGAGAAAGCCGAATTAGATAAATTCTTGAAAGATAATAATTTCAATCTCATTGAATTATACGACGGAGATTTGATTGATGTGGGAAGCGTTTTTTCAATTGACAATTAACAGTTTACAATTAACAATTGAAAGAAATGTCACTTGATATGCAGCAACGACATCTCGTTTATTATTTTCTGTGTCGTTGATATGTCTCTATAGTTGTTGCTCAAAGCTCAAAGCTCATTGCCAAAAAATCTTTAGTCATTAGACTTTTGACTTTAGCCTTTTTTCTATCTTTGCAACAAACATTTCCTTTATGAAAAAAATTGAGCTTTTATCGCCGGCGAAGAATCTTGAAGTAGGCATCGCGGCTATCAATCATGGCGCTGATGCTGTGTATATTGGCGGACCGAGTTTTGGTGCGAGAGAGAAAGTTGGTAACAGCATTGAAGATATTGAGACTCTGTGCAGACACGCGGCTCTCTTCGATGCTAAAGTATATGTCACGATGAATACTCTCTTGTTCGACAATGAGTTAGAAGATGCTCGCAAGCTCGCTTACGACTGCTGGAATGCTGGTGTCGATGCACTCATAGTCCAGGATATGGCGCTGCTGAATATGGATATGCCTCCTATCGCACTTCACGCTTCGACTCAATGTCATAATATTGACGCAGAGAAGGTTAAGTTCTTGGAAGACGTAGGATTTTCTCAAGTCGTTTTGGCGAGAGAATTAAGCATCGAACAGATAAAAGACATTCGTTCTAAGACGACAGTTCCGTTAGAATATTTCGTTCACGGTGCCTTGTGCGTCTCGTATAGCGGACAATGTTATTTGAGTCACGTCATCGGTGGACGTTCCGCTAACAGAGGTGCCTGCGCTCAGCCTTGCCGTCTCAGCTGGAATCTCGAAAATGCGGAAGGCAAACGCTTGGCTACCAACAGACATCTTCTTTCTTTAAGAGATCTGAATAACTCTAAAAACATAGAAGAACTCATCGACGCCGGAATCTCTTCTTTTAAGATTGAAGGCAGGTTGAAAGATATTGACTACGTGAAAAATGTCACTGCCTTTTACAGAAAGAAAATCGACGAAATCATTGAACGTCGCGACGATATTTGCAGAAGCTCACGCGGCGAAAGCAATCCCTCTTTCTATCCAAATCCAGAGAAATCGTTTTCAAGAGGCTTCACCGACTATTTCATCCACGGAAGACAAAAATATATCGACGCTCCATATTCGCCTAAGTCGATGGGAGAATATCTCGGAACGATAGAAAAAGTCAAGAATAAGTCAGTGACTATCAGAACAGGAAAAACGCTTCATAACGGCGACGGACTTTGTTTCTTAGACAGAGAAAACAATCTTTTAGGATTTAATGTTAACGCCGTGGCGGAAAACAAAACACGTTCTTTGACTCAGACTGTTACGAGCAACTCTGACATTTCGATGGCAACGCGATTTAAGATTGAAGGCAGCAAGATTTTCAGAAACAGCGACCTTGTCTGGCAGAAGGAAGTCGAGAAATCGCAAGGTAACAGAAAGATGAAAATAGACTTGATATTTACTGATACAGAAGACGGATTTGCCTTGTCAGCGAAATTACATGATACAGATTCAGAATATATCACGACATATTTATCTACCGAGAAAGAAATCGCCAACAATGCGGATAAGGCGTTGGAAAATATCAAGAATAAACTATCGCAATGGGGCGATACGGAATTTGTGGTGGAGGAGTTTTGTTTTGGTCAACAAGACAACGAGACAACAAGTCACCGAGATGTGGAGTTGCAGAAATTTCCCGTAGAGACATACGGACGTATGTCTTATTTTATTAGGGCATCAGTTCTCGGTGAGATGAAAAAAGATTTGGTCGAGAAGCTACGTTCATATCTCATTGAGAAACATCGTGATGAAAGAGAACGTAGAGATGTCACTCCTGTAGAGACGTACGGACGTACGTCTTCACAACAAAATGTAATTTATCCTAAAGAACATCTTTCATATCTCGGCAATGTCATCAACAAGAAAGCGAGAGAGTTTTACGAGCTTCATGGTGTGAAAGATATTGAAGACGGTTTGGAGAAAATCAAATCTAATGACGAGCTTGTTGTGATGACGACGAAACATTGTATTCGTTACGCTAATAATATATGTAGCAAGGAGATAGGGAAGCCAGCGACATCCTTATATTTGGTCAACGACAAAGGACGCTTCCGTCTCGATTTCGATTGCAGAAATTGTTGCATGAAAGTGATAAAAGAAAAATAAAAATCATTATTTTTGTAAGTCAAATTTTGAAATAACAAAAACAGATATAATATGTATAGAACACATACTTGCGGTGAACTTCGTCTTGCCGATGCAGGTAAGGAAGTCGTTTTGAGCGGTTGGGTGCAACGCGTACGTGACAAAGGCACTCTCATTTGGATTGACATTCGCGACAGATACGGATTGACACAGCTATTCTTACAAGAAGGCGTCACTTCGGCAGAAGTCATAGAGAAAGCTCGTACCTTAGGACGTGAGTTCGTTATCCAAGCTAAAGGTAAAGTCATTGAAAGAGAATCGAAAAACCCTAATATCCCAACAGGAGAAATCGAGTTACAGCTTACAGAACTCAATATCTTGAATGCAAGTAAGACTCCTCCTTTCACTATTGAAGACAAATCAGATGGCGGCGACGACCTTCGTATGAAATATCGTTACTTAGACTTACGTCGTAATCCTTTGAAGAACAATCTTATCTTACGTCATAACGTGGCTATCGAGACAAGAAGCTATCTCTCAGAACAAGGATTTATCGAAATTGAAACTCCATGTTTGATTAAATCGACACCTGAAGGAGCTCGCGACTTCGTCGTTCCATCACGTATGAATCCAGGTGAATTCTACGCTCTTCCTCAGTCACCTCAACAATTTAAGCAATTATTGATGGTCGCTGGTTTCGACAAATATTTCCAGATAGTTCGTTGTTTCCGCGATGAAGACCTTCGTGCCGACCGTCAACCAGAATTTACACAGATTGACTGCGAGATGTCGTTCGTAGAACAAGAAGACGTCTTGAACACTTTTGAAGGTCTGACAAAACATCTCTTCAAGAAAGTCAAAGGATTAGAGTTCGATAAGTTCCCACGTATGACATGGCACGACGCTATGAAATATTACGGCAGCGACAAGCCAGACATCCGTTTCGATATGAAATTCGTCGAGCTTACCGACTTAGCACAAGGTAAGGGATTCCCAGTATTCGACGACGCTGAGTTAGTGGTCGCTATCAACGCAAAAGGCTGCGCATCATACACACGCAAGCAAATCGACGCCTTGACAGATTTCGTCAAGAGACCACAAGTAGGAGCTAAAGGTTTGGTTTACGTAAAATATAACGAAGACGGCAGCATAAAATCATCGGTCGATAAATTCTATTCACCAGAAGATTTGAAGACATGGATAGACCGTTGCGGTGCAGTAGCAGGCGATATGTTGTTAATTCTCTGTGGCAAGACAATGGAAACAAGAGTTCAGATGAACTCCTTACGTCTCGAGATGGGTAACCAATTAGGACTTCGCAATCCAGACGATTACAAGCCATTATGGGTTATCGACTTCCCGCTTTTGGAATGGGACGAAGAGACACAAAGATATTACGCAAAACACCATCCATTCACTGCGCCTAAGCCAGAAGACGAATATCTCTTAGACGAAGAGCCAAGCAGATGGGCAGAGATCAGAGCTAACGCTTACGACATCGTCCTCAACGGCGTTGAAATCGGAGGCGGCTCGGTACGTATCTTCAACCGCGACTTACAAAACAAGATGTTCCGCACATTAGGCTTCACCGACGAAAGCGCACAATCGCAGTTCGGCTTCTTGATGAACGCCTTTGAATACGGAGCACCACCACACGCAGGATTGGCATTCGGCTTCGACAGACTTTGCTCATTGTTCGGCGGACAAGAAAGCATCCGCGACTTCATCGCCTTCCCTAAGAACAATATGGGTCGCGACGTGATGACAGAATCGCCTTCTACAATAGCCGATGCTCAATTAGAAGAGTTACAGATAAAATTAGATTTGAAATAATATGTATCTTGTAGAGACGCACAGCCGTGCGTCTTTACGTGAGATACGATAAATAACGACCAAAATGAAACGAGTATTAGTATTAACAGGCGGCGGCGATTGTCCAGGTTTGAATGCCGTGATAAGAGCCATCGTGAAGAGAGCCTCGCAGGAAAAAGACTGGGAAGTCCTCGGCAGCATACAAGCCTTCAACGGAGTGCTATGGGAGCCATCAGAGATAGTGCGACTCACTCCTGAGACTGTGAGAGGAATACACTTCAGAGGCGGAACCATTTTAGAGACAACTAACAAAGGAGGCCCGTTCTCGTGGCCGGTGAAAAACAACGACGGCACTTGGACAACGGTAGATCGCTCCGATGAGATGATCAAGAAACTGCAGTATATGGGCATCGACTGCGTCATCAATATCGGCGGTGACGGCTCGCAAAGAATATCAAAGAAGTTATTCGACAAAGGACTTAATATAATAGGTGTTCCAAAGACTATCGATAACGACTTATCTATGACCGACAGCACTTTTGGTTATCAGACTGCCGTCGAGATAGCCACCGAGGCAGTAGATAAGTTAGTCACAACGGCAGCAAGTCACAACCGCGTTTTTGTATTAGAGGTGATGGGTCGCGACGCCGGATGGATTGCTTTAAACGCAGCCGTTGCTGGCGGAGCGGAGGTGTGTCTCCTTCCAGAATTTCCTTACGACATAGAGAAAGTAAAAGAGAAGTTAGAGAGCCGCTTCGTCAATGACAGAGGTTTCGCTGTTGTTGTCATCTCTGAAGGCGCTAAGCCTAAAGACGGACAGCAGGTGTTTGAAGTCAGCAAGGAAGTAGGTTATGAAAACGTGAAACTTGGTGGCATCGGACAGAAGTTCATCGAGCAGATGAAAGCCGCAGGATTCAAACACGATATGCGCGAGACCACATTAGGTCACTTGCAAAGAGGCGGTGTGCCAATAGCATACGACAGAGTGTTGGCATCGCAATTTGGCGTCAAAGCATTCGAGATGGTGTTGAATCAGGAATACGGAAATATGGTAGCTTATCGTCATCCGAATATTATCTCAGTACCTTTGAAAGACGCCGTCGCTAAGATGAATCTCGTCACCGAAGAACACGACTTAGTCAGAACCGCGAAAGGACTTGGAATCTCGTTGGGAATATAAGAAATTGAGAATCTGAGAAACTGAGAATCTGAGAAATTGAGAAATTTTCAGATTTTCAAGTTTTCAGATTTTCAGTTTTTTATAATATATTCATCCTATTAGCGTCTTGTTTTAGGAAGACGAAGAACATAAGACTGAACATCAATAGGCTTGATCCGCCGTAGCTGAGGAATGGCAATGGTATTCCGATGACAGGCATCAAGCCTATTGTCATTCCTATGTTGACGAAGAGATGGAAGAATATTATCGAGGCAATGGCATAGCCGTAAATTCTGCTAAAAGAGGAGCGCTGTCGTTCCGCGAGCCATATTATCCTCATCAGTAAGGCAAGATAAAGCGAAAGCAAAACAAAAGAACCAATAAAACCAAACTCCTCCCCTATCGTACAGAAAATAAAGTCGGTATGTTGTTCAGGGACGAAGTTGTATTTCGTCATCGTGCCTTGCATATAACCTTTGCCAGAGAAACCTCCTGAGCCAATGGCGATCTTCGACTGATGCAGGTTATATCCCACGCCATAAATATCTTTTTCGACACCTAATATGATATTGATACGAGTTCTTTGATGTTGTTTCAAGACCTTATAAAAGAAGAAATCAACGGAGAAAACCATCACGGCTGCCACAGAAAATATCGCTATTAACTTCCAAATATTCTTCTTATTTCTTTCAATGAAGAACATCGTGACGGCAAATAGAACTGCCAAGCCTATCAGCACATACCACTTAGAAAAATATAAGGTCAGGAGAAACAAAATCACTGCAGCTAATCCTATCAGCAGTATATTACCCGACATCCCCTCGCGATAGAAGACGAGGATAAAAACGAGGAACACGAGTGCTGAACCAGCATCGCCTTGTAGCAAGACGAGCATCATAGGAAACAGCACCAAAGCGTAGGCTATCATCTGTGTCTTGAATTTAGAGAAGTCTGTGTTGATGTCACCGAGATAGTGTGCCACTGCCAATGCTGTCCCGAATTTGGCAAACTCTGAAGGCTGGAATGAGAAGCCGCCGAACTGTATCCATGAACGCGAGCCCGCTATGGTGGAGCCCGCCACAAGGACATAAATCAATAATAATATTGAAATGCCATAGATTATGTAAGCAAAAGTATTGAAGAACTTAGCATCGATGAGCATTATGATGAGACCCATAAAAAGACTCAACATAAGGAAAAGCGCCTGCTTGCCATAATGCTGCGACATGTCGAAGATACTAGGATTGTTCTCGTTGAAAGCCGCCGCGTAAATCGTTGAAATGCCGATAGCAGCCAAAATGAGATATATCGCAAGTATCCACCAGTCAATCTTTCCTACTATGTTGTTTCGTGTTGTCATGATCAGTCTAAAGTCTACGGATTATTTAAGTCAATAAGTAGAGACGTGACACATTACACCTGTAAAAATGAAAGAGATGTAATTGGTGCGTCTCTCATTGTTTCTCAGATTCTCAGATTTTCAATTTCTCAGATTCATTCTATAAACCGTTTCTCTTTATTTGTATTTTTAATATAACCTCTTAAATATTTCTCTATCATCAGGCTTGCCATCGGTGCTGCCCATTGGGAGCCGAAGCCAGCGTTTTCCACTACGACGGCAATAGCTATTTTCGGGTTGTCGGCTGGAGCGAATCCCATGAAGAGTGAGTGGTCGTCGCCATGAGGGTTCTCTGCCGTACCAGTCTTACCAGCCACTTGAATGTCGTCAATCTTGGAGAAACGCGCTGTGCCGCTTTCGCCTTCAAAGACACGGCACATACCTACTTTCACATCCTTAAAATGCTGAACCTTAATATCTATGATTTTCTTTGTCGTCATGATAGAATCTATAGGGCTGCCATCGCTGAACGACTTGATGAGATGAGGAGGATAATAAAAACCTTCGTTGCCAATAGCGGCAGCCATATTAGCGAGTTGCAATGGTGTCGCTAAAATCTCACCTTGACCTATGCTCAGCGATCTCACCGTCATAGAATTCCAAACGCCTCTGTACATCTTGTTGTAAAAGGAACTCTTAGGTATATTACCTGCAACTTCCGATGGCAGGTCGGTCTTGAAGGTAGAGCCGAGACCGAAGCTCGTCACCAAGTCGTACCAATAAGCGTAAGCTTCTTTAGATGAAGCAAATTTCGGTGATGCGAACATCTCACGGAATGTCTCCCAAAAATAAGGATTACACGAATTTTCTATAGCCTCATAGAGAGCCACGGGACTGTTATGATAATGCGTGCATCTTATAGGCTGACTCTCGGGACCGTTGCAAGGGAAAACGGAATTTTTGTTGACGACGCCGCTTTGTAATACAACCAAGCCATTGACCATTTTGAAAGTAGAGCCTGGAGGATAGATGCCACTGGTGGCACGGTTGACGAGAGGCTTCAAGGTGTCGTTGAGAAGCTTCATATAATTCTCGCCGCGCACTCTTCCCACGAGCTCATTAGGATCGTAGGAAGGACTTGTCACCATTGCAAGTATCTGTCCTGTAGAAGGTTCTATAGCGACGATAGAACCTATTTTGTTTTTCAAGAGAGCCTCGCCATATTGCTGTAACTCGGCATCGAGACCAAGATATATGTCCTTACCTGGAACAGGAAGAGTATCGAACTGACCGTCCATAAAGCTTTCCTTCTCGCGATTATGGACATCGACGACGATAATCTTCAGACCCTTCTCTCCGCGCAGTTCTTTTTCATAATAATATTCCAAACCCGACTTGCCAATATAGTCGCCAGATTTATAGTAAGAGTCTCTCTCCAAATCTTTTTTATCGACTTCGCCGATATTACCTAAGGTGTGAGCTGCGATGGGATAAGGATAGCTTCTGACGGAACGTGTCTGAAAATAAAACCCTTGAAAATTATGAAGGTTCTCAGCTATCTTACCATATTCCTCTTTCGTTATCTGCGCCATGAAGACAGACGGACTGAATGACGAATAACGTCTTGCCTTCGACATCCTCTCTTTGAAAAAATCGGCAGTGATATTTAGACTCGAGCAAAAAGCAAGAGTATCGATCTTTTTCACCTGACGCGGTATCACCATCAAATCGTAGATGGCTTCATTATAAACCAAGAGATTACCGTTCCTATCATAAATCTTACCTCGAGCTGGATATTTGGTGATATAGCGTAAGGTGTTGTTATCGGAAGAACGTTTATACGACTGATCCACAATCTGTATCATAAAAAGCTTAACCAAAAGAACTATGACGACGATGGCAAAAATAGCCATTATCACATATTTCCTCGACGAATAATTAACTCTTTTTATGATCATGAAATAAGTCTTAAAATTTACCGAAAATTGAGATAACAAAATTATAAAAAAACATTCATTTACTTGCAAAAGGAAACGAAAAAAGTTTTATATTCGCAGATTATTAAGATAATTATCATGCGTAAGATTTCGAGTATTTTATTTCTGATGTTATTCGCTTTTATATCATGTACAGAAACACATGATAACGTCGTGATTTCAAAGAACTTTACCAATCATGAATGGGGTCGTTTTGAGTATCTTAAAGGAATTTTAGACATTAAAAAAGCGCCTCAGGAATATGATATAATAATGGAAATTGTCGTTGATGATATTTATCCGAATCCATACGAGGCACATCAGACGGAATGTTTTTTACCTTTCAACCTGACTATCAAGAATCCTGATGATAACGGGAAACGTTCCAAAGACTATAGATTTATGCTCAAAGATAAGGACGGCAATTGGAAAGCAGAAGAGAAAAACGGACTTTATACATTTAAATTGCCAGTAATAGAAGAAATGACATTCAGTGAAAAGGGAACATATAATTTCGTGATAGAGAATAAATATTCAAAAGATCCATTATATGGAATAAAGTCGATGACTTTGAAATGTATCAAATCAAAATAAGAAAATTTTAAATTATGAAAAAGATAGTATTTGTATTATTAGCCATGTCAGTGATGGCAATCTCGATGTTCACTTCATGTGTATCGCAGAAAAAGATTTTGTATTTGCAAAATGAACAAATGTTAAACGACAGCGTATTCATGTCTATAGAATATCCCAATGAACGTACGTTCAACTATAAGGTACAACCTGGCGATAACCTCTACATCAGAATAGCTAGTCTTGACGAAAAGTTCGCTGCTTATTTTAATTTCATGAATCAAGGTGGAAGCCTTATGAGTTCTAGCACTCAATACAGTAGTGGCAACGCATCAATCTATCTCAATGGATATACTGTCGGAGCCGACGGCAACATCGACCTTCCTTTTGTCGGCGATGTATTTGTCAAAAATTTGACCGTAGATGAGATACAAGTCAAGGTTCAGGAAATCATGAACGAGTATCTTAAAGAGACTGTGGTATATGTCAAGTTAGGAGTCTTCAACCTCACCATATTAGGAGAAGTGTTAAGACCTGGTCAATATCAAATTTATCAGTCAGACATCAATTTATTCCAAGCATTAGCATTGGCAGGTAACGCCACAGATTTCGCAAACAAGTCTAACATAAAGATTATACACCAAACATCTAAAGGCTCACAGATAGTGAGAGTTAATCTCAACGAAGCCGATGTCTTATCATCACCAGATTTCTATCTGAAGCCAAACGACATCATCTACGTAGAACCACTTAAAACCAAACAGTTCGGATTTACTAGCGTACCTTACGGAACCATTATCTCCGCAATTTCATTGTTAGTAACTTGCTTCACTTTCGTCATTGTTTATCTCAAGTAAAAAATAATAGCATTAGATATGGATAATACCGAATTACAAAACAGACCTCAATATCAAGAGGAAGAAACGTTAGATCTCAAAGTCATTATCATTAAGATATTAAGTTATTGGTATCTTTTTGCTATAGGCATTGTTGTAGCCTTAATACTTGGCTTTATCTACAACAGATATACTCCAAGCGTATATCAAACATCTGCATCTGTCTTCATCAAAGAAGATAAAATGGGTATAGACCCTACGTCAATGATGACAGGCCTTACGTTCAAGAGCAATATCAACATCGATAACGAGATTGGCATATTGCAATCGTTCAGCTTGAAAGAAAGAACAATAAAAGAATTGGAGTTCTTCAATGTCTCTTATTATGTCAAAGGTCGTGTGGCAACAAGAGAACTCTACAAAGAAACACCTTTCAACGTGGAATTAGATTACGATACAGCACAGGTTGTCGGCGTCAACTATCAGATAGAATTTATCGACAACGGTCAATATCGTCTGAAATCTAAGGAAGGTCGTAAAAGTGTATACGACTATAACAAAGACCAAAATATTGGCGTAAAGGAAGTTCAAGATTTTGAAGGCGTATATAAACTCGGCGAATGGGTAAACAATGGTTACAACAAATTCAGAATCATATTAAACAGCAATTACAATCCTGATCCTGAAGATGACTTTGTCCCTAAATACAGCTTCACAATAAGAAGCAGATTAAGCCTCATCTCTGAGATGAGTTCTGTCTCAATCTCCCAAAGCACCAAAAATTCATCAATATTGAATTTGTCGATACAAGGTAACAACATAAACAAAATCACCGATTACCTCAATCAATTGTTACATGAATATATGGAAAGAAACTTGGAACAGAAGAACCTTGTTTCTGAAAATACTGTGATATTCATCGATGAACAGTTAATAGGTATCCAAGACTCTTTGCAAAAAGCTGAAACCGACCTTCAGATTTTCCAGGAAGGTAATGACTTCATGGACTTGAGAGCTCAGTCGCAAGAGATGTTTAACCGTTTGAAAGATATTGAAAGACGTAAGGCTGAATTAGAATTGAGCATAAAATATTATCAAAATCTTCAAGACTATATTAACAAAAACATCGATGATTTGAACAAACTCGTGGTACCAAGTGCTATGGGTATTCAAGATCAGATGCTTAACAAACTCGTTCTTGAATTGGTCGCATTGTCATCGAAGAAAGCAGAACAGTTGGCGACATCAACAGAGAAGAACCCTATCGTTCAAACTATTGACGAACAGATAATCCAGACAAAGAAACAGCTGTTGGAAAATATCACCAACATGATCAACAATACCAATGTTACCATTGAAGAGTTGACAAATCAAATCATGGCATACGAGGAACAAATAAAACAGCTTCCAACAACACAACGTGCCTACTTAGGATATGAACGTAAGTTCGCATTGAATGATGAGCTTTATAAGTTCTTGATGCAGAAACGCGCTGAAGCTCAAATTGTCATGGCAAGTAATAGCCCAGATAACAGTATCATCGATGAAGCTCGCGTATCAAGAGCAAGAAAAGTAGCACCAAGAAGCATGATGATATATCTCGTATGTATAGTGTTAGGTTGCGGCATTCCAGCAGCATTCATCTTCCTCAAAGAAATACTTAACACCAAAATCATAGAGAGAAGTGATGTCGAGAAAATCACTAAACTGCCTATCATAGGACAGATACCATACACAAGTCCTAAGGCATCGAATTCAAGTTCTACTTTCGTCATCGACTCGCCAAAATCGCCAGTATCGGAAGCTTTCCGTTCTATCAGAACCAATATAGAATATATCGTCAAAGGCAAAGACAAATGTATATTCTCTGTCGTAGCTGACTCTCCAGGTATTGGTAAGACATATATCTCTATCAACATGGCATCTATCTACGCTATGTATGGTAAAAAGACAGCCTTAATTGGTATGGACTTACGTAAGCCTCGTCTCTATCAGGAATTTGGCATCTCTAACAAAATAGGTATAAGCTCCTATCTTGCAGGTAAAGCCTCTATCGATGAAATCATACAGCCATCAGGCAAACTTCCTACACTCGACATCGTAACAGCAGGTCCTATACCACCAAATCCTGCCGAGTTGATAGCATCAGACCGCTGCTCTGAATTGTTCAAAGAGTTAAAAGAAAGATACGACTATATCATCGTCGATACTCCTCCTCTCTTGTGGGTTACCGATGCCTTGTTGCTGATGAAACATGTAGACACTTCTATATTTGTAGTACGCCAAGATGTAACAAACAAAAAAGCTTTTGAAGTAGTTATCAAAGATTTAGAACAACGTAACTACAGTACCAGCATCGTTGTCAACGGCATCAACTATCAAGGCATCTATGGCTATCGCTACAGCTACGGATATGGTGGCTACGGATATGGTTATGGCTACGGTCGTAACTATGGATATAGCTACGGATATTATGATGAAGAACATGAAAACGGCAGAAAACGTAGAAAATAATTAACAGAATAGTCGTAATGACAAATAATAAGGAAGATAAAAAATGGTTCGCTGTTTACGTAAAATCAAGAAATGAGAAAAAAGTTTTCAAATTACTTGATGATATAAACATTGAGTCTTTTCTTCCGTTAATAACAAGAGTGAAACTATGGAGCGACCGCAGAAAAAAAGTGGAAGAGCCATTGTTTCGCTCTTATATTTTTGTTAAAATATCACTCAAAGATTACTACACAGTGTTAAATATTCCTGGAGTAGTTAAATTTGTCTGTTTTGAAAAAAATCCAGTTCCTGTACCAGAGAATCAAATTGTTGCCATAAAACAATATATCAATGAAGATGATCTTCATGATGACATCAATTATAATGATTTTAAAGAAGGTGAGATGGTGATGATTAAATTCGGACAAATGAAAGGTCTTGTCGGACGTTTCGTAAAGATAAAAGGGAAACATCGCATCATCATTGAAATAGAAGCTGTAGGTCAATCCTTACCTGTCAGTATTTCAAGATCTAATGTTGAAGCAATAAAAAACGAAAGAGAGATGCACCAATAAAACATCTCTCTTTTTTCGTTATCAAACTAAAGAATTAATATTTCTCTCCCGTTTCTAACTCTTCTTTCGTCAATGATTTCTTATCCATTTGACGCCAGAAATAAGCGATGTAGGCTAACACGAAAGGAATTATCAAGGAGACTATTGCCATCGTCTTTAAGGTAAATTCGCTTGATGAACTATTACTTAAAGTAAGCGATGCTTGTAAGTCGGCAGTCGATGGATAATATGACGTGCCGTTATATCCTGCTATCATAAATATTGCCATCACAGCTAAGACCGTTCCTGGAGCGGCGAACCATATTCCTCTTCTGAATTCCTTTTTCAGTAATGTCATTATGACACCTGTGACTAACAGAACAGCTCCTAATAAGAACATTATCAGCACTGCAGGCATCTGAATCAAGTTATGGAAATATTTACCTTTCTCCATGAAGACCTTACCTTCAGCATCGACGGCGAAACCTTCCATAGTGATGAAGTTGATAAGAACGAGAACCAACATAATCAAAAATCCAACGAAACAAATCAAAAGGCTCTTACGTAACTGTGTCGCTAATTTATCATCGTCGATATTGTTAATCATATATAAGGCTCCGAGACATATAGCGAGGAACAACACCATCAGTCCAAACTCCACGTTGAATGGATTAGCGACAGCTTCAAGTCCGTGCCAATTGTTAGCCCAACGGCTTATAACAGGCGCTCCTAAGTCGGCAACGGCGTTTTTATTCACCATAAATTCTGAACCTGTGAAGAATGTTCCTACGGCAGTACCTATTAATAAAGGTGCGAGGCAACCGTTGATGGTAAGGAAAGCACGGAAGGCATTTTTACCGAGAAGGTTGCCTGCCTTGTTTTGAAATTCGTAAGAGACAGCTTGGAAGACAAATGTTATCAAGATTAGAATCCAGACCCAATAAGCTCCACCGAAGCTGGTGCTGTAAAATAATGGAAACGATGCGAAGAACGCTCCGCCGAATGTTACTAATGTGGTGAAGGTAAGTTCCCACTTACGACCTGTGGAGTTGACGATTAATTGTCGTTCGTCTTCTGTCTTTCCAGCAAGGAAAATCAAGGCGTTGCCACCTTGTACGAAGAGTAGAAACACTAAGAGTCCGCCGAGTAATGCGATTAAAAACCACCAGTAATGCTGTAAAAATTCGTATGTTATCATGACTTATTCTCCTTTCTGTTCTTCGATTTTAGGTCCTTGTTTTATAGCTTTGATTATTATTCTCGTCTCTATCACGAGGAAGAGAGTGAAGATGGCGACGAAAAGGAAGAAGGTTGTTTGTACCGCACCGACGCTAACACTTGAGACAGCGGCTTTGACAGGAAGCAAGCCTTCTATCGTCCATGGCTGGCGACCAGCTTCCGCCACGATCCAGCCTGCTTGTCCGCAGAAATAAACCAATGGAATAGACAATAACGACACCCATTGCAGCCATCTCATATTGACGAGTTTCTTTTTATATTCCATCCACAAGACAACAATCATGAGAAGCAGTAAGAATGTTCCGAAGCCCACCATGACACGGAACGCCCAATATACTAATGTCACATTAGGCACGAGTTCTTCGCGACTGTCGATATAGCCGTAGCCGAAGTAATTGACGTTTTCATCGAGTATTTGACGAGCTTCTTCAGCGGCTTGAGGGTCGCTGTCTTTCAATGTTCTATATTTAGCGAAAGCATCGATGGCGGTCTTGCCACGTTGCATCTTTTCTTCTGCCGAGAGATGACGTACGCCGTCGGGAGTGGTGTAGCCGTCGAGCATCTGATTGATACCGGGCACGTAGCCGTCGATGTCGTGAGTGGCTAAGATAGATAACATTCCAGGTATTTCTACTCCAGGTACTATTGAGAAAGGAGCGCGAGTGCCTCCGTCTTCTAAGCCTTCGGCAGCGGCGAGTTTCATAGGCTGATATTTAGCGACGTGTATTCCCGAGCTGTCGCCGCTGAGCATCACAGCGAATGTTCCTACAATGCCTACTATGGCAGCCACCTTGATACTTGCGAGCGCAAACTTAGTCTCGCGTTTTCTTAGTAAGTACCAACAGCTGACGCCGATGACGAAGATGGCTCCTGTCATCCAGCCGCTGAAGACAGAATGGAAGAACTTGGATACAGCGACAGGGTTAAGCACCAAAGCCCAGAAGTCTGTCATCTCGTGACGTACAGTATCGGGGTTGAACTCCATGCCGACAGGATGCTGCATCCATGCGTTGGCGATGAGGATCCATAAAGCGGAGATGGCAGAGCCGAGGGCAACGAACCATGTGGAGGCGAGGTGAACTTTCTTGTTGATTTTCTCCCAGCCGAAGAACATCACGGCGAAGAAGGTAGCTTCCATGAAGAAAGCGAAGATGCCTTCGATGGCGAGCGGCGCGCCGAAGATGTCGCCTACAAACCATGAATAATTACTCCAGTTGGTGCCAAATTGAAATTCTAAGATAATGCCTGTAGCGATGCCTACAGCAAAGTTAATGGCAAAGAGTTTCATCCAAAACTTGGCGGTGTTTTTCCAAAACCCGTCTTTCTTGACGACATAAATAGTTTCCATAACAGCCATTATCACGGCGAGACCCAAAGTGAGCGGGACAAAGATCCAGTGATAGGCAGCAGTGAGAGCAAACTGAGCCCTCGACCAATTAACTAATGCACTTTCAATCATATCTTTTAAGTTTAAAAGGATTAAAGGTTTAAAGTTGGTAATATTAGCTTTTAACTTTCAATTATTATCAATGAGATGCGTTCCAACGTATTCGCTTTTTTGTTCATCGGTTTTTCCTGCCATCGCTGGCTTAAAGAAAAACAGTCGTAAGACTAGGAATAATATTATGACTTTGAGAAATATCAAGAGCCATAACTGCCTGCCCCATGTCATATTCTTGAAGCCTTCGTAATAAAAGTTCCAGATAGAGATGATAGTTTTTTTCATGTTAAATAGAAATTAATTCATGTCAAAAATATAAAAAAAGCGAGTAATCATTTAAAATTACACGCTTTTTTTACGCCTAAAAAATCAATGGTTAATATACATTATTCAGGGTTTATGTTATAATACTCATTCCATTGTTTCAACACTTCCTGCCAATCTTCCACTTCGCCATTGGCGATAGCTTCAGCTTGATTCAAAGCCTCATCATGCTGTTTCTTCTCTGCATAACGCAGTTTCATAGCTTCTATCGTCGCCTCGTCAAGAATATGAATTCTGTTACGACGCACGCATTCGTCCAATTCTTTCGGACCGAAAGGCTGACCTTGAACGTTGAAGTCAGAGATATTGAAGTTAAACACCGTTCTCAAAGTGTGACGCACCATCTTCTGACCGCCACGATTACTTGCTACCTTGCGGTTCAAGAGTTTACGTATAATATCAATCTCACGCTGTGAAAATTTATTTCTGCCCATTTAGTTCAGTTTATAATTAACAGTTTACAATTTATAATTTTCAATTTATAGTTAGATGCAAAGATAGGGAAAAATGACGTATTTTTGTACAGATGTTTTTTTAACCAAAATGGACAAACTAACTCCAGAACAGCGACACCGTTGCATGGCGGCGATAAAAGGTAAGAACACCAAGCCTGAGTTGCTGGTGAGGAAGTTCTTGTTCAGGCACGGATTTCGTTATAGGTTGAACTCCCCTCGCCTTCCAGGTCATCCCGATATAGTTCTGAAAAAATACAGAACGGTGATTTTTGTAAACGGATGTTTCTGGCACGGACATGAAGGATGTAAACATTACGTTCTGCCGAAAAGCAATACCGAATATTGGAAGACTAAAATAGAACGCAACAGAACAAGAGATGTTGAAGTCCAGACAAAATTAGCGTCTATGGGATGGCATTTTATAAACATCTGGGAATGTCAGTTGAAACCTAAAGTACGTCAGGAAACATTAGAGTCGTTAGTTAATACTTTGAAATATATTCATTTCACTGAGCAGAAACCAAAACAGTACGAGCTGTCGGAAAAGAGTTACTTTATAGCAGCGGAAGAAATGGAAGAGTATGGGGAATAAAGACAAAAGGCTAAAGAATCAAAAATAAAATCAAACAAATACATTGACTCTATTTCAAATATTAATTAGTTTTGCAATATAATTAAAACCGCAAAATTATATGAAGAAATATAATAGAGTAATGTTAGGTCAAGGCAGTAAATATGCCAAGATGTGCAGAGAAAACGGATATATCGGAGCTAACTTTGATATTAATGAAGACCTTTCTGATTCACTTTATGATAACTGGAGAGATTTTAATTATAAGTATGTTCCAATATGGATAAAAAAAATGCCAGGGAAATCCAAGACTGCAGCCGGACTCGCTTGCGGATTTTTATGGACAATTATAAAAGGTTTAAAAATAGGTGACATTGTTCTTTCGCCATCAGGAGAAGGGTTTTACTATGTTGGAACTGTTGACAGTGATTATTATTATGTATCTAACAGTGAATTGCCACACCGAAGAAAAGTCAAATGGAGTGACAACGTGATACTACGAAAAGACATGTCAAAAAAATTACAAAATTCCACTGGTTCAATTGGCACATGTTGTGACATAACTAATTATGCAAATGAAATAGAATCACTGATAAACAATAATGAACAAATAATACCAGTCGCAGTAACGAATGTAAAAAGTAACTCACAAAAATGTTTCGATGAACGATCTTTACATAAATTATTTTGCAGTTCTCTTAGAAATAAAAACATTTATGCAAAGACTATCTTCCATGAAAAGTCTTCAACAAAATCCGACAACGCGCAAAAATGGGTTCATCCCGACATTATCGGAGTCGAATTTGAAGAGTTTAAAAATGATGCCACTTTATCTTTATTAAAAGCAACTGAACCTAAAGAAACCGTACATGTTTACTCTTATGAATTAAAAAAGAAAATAGAATCTGATTATCAGTTAAAGCAATGTTATTTCCAAGCTTTATCTAATAGCAGCTGGGCAAACTATGGATACCTTGTCACTTTTGAAATAAATGAAGATTTGGACGAAGAAATGAAACGATTGAATAATGTATTCGGCATAGGTATAATATTAATGCAAGTGAACGATTACAAAATTCTTTATTCAGCTCGCAAAAAAGAATTAGAATACAACACTATTGAAAAATTATGTAACCTCAATCCAGAATTCAGTATGTTCATTGCCAAATTATCAAAAGTCATAAATTCATCAAAAGAATATACTGGTGATGTTAGATTAAGTTTTGAAAAAAGCTGTGATAAAATATTTGAATCGGATGAGGAAATAGAAAACTATTGTAAAGATAACAGTATCCCATTTTAAGAGATATACATCCGTACAAAAATCATAAGTGTTATTTTTTAACTTTGCATTAATTTAAATTCTTGATTGCAAAATCAAAACATAAATTGCGGCAAGCAAATGTTTAACTATTAAAATTGTGATTATGAACTGGAAAGAGAAGGCTTTGAAGATATTGGAAGATAGTCTTAATCCTATTGCAACAGAATTAAACGAACTTGATTGGAAGAGCGGTTTATCATGTAAAACAGAAAGATTAGCTCAACATATTTGTGCTTTTTCAAATATGAAAGGTGGAGGACTTCTGGTTTTTGGCGTAAACGATGATGCCAGTCTATTTTCTGTAACCAAAGAAGAGAGTGCCGAAATAATAAAAACACTTGGCAATATAGCAAAGAACAACTTATCTTCTTCCATTACCATAGAACATTGGACAACTGAATACAAAGGACATGCTTTGCTATTTATTCACATTCCAGAACAAGTTGACAAACCGACATATTTGAGAGGAAAAGAAATTTGGGATTCTTATACACGTTCTGCTGGTCAAACAGTAAAAATGTCACGTTCTCAAATCAAATCATTGATTGCAGATTCACAAGGTATTTCTTTCGAACAACGAATTGCCAAAGAAAATGTAAATACTGAGGAATTGCTCTTATTGTTAGATTATACAAAATATTTTGAAATGTTAGGTAAAGACATACCTAATGAAAAAACAACTATTGCAAGACGCTTAGAAGAATTTGGACTATGTAATAAAACAGAAGAAGGTTGGAATATTACCAACATGGGAGCTATACTTTTCGCAAAAAATATATCAGAATTTGAAGGGTTAAAAACACATTCTGTTATTGTAAGAAAATATGCAGGAAGCAATAATCGAGATTTGCTTTCTGAACAAGTCGGAAGATTAGGTTATGTTGTTGGATTCGAAGGTTTAGTAGATTATATTATGAGACTAACTTCTGTAGAAGATATTGGCATAGTTCGTAAAATGATACCAGCATATCCTAAGATCGCCATCAGAGAATTTGTTGCCAATGCATTGATTCATCAAGACTTTGCAATAGAAGGCATGCAAGTAGTAATAGAAATATACAATAATAGAATTTCAATAATTAATCCAGGAGCGCCTTTACATGATGTGAACAGATTATTGGATTTGCCTCCTCAATCTCGAAATGAGATTTTAGCACAAGCAATGTTTTTGTTGGGTATTTGTGAGCGAAGAGGGAGTGGTATAGACAGAGCCGTTGAAGCGATTGAATCAATGTTATTGCCAGCTGCTAAAATAACAAAAGGTGAAAATCATACACGTGTATTTCTATTTACGCAGAAAGATTTATCAGAGATGACAAAACAAGAAAAAATAGATGCATGTTATCAGCACGCCTGTTTGGTTTATGAAGACAGTAGATCTATAAACAATCAATCTGTTAGAGAACGTTTTGGATTAGATAAGAATCAATCTTCTGTAGCCTCTCGTATTATAGCAGATACCTTGGAAGCGAAAAAAATAAAAATATCAGATGAAAATATCATATCAAAAAAATATGCTACATATATACCATATTATGCTTAATCTTATTTGCAAAGTAAATCCAACAAAAATATAAAAAAGTGATTTTCAATAAGTTTTTATTTGCAAAGTAAATCCAGGACTTAAAAATCTCAACAGCCCAAAAAATGTGAAGAAAACATAAATATGCAAACTGATAAAATAAAACCTAATAAGGAAGAAAGTTGGGCAAATTAAACATAAAACAAAACTCAACATCAACATACGCCTGAGATTTAGGGTAATAGCTCATGATTACTTTAAATGCTGCAAATGTGGTCGATCTCCAGCAACAGATCCATCGCTGATTCTTCATGTTGATCGTATATTTCCATAGTCAAAAGGCGGAGAAACCTTAATAGAAAATCTTCAAACGTTAGTAATTTAGGTAAAATCGATTTGGTGCTATGACTCTAAAAAAGCGCGCAACCTCTTCAGATTACGCGCTTTCAGTTTCTAATTATATTTGATTGTTTGACCTTGCAGGATTACTTCACCTCTTCGAAATCTACGTCAGTGACGTCGTCATTGCCGTTGTTTGGATTTTGTCCGGCGTTAGGATCTTGTTGTGCGCCGCCTTGTGCTCCAGCGTTCTTGTACATCTCTTCTGATGCCTTCTGCCAGATAGCGTTCATCTCTGCCATAGCTGCGTCGATGCCAGCGATGTCTTGCGACTGATGTGCTGTCTTCAACTTGCCAAGTGCGCCTTCGATTTCTGCTTTCTTGTCAGCTGGCAACTTATCGCCGTATTCCTTCATCTGTTTTTCTGTTTGGAAAATCATTGAGTCGGCAGCGTTCAATTTGTCAACGCGTTCACGTTCTTTCTTGTCGGCGTCGGCGTTAGCTTCAGCTTCAGCTTTCATTCTCTTGATTTCGTCTTCGCTCAATCCTGATGAAGCTTCGATTCTGATGCTTTGTGACTTGCCTGTAGCCTTGTCTTTTGCAGAAACGTTCAAGATACCGTTTGAGTCGATGTCGAATGTTACTTCAATTTGTGGTACTCCACGTGGTGCTGGTGGAATGTTGTCCAAGTGGAACTTGCCGATGGTCTTATTCTGATTTGCCATTGGACGTTCACCTTGTAACACATGGATTTCTACGCCTGGCTGATTATCGACAGCTGTTGAGAATGTCTCTGACTTGCGTGTAGGAATTGTGGTGTTAGCTTCGATGAGTTTTGTCATCACGCCGCCGAGTGTCTCGA